>CAYZNT010000007.1:6580-57726 GCA_964479735.1 uncultured Clostridia bacterium
CCTTTCGGGTGAAGACGCTTCACCTTCACCTTTCGGGTGAAGACGCTTCACCTTCACCTTTCGGGTGAAGACGCTTCACCTTCGTCAGATCTCCCCGGCCGGCGGGGCTTCTTCGACCGGGGGCGTTCCGGCCTGGCGGTTGGTGAACGGCCGCGCGCGGCGGGGGTTCGGGAAACGCTCCATCATCCGGCTGCGCATCTTGCGCTTCAGCTGGTCGAGTTTGGCGACCTGCTCCTGGCTGAGGACGTCACGCACATCCAGCAGGTAGTTGAGGTGGTCCACCTGCAGGTCGGTGCGCAGCTGGCCGAGTTGGCGGGCCAGCTTCTCCATCTCTTTGCGGTTGATCTTCTCTTCCCGCAGCAGGGCGGCGAATTTCACCTCCAGCACCTTGATGTCGGCGCCGCGGCGGATGCCCTGCTCCTCGTGGGCCAGCATCATGTCCTCGATGCGCTTCTCCTGCGCGGCGCTCAGGCCGATCTCGGCCTTGAGGCGCAGGATCATGCGCGCTTCGAACAGGTTGTTCTCGGCCAGCTGCAGCCCGAACTTCAGGTGCTGCATCAGCAGCCGGGGGGCGCGGGCGTTGCCCGGCCGCGCGTACAGGGCGGGGGCGGCGAACACGAGCAGCGCCAGGGTGACGATGAGTATCCGTTTATGGTTCATGGTGTCCTCCTTTGTCTCGCGGGTCACGATCGCGGTTCGCGGGGCCTGGGCCGGTCGTCTCCGGGGCGGCCATGTACCAGGAGCGGCTGAGGCGGTAGAGCAGGTTCAGTCGCTGAGGCGGCTCGAGCTTCTCGGAGACGGCCAGCAGGGTGTCGATGAAATCCTGGTTGAGGTCGTTTTCCAGCTTGTTCAGCTCGTCGGTGAGCCCTTTCACCGCGGCCGCGTCGGCGCCGGGGTCGCCGAGCGCCTCGAGGATCTGGACGCGCTTGGCCAGGATGTCCTCGCGGGCGATGATCGAGCGCAGCTTGAACTGGCGCAGCAGGGGCTGCACATGGCGGCGCTGCTCCTCGCCCAGCGGCAGGCCCAGGCGCAGGCTGGGCGGGCGGAAGGCGGGGCGCTGCGGGGCATGCAGCCGGCGCCACGCGGCGGCGCCGAGCAGGGCCAGGTTGAGGGCGAGCGAGGAAACCAGCAGGGCGGTCAGCCACCTATTCTTCACGGCCGGCCTCCTCGATCGCCGCCAGGGTCTGGTCGTGGACGGCGAGGAGCTCCATGCTGCGGCTCTCGGCCAGGGCGTCTCCGAGGCTGATTTCCGCCGGGGCCGGCGACCCGGCGACGGCCGGAGCGCGGTCGCTCAGGAAGAAACCGGCCGAGAAGACGGCGGCGAACAGCAGCAGGTAGGCGGCCGCCGGCAGCGGCTGCCAGCGGCGTCGCGGCCCGGCCAGGCGGCCCATGACCTCGGCCCCGAAGCTCGGAGCCGGGTCGGGGGCGGGCAGTTGGCGCAGGGCGGCGTCGAGGCGGCGCTGGGCCTGCAGCGCGGCGCGGCAGGCGGGGCAGCCGCGAAGGTGACCGTCCACGGCGAGGCGGCGGGCGGGATCGAGCTCGCCATCCAGGTACGGGCTCAGCAGCTCAGCGATCGTTCGGCAGGTCATGGTGGGCCTCGCTGGGGGAAACACCCCGGAATTCCGTTTCTTGCAGCCGGACGTCGCGCACCAGCCGCGATCGGCCCCGGGAGATCAGGGTCTCGATCTTCGGTTCCGACCAGCCGGTGACGGCGGCGATCTGTGCATACGACATCTCCACGTACACCTTGAGCACCAGCGCCAGTCGCTGGTCGGGCGGCAGGCGCCGCAGCGCCGCCTCGACCATGTCCCGCCGCTCCGCCTCCTCCGCGTGGTCCGGGGGGGCGTCGCCGGAGGCGAACCGATCACCCTCCTCGCCGTCGCGGAACAGGCGCGAGAAGAGGTGGACGCGGCGCTGTTTCTTGAGCCAGTTGAGGGTCAGGTTGCGGGCGATGCGGAAGAGGAAGGCCGGGAAGTTGTTCTCCGGCCGGTACCAGCGGAGGTTCTCGTATACCTTGACGAAGGTCTCCTGGCCGAGCGCCTGGGCCTCGTCGGGGTCGCCGGTCATGCGCTGGACGAAAAGCACCACCTTGCGGCCGTGGCGCTCGATCAGGGCGGAGAAATCCTGCTTGCGGCCGGCGAGAACCGAGGCGATGATTTCGTCGTCGCTGAACATGGAGACCCGTATCCGGGGATTATAACACCGGGCGCGCGCAGATCTTGCCGGCGGGCGAGGGCTGTTCCGGAACCGAGAGGCGTTCTCCCGCGGGGAGTCCTTGCGGATGCCGATCCGAATTCCGCCGTGAAATCCCGCCCCTACGGATTCTGCGCGGCGATGAAGCGGGCGGCGGCCAGCAGGTCGTCGGCGACGAAGTCGGGCGCCGGCCCGGGTCCCGGATCGGCCTCGCAGGCGCGACCGTATCCGGTGCGGACCAGCACGGTGCGGCAGCCGGCGTTGCGGCCCGCCCCGATGTCGGAGCGCTTGTCGCCGATCAGGAAGGAGGCGGTCAGGTCGATTTCCAGGTCGCGGGCCGCCTGTTCCATCATGCCGGGGGCGGGCTTGCGCCGGGGATCCGGGACGTTCCAGGGCGGCACCGTTCCCTGCTCGTGGGCGTAGCAGGCGTAGACCGCGTCGAGGCCGGCGCCGAGCCCGTCGAGGTGGAGGCGCAGGTCGTGGTGGAAGGTTTCGACCTGTTCCGGCGTGCACAGGCCGCGCGCCACGCACGACTGGTTGGTGACCACGACCAGCAGGAAGCCGCATTCGCGCAGGAGCCGCAGGGCCGGGGGAGTGAAGGGGAAGAGGGACCCGCGGTCGTAGCGGCAGGGGTAGCCGCGGTCTTCGATCAGGGTTCCGTCGCGGTCGAGAAAGACGGCGCGGCGCATGTCAACCCGCCAGCCCGAGCAGCTCACGGCAGGCCTGGTGCACCTCGGCGACGGAGACGGCGGCCATGCAGGCGTGGTCGGCCGGGCAGGCGCGGTGCAGGCAGGGCGCGCACGGCGGCGGGTGGTGCAGGAGCCTCATCCGGGCGGCGGGGGCCAGCGGTGCGGTGCGGTCCGGGCGGGTGGGGCCGAATATGGCCACCAAGGGCACCTGCAGGGCGGCGGCGGCGTGCATCAGGCCGGAGTCGTTGGCCACGAAGAGGCGGCACTGGCGGATGGCCGCCAGCGCCTCGCGCAGGCTCATGCGCCCGGACAGGGAAAGGGCGTGGGTCTCCAGCCTCGAAGCGACGGCCTCGAGCTGCAGCCCCTCCTTCTCCGAGCCGAAGAGCAGCACCCGGCAGCCGGGCAGGTCGGCCACCAGCCGGTTGACCAGTTCCCGGAAGCGATCCGCCGGCCAGGCTTTCGCCGGCCCGTAGGCGGCCGCCGGCGAGATGCCGATCAGCGGGGCGTCGGGATCGACGCCGAGGTCGGCCAGGCGGCGGCGCGAGGAGACGATCTCGTCGTCGGAGACGACCAGGCGCGGCTCGGTCCGGGCCGCCGGGGTGCCGGTGAAGGCCTCCGCCAGGCGCAGGTAATAGTCACGGTGATGGGCGTGGTCGTCTCTCCCCGGCACCCGGTCCGACAGCAGCCAGCCGCGGCCATCGCGGTCGTAGCCGGTCAGCCGGCCCACCCCCCCGAGGCGGAAGAGCAGGGCGGAGTGGAAGGAGTTGGTCAGCAGCAGGCCGCGGCCGAAACGCTGCCGGCGCAGGAGCCGGGCGGCGGCGGCGAGATCGCCCAGCCCGGAGCGGTTGGGAATGGGGAGCACGGAGTCGATGCCGGGGACGTGGCGAAACAGGTCGCTCAGGTAACTCCTGGCCACGACGGCCAGCGGCGTTTCGGGGATGGCGTCGCGGATCGCCGCCAGGGCCGGCAGGCCCATGATGGCGTCGCCGATCCAGTTGGGGGCGCGGATGGCGATGGCCATGCCGGCGAGGCTATTCGTCGTCCTCCGCTTCCTCGGACTCGTCTTCCTCCTCCTCTTCCGGCTCCTCTTCCTCCTCGTCGCCCTCGTCGTCCGGCTCCTCGGTTTCCAGGGGTTCCTTGCCGATGGCTGCCAGGCGCTCGGCGGCGAGCTCCTCCAGGGCACTGGTGGGGGAGGGGACGGTGTCGGGGATCTGGGAGAGGATGTTTTCGAGCTGCTGCTGGTCCTCGAGCATGGCCTCGGCGTTGATCCGGCCCTGGCGGAACTCCTCCATGGCCACGGTCAGCGGGTTCTCGGCCTTCATGTCGACGCGCTTGCGGGCGCCGGCGATGAGCTGCTTGGCGCGCCGAGAGGCCAGGATGACCAGACGGAACTTGCTGTCAACACCTTCGATCTCGATCATGTGAGTACGCTCCCGGAGAGGCTTGAGGTGCCCGCATTATACCCCGTCCGACCTCCGGTTGTCAACGCTGCGGTTGACAACGTCTGCCGAACCGGGATATAGGGTAACCCCATGCGCCCCGTTCTGTCCGGCATCGACGTCCTGCAGAGTGACCCGCGCCCCGTGCTCGGCACGCGGCGAATCGCCCTGGTCACGGGCAGCGCCAACACCGACTCCCGCGGCGAGCCGGTGTGGCGGGTGATGCAGCGGCTGGCCGGCAGGAGGCTGCGGGCCATCTGGTCGCTGCAGCACGGCTTCATGGTCGACAAGCAGGACAACATGGTCCTTTCGCGCTCCTTCCGCTGGGGCGAAGCCGGCCTGCCGGTGCGCAGCCTCTACGGGGGGGGGCGGCTGCCGCGCCCCTCCTGGCTGGACGGAATCGACGTCGTGGTGGCCGACGTGTTGGACGTCGGCACGCGCGTCTACACCTTCGTCAATCATCTGGCCATGCTGCTGCCATGGCTCTCGGGGCGGGGCGTGCCGCTGCTGGTGCTCGACCGGCCCAACCCGCTCAACGGGGTCACCCTGGAGGGCTGGACCTGCCGGCCGGACCACTTCAGCATCGTCGGCCAGCTGGCGGCGCCGATGCGACACGGGCTGACCGCCGGCGAGTACCTTCGCCTGGCCCTCTGCGGGAGCGGCGCCGCCACGGAGCTGGAGATCGTGCCGGTCGCCAACTGGCGGCGGGGCTTCCACGAGGGCGACTGGACCTACCCGTCGCCCAACATGCCCTCGTTCGCGTCCGCCCTGGTCTATCCCGGGGCGGTGCTGCTGGAAGGCACCAACCTCTCGGAAGGGCGGGGCACCTGCCGGCCCTTCGAGCTGCTCGGCGCGCCCTGGCTGGACCACCTGGCGCTGGGCCGCGAGCTCTCCCGCCTGCGCCTGCCGGGGGTGCGATTCGTGCCGCTGTTCTTCAAGCCGGAGTTCTCCAAGCACGCCGGCCGGGTTTGCCGGGGCCTGCTGCTGCAGGTGACCGACCGCCGCCGCTTCCGGCCCTACCGCACCTGCTACGAGGCGTTGCGCCTCTGCCGCCGGCTGCATCCCGGACGATTCGCCTGGAAGCCGCCTCCCTACGAGTTCGAGCGCCTCCGCCTGCCCATCGACATGATCGCCGGCGGCCCGGAACTGCGCCTGGCGCTGGAGGCCGACCGAAACTGGGCCGATGTGGCCCCGGTCATCGGGCGCGACATCGTCTCCTTCCGCCGCCGGGCCGCGTCCCACCTCCTCTACCCATGATCGTCGTCCCGTTCCCCGACGCGCTCACCCCGGCCTGGCAGGCGCGCATCCTGGACTGCGTGCGCGCCGGGGGGATTCTGGCCTATCCCACCGACACGCTCTACGGGCTGGGCGGCAACTTCCTCCTCCCCGCCGTGCACCGGGCCATCGACCGCCTCAAGGGCCGGAGCGGAGTTCCCTATTCGGCGGCCGTCGGTTCCCGGGCCATGATGGACGCGCTGGTGACCGACTATCCGCCCGCCTTCGCCGACCTTGAGCCCCTGCTGCCCGGGCGGTTCACCTTCCTGTTGCCGGCCGCCGGCGGGCTGGCGGCGGAACTGACCGGCGGCACCGGGCGAGTCGGGTTGCGGATGCCGGATCTCGGCCCGTTGCGCAGGCTGATCGTCGCCAGCGGCGTTCCCTGGCTCAGCACCTCGGCCAACCGCAGCGGCCGCCCGCCGATGCAGGACCCGCACCGCATCGCCGCCGAATTTCCCGGGCTGGACTTGGTGCTCGACGCCGGCCCGCTGCCTCTCTCGCCGGGCTCGACCATCGTCGACCTGACGGCGACGCCGCCGCACATCGTCCGCTCCGGCGCGGACGCGGCCCGGCTCGAGGAGTTGATCGGCCGCGGTTGACTTTCGCAGGATCTTCGGCTACAACCATGGCTTGTCGAGGAGGCCCCATGGACGCACTCTGGCTGGCCCGGGTCCAGTTCGCCTTCACCATCGGGTTCCACTTTCTCTTCCCGCCGACCACTTTCGCCCTGACGCTCCTGATCCTGGTCTGCGAGACCCTGGGGCGGCGGCCCGGCGGCGACGTCTACCGCCGCTTGTCCGCCTTCCTGGTGCGCATCCTGGGACTGGTCTTCGTCCTGGGCACGGCCACCGGCATCGTCATGGAATTCTCCTTCGGAAACAACTGGGCGGAGTACGCCCGGCTGGTGGGCGACATCTTCGGGGCGCCGCTGGCCGCCGAGGCGGTGTTCGCCTTCTTCCTGGAATCCATCTTCCTGGGGGTGCTGGTGTTCGGCCGGGAGCGCGTATCGCCCCGCGCCTACTGGTGGTCGGCCCTGCTGGTCTTCGTCGGCTCCCACCTGTCGGGGCTGTGGATCATCGCCGCCAACTCCTGGATGCAGACACCGGCCGGGTTCCGCATGGAGGCCGGCCGGGCGGTGCTGACCGACTTCTGGCAGGCGGTGTTCAACCCCTCCACCCTGGTCCGCTTCCTGCACACGGTGCTGGCCGGCTGGATCACCGGGGCCCTGCTGGTCTCCGCCATCGCCGCCTGGTACCTGCTGAAAGGGCGCTTCGCCGACGAGGCGCGGCCGCTGCTGAAGCTGTCGCTGCTGGTTTTCGCGGTCGGCGCGTTCCTGCAACTGGGCTCCGGCCACGGCCACTCGGTGCAGGTGGCCAGGACGCAGCCGGCCAAGATGGCCGCCTTCGAAGGGTTGTGGCAGACCCGCGCCCGGGCGCCCCTGGCCCTTTTCGGCATTCCCGACCCGGCCACGCAGAGCAACCGCCTGTTCGTCGGCGTCGACGGCCTGCTCAGCCTGATGATCCATTTCGACGCCGACGCGGTGGTGACCGGGCTGGACCGGTTCCCCGCGGCCGACCGGCCGCCGGTGGCCGTATCGTTCCTGACCTACCACGCCATGGTGACGGTGGGCCTGCTGCTGATCGGCATCGGCCTGCTCGGCCTGCTGCTGCTGTGGCGGCGCCGGCTCTTCTCCAGCCGGCCCTTCCTGTGGCTGCTGGTGCTGGCCGCGCCGCTCGGCTACGTGGCCTGCGAGACCGGCTGGTTCGCCGCCGAGGTGGGCCGCCAGCCGTGGGCCGTCTACGGCGTGCTGCGCACCGCGCAGGCCTCGTCGGCGGCGGTGCCGGCGGGGCAGGTGGCGGCGTCCCTCGCGATGTTCGCGCTGCTCTACCTGCTGCTGGCGGTCATGCTCGGGCTGGCCTTGCGCCGCATCATCCGCCGCGGCCCGGTGGCCAACCTGCCGCAGGGCTACTGAGGAGGGGACCATGGACTCCCTGAACCTGCTGCAGCATGCCTGGTACCTGCTGATCGGCGTCCTGCTGGCCGGCTATTCCATCCTCGACGGCTTCGACCTCGGCGTCGGGGCGCTGCTGCCCTGGCTGGCTCCCGACTACCCGCGGCGGCGGCTGGTGTTCAACGCCATCGGCCCGTTCTGGGATGGCAACGAGGTGTGGCTGCTGGCCGGCGGCGGCGCCCTGTTCGCCGCCTTCCCGCTGGCCTACGCCACCGTGTTCTCCGGGTTCTACCTGGCCCTGATGGCCCTGCTGCTGGCCCTGGTCCTGCGCGCCGCGGCCATCGAGTTCCACCACTACCACGAGCGCGGGCGCCGGCTTTGGGCTGCCGTATTCTGTGCCTCCTCCTGGCTGGCGGGCTTGCTCTTGGGGGTGGCGCTGGGCAACGTCATCGTCGGCGTGCCGCTCGACGGCCGCGGCGATTTCATCGGAACCTTCTGGACCCTGCTGCGCCCCTTCCCCCTGGCCGTCGGCCTGGCCGGCCTGGCGGCCATCCTGCTGCAGGGCGCGACCTGGATGTCGCTCAAGGGCAGCGAAGGGGTGGAGGAGCGGGCGCGCCGGCTTCGCCTCGCCTTGGCCTGGTCCTTCCTGGCGCTGTTCACGCTTTCGGCGGCGGCCGCCGCGATCTGGACGCCCTCCGCCCTGGAGCGCCCCGCCGCCTGGCTGGCAGCGGCGGCGGTCCTGGCCGCCTGGGCCGGGGTGCGCCTCTTCTCCCGACGCGGGGACGACCGCCGGGCCTTCGTCTCCTCCAGCCTGCTGCTGGCGGCCCTGTGGCTGCTGGCGGGGACGGTTCTCTACCCGGACCTGGTGAGGGCCAGCAACGATCCGTCGCGTGCGCTCACCCTGCACAACGCCTCCTCGGGGGCGCTGACGCTGAAGATCATGCTCCTCATCGCCGGGGTGGGCATGCCGCTGGCGATCGGCTACGCGGTGTTCGTCTACCGGGCGTTTCGGGGCCGGGTGCGGCCGGCCGCCGGGGACGACCATTGAGCGGCCGGGGGGCGTTTTGACTCCGCCGGAGCGGCGCGGTATCATCGGGGTGAAAACCCACTATCGAGGTGAAGGATGAAGAGCCTGAAAAACAGCAAGACCGCGGAGAACCTGTTGAAGTCGTTCGCCGGCGAATCGCAGGCGCGCAGCCGCTATACCTTCTACGCCAAGACGGCGCGCAAGGAGGGGTTCCGGCAGATCGAGGCCCTTTTCCTGGAAACGGCCGAAAACGAGCTGGAGCACGCCAAGCTTTTCTACAAGCACCTGGCGGGCCAGCTGGACGGGGAGATGCTGGCCATCCAAGCCGATTATCCCGTCGCCCTGGCCGGCACCGCCAAGAACCTGGAGTACGCCGCCAACGGGGAGAACGAGGAGTGGACGAAGCTCTACCCGGAGTTCGCCCGGGTGGCCGAGGAGGAGGGATTCCCCGAGGTGGCCCTGACCTTCCGCCGCGTGGCGGCAGTCGAAAAGCGCCACGAGACTCGCTACCGCAAGCTGCATCAGAACGTTCTCGGGAACCGGGTGTTCCGGCGCGACGCGAAGGTCGCCTGGAAGTGCCTGAAGTGCGGCCACGTGGTCGAGGCCGGCGAAGCGCCCGACCGGTGCCCGGTGTGCGAGCACGGCCGGGAGCACTTCGAGCTGTTCGTGGAAAACTACTAGGGAGGGAACCGTGAAAAACCTCAACCTGGACGGCTACGGGATCGACGAGCTGCTCCTGGCCGCCCTGCGCAGCGAGATCGACGCCGAGCGGGTGTACTCGCGCCTGGGCAAGCGGGTGAAAAACGCCTTTTTGCGCGACCGCCTGAAATTCCTGGCGGGAGAGGAGCGCCGCCATCGCGACGGGCTGCGCCGCATGTACGCCCAGCTCTACCCGCGCCGGGAGCTCAAGGTGCCGGCACGCTCCCCCGTGCCGCTCCCGGAGATCGAGGTCCGCGACGAGCGGGTGCCGCTCAGCGAGGTGCTCCACAGCGCCATGAAGGCCGAGCGCGCGGCGTACCTGTTCTACCAGGAGCTGGCGCTGAAATTCCGCAACCACCCGGGGCGGCGCAACCTGCTGCTGCACTTCGCTTCCATGGAACAGGGCCATTACCGCCTGCTGGAGAGCGAGAAGCAGGTCGTCGAGCGCATGGAGGAGTGGGGCGAAGAGCAGGAGATGGTGCACGTCGGCCCCTGATGCCGGGGGCGATCAGGGGGTGAACAGCGGCGCCAGGTCCTGGCACAGCTTGCCGGCCAGGGCGGCCGCGCCGCGGGCCGACAGGTGCGAATTGGTCTTGCCCCAGCCGCCGTCGAGAAACAGGGCTTCGTCTTTCATGTCGAAGCGGGAGGGATTGTTGTAGAGCAGGGTGACCACGTTGCGATGGCGGCGGCGAATCGCCTTCAGCTGGTTGTGGAAGTGGCGCACTTCCAGGTTGGTCAGGTAGGTGCCGACGTAGTCGGGGAGCGACACCAGGGCCACCCGCACGCCGTCCGCCTCCAACTCGGCCAGCAAGCGGTCGAAGTACTCGCCTTCGGTTCCCGGCGGCCGCGGCATGTACTGCCGCAGGAAGCGGCGCGGCTTGCGGGTGACCAGCCGCGGGTTGTCCGCCGGCGTCTGGGCCCCGGTGTAGCCGTTGATCTCGTCGAACATGGCGTCGCCCGGCGGCGGCTCGCGGCTCGCCTGGTCGGCCAGGTCGTTGACCAGGTTGTTCAGGAAGAGGTCGTTGCGCCGTTTCTGCGCCAGCAGCAGGAGGGGCGCGGCCAGCGGGCGGAATCTCTCGTCCCGGCCGTCCCGGTTGAAGCGGGACATCCAGCGCGGGTCGGATTCGACCGAGTAGATGAAGTAGTCGACGCCGTAGACCACCACCCGGGGGACGCCGGCGTGCTTCTTGAACAGGCGGTAGAAATGGAGGTTGTATTTCGGCCCCTTGCCCTGGAAGGTCTCCTTGAAGAAGCGCTGCCCCAGGCAGGCGTCGAGGCGGGGCACGGAGATCCCCTCGTAGGCGCGCGAGGTGCCGAAGACCAGGGCGTTGAACCGGCGGTCCTTCAGGTAGGAGGCCAGGCGGCGCTCGAAGTCGCTGTGGCCGTAGTAGCGAAGCTCGAATTCGCGCAGGGCCAGGGACAGCCCGCGGTCGAAGAGGAAGAGGGCCAGCAGGAAGGCGACCAGCGCCAGCAGGCCGCGGCCGATGGCGCGGCTAGAAGCGGATGTAGATGAACTCATTTCCGGTGTCCACGGCCAGGAGCACGACGAGGGCCACGATGAGGGCCAGCAGCACGGCGCCTAGCGCCAGCGGCAGGCGCCTGCGGGCCGCGGGCCAGGCACGCCGGTTGTAGAGCCGTTCGGCGGCCACGAAGAGAAGCACCAGCACGACGCTGACCAGCAGGTGGCCGGCGCCGCCCGTGCCCGGCTTGAGCTGCATGTAGTTGATGTAGTCGACGGCCTTGGCCAGGGTGGGGGCGCGGAAGAAGATCCAGGCGAAGGAGACCAGGTTGAAGGTCAGGGCGACGCGCAGCCAGCGGTAGAGGAGGGGCCGCGCCAGCAGACCGGCGCGCTTCGCCCAGCGGCGGCGGCGCCTGCGCCCCAGCTGGCCGACGACCATGAACAGCCCGTGCAGCAGCCCCCAGACCACGAAGGTCCAGGCGGGGCCGTGCCACAGGCCGCACAGGAACATGGTCAGCCCGGCGGCGGTCACGTAGCTCCAGGTCTCGACGCGCACGCCGCCCACCCGTTCCCGCCGGGGCCAGCGGCGCATGACGGCGTAGGAGACGGGCAGGAAGAGGTAGTCGCGCAGCCAGTTGGAGAGGGAGATGTGCCAGCGGGTCCAGAACTCGGCGATCGACTGGCTGGCGTACGGGGTGTCGAAGTTCTTCACCGACTCGTAGCCCAGCAGCCGGGCCAGGCCGATGGCGATGTCGGTGTAGCCGGAGAAGTCGCAGTAAATCTGGAAGGCGTAGAACCAGGCGGCGAAAATCAGGTTGAGGCCCTGGCCGTGGGGGGCGGCGAACACCTGGTCGACGAAGATGCCCAGGCGGTCGGCCACCACCAGCTTCTTGAAAAAGCCCCAGGCGATCTGGGCCAGCCCGGCGGCCAGGCGCTCCAGGTCGAACCGGTCCGGCGCCCGCAGCAGGGGCAGGAAGCGGCCCGGGCGCTCGATCGGCCCGGCCGAGATCTGCGGGAAGAACGAGGCGAACAGGCCGAAGTAGCCGGGATGGCGCTCGGCGGCGATCCGCCCGTGGTAGACGTCCACCAGGTAGGCGAGCAGGCGGAAGGAGTAGAACGAGACCCCGACCGGGAAGAGCAAAGCCAGCGGCTTCCAGCCCAACCGGGCCCCGAACAGGGCGGCGATTCCGGCGGCGGAGTCGATGAGGAAATTGAGGTACTTGGCCGCCGCCAGGGCGGCCAGCACCAGCGCCACTCCCAGCAGCAGCCAGCGCCTGCGGGCGGGATCGGCCTCCGGGGGCCGGCTTCCCAGGCGCCGCCCGACCAGGTAGGCGGCCAGGGTCGGCAGCAGCAGGTAGAGCAACTGGGCGGGGTGGCGCCAGGCGACGAAGATGAGGCTGGCGGCCAGCAGCGGCAGCCAGCGCCGGGGGCGGGGCGTGAGCCAGGTGAGGCAGAAGACGAGGCAGAAGAAAAGTAGAAAAACTCCCGACTGGATGAGCATGCGGAATGCCCATTTTACTGGATTTTTCCCCCCCTGTCAAACGGCGGGGCGGGGCCTCCCGGTCCGGGCGTCGCCGGAGGCGAGAACAAATCCCGGGGTTCGTGATATAATCGGTCTTCCCCAAAGGAGCGGAAATGGCCAAGGCGAAGGTGGCGATATTGAGGACCCGTCCGGAAACCGTGGTGCAGGACTACCTCCGGCTGTGCGAGCTGGCCGGGATGAAGGAGGCCCTGGACCCGAAGGCGCCGACCATCCTGAAGGACAACATCACCTGGCACAACGTCTACCCGGGGGTGAACACCACCCCCTGGCAGCTGGAGGGGACCATCGCCGCCCTGCGCCAGGCCGGGCTGGGCGACCTGGTGGCGGTGCACAACCACACCGTGGTGACCATCGCCGAGAAGGGGGAGGAAGACCTGAAGTTCAGGCCGGTCTACCGGAAATTCGGCGTGCCGGTCCTCTACAACTTCCGGGAGGAAGACATGAAGTGGGTGGAGTTCAAGCCGCGCTTCGAGACCTTGGCGCTCCACAAGATCTTCCCGGAAGGGATCCGCATCCCGGATTACTTCATGGGCAGGAACATCGTCCACCTGCCCACGGTCAAGACCCACTCCTACACCTCCTACACCGGGGCCATGAAGAACGCCTTCGGCGGGCTGCTCAACTACCACCGCCACTACACCCACACCTGGATCCACGAGACCCTGGTCGACCTGCTGGCCATCGGCCGCGAGATCCACCCCGGCATGTTCGCCACCATGGACGGGACCACCGCCGGCTCCGGACCGGGCCCGCGCACGGTGGTGCCGCACGACAAGAACGTGATCCTGGCCTCGGCCGACCAGGTGGCCATCGACTCGGTCGCCGCCCGGCTGATGGGTTTCGACTGGCGCAAGCTGCCCTGCATCGCCCTGGCCCACCAGCGCCGCCTCGGGGTGGGCGACCCGGCCGAGATCGAGATCGTCGGCGACACGGACGCGGCCGCCGAGAACTGGAACTTCCCGGTCGGCGTCAACCTGGCCACCGGGGTGGGCCGGCTGCTCTGGCACGACACGCCGCTGCGCCACCTGCAGAAGGTCTTCTTCCACACGCCGCTGGTCAAGGTGTTCATCTTCGCCTCGGAGACCTACCACGACCGCATCTGGTACCGCCTGCGGGGCGTCCCGGTGGTGCGCCGCTGGCAGAACGACTCCCCCTGGGGGCGGCTGTTCGCGTCCTACCCCGCCTGAAGCCCATGCTGCACTCCGTGCGCCTGCAACGGCTGCTGCGCCCGCTGCTGGGGCTGGCGGCGCTGGCCCTCGTCGCGTTCGTGCTGGTCTCCATTCTGCGCCGGCCGGCGAAGCGGGACCCCGTCAATCTGGCCGTCGCCGGGGTGGACACCCAGTACTTCGCCTTCGACGAGAAGGGGCGTCAGGCGGTTCGCCTGCGATGCCGCGAATCGCGCTGGGGCAAGGACGACAAGCTGCGCCTGATCCAGGTCAGCGGCTCCGTCGCCCGCCACGGCCGCATGAACAGCGACGTGCGTTTCCGGGCCGACGGCGGCGCGCTGGGCGACGATTTCAACTACTTCCTGCTGGAGGGCAGCGCGCGCATCATCGCCGACGACGTGGAGCTGAGCGCCGACCGCTTCCTGATGGCCGGCAGGAAGCACATCTTCAACCGCGACGGGAACGTGTCCTTCCGGGGCCGGGATCTGGAGGGCGTCGCCCGCCGCGGCCTCGAGTTCTACACCGACATGAACATCTACAAGCTGCTCGACGCCCGGGGCGAACTGCGCCGGCAGGGACGCCGCTACGCCTTTCGCTGCGACGAGTTCTTCATCATGAAGGACAAGGCGTTCATGCAGCTGGTCGGCCACGCCCAGCTGCAGAGCGGCGACACCCTGCTCGAGGGCGGGCAGATCGTGATCCAGTTCAGCGCCGACTTCGAAACCCTCAGCGGCTACACGGTGCACCAGGGGGCGACCATGGACCGCCGCGAGCGCATGGCCGCCGGCGAGCGCCAGGTGGACCTGAGCGGCAGCATCATCGAGTGCTTCACCGAGGGGGGGTGCCTGACCCGAACCACGGTCTTCGGTCCTGGCATCATCCGCGTCGTCGAGCCGCGCCGCCAGGTGGTCGTCACGTCCGACCGGGTCGCCATGGGATTCGGCGGGACGGCGGCACGCCTGCAGCGCATGACGGCCGACGGAGACTCCCGGGTCGACATCAGCGAGAAGCGCCGCTATTCCCTCTTCGGCCGCGGCCTGGATGCCGACTTCGGCGTGGACGGCGACCTGCAGGGCCTGCGCCTCGAGAGCAGCCGGCTGCTCTGCGGGCAGACCCGCGGCGAGGCACCGCGGCTCGAGTTCGACGCGCTGCAGCAGCAGATCCGCCTGCAGGGGGAGCCCTCGCTCATCCAGCGCGGCGAGAACCAGTTCGTCTCCTCCGAGTTTCTGCTGGACATCGCCACCCAGGCCCTGCGCGCCGAGCGCCGCACCCGCGCCACCGTGATGCCCGCCGCACGCAGCGCGGTGCTGGACCGCGAGCCGATGTTCCTGACCGCCGACCGCCTGCAGGCGGGCGGGGAGGGCGAGCCGGTCTCCTTCTCCGGCCGGGTGACCGTGCTCCAGGAAACCACCGAGCTGACCTGCGCCCGCCTCGACCTGGACGACCGGGCCCGTCGCACGTCCGCCTCCGGCGGGGCCAGCCTGCGCTTCCGCGACCAGCAGGACGAGGTCCGCCTCGCCGGGGAGACCATCCTGCTGCCGCAGGAAGAGAACCGGCTGACCGTGCAGGGCGCCGCCTCGCTGCAGCAGGGAGAGAACGGGTTGCGGGCCGAGCGGCTGGATCTGCTTTTCGGCCCCGACCGCCGCCTGGACTCCATCCGCGGCGACGGCCAGGTGAGCTTCGTCCAGGACCGGCTGAACGGCCAGAGCCAGGAACTGCTGTGGCGCTACCGCGAGCGCATGGTCATCTTCCGCCGCGCCGCGCGAATCTCGCGCCTCGGCGGCGGCACCAGCCAGGGCCCCGAACTGCAGCTCAACCTGGCCACCCGCGAGGTCCTGGTGCGCGGCCAGAACGGCCGCACCGAGACCGTGCTGAAGCAGTAGCGCCTCCGCCCGGGTTGCTTTTTCGGACCACATCCGGTATCATGGGATATGCCAGCGACCCCGGCCGGAAATGGAGCGATGAAGCGAAATAGAGTATTGTACGTCGACGACGAAGTCTTCATCCGCGACCTGTTGCACGACTTTTTGGCCGTCGCCGGGATTCCCTCCTGCGGCGCCGCCAACGCGGACGACGCCTGCCGGCTCCTGGCCGGCGAGCCGTTCGCCCTGGTGCTGCTCGACTGGCACCTCGGCCGCGAACCGGTGGCGGAGGTGGTGCGCCGGATCCGGCAGCTGCAACCGTCCGTGCCGATCATCGTGCTGAGCGGCTCCTCCGAGATCAGCCCGGAGCAGCTGCAGGAGATCGGCGCCGCCGGTTTCCTGGCCAAGCCGTTCCATCTGGACGCCATCATGGACGTCGTCAAGCGCCACCTGGAGTGCGAATGAAAAAAATCTTCCTGGCCGCGGCCGCCCTGGTCCTGCTGCGCCTGTTCCTGGCGCCGGCCGACATCATGAAGCTCGCCGACGTCCGCGCCGGCATGAAGGGGGAGGGCCGCACCATCCTCCGCGGCGACAGCACCGAGCCCTTCACCTTCTCCGTCCTCGGCGTGATCGAGAACTTCGTCCCCGGCAAGAGCCTGATCATCGTCGAGCTGGACGCCCCCGACCTCCGCGGCGGCGGCGTGATCGCGGGCATGAGCGGCTCCCCGGCCTATATCGACGGGCGCATCGTCGGCGCGGTCGCCTACGGCTTCGCCTTCTCGAAAAAGCCGATCGCCGGCATCACGCCGATCGAGGACATCCTGCGCACGGCGGACTACAACAAGCCCGCCTACTCCGTGGACATCTCGACCATCAAGGTCGATCTGACCCGGGAAGGCGCGAAGGACCTGCGCGAGCGCTTGGGCCGCGAACTGGCCGCCCGCGGGCAGTACAGCCCCGCGCCCTACCTGGCCCCGCTGCGCCCGCAGGCCGGTGCGCGCGGCTTCGCCGAGCCGGCGCTGACCCTGCTGCAGCCGCTGTTCGGGGCGGCCCAGGACCTGAAGATCTCGCCGCAGCTCGGGCGCCTGGACAACCGCCCCCCGGCGCGCGACATCCGCCCGGGCGACGCCGTCGCCATCCCCCTGATCCGCGGAGACTTCGAGTACTCCGCGTCGGGCACGGTCACCTGGGTCGACGGGCGCAACATCTACATCTTCGGCCACCCCTTCTTCAACCTGGGCAGCGTCGACTTTCCGCTGCACCGGGCCGAGGTCATCTCGGTGGTTCCGGCCCTCGACACCTCCTTCAAGCTGACCGCCACCCGAAACCCCATCGGCGCCGTCCAGCAGGACCGCTTCTCCGCGGTGCAGGGCGAGCTCGGGCGGGCGCCGCAGATGATCCCGGTGCGCCTCTTCCTCAAGAACCGCAACCGCAGCTTCCAGCTGGAAATGGTCAGCCATCCGCTGCTGACGCCGGCCCTGGCCTACACCGCGCTGCTGAACGTCTTCCAGTCGGAGTACCAGGAGGCCGGCCTGCACACCGTGCAGGCCACGGCCCGGGTATTCGTCGAGGGCCAGGAGAACGTCGTGATCGAGGACCTCTACAGCGGCGCCACCGCCGCCGACGACTTCTCGCAGCTGCTGATGGCGGTCGTGTACTACCTGATGAACAACCGCGAGAAGCCGGCGCGCATCCAGAAGATCGACTTCGAAATGGGCGAGAGCGGCGGCGTGCGCTCGGTCGCCCTGGACAACGTCCTTCTCGCCAAGAGCGCCTTCCTGCCCGGGGAGCCCATGCCGCTCACCCTGGTCCTGCGCGACGAGAAGGGGCAGACCACCCGGGAGCCGCTGACCCTGCGGGCGCCCAACCTGCGCCCCGGCTCGACCTTCTTCCTGATGGTGGCCGACGCCTCTGAAACGGCCGAATTCGACGCCAAGGTCGTCAAGGCGAACTACTTCCCGGCCTCTCTCAGCGGGCTGATCCGGGCCATCAACAACCTGCGCAAGAACAGCCGCGTATACTTCAAGATGTTCGTGCCCCGCGAGGGGATGTTCATCCGCGGTTACGAGTACGCCAACCTGCCCTCCTCCCTGAGCAACCTGTTCTTCTTCCAGGCGCTGGGCCCCGACCAGGGCGGCATGGCGGTATCCACGGTCGAGGAGTTCCAGTACGAGGTGCCGGGGGCGGTCAGCGGCAAGAAACTGATCCGGCTGACGATCAAAGAGAGGAAAAATGAATAGACGCGCGTGGATCGTGTTGCTGTGCGCCGCCGTCGCCCAGCCGCTGGCGGCCGTCAAGGTGAAGCAATTCGCCAAGTCGACCTTCGCCGAATTCCAGAAGGGCAGCCTGCAGGGCGTCGCCATCGACAACAGCGGCCGCCTGTTCCTGGGGCCGCGGGTGAAGCCGGTCGCCGGTCCGGCCGAGGAGTTCTACCTGTCGGCGGCCCCCGCCGCGGCGGGCGGCCTGTATGTCGGAACGGGCCACAACGGCACCGTCTACCGGATCGACGCCGCCGGCAAGAGCGAGGTCGTCTTCAAGGGCGAACAGCTGGACGTGTACGCGCTGCTGCCGATGCCGGACGGCGAGCTGTTCATCGCCACCTCGCCCAACGGCAAGCTCTTCCGCGTGGGACGGGACGGCAAGGCCCAGGAGGTCTTCGATCCCGAGGAACGGTTCATCTGGGACCTGTGCGCGGCTCCGGACGGGCGCATCCTGCTGGCCGCCGGCGACAGCGGCGCGGTCTACAGCGTCTCCCGCGACGGCCAGGCGGAACGTCTCCTGCAGGCCGAGGACGCCCACATCGTCTCCCTCCTCGCGACTCCCGACGGCACGGTATACGCCGGTTCCGGCGAGCGCGGCATCCTGTACGAGATCCGCAACCGCAAATCGCGGGTGGTCTACGACGCGCCGCTCGAAGAGGTGCGCGGCATTTCCAGCGACGGCAACGGCCACGTCTTCTTCGCCGTCGTGCGCAGCGCCTCGCCGCTGAAGGGCGGCAAGATGGCAGACGTGGAGCTCATCGCCGACCGGGGCCTCCGGGAGGAGAAGCCGGCGCCGGCGGAAAAGAGCATCGTGTACCGGCTGGGGGCGGACGGAACGGTGGAGCGAATCTGGTCATCGGACCAGGAGTACGCCTACACCCAGATCTGGGACGCCGCCTCCCGGGCGCTGCTGGTGGGCACCGGCAACGCCGGCCACCTCTACCGCGTCCGCTCCGACGGCAGCAGCGACCTGCTCTGGGAGAGCGATTCGGCCCAGGTGTTCAAGCTGGTCGCCGCCCCGGGGGGGCCGCTGGCCCTGTGCAACAACACCGCCGCCATCTACCGTTTCGACAGCGGCGTGAACGCGTCCGGCGCCTATTTTTCCGACGTCCTGGACACCCGCTACCCCTCGCGCTTCGGAAAGCTCACCTGGCGCGCCGAGGCCCCCCCGCAGACTTCCGTCACCCTGGCGGTTCGCGCCGGCAATTCCGAGAACCCCGACCAGACGTGGAGCGGCTGGTCGGCCCCGTTCAGTGATCCGGAGAACGCCAACATCGCCCTGGCCGGCTACCGCTTCCTGCAGGTGAAGGCCATGCTGGTCTCCGCCAGCCCGGCGCACTCCCCGGCCCTGAACGAGTTCCGCGCCTACTACCTGGAGCCGAACCAGGCCCCGGAGGTCAAGACCGTCCAGGTGTTCAAGCCGGGCGAAAACACCAGCGAGGACCCCGCGTCGGTCCAGGAGGTTTCCCCCGGCCATCTCCACCTGCGCTGCCTCTCCAGCGACGCCAACGATGACGCCCTGCACCACGACTGGTTCCTGAAGAGAGCCGGCGCCACCCACTGGGTGCCGATCGAGAAGAACCTGCGGTCGCGCGACACCGACCTGCGGCTCTGGATGTATGAAAACGGCATGTACGAGATCCGGGTGGCGGTCAGCGACGCCCCCGACAACGCCCCGGGGACGGTGCGCACGACCGCCCGGGTCTCGGCTCCCTTCGCCATCGACAACACGCCGCCGACGCTCCGGGATTTCTCCATCGCCGGCGGCAAGGTCGGGTTCTCGGTCAGCGACGAGTTCCTGGTCATCCACAAGGTCGAGTATTCGTGGGAAGGGGACGCCTGGTTCTCCCTGGCTCCCGTGGACCTGCTGCTCGACTCGCGCAACGAGACGTTTTCATTCCCCCTGCCGGCCAACCCCACGGGCGCCAAGGTGCTTTTCATCCGGGTGACGGACGAGTACCAGAACCGAAAAATCTATCTCAGGGAGCTCTAGGAGGATCCATGTCCGACGTGAAGAGGATCACCACCCCGCTCACCGACGAGGCGGTCGCCGGGCTGAAGGCCGGCGACAACGTGCTGATTTCCGGCACCATCCTGACCGGCCGCGACGCCGCCCACAAGAAGCTGATGGACCTGATCGACAAGGGAGAGCCGCTCCCGGTGGACATCCGCGGCCAGATCATGTTCTATGTCGGCCCCACCCCGGCCCGCCCCGGCAAGCCCATCGGCTCGGCCGGACCGACCACCAGCTACCGCATGGACGTCTTCACCCCGAAGTTGCATGAACTCGGCCTCAAGGCCACCGTGGGCAAGGGGTCCCGCTCCGCGGAGGTGCTGGCCGCGCTCAAGAAATACAAGGCCGTCTACCTGGCCGTCACCGGCGGGGCCGCCGCCCTGGTGTCGAAGAGCATCCGCCAGGCCGAGGTCGTGGCCTATCCGGAACTCGGGCCGGAGGCCATCCGCCGCCTGGAGGTGGAAGACTTTCCGGCCCAGGTGATCAACGACATGTACGGCGGCGACATCTACGTGGAAGGGCGCGGGAAGTACGAGCAGAAGTAGGCGCGCTCCGGCCGGCTCCGCGCTTGACAGGCGCCGCCGCCCCATAGTAAGGTGGATTCATGCGTCACGCCGCATCCGCCGGGGCCGGCGTTCGCTCCCCGGCGCCGCGTCGCGGCGTGGCCGGCTCGATGGAGGCTCGTTCATGAAGATACATGAATACCAGGCCAAGGAGCTTTTCCGCGCCTGCGGGGTGCCGGTTCCCGAGGGCGAGATGGCCGACAGCCGGGATAAGGCGCTGGCCATCGCCGAACGCCTCGGCTTCCCGTGCGTCATCAAGGCCCAGGTGCACGCCGGCGGCCGCGGCAAGGCCGGAGGGGTCAAGCTGGTGCGCAACGGCGACGAGGCGGCGGAGGCCGCCGGGCGCATCCTGGGCATGCGGCTGGTGTCCCCGCAGACCGGCGCCGAGGGCAAGATCGTGCGCAAGGTGCTGGTCGAACAGGGCCTGCGCATCGCCCGCGAGCTGTACCTGGCCATGGTCATCGATCGCGACCGGGAAGTGCCGGTCATCATGGCTTCGACCCACGGCGGAATGGAGATCGAGGAGGTGGCCGCCGCCCACCCCGAGGCCATATTCCGCGAGCACGTCCATCCGGTGACCGGGCTGATGGACTGCCACGTGCGCGAGCTGGCCTTCAAGCTGGAGCTGAACAAGACCCAGCGGCAGAATTTCGCCATCATGCTGGCCGCCCTCTACCGCCTGTTCATCGAGCGCGACGCCTCCCTGGTGGAGATCAATCCCCTGGTGGTGACCGCCAGCGACGAGATCCTGGCGCTGGACGCGAAGGTGGTCTTCGACGACAACGGCCTGTGGCGCCACCCCGAGGTGGTCGCGATGCGCGACATCCTGGAGGAGGAGCCGCTGGAGGCCGCCGCCTCCAAGTTCGAGCTGAATTACATCAAGCTGGACGGCAACATCGGCTGCATGGTCAACGGTGCCGGTCTGGCGATGGCCACCATGGACATCATCCAGTACTACGGGGGCTCCCCGGCCAACTTCCTCGACGTCGGGGGAGCGACCTCGGTGGAGCGCGTCAAGGAGGCGTTCAAGATCCTGCTGGCCGATCCCGGTGTGAAGGTGGTGTTCGTCAACATCTTCGGCGGCATCGTGCGCACGGACCTGGTGGCCAACGGCATCGTCTATGCCGTCAAGGGCATGGACCTCAAGATCCCCGTGGTGGTTCGCCTGGTCGGCACCAACGAGGAGGAGGGGCAGCGCATCCTGCGCGAGTCGGGGTACAACTTCGTAGCCGAGAACCTGCTGCCCGACGCCGTGCTGCGGGCCGTCGAACTGGCGCGCGCGGGAGGTGCCTGATGTCGGTGCTGATCGGCAAGGAATCGCGGGTGCTGGTGCAGGGGTTCACGGGGCGCGAGGGAACCTTCCACGCCACCCAGATGATCGAGTACGGCACGAACGTGGTCGGCGGCGTCACCCCGGGCAAGGGAGGCCAGATCCACCTGGAGCGCCACGTTTTCAACACCGTGCAGGAGGCGGTGGCCGAAACCGGCGCCGACGTGTCGGTCATCTTCGTGCCGGCGTCGGCGGCCGCCGATGCCGTCGTCGAGGCGGCCCTGGCCCGCATCCGGCTGATCGTGTGCATCACCGAGGGCATTCCCGTGCTGGACATGGTTCGGGTGAAGGGCTTCATCCGCACGACCGGCTCCCGGCTTATCGGACCCAACTGCCCGGGAGTCATCTCGCCCGGCAAGGCCAAGGTGGGCATCATGCCGTGGCGCATCCACCGCGAGGGGGGCGTGGGCGTGGTGTCCCGCTCCGGCACCCTGACCTACGTGGCCGTCAACCAGATCACCCTGCAGGGACTGGGCCAGTCCACCTGCGTGGGCATCGGCGGCGACCCGATCCACGGCACGTCGTTCGTCGACGTGCTGGAGATGTTCGAGGCCGACGACCAGACCGAGGCGGTGGTGCTGATCGGCGAGATCGGCGGTTCCGGCGAGGAGCAGGCCGCCGCCTGGATCGGCCGCCACGCCCGCAAGCCGGTGGTCGCCTTCGTCGCCGGGCAGACGGCCCCCCCGGGGCGGCGCATGGGCCATGCCGGCGCCATCATCGCCGCCGGCCGCGGCACGGCCGCAGAAAAGATGAAGGCCCTGGCCGACAACGGCGTGCACATCGTGCGCAACCCGGCCGATATCGGCCAGACCGTCGCCCGCGTGCTGAAGAAGGCGTAACATGGAAAAAGTGCGCATCGGCTACTTTTCCACCCTGCGCGTGGAGGATCAGTTCATCGGCGGGGTCATGGTCACCGACAGTTCCGGGATCCCGCTGGAATTCAAGTACACGGAGCCCATCCGGCCGACGAAAATCCACCAGATCATCTTCGGCAAGGTGCTGGTGCGCTACATCCACGAGGAGGTGATCAAGAAGAACCTGCTCAAGGACGTCCGCAGCACGCCGGCGGCCTACCTGGTGGCCGAGCCCGATCTGCTGGGCGAGGAGGCCCCCGGCCGGGTGCCGCTGGTGGCCCTGCAGAAAACGCCGCTGCCGGCGCTGGAGAGCGTCGGCGCCGTCCAGCGCGTCAAGGAGCGCGAAGTGCTCGTGCAGCCCGGCACCAGCGCCAGCCCGCTGCGGATGACCTTCTTCACCCCGGAGCTCGACGTCCAGGATAAGGTGATGAACCACGTCCGCTCGGTTCTCGACACGATGGACCTGATCGAACCCTTCGGCCGGGTGGAGACGGCGTTGAGAGCCCTATGCCAGAGCAAGGCGTAAGCCGGGCCCAGAGGCTGTTCGCCGTCGTCGACGGCTGGGTGCGCGGCCTGCGCATCCGGGGAGTCGATCTGGAGATCGGCGCCCCCGTGCGCCTCCTGCCGCTGCGCGTGTCCGCCGCCGTGCGGCCGCTGCCGCTGGCCATGGAGGCGTCCGTGGCCGAGGCGGCGCCGCTGGCCGCCATGGTCGGCGTGGGCGACGCCCTGCGGGAGCTCCGCCAGCCGATCCTGGCCGAGGCCCGGCTGCAGCAGCTGCAGGCGACGGTGGCGGCCGCCGACCTCGGCTGGGTGACCGCCCTGGATGTCCACCCCGTCGCCTGCCGGTTGGTCGCCGTGGTGCGCGATGGCAGTCCCGGCTGCGCCGGCGACGGCGCGCGCTACGAGGTGCGGGTCCGTGACCTTCCGTTCCGCGACCTGACCGCCTCCGCCCGACACCTGCCGCTGGCCGTGCCCGCCCCGGTGGGCGAGGGGACCGCCGCCGTGCTGGGGCTGACCGTGCGCCGGGCGTCGTGGCAGCTCGACTACCTGGAACAATCGCAGCAGCTGGCCTTCTGGAAAGCGGCGGTGCGCCAGACCGGGCGCACGGCTCGCCAGCTCCGGCTGGTCGGCGTCTACCCGGCCGTTCCCATCGGCATGGCCGAAGGCCTGCGCATCGACAGCCGCAGCGCCGAACTCCTTTTCCAGGCGGTGGCCGGCGCCGGCCGGGCCCCGGCGCGGCTGCAGGACGTGGCCGTCTTCCAGGACCTGCTGGAGGACCGCTCCGTGATCGTGATCCCATGAGCCACATGGACAAGACCATCCGCCTGGACGGCAAGAAGCCGGGCCGCCGGCCCGCGGGGGCGGACCCCGAATTCAAGATGTCGTTCACCATCATCCAGGGGACCGACGTCGATTTCGGCCGCAGCTTCCAGTTCGCCCAGGACAAGGTGGTGATCGGCCGCGCCGAGAACTGCGAGATCCGTCTGGCCGACGACAAGGCCAGCCGTCGGCATTGCCGCGTCGAGCTCACCCGCGGCGAGAGCGGCGAGCTCGTCATCATCCACGACCTGCGATCGACCAACGGCACGGCGGTCAACGGAGAGCCGATCCGCGACCGGGTCCTGCTGTCGGGCGACCGCATCGAGGTCGGCTCCACCATCCTGCGCTTCTCCTACAGCGACCAGCTCGAGGAGCAGTTCCACGCCCGGTTGTTCGACATGGCCACCATCGACGAGCTGACCGGAGTCTACAACCGGCGCTACCTGCTCAAGGAGCTGGAGAACCACAGCCGCGTCGCCCGTCGCAACCGCCGCGTGTTCGGCCTGCTGGTGCTGGACATCGACCATTTCAAGGCCATCAACGACCAGTACGGCCACCTGGCCGGCGACGAGTACCTGCGCATGCTCTCCTTCTCCGTCGGCCGGCTGCTGCGCGAGCAGGATGTCATCGGCCGGTTCGGCGGCGAGGAGTTCCTGATCATCCTCCCCGAGACCCCGCTGGAGGGCGCGGTCGCCCTGGCCGAGCGCATCCGCCATTCCGTCGCCACGGCCGAGCTGGCCCACGGCGACCACCGCCTGAGCGCCACCGTCTCCATCGGGGTGGGGGAATTCGGGCGCCATGGGAGCGATTGGAAAAAGCTGCTGCAGATGACCGACAAGGCCATGTACCGCGCCAAGAAAAGCGGCCGCAACCGGGTGTGCACGGCCGGGGCGGAATGAGCGCCCGCTACATCCGCATCCGGGAAATCGGTCGGGGCGGGATGGCCGTCGTCTACCTGGCCCGGCAGGAGGGGCTCGACCGGCTGGTGGCCGTCAAGGTGCTGCTTCCCGAGACGATGCACGACGCCGACTACGTCCGCCGTTTCGTGCGCGAGGCGCGCCTCACCGCCCGGCTTCGCCACCCCCACATCGTGACCGTCATCGAGAGCCACGTCTCCGCCGACGAGTGCTTCATCGTCACGGAGTACGCCGAGGCGGGGGATTTCGGCCGCCTGCTGGGGCCGGGAGGCCCGCCGCTGCGGGAGAAGCTGGGCATCCTGCTGCACGTGGCCGAGGCGCTGGAGTACGCCCACGGCCAGGGCGTGGTGCACCGCGACGTCAAGCCGTCCAACATCCTGCTCACCGCGGAGCTCGCGCCCAAGTTGTGCGATTTCGGCATCGCCACCGCCCTGTGGGGCCAGACCCCCCAGCTGACCCGCACCCACGAGGCCATGGGCACCCTCGACTTCATCGCCCCCGAGCAGAAGGAGGACGCCCGCCGCGTCGACGCGCGCGCCGACCAGTTCTCGTTCGGTGTACTCCTCTACATCACCGTCACCGGCCGAAAGCCCCTGGGCGCCTTTCCGCCCCCGCTGGACCTGGTCCCCGGAATTCCGCCGCGCCTGAACGCGCTGGTCATGCGGTGCCTTCAGCCCCGTCCCCAGGAACGATTCCCGTCCACCGCCGCCCTGGTCGGGGACCTGCGCCAGTTGCTCGAAGCCGGTGCCTGGCTGGAGGGCGCCGCCGGCGTCCCCCCGGCCGGCGCCGACCAACCGACGGTCGCCCGCCCGGGGGAGGGGCTGGAGTCCGGGCTGCGGAAGCTGCAGAACGCCTCGCTGGGAGAGCGCACCGCGCTGCGTGCGCGCCTGCTCGAGAGTGTCGGCGCGGCCGACGTGCCGCGCCTGCTGCTGGCCCTCGAGCGGGAGCAGGGGTTCGTGCGCGAGACGGCCATCCAGGCCCTCGGGCGACTCGGCGCGCGCTCCGCCTGCGCCCCGCTGCTGCGGCTGCTGGGCGATCCCGAGCTGTGCAAGCCGGCCGCCGCCGCGCTCGGCGACATCGGCTGCCCGGAGGCGGAGGGGCCGCTGCTGCAGCTGCTGCAATCCGGAAGCGAGGCGGCGTGGTCGGCCATGATGCCGCTGGGCAGGCTGCGCTCGGTCCGCGCCCTGAAGCCCATCTCCCGATTCCTGCGCAGCGAGCACAAGTGGGTGCGCGAGCTGGCGGTCGAGGCGCTCGGCGCCATCGGCCACCCGGAGTCGCGGCCGCACCTGGAGCAGGCCGCCGGGCACGACGGCGACGCCGGCGTCCGGGCGCGGGCCAAAAATATCCTATGGAGGTTGAACCATGAAGGGAAGTAAGGGCAAGAGCACCATCGGCAGCCTGCTGGTCTTCCTGATGCTCGCCTACGGCGGGTTCGCACTCTTCAAGTACGTCTACAACAACTTCGAGAAGAAGTCCATCAAGAAGGAAATCGTCGACTACCTCGGCTCCGCCCGCGGGGGCGGCATGACCGAAGCGGACGCGGAGCAGCACCTGCGCACCATTCTGGACAGCCACCGCGTGACCGTGCTGCAGGAGCCGGCCGTCGAGGTCGACCGCGAGCGGGGCAAGCTGCGCTTCATCCTGACCTACGCCATCACCGTCAACTACGTCCTGTTCAAGAAGACCGAGACGGTCGAAATCGACGACGAAACCGACAACTATGGGATCTGAACGCCGGGAGCCGGCGAGCATCCGGGTCCTGCTGGGCCTGATCGCGGCCATCTTCCTCATCGGCCTGCTGCGCGATTTCAGCCAGCTCTTCGTGCCGTTCGCGGTGGCGGTCCTGTTCTACTTCCTGTTCAACGCCTCGGTGCAGCGGCTGATCCGGCGGCGCATGCCCAAGTCGCTGGTGCTGTGCGGGCTGCTGCTGTTCATCTTCATCCTTCTCTACGGCGTCGGCCTGCTCATCTACACCGGGGCGTCGTCGTTCATCCAGGACTTCCCGCGCTATGGCGACCGCCTGGCGGCGACGGTGCAGGGCATCCTGGCGAAGCTGAACATCCCCCTGGCCGACGTGCGCCGCTTCACCGCCGGCGTCGACTGGACCACCGTGCTGAGCCCGGGGCGGCTGACCGGGCTGCTCAGCGCCACCCTGGGATCGTTCACCTCCTTCATCGGCAACGTCGCCCTCATCCTGCTGCTGCTGATGTTCATGCTGGGCGGCCGAGTGCCGCTGCTGACGCGGGTCGGGCGCCACCTGCCAGCCGACCGGTTGCAGCAGCTGGGAGAGGTCATCGGGGCCATCGACCGCCGGGTGCAGCGCTACCTGCTCATCAAGACGCTGATGAGCGTGGCCACCGCCGCCCTGGCCGCCGTGATCCTGGTCGTCGGCGGCATCGATTTCGCCATCCTGGCGGCCCTGCTGGTCTTCTTCTTCAACTTCATCCCCACCTTCGGCTCCATCCTCGGCACGCTGTTCCCGGTGCTGGTCGGGCTGCTCCAGCACGGGCTGTGCCTGCGGGTGGTGCTGGTGACGGCCTCCCTGATGGTCATGCAGTTCGTCATGGGCAACGTGGTGGAGCCGCAGATCGCCGGCCACGGCCTCGACCTGTCGCCGCTGGTCATCCTGCTGTCGCTGATCTTCTGGGGCGGGCTATGGGGGGTGGCCGGCATGTTCCTGGCCGTACCGCTGACTTCCGCCCTCAAGATCGTGCTCGAGCAGATCCCCTCCATGCGGGTGGTGGCGGCGGCGATGAGCGCCGAGTAGCGGGACGTTGCCAGGCGGCGGTTTCTCCGGTATAATGGGCCCATCTGACAAGGAGGATGCCATGAAAAAATTCGTTCTCACCCTGGTTGCTCTCGCGCTTCTCTCCACGCTGGCCGTCGCGGCCCCGAGCGACGACGGAAAGCAGATGAAGCTGTTCGCCGACCTCGGCCTGGCTTTTGCCGATTACGAGGGCCTGTTCGCCGGCGTCGGCTTCCAGTACGGTTTCACCTCGAAACTGTTCGCCGAGGCCGCGTTCACCTACTACTTCAATCCGGATGGCACGGCCCTCGATTTCAGCTCCTGGATCATCGACCTGGACGGCGTGTACAAGCATGAGCTGAGCGAAAAACTCAAGCTGTTCGGCAAGGCCGGCTTGTCGCTGATCCATACTTCGGTCGACCTGGGCTGGCTGGGCAGCGGCTCCGAGTCCGACATCGGCTTCAACCTCGGCGGCGGCGTGGAATATGCCCTGACCGAGAAGATGGACCTGCGGGGCGGCGCCAGCGTCGTGTTCGGCGACGGTATGACCTTCTTCAAGGTGTACGGCGGCGTGGCCATCGGCCTCTGATCGGGTCGCAACGGCCATGGGGGAGGGCGGCTGCCCTCCCCTTTTTTTTTATCTGAACTCGACCAGGTAGCGGCTCGATTTGAGCTGGAACTCCCCGTGGTGCTCGATCTTGCGGCAGAGGAGGCGCAGCATCCCGGCCTCGTCGCAGCGCGGGGCGTCGCTGGCCAGGGCGCGTGGCGGATGGCGCTGCGCCCAGGCGATGAAGTCGATCTCGCCGGGGCCCAGCTCCTGCGGCTCGTCGCGACGGCAGGCCGCGCACAGCGCGCCGAGGAAATCGCTGCGCAGCCAGGAACGGCGCAGATCGCGCGCCTGGCAGCTGCTGCACGCGGCGGGGTTGAACAGCAGCCCCTCCAGTCGGACCACCCACACCAGGAAATAGAGCAGCAACCGGCGCATCGGGGCGCCCTCGGCGCAGGCCTGCAGCACGGCGTCGAGCAGCCGGAACAGGCGCTCCTCGGGGCGGCGGTGGGGGGTGAAGCGCAGCAGCACCTCGGCCATCAGGCTGAAGTGGAACAGGTTCTCGGGACGGGACACGAGGTGGAAGTGGCTGCGCTCGATCTCGCCGCGCGCCAGGGTCACCGTCTCCCGCTCCTCGCGGCTGTACAGCTGGAACTCGCCGGCGGTGAACGGCTCCAGGAGCGAGCCGAACCGGTTTCCCACCCGGGCCGCCCCGGGGGCCACCGCCCGGAGGATGTCGCCGTCGCGGGCGAGCAGCCAGACCAGCTTGTCCTGCTCCTGCAGCGGCTGCGATCCGATGACGAAGGCGCGGACGGTCTCCTGGGGCATTCCCGGCGGACTCAGGGCCCGCCCGGGCTCGCGAGCAGGGAGGGGAAGAAAGCCTTGACGGCGAAGTAGATGAAGTAGAGGCTGAAGGCGATGAGCACCCAGCCGAGGGCCTTGATGATGCGGCAGGTGCGCTGCGGGTTGAAGACGTCCTTCATGCGGTTGGTGACGAAGACGATGGTGGCGAAGTAGCTGAAGGCGCCCAGGATGACGACGGCCACGAACAGGGCCTCGTAGCGAAGCTCGAGCGGGATTCGCAGGTTGAGTTTCTTCATGAACGACAGGGCGATCAGCCAGGAGGCGATGCCCAGCGGGTTGACCAGCACCATGGTCAGCCCCTTGAGCAGCGCCCAGCGCTTGCGCTTGATCTTGGAGACCAGTTCTTCCTCTTTCTTCTCGAATCGCTCGATCAGGCGGGCGTCCTTGAGGGCGATCAGCCCCAGCCCCAGGGTGATGGCGGCGGTGATGAGCAAGAAGGCGCCCTCGATCCAGCTGTTATGGCCGTTTTTCAGGAACGGGGTGATGCCGAAAAAGGCCGCCGTGGCCCACAGGGCATCGCCGACGGCCGCGCCGAGGGCCAGCAGCAGGGCATGGGCATAGTGCTTCTGCAGCGAACTGTGGAAGACTTCCAGGTTGACGGGGCCGATGGGGATGGCCAGGAAAAAACTGATGAAGAAACATCCCACATAGAACAGAAAGACGTCCATGATTTCGCCATTGTAATCAAGTCGCCCCGAAAAAGTCAAACCTTGATTGCCGTGCGCGAATGTGGTATGCCGGGACGAACGCAGGAGGTGGGGGATGAAGAGGAAAATCCTTGCCGTCGCCGTCGCCCTGGTCGCCGGTTCCGCCATGGCCTGGACCGCCCCGCGCCGCTCCGCCGCGGGCGCGTTCCGCTTCGGCGACAGGCTGCTCACCCCGGAAATCGCCGTCTTCAGCCACACCGCCGGTTTCGGCGCCAACTACGAGTATGGATACCGGGGCCAGGTCGGAATCGGCGGCGACCTGCTCTTCGTTCTGGAGGGCAGCGGCGGCGTCGTCATCGCCCCCGACGTCGCCTACCACTTCCGCACCCGGAACCGCGACCTGGACCTGTACGTGGGCGCCGGCCCGAGCCTGGCGGTCGGTTTCGGGGGCGGCAGCGATTTCTGGGGCAAGCTTTTCTTCGGCAGCCGCCTGTTCTTCGAGCGCAAACTCGCCGCCTGCTTCAAGGTATTCGCGCTGCTGGGCGGCGACTCCTCCCTGGGAGCCGCCTTCGGCGTCACCTTCCGGCTGGACTGACCCGGAAGGCGGCCGGTCGGTTTCAGAGGAAAAGGAACAGGGCCCGGAACGCCGCCGCCGCCAGAGTGGCCGCCAGCAGGCTGAGCGCCGCCGAGGCGGCCGCCACGCGGCCCCCGAACTCGCGCCACAGCACCACGAAGGTGGAGAGGCAGGGAAAGTAGAGGGTCACGAAGACCAGGAAGACCACCACCTGGCCGGTACTCAGCGGCAGCGCCGCCAGGGTGGAGGCTCCCAGGGCCTGCATGGTCATCACCGCCACCAGCTCCTTCCGGAAGAAACCGAACACCAGCGGCCCGCCCAACTGGGAGGGCAGCCCCAGGATGTGATCCAGCAGCGGTCCCAGCAGGCGGTCGGGCAGGCGCCCCAGCGACAGGGCGCCCAGCCAGGCCATGACCACCGAGCCCACCAGCAGCCAGGGCACGACCTGGCGCGAGAACTCGTTCAGGCGGCTGGCGGTCTTGCGCAGCGTCACCCGCAGCGAGGGAGCCTTCAGGTCGGGGATCTCCATGATCAGGCCGATGGGCTTGGGCAGCAGCAGCGACAGCCCCTTGCCGGCGGCGCCCACCACCAGCAGCACGGTGGCGTAGATCGCCAGCGCCCACAGGGGCCCGGCCAGGGCCGCCGTCAGGGCGAAGATGACGGCGTTGCGGGCGGAGCACGGCACGAAGGGAAGCAGCAGGGCGCTGAGCAGCCGGTCGCGCTGGCTCTCCAGGATGCGCGTCTGGTAGATGGCCGGGGCCGTGCAGCCGAGGCCGGTGACGAAGGCGGCTACCGATTTTCCGTGCAGGCCGATGCGATGCAGCAGGCCGTCGAGCAAAAAGGCGATGCGCGCCAGGTATCCGGTGTCCTCGAACAGGGACGACAGCAACAGCAGCGGCAGGAAGTAGGGCAGGACGATGCCCAGCGCGCCCGCCACCCCCTGCCAGATCCCGTCCAGGGTCACTCCGAGGAACGGGGCGCTTGCCAGAAGGGGCGCATACAGCGGCGGCACGAGTTCGAGGCCGGCGCCGAGCCAGCGACCCAGCAGCCCGCCGACCACGAAGACCGCGCCGAAAAAGAGCAGGAAGAAGAGCGCCAGGAAGAAGTGGCCGAAGAGCGGGTGGAGCAGGAGGCGGTCGAGGTTCTCGGCCAGCGGGATCTGCTTGCGGGCCACGAACCGCGAGCTCTGCTCGGCCAGCATCATCGCCAGGTGGTGCCGCTCGTGGGCGATGGTTTCGAAGCCGTCGCGGTGGTGCTGCGATTCGATTTCGCGGCGCGCATCGTCCAGCTCCGGTTGCAGGGCGGCGGGATCCACTCCGGGCGGCAGCATGGCCGGGTTCTCCAGCGCCTTGATGGCCAGGAAACGGATCCCGCGGTGCGGGCCGCCGGGCCGTCCGCCTTCCCCCAGGCGACGTTCGATGGCCTGGATGCGCGACTCGATGTGGGCCGTGAACGGCAGTACCGGGCGGCTGCCGGCCGGCTCGCGAAGCGCGGCGGCGATGGCCGTCGTCAGCGCCTTGACGCCCTTGCCCAGGCGCGCGGAGGTCGCCAGCACCGGGACCCCCAGGGCGGCGCCCAACGGCTCGGGGCGGACCTGCAGGCTCTTGCGCTCGGCCTCGTCCTGCTGGTTGAGCACCACCAGCAGCGGGATGCCGAGCTCGCCCAGCTCCACCGTCAGCTCCAGGGAGCGGGCCAGCTGGGTGACGTCGATGACGTTGACCACCAGGTCGATCTCTCCGCCCAGCAGCTGGCCGAGGGTGACCTTCTCGGCCTCGTCGCCGGCGTTGAGGGTGTAGGCGCCGGGCAGGTCGATCAGGTGCACCACACGGCCGTCGATGTGGATGTCGCTCTCGGCGATTTCCACCGTCGTGCCCGAGAAGTTCGAGGAGGCGACGTGGGCGTCCGCCAGTACGTTGAACAGGGTGCTCTTGCCGGCGTTGGGCTGCCCGACCAGGGCGACGTTAGGCGGGCGCATGGCTCACCAGGATGCGACGGGCCAGGTGGCGGCCGATGGCCACTTTGGTGGAGCGGGTGGTGACGTTGCTGACCAGCACCGGTCCCCAGGAACCGGCGTCCAGCCGCTGCAGGACGTCACCGCTGTGCAGCCCCAGGGCCAGAAGACGGCGCCGGGCCTCTTCGCCGGCCTGCACGTCGACGATGCACAGGGGAACCCCGGCGGGCGCATCGGTGAGGCGGATGGAAACGGAGGCTTTCTTCGCGGAAGTCACTCCACACCATACCGCAGTCATGAGATTTTGTCAACCCGGCGCGTTGCCTTTTGGCCCCGTGGCGGGTATAATGGCCGCTTGGCCCGCCCCGCCGGGCCCCGGAGTCCCCATGCCATTCCATTGGATCGCCGCCCTTGCCAGCGTGGTTCTGGTCAGCCTGGTTTCCCTCATCGGCATCGTCTTTCTCGGCCTCAACGAGCGTTGGCTCAAGCGCTCCGTCTTCTTCCTGGTCTCGCTGGCGGTCGGGGCCCTGTTCGGGGACGCCTTCCTGCACCTCCTGCCGGAGGCCTACGGCGCCGGCGGCGGTCTGCGCTGCTCGCTGCTGGCGCTGGCCGGCATATTCCTGTTCTTCGCGCTGGAGAAGTTCCTGCGCTGGCAGCACCGCCACCTGCCCGACGAGGATGGGCGCGCCCTCCACCCGGTCGGTTACATGAACCTGGTGGCCGACGGGGTGCACAATCTCATCGACGGCATGATCATCGCCTCCTCCTACCTGGTCGGCCTGCACGTCGGCGTGGCCACCACCGTGGCCGTGCTGCTCCACGAGATCCCGCAGGAGATCGGTGATTTCGGCATCCTCCTGCACGCCGGCTTCAGCCGCCGCCGCGCCCTGCTGCTCAACCTGGGCTCCGCCCTGCTGGCGGTGGCCGGCGCGCTGCTCGTGCTCGCGCTGGGGACCCGTGCCGACGGGTGGGTCGCGGCCATCACCCCGCTCACCGCCGGGGGCTTCATCTACATCGCCGGTTCCGACCTGCTGCCGGAGCTGCACAAGGAGTCCAAGCCGCTGCAGTCGTTGGTGCAGTTCGCCGCCATGGCCGCCGGCGTCGGCCTGATGCTGCTGCTCCTGCTGGTTCACTGACGGGGCGGCCATGGCCGGGCCGATCGCGCTGGTCACCGATTTCGGCGCGGCCGACTTCTACGCCGGCCAGCTGCGGGCCGTGCTTCGCTCCCAGGCGCCCGCCGCCGAGGTGGTCGACCTGTGTCACGTCGTTCCCGCCGGCTTCGTTCCCGGCGCCGCCTTCGTGCTGGAGGCGTCGCGCGGGCACTTCCCGACCGGCACCGTCTTCCTGGCGGTGGTCGATCCCGGGGTGGGCGGGGAGAGGGACATCCTGCTCGTCCAGGCGGAAGACCGCTTCTACGTCGGGCCCGACAACGGCGTCCTGACCCCGCTGCTGTCGCTGAACGGGGCGCAGGCCTGGCGCCTGCGGCAACCGGGCTCCTCCCCGCCAGCGGGGCGCTCCACCTTCGAGGGGCGCGACCGCATGGCGCCCGTGGCGGCCCGGCTGGCCGGCGGCACCCCGGTTGCCGACCTGGGCGAACCGGCCGGCGCCCCCCGGCTGGACCCGCAATGGCGGCCGAGGCGTGGCGGCCCGGGCCGGTTCGACGGACGGGTGGTGTACATCGACCGCTTCGGCAACGTGATCAGCAACCTTCCCGGCGACTGGCTGGCCGGCGCCGCCATCCGGGTGCGCCTGGGCGAGCGGACGATCACCGCCGCCGCCAGCCACTACGAGGCGGCTCCGCCCGGTCCGTTCTGGCTCGTCGGCTCGCACGGCTTCCTCGAACTGGCCATCGCCCGCGGCGCGGCGGCCACCGAGCTGGGCGCATTCTGCGGCCAGCCGTTGCGCACCGAGCCGCTGGGCGGGTAGGCGGCATGCTCTTCCAGGTGCTCCACCGCGACCCCCGCACGGCGGCCCGCTGCGGGCTGCTGGCGACCAAGAACGGCCTGGCCGCGACCCCCCTGTTCATGCCGGTGGGCACGGCCGGCACGGTCAAGGCGCTGACGGTGGCGCAGCTGCAGGAGGCCGGGGCGCAGGTCATCCTGGGCAACACCTACCACCTCTTCCTGCGGCCGGGGCCGGCGGTGATCGCCCGCTTCGGCTCTCTCCACCGCTTCATCGGCTGGAAGGGGCCGATCCTGACCGACAGCGGCGGATTCCAGATCTTCTCCCTCGGCGACAAGGCGCGGGTCCGGGGCGACGGTGTGGAGTTCCGATCCCACCTGGACGGCAGCCTCTTCCACCTGACCCCCGAGACCGTCGTCGACATCCAGAACGGGCTCGACTCCGACATCCAGATGGTGCTGGACCACTTCGCCGCCCACCCGGCGACCGTCGAGCAGGACCGCCGCGCCGCGCAGCTGACGGCGGCCTGGGCGGCCCGGGCGCGCGACCGGTTCCTGAAGACCAACCGCCGCAACTTCCAGTTCGCCATCGTCCAGGGCGGCCTGCACCACGACCTGCGCCACCGCTCGCTGCTGGATCTCGCGGCCGTCGGCTTCGACGGCTACGCCGTGGGCGGCCTGAGCGTGGGGGAGAGCCGCGCCGAATTCGAGCGGGTGCTCGGCCACATCGCGCCGCTTCTGCCGGCGGACCGGCCGCGCTACCTGATGGGCTCCGGCACGCCCGAGGAGATCCTGTTCGCCGTGGAGCACGGCATCGACATGTTCGACTGCGTGCTGCCGTCGCGCAACGCCCGCAACGGGACCCTGTTCACCGCCGCCGGCAAAGTGAGGATCAAGAACGAGAAGTACAAGCTCGACCCGCGGCCGCTCGACGAGGCGTGCCGCTGCTATACCTGCCGCCACGCGTCGCGCGCCTACCTGCGCCACCTCTACATGGCCCGGGAGATCCTCTCGTCCGTCCTCAACACCATCCACAACATCCACTTTTACCTTGATTTTATGGCCGGAATACGGTATGCTATCCAATCCGGCCGCTTCCCGGAGTTTAAAGAGGGCTTTTTATCTCTTTACCATAAAGGAGACCGCTGATGTACTTGTACGGACAATCTCAGCAGCCGGTGTCGCCGGCGGGCGGCATGCTGGGCGCCCTGATCCCGTTTGTCGTCATCTTCGTCATCTTCTACCTGCTGATCATCATGCCGGCGCGCAAGAAGCAGAAGCAGCACGCGAACCTCATCAACGGCCTGAAGGGCGGCGAGCGCATCGTCACCGCCGGCGGCATCTACGGCACCGTCACCCGCGTCATGGACGACCGCGTCGAGATCCAGGTCGACAGCAACACCCGCCTGCAGGTGGCCAAGTCGTCGGTCTCCGTGGTGATCGACCCGACCGCCCCCGCCAAGAGCTGAGCGCCCCGCGCGGCGCATTTCCCCGGAGGAGACCATGAGCAAGAACACCGGCTGGCGCATCGCCGTCACCGTGCTGGCGATCGCCGTTTGCATATTCATGCTGCTCAACCATCCCACGTCGGCGGCGGCGAACCGGGCGGACCGGCAGCTGTTCAACCTGAACCTGGGCCTCGACCTGAAGGGCGGCATGCACCTGACGCTGCGCGTCGTCACCGACGACGCCATCCGGGTCATGACCGACCAGGCCGTGCTGCAGTTGCGCACCCAGCTGCGGGATGCGAGCATCCCCTTCGAGTCGGTGAAGCGCCAGGGCGTCGCCGGCTTCGACGTGGCCGGCACCCGCTACGAGGACGAGCGCAAGGTCCGCGACATTCTCGACGACGACTACCGCGACTGGAACTACACCGCCACCGGCGGGCGCTTCGTCGTCCGGCTGCGGCCCAACGTCGAGAAGCAGCTGCGCGACCAGACCGTGGACCAGGCCCTGGAGACCATCGACAACCGCGTCAACGAGTTCGGCGTGGCCGAGCCGGTCATCCAGAAGGAGGGGAGCTCCGGCGACCGCATCCTGGTGCAGCTTCCCGGCGTGGACGACCCGGAGCGGGTCAAGGGGCTGATCAACACCACCGCCATGCTGGAGTTCAAGGAGGTCGTCAACGGCCCCTTCGCCAGCGAGGAGGCCGCCTCCAAGGAGTACGGCGGCCTGGAGAAAATGGCCGGCGAGCTGGAGGTCGTGCAGACCAACCCGCGGCGCATGGGCGAGAAGTCGTTCTACGTGCTGAAGGCGGCCGCCGCCGTCACCGGCAAGGACCTGAAGAACGCCCGCCGCGCCCAGGACGATTACGGCGCGCCGGCGGTCGGCTTCTCGTTCGCCTCGCAGGGAGCGTCCAAGTTCGAGAAATTCACCGCGGCCAACATCGGCAAGCGCCTGTCCATCGTGCTCGACAAGCGCATCGAGAGCGTGGCCACCATCCAGGACGTCATCTCCTACGACGGCATCATCCACGGCCGCTTCACCAACCAGGAGGTCGACGACCTGGTGCTGGTGCTGAAGTCGGGCGCACTGCCCGCCTCCATGGAGTTCATCGAGGAGCGCACCATCGGCCCCTCGCTGGGCGCCGACTCCATCCGCAAGGGCGTGGCCGCCTCGCTGGCCGGCTTCCTGCTGGTGATGGCGTTCATGCTCTGGTACTACCGCGCCGCCGGCGTGAACGCCGTGGCCGCGCTGTTCCTGAACGTGGTCATCACCCTGGGCATCATGGCCTACTTCCGCGCCACCCTGACCCTCCCCGGCATCGCCGGCCTCATCCTGACCTTCGGCATGGCGGTGGACGCCAACGTGCTCGTGTTCGAGCGCATCAAGGAGGAGCTGCGCGCCGGCAAGTCGGTCAAGTCGTCCATCGACGCCGGCTTCAAGAAGGCCTTCGTGACCATCCTGGACTCCAACCTGACGACGGTGCTGTCGGCCGTTTTCCTGTTCCAGTTCGGCAGCGGCCCGGTGAAGGGCTTCGCCGTCACCCTGATCATCGGCATCGCGGCCAGCATGTTCACCTCCGTCTTTGTTTCGCGGCTGATCTTCGACCTGGTCTACACCGGGCGCAAGGTCCAGCGCATCAGCATATAGGAGCCGTTCCATGAAACTGTTCAAGGACGAACCCAAGATCAGGTTTCTCGATAAGAAATGGTACGCTTTCGGCCTCTCCGGCCTGATCATCCTGGCCGGCCTGGTCCTCTTCTTCCGCCGCGGCTTCAACAAGGGCATCGACTTCACCGGCGGCACGATGATCGAAGTCGCCTTCAGCGAACCGGTCAACGTCGCCCGCCTGCGTGCCCAGTTGAACACGGTCGGCATGGGCGGCGCGCAGATCCAGAAGGTGGGTGGAGAAAACAAGTACTTCATCAAGACCATCAACGTCGCCACCGCCGACGCGGCGGGGAGGGGCGAGAGCATGGGCGACCACCTCCGGGTGGCCAAGGCCATCCGCGGCGCCCTGCTGAGCGACGACGATGAGCGCAAGGAGGCTTCCGGCCTGCTCGACCTGAACAACAGCGCCCAGGGCACCGTCGAGCGCTTTCTGCTCGGCAAGGGCGTCTCGGAGGAGGACGCGCTGGACTCGGCCGTCCGGGTCATCGGCTACATCCAGTCCAAGGGCATGTTCCCCTCCCTCGGCCCCCTGGATTCCATCGGGCTGAAGCACCGGGTGGCGGCCTTGCTCAAGGAGAGCGCCTTCGCCGCCCCGTTCTCGTTCCTGCGCGTCGACACCGTCGGGCCGCTCGTCTCGCGCGAGCTCACCCGCAAGGCCACCCTGGCCTGCATCTGGGCCTTGATCGCCATGCTGGTCTACATCGCCGTGCGCTTCAAGTTCCTCTACGGCCTGGCCGGCGTGCTGACCCTGGCCCACGACGTGCTGGTGACGCTGTCGTTCCTGCTCTTCTTCAACGTCGAGGTCGACCTGACGGTCATCGCCGCCATCCTGACCATCGTCGGCTTTTCCATCAACGACACCATCGTCATCTTCGACCGCCTGCGGGACAACCTCAAGGTGATGCGCAAGGACAACCTGGACGCCATCCTCGACGCCAGCATCAACCAGACCCTGAGCCGGACCATCATCACCTCGGGCACCGTGTTCCTGACCGTCCTCTCCCTGTTCCTGTTCGGCGGCGAGGTGATCCGGCCCTTCTCCTTCACCATGCTGGTCGGCGTCATCAGCGGTTCCTACTCGACCATCTACCAGTCCTGCGGCTGGCTGTCGATCTGGAAGCGCCGGTTCCTGAAGCGTAAAATTGGTTGACAGTGCGCTTGATTTTCACCGGAATTTGGTATATATTCTAGGTAATCCATTCTATGGAGGACTACTATGCAGCAGTTCGGCGCATCGTTGATTGAATCGGGGGACACGAAGCCGACGCGCGGCAAGCGCTGGCTGACGTTCCCGATATCCCTGATCGTTCACCTGGTCATCATCTCGGCGGTGGTCATCGTGCCCCTGATGATGGCGGACGCCAACCTGCCGGAGCTGAAGGTGACCAACGTCTTCATGGTCGGAACCCCCCCGCCTCCGCCTCCGCCCCCGCCTCCGGCCAAGAAGAAGAGCACCACCCAGACCAAGGAGGAGGAGCGCAAGATCGAGAACAAGCCGATCCTGCAGGGCCGGCTGGTCGCCCCCATCGAGGTGCCCGAGCAGATCCAGGAAGAGGACATCAGCTCCTTCGGGATTGAAGGCGGCATCGAGGGCGGCGTGGAGGGCGGCGTGGAGGGCGGCGTCATCGGCGGCGTCATCGGCGGCGTGGAGGGCGGCGAGATCAGCGATTCCGGCGCCCTGCGCGTGGCCAGCGTGCAGCGCCCCCGGCTGGTGAAAAAGGTCCCGCCCATCTACCCGCAGGTCGCGCTGACCGCCCGCATCCAGGGCGTGGTCATCGTCGAGGCCGAGACCGACATCTACGGCCGCGTGCGAACCTCCCGCGTGGTCTCCGGGCACCCGCTGCTCAATGACTCGGCCATCCAGGCCGTCCGTCAGTGGGTCTTCGAGCCCTACATCCTCAACGGCATTCCGAAGCCGGTCATCTTCACCGTGACCGTCACCTTCAGTCTGCAGAACCAGTGATTTCGAACAGCCACCGTGCTGGGAAATTATAAATCAATCTCTTAGGAGGTCTCCATGTCGTGGGATCTGGTTGAAATGTGGAAAAGCATGAGTTTCATTCCCCGGGCCGTCGCGTTCATCCTGCTGTTCATGTCGATCTATTCGATCGCCACGGGCATCGAGCGCTTCATCGTTTTTCGCAAGGCCAAGCAGCAGTCGCGCACCCTGCTGAAACTCATCTCCGCCCTGTGGCAGGAAGGCAAGGTCGAGGACTCGATCAAGCTCTCTTCCGATAAGCGTTTCAAGAACAGCCACCTGGCCAAGGTCCTGGTCGCCGGTCTGAGCGAGCTGCAGTTCCAGGAAGACAGCAAGTCCAGCCACGTCGACAAGGTCGAAGCCGCCAAGCGGGCCATCGAGCGTGCCACCATCAAGGGCGTGCAGGAGTTCAAGCGCGGCCTCAACGGCCTGGCCACCATCGGCTCCACGGGCCCGTTCGTCGGCCTGTTCGGCACCGTGTTCGGCATCATCACCGCCTTCCAGGGCATGAAGGTGTCCGGTTCGGGCGGCATGGGCGCAGTGGCCGGCGGCATCGCCGAGGCGCTCGTCACCACCGCCTTCGGCATCGTCGTGGCGGTCGTGGCCGTCTGGTTCTTCAACTACCTGCTCAATCGCGTTGACGTGTTCACCGGCGAGATGGCCAACGCCTCGTCCGAGCTCATCGACCACTACATCAAGCTGACCAGCAAGTAAGCCGGAGAATTCAAATAAGGAGTCCATTATGGGCGCTGATGTGAGCGGGGGCAAGACTGCCAAGTCCGAGCCCAACGTCGTACCGCTGTGCGACATCCTGCTGGTGCTGCTGATCATCTTCATGATCATCACGCCGATGATCCAGAAGGGGGCCAACGTGGAGCTCCCCGAGGCGCGCAACACCATGGACCAGCCCGATCCGGCGAAGATCCTGACGGTGTTCCTCAAGAAAAGCGGGGAAATCCTGCTCAACGAGAAGCCGGTCACGGAAATCGACAAGTTGCCCGACATGATCGTCGAAGAGATGGAGCGTCTGCAGCTGACCGACAAGAAAGTGCTGTTGAAGGCCGATGTCATGGTCGAATACGGCAAGGTGGTCGACGCGATGAATGCCATCAAGGACGGACAGATCGAGGTGATCGGCCTGATCACGGAGAAGGCGACGTCCGCACAGTGAAATAGGAAGCAGTACACAGGAGAGGGAAGGGCCCCGCCCTTCCCTCTTTTTTTTATATCGGATCCGGCAAGGGGGACTTCACCGCGGGCTGGGCTCCTCCGGTGGGCACGCGCACGCGGAGGCAGCCGGGCACGGTCTCGACCTCGAACTCCTCCAGGTCGCCACCGTAATCGCCGTCGAAATGGAAGGGGATCGCTCCCTGCAGCGAGCGGACGCGCACCCGCTCGACGGGGAAGGACTTGTAGAAGGGAAACTTGTGGATGTGGCCGGTGAACAGCCGCTGAAGGTTCATCGAGGACTGCAGCAACTTGAACTTGTTGAGGATGCAGAGGTCGAGGCGGCGGTCGAACGGCGAGGCGTGCGGGGCGATGACCGCCTTGCCGCCGTACTGGCGAAAGTTGGCGAAGGCCATAATCATCACGTCCTCCTCGAACTCCGTTCCGGCGGTGGTGACGCGAAGGCGGAAACTGGGCATCTCGAAGTACCCCTTGAAGGCGAAGTAGACGTAGGGCAGGATGCCGCGCGACTGCGACTCCTGGTTGAACTTCTTGGAGATCAGCCCGTCCAGGCCGATTCCGGCCACGTTGAAAAAATGGCGGTCGTTGATGCGCCCGGCGTCGATGGTCACGTCCCGGCCGTGGATCAGCGTGTCCAGGGCCCGCCGCCAGGAGAGCGAGATGCCCAGGTTGCGCACCAGGCCGTTGCCGGAGCCCCCCGGCAGGATGCCGAGCGTCTTGTGGCTGCCCACCATGTGGGTGGCGATGGAGTTGACGGTGCCGTCGCCGCCGAAGGCGGTGATGACGTCGAAATGGGCCAGCCCCTGCCGGGTGATGGCCTCGGCATGCTCCGCGGAATTGGTGTTGATGAGCGATACGGTCTCGAAGTGCTGGCGCAGCTTCTTGAAGATGATCGAGGTGGCGAGGTCCTTGGACACGACTCCCGAGGCGGGATTGAGGATGACCAGGATGCGCTCGGAGGACTTGATCACGCCGCCCATTATAGCACACCGCCGCCGGGGGCCTGGGTTGCATCCGAACGACGGATTTGGTAAAACCGGGGGCATGAGACGACGGTCTTCTGCCTGGCCCTTCGCCGGCCTGCTCCTGTTCGCGTTCCGTGCGGCCGTCTTCGCGGCGGAGCCGGCGGCGGCGCCGCCCCCGGCCGCGGCGAAGCCGCCCCGGCCGGTGAGCGCGTCGCTTTTCACCTCCTATTCCCTGTACCGGGGCAACAGCGAGGGCTGGTCCCTGGCCACCCAGGCCAAGTTGTCAGTCATCCGCCCGGCCTACAGCCTGCAGGGCGTTTTCGAGCGCTACTACGGCAAGAACCACGACCTGGTGTCGGTCAACCGCGGCAAGGCCGGACTGACTTGGAGCCGGGCGCTGAGAAAGACCCTGAACGTCACCGCCAGCGCCGCCTGGGACAACGACCGACTGATCGCCCTGCGAAGCCGGGTCAACCTGGGCGCCGGCATGGGGTACGAGAACCGCCGCCGTCCGGAGCGCGTCTTCACGCTCACGGCCAACCTGCTCTACGAGGTCGCCGCGTACGACCGCGCCACGACCATCGATGCGCGCAGCTTTCGCCTGCTGCTTCGCTCCGGCGTGATACTCGTCCCGCACGAGAGGGTGAACGTCGAGACCACGCTGCGCTGGAACTCTTCGCTGCGCGAGCTCGGCGACGACTACCGCCTGGAATTCGACGCCTCGTTCCGCACCATGATGGTCGGGCCGCTGTGGATCAAGGTGAGCTTCCAGGACCGCTACAACCACCGGGTCGTCGACCCGACCATCGAGCGCAACGACTACGTGCTGCTGACCGGGCTGGAGGTCAGCATCTGATTTTTCCGGCGGACCGGAAATTTTCGAGGTGCCGATTGACAGCGGGGCGCGGATGCGCTATCTTCCTCTTTTCATTGAAGGACACATGACAAGAAGAACGTTCCCTCACGGCATCCATCCGCCGGACCGCAAGGATTTGTCCGCCGGGACCCCCAGCGCCGTTCTGGCGCCGCCCGCCACCGCGGTCGTGCCGCTGCTGCAGCACACCGGCAAGCCATCCACGCCCAGGGTCAAGAAGGGCGACCGGGTGCTCCGGGGCCAGACCGTCGGAGACGCCGACGGACTGATTTCTGCCCCGGTGCACGCTCCGGTCTCGGGGACGGTTCGCGCCATCGAGCCGCACGTGGCCCCCGGCGGCGGTCCGCTTCAGGCGGTGATCATCGAAAACGACGGCCGCGACGAGCTCGCCGAAGAAGCGCATCCGCCCTCCCGCCACTGGGGCGACCTCAGCCCCGACGAGGTGCGGGCGGCCGTGCGGTCCGCCGGCATCGTCGGCATGGGCGGGGCCGCCTTTCCCACCGCCGTCAAGTTGACGCCGCCGCGCGATTTTCCCGTCGACACGGTCATCATCAACGGCGCCGAGTGCGAGCCCTACCTGACGACCGACTACCGGCTGATGCTGGAAAAGAGCCAGGAAATCCTCGACGGCGCCGAGGTCATGCGCCGCACCGTCGGTGCCCGGCAGGTGGTGCTGGCCGTCGAGGACAACAAGCCGGCGGTTCTCGAGCGGTTCGCCGGCCTGCTGAGCGGGCGGCCCGGCTATCGTCTCGAGGCCCTGCGCACCAAGTATCCGCAGGGCGGGGAGAAGATGCTCATCCGCGCCGTGCTGAAGCGCGATGTGCCGGCCGGCGGATTGCCCTTCCATGTCGGCGTGCTGGTCCAGAACGTGGCCACCGCCGTGGCCGTCCGCGATGCGCTGGTTGACGGACTGCCCCTGGTGCAGCGCATGCTCACCGTTTCGGGCGATGCGGTGCGACAGCCGCGGAACCTGTGGGTGCGCATCGGCACCCCGTTCGCCGAGGTCATCGCCGCCTGCGGGGGCGCCGGGGACAACCTGGAGCGCCTGCTCATGGGCGGCCCGATGATGGGGCTCAGCCAGTGGACGCCGGAGGTGCCGGTGGTCAAGGCCACCTCGGGCATCCTGCTCCTCGCCGGAGACGGAGCCGCGCCGCGCGAGTATTCCTGCATCCGCTGCAACCGCTGCGTGGGCCACTGCCCCATGAACCTGGTGCCGACCCGCATCGTCCACCTCGTGCGCGCCGGAGAGCTCGACGAAGGGCGCGCCTGGGGCCTGACCGACTGCATGGAGTGCGGCTCGTGCGCGGCCCTGTGCCCGGCGGCCATTCCGCTGGTCGCCTGGCTGCGTCTCGGCAAATTCGAACTGCAGCGCCGCGCCAGGGCCTCCGGGGGAAAAGCATGAACTCGCCGCGCACCGTATCGGAGTTTTCGATCTCGTCGTCCCCCCACTGGCGCAGCGGCGAAACCGTGCCGCGCATCATGGGCTGGGTGCTGATTGCGCTGCTCCCGCCGGCCGCCGCCTCGGTCTGGTACTTCGGCCTCGACGCCGTGCGGGTGCTGCTGGTGTCGGTGGCCGCGGCGCTGCTCGCCGAGGCGGCCTGCCTCAAGCTGCGGCGCCGTTCGCTGGCGCCGCTGGCCGACGGTTCGGCGGTCATCACCGGGGTGCTGCTGGCCCTGACCCTGCCTCCGGGCATCGGCAGCTCGATGGTGGCCATCGGGGCGGTGACCGCCATCGTGCTCGGCAAGGCGGTCTTCGGCGGACTGGGGCACAACGTGTTCAACCCGGCCCTGGTCGGTCGCGCCTTTCTGCAGGCCGCCTTTCCGGTGGCCATGACCTCCTGGGACACGTCGCTGCGCATGGTCGACGCGGTGTCGGCGGCCACGCCGCTGGGCGGTTTCAAGTTCTCGCACCTGCCGACCGGTCTGCCGCCGCTCCTGCTCGGCAACGTCGGCGGCTCGCTGGGCGAGACGTCGGCGCTTCTGCTGCTGCTCGGCGGCGCGGTGCTGCTGGGGAGGCGGCTCATCGACTGGCGCATCCCCGCGGGCATTCTCGGCTCCGTCGCCCTGCTGGCGGGGGTGCTGCACCTGGCCAACCCAGTGCGCTACGCGCCGCCGCTGTTCCACCTGCTGGCCGGCGGACTGATGCTGGGCGCGTTCTACATGGCCACCGACATGGTGACCTCGCCGTTGACGCCGCGCGGCACCTGGACCTACGCCGTCGGCATCGGGCTGCTGGTGGTCGTCATCCGCACCTTCGGCGGACTGCCGGAGGGCGTGATGTACTCCATCCTGATCATGAACGCTTTCGTTCCGCTGCTGAACAAGTTCGGCCGGCCCCGGATCCTCGGCGAGCAGGGGAGGCGGTCATGAGGGAACAGCGTCGAATCGTCTTCGTGCTGACGGCCATCTCGGTCATTGCCGGCGCCCTGCTCACAGGTGTGGCCCTGTACACGGGGCCCTTCATCGAAGCCAACGCCAGGGCCGCCCTGCGCCAGGCGGTGAGTGATGTGCTCCCGGGCGTGCAGGAGTTCAAGCTGCTTTTCGACGGCCCCTCCTTCCGAATCTACGAGGGCCGCGCCGGCGACGGCAAGCCGGTCGGCTACGCGCTCTACCGGGCCGATTCCGGCTTCCAGGACAAGATCGCCCTGATCGTGGGCGTTTCTCCCGACCTGCAGCGCGTCTTCTCCCTGTCCATCCTGGAGCAGAAGGAGACGCCCGGGCTGGGGGCGAAGATCGCCGACGAGAAAGCGTTCCTGCAATTCTGGCGGGGCAAGTCGCTGGCCCAGCCGATCGCCTGGGCCAAGCCGCCCAAGCCCGCGGACCGGCTCGGGCCGTCCGAGGTCAACGCCATTTCCGGAGCCACCATCTCGTCCAAGGCGGTCGTACGCATGGTCAACGACGCGCTGGCGGAGGCGCGCCGACATCTCGGAGGCCGGTCATGAGCGGAAAACCGACTTGGTCCGCGGAATTCGCCAAGGGGTTGTGGAAAGACAACCCCAACCTGGTCCAGCTGCTCGGCATGTGCCCGATCCTCGCCGTTACCAACGAGGTGGTCAACGCCATCGGCATGGGCGTGGCCGTCACCTTCGTGTTGCTCTGTTCGGCGATTCTGATCTCGCTCATCCGTGCCCTCATCCCCGCCCAGGTGCGCATCGCCGCCTACATCGTGGTCATCGCCTCGTTCGTAACCATGGCCGACCGGGCCATGGCCGCATTCTACCCCGGTTTGAGCAAATCGCTGGGCCCATTCGTGCCCCTGATCGTCGTCAACTGCATCATCCTCGGCCGCATGGAGGCCTTCGCCGCCCGCAACCGCGTGGGCCGTTCGGTGATCGATGCGCTGGGCATGAGCCTCGGCTACTTCCTGGTGATGCTCATCATCGCTTCGCTGCGCGAGGTGCTCGGCAACGGGACCTGGCTGGGGAGGACGGTGCTGCCGGGATCGTGGTACGAGCCCATGATGGTCTTCATCCTGCCCGCCGGCGCATTCCTCTCGCTGGGGGCGCTCATCGGTGTCTCGCGCTGGCTGCAGCTGCGCCGGCCCCGGGCCTGAGGGGGAACACGTGGAACTGCTGGTCATCTTCGTTTCCTCCGTGCTGATCAACAACTTCGTGCTGGCCCAGTTTCTCGGCATCTGCCCGTTCCTCGGGGTGTCCAACAAGCTCGGCTCGGCCTTGTCGATGGGGGTGGCCGTCACCTTCGTCATGGCGCTGACGGCGGTGGTCTGCTGGCCGCTGTACCAGCTGGTGCTGGTGCCGGCGCACCTCGAGTTCCTGCAGATCGTCGTGTTCATCCTGGTCATCGCCTGCCTGGTGCAGTTCGTGGAAATGTTCATCCGCAAGATGTCGCGGCCGCTGTACGAGGCGCTCGGCATCTACCTGCCGCTGATCACCACCAACTGCGCCATTCTGGGCTTCGCGCTGATCGCCGTGCTGCGCAATTACGATTACCTGGAAACCATCGTGTTCGGGGTCGGCTCGGGCCTGGGCTTCACCCTGGCCCTGCTGATCATGGCCGGCATTCGCGAGGACCTGCGGTTTGCCGATGTGCCGCGGCCCCTGCGCGGCGCCGGCATCACCCTGCTGGTGGCCGGCATCCTGGCGCTCGCCTTCATGGGCTTCGCCGGTCTCATCTAGGAGGGGACGATGCTCGTGGCGGTCCTGACAATGGGCGCGGTGGCATTCCTGTTCGCCGTCATCCTGGCCGTGGCCGACATCAAGCTGCGGGTGGTCATCGACCCCCGCATCGAGGCCATCAACGCCGTCTTGCCGCAGGCCAACTGCGGCGCCTGCGGGTATCCCGGCTGCATGGGCTACGCCACGGCCATCGTCGAGGGCGGAGCCCCCACCGGCAACTGCGCCCCCGGCGGGCAGGCGGCGAGCCAGGCCATCGCCGGCATCATGGGCGTCGACGGCGGGGGCGGCGGCATCCGCCGGGTGGCCCGGGTGTTGTGCCGGGGGACGGAGGAGGCCACGGCGCGCAAGGCCCGCTACCACGGCATCCGCGGTTGCCAGGCGGCCGCGCTGGTAGCGCGCGGCGACAAACACTGCCACTGGGGGTGCCTGGGCTACGGCGACTGCCAGGGGGCCTGCCCGTTCGGCGCCATCACCATGGGCGACGACGGCCTGCCGCGCATCGACGAGGCCGCCTGCACGGGATGCGGCATCTGCGTGCGCGAGTGCCCGAAAAACATCATCGAGCTGTTCCCGGTCACCCAGCCGGTGCTGGTGTTCTGCCGCTCGCAGGACGCCCCGAAGCAGTCGCGGGCCACGTGCCGGAATGCCTGCATCGGCTGCGGCATCTGCGTGCGGGCCTGCGGCAGCGGCGCCCTCGAGATGCGCAACAACCTGGCGGTTCTGGCGGCGCCCGAGAAATGGGACGACGCCTGCCTGCCCGGCGTGGGGAAGTGCCCGACCGGGGCCATCGGCCGAGTCCATCCCGAGGCCCCGCCGGCGCCGTAGGGACATGATCCACGAGGAGAACGGAACGGTGATGCGCCGGGAGGGGAACCTCGCCTGGGTGCGGCCGGACGACAGCTCCGCCTGCGGCGCGTGCGGGCTGTGCCGCGGCCGGCGTTCCGGAGAGATCGCCGCCGAGAACGGTGCCGGCGCCCCGGCCGGCGCCCGTGTCGCCTTCGCGGTCGACGTCGACGAGCTGAACCGCGGCCTGGCGTTGACGATGGCCTTGCTGCTGGCCTCGTTGCTGGCCGGAGTCGTGCTCGGACTGCTGCTGGCGCCCGCCCTCGGCGTCTCGCGGGCCCTGACCGTGCCGGCGGCGGCCATGCTGGGAATCGCCGCGTCCGCCATGACTCTGTGCCGCCGCCCGCCTCAGGCGGTCGTCCACCGGCCGCGCATCACGCGAATCATCGAGGAGTGACCATGAGCGACCTATCCACGACCTACATGGGATTGCACCTGCCCACGCCCCTGCTGGTCGCCAGCTCCGGGCTGAGCGGCACGATCGACTCCCTGCGCCGCATGGCCGACGTCGGAGCCGGGGCCGTGGTGCTGAAATCGCTGTTCGAGGAGCAGCTGAGCGCCGAGTTGGCGCAGACACCCGAAGAGGCCTGGCTCGTCGCCCATGCCGAGTCCGCCGATTTGATGGCCAACTTCCAGATGGAGCTCGGGCCCGATTCCTACCTGCGCCTCATCTCCGAGGCCAAGCGCGCATTGCCCGTTCCGGTGATCGCCTCGCTCAACTGCGTCAACCCCCGCTGGTGGACCGCCTACGCCAAGCGCATCGAGGAGGCGGGCGCTGACGCGCTGGAGCTCAACATGGCCCTGCTGCCGTCGGATACCCGGCGAACGGGGGCCGACGTCGAGGCCGTCTACCTGCGCATCCTCGACGAGGTGCGCGCCGCGGTGCGGCTGCCGCTGGCGGTCAAGCTGGGCGAACAGTTCACCTCCCTGGCCCATTTCGGCTCGCAGCTGCAGTTCCACGGCGCGGCGGCGCTCGTCCTGTTCAACCGTTTCTACCGCATCGACATCGACCCGGACAAGCTTGCCCTGCGCACGGGGCGCCGTCTTCCGGAGGCGGGCGACATCCACTCCGCCCTGCGCTGGATCTCGCTGCTGGCGGGACGGGTGGAGTGCGACCTGGCGGCGTCGGGCGGCGTCGGCTGCGGTGCCGACGCGGCCAAGCTGCTGCTGGCCGGCGCCAACGTGGTGCAGGTGTGCTCGGCCCTCTACCGCCACGGCATCGACCACCTGGCCGTGATTCGCCGTGAATTGCTATCCTGGATGGAGAGCAAGCGCTTCGGGGGGATCGGGGATTTCCGCGGCCGGCTGCGTCAGCTCGGCAGCCCGCAGCCGGAAGCGTACGAGCGGCTGCAGTACATCAAGGCCCTGGTCGGGATCGAGTAGCGGCGGGCTTCAGTCGTCCGCCCTCAGCAGGGCCTCGAACTCGGGCGTCATCTCGGTGCGGAAGCCGGGGCCGGAACGGACGATGAGGAACACGGCCAGGCGCTGCCGGCGCGCCAGTTCCAACCCGGGGCCGGGCCCCAGAACATGGATGGCCGTGGCCATGGCGTCCGCGTGCATGCATCGGGAGGCCACCACGGTGACCGACGCCAGCGGGTGGCGGACGGGCCGTCCGGTCTGGGGGTCGATGGTGTGGGAATAGCGGACCCCCCCCTGTTCGAAGAAGTTGTGGTAGTCGCCCGACGTGGCCATGGCGGCGTCACGAAGAGTGACGGCCGCCTGCAGCCGTTGCGGGCTGGAGTCGGGTTGCTCGATGCCGATGCGCCACGGGTGGCCGGACGGGTTGAGCCCGGCCGCCGCCACCTCGCCGCCGATCTCGACCAGGTAGTCGCCAAAGCCCGACGAGCGCAGCCGGGAGGCCAGCCGGTCGACGCCGAAGCCCTTGGCGATGGCGGACAGGTTGCAGGTGATGCCCGGGCGGGTGCGGCGCAGGGCGGGAGGCGAGAGGCGCACGTGCAGGTGCTGCCAGCCGGTTTGCGCCCGGGCGGCGGCGATGGCTTCGTCGCCGGGAGGCGAGAGGCGCCGGCCCCGCGGCCCGAAGCCCCACAGGTCGATGACCGGGGCGACCGTGACGTCGAAGGCCCCTCCCGACAGGGCCGACACCTCCCGGGCGTGCCGGACCACCATCGCGGTGTCCGAGCCGACCGGCATCCAGGCATCTCCGGTGGAGCGGTTGAAGACCGAGACGTCGGACGCCGGGTCAAACGCCGACATCCGGCGATTGACGTCGGCCAGATCGGCTTCCAGCTGGATCCGCAGTCGCTGGCGGTCCGCCGCGGAGAGGGGCGGAGCGGGGGGGCGGGTGACCGCGCGCACGGTATAGGTGGTGCCCATGGTCAGGCCCCGCCACACGGACTCCTCGGCGGCCGGGCGGAGCCGGCAGGCGGAACCGGCGATGACGGCCAGCAGGGGAAGCAGCAGGTGGTTGCGGTTCACGCCCGTTCTCCTCAGAGCATTCCGGCGGCGAACATCTTCTTCAGCGGATGGCCGGAGGCGGCCAGCGGCAAGGTGATCGGCCGGCCCTGCAGCGAAGCGGAGTAGTAGACGGCGAAGATGATCTCCATGGCCTTGCGTCCGTCCAGCCCGGACGAGAACGGATCACCGCCTTCGTCGAGCGCCCGGGCCACCTCGCGGAACGCCCCGCACATCGGCTGGCGGGGCTCGTCCAGCGGGGGGAACCCCACCGGCTGCAGGTCGCGAAATCCGCTGTATCGCTTCGAGGGAGCCGCCCGCTGCAGCTCGGCGATGCCGTTGCCCACGCGCATCCGGCCATCGCTGAACTGCAGGTCAAGCTCGAAGTGGAAGTAGCTGCGCATGCCGCCCGCCTCGATGAACACCGGAACGCCACCTTCGGTCTGCAGCCAGGCCAGGGCGGTCGTCTCCACGCCCACCCGCTTGTCCTCGCGGCTCACCTGGCCGGTCACCCGCTGCACGTCGCCGACGAGCCAGCGGACCAGGTCCACCAGATGGGTGCCGTCGTGCAGCAGCGGGCCGCCGCCGACCTCGGCGAGAACGCTTCGCCAGGACCCGGTGGCGGCCGCCGCGCCCAGCACCCGCCCGGTCGCCGCCCGCAGGGCGCCCAGCCCGCCGCCTTCGATCAGGGCCCGGGCCCTCCGGTAGAGCGGATCCCAGCGCCGCTCGTGGTTGATCACCAGCTTGACGCCGTGCGCGCGACAGGAGGCCAGGATCTGGTCGGCCTGCACCAGGTCGATGGCCATCGGTTTCTCCAGCACGATCCCGCGCACGCCATGGTCGGCGGCGAACACGGCGATCTCGGCGTGGCTGGCGGTCCAGGTGGCGATGGAGACGATGTCGGGCGCCTCGGTTCGGATCATCTCCCGGTAGTCCAGGTAGACGCGCGGGGCTTCCCAGCGGCGCTGGCACTGCAGCAGGCGCCGCCGGTCGCTGTCGCATACCGCCACCAGGTCGAGCTCCGCGCCGAGCGCGCGGATGGCGCCGAGATGGCTGGCGGGCTTGGCGCGCAGCGGATCGTCTTCCAGCGTGGAGCCGATGCGCCCGCAGCCCACGACCGCCACGGAATGGGCCATCGCTCAGTTGGCGGGGGAGTTGCGCCGGTCGATCTCCTCCAGAAGCTGCTGGCAGATGCGCGTCCAGGTGCTCATCTCTCCTTTCAGCTGGTACTCGAGGTAGTCGGCCAGCTCGACGAAGTCCTTTTTTTCCTGGGCGTGGATCACGTCCTGCAGCGACCGGATGAACGCCTCGATCTTCTGCCGCAGGGAGTGCTGATCATCGTAGCGGATCTGGTCGAAATCGAGGCTGTAGCTCATGCCGATGGAGTTGATGAAATTGACCAGGGGCTTGATCGCCTCCATCACGTTGATCATCTTGTGCGAGCCGCCTTCGATGTCGCCGTTGCGGAACAGGGCGGCGGTACGGTCGAGGTCGGCCTTGATGGCCTCGATCAGGGTTCCGGCCTTCAGGAAGCCGTCCTTGGTGATGGAGAGCAGGTCTTTGGTATGCAATTCCAGCACGCGGGTCTCGGCCGGAACCGACTGGGCGGCCCCGTCGGTCATGGTGGCGTAGGCGTCCTGGCCGTCAACCACGATGCGCACGATGCCGTGGTCGGGCAGGATGTGCTTTTGCAGGAGGTTCTCGTAGAGCTTTCCCCAGGTCAAGGGGAACTGTGGCTTGAAGTCGACCGGCTGGTTGTTGATGAAAATTTCCATGCGCGCCCCCTGCGTTGCAGCCGCCATTATATGCCACGCCCCTCCGATTTGCAACGCGCCCCGCCCGCG
>CAYZNT010000007.1:57826-142322 GCA_964479735.1 uncultured Clostridia bacterium
AGCAGGGAGTCGGTGAACTCCCCGTTCCGGCGGGTGAAGGGAACGAGCAGCAACAGGGACCGCAGAGGCTCGAAGCGCAGGCCGGCGGGCGGCTCGCTCCGGGCTGCCGTCCCCGGGTCGAGGAGCATGTAGACGGGGGGGTAGGCGAGGGCGGTTCGAAGGCCGCGGCCGGCCGGAAGCACGGGGTAGTCTGCGATCGGGGCTTCGCCGAGCGGAACGCGGCGCCGGGTGTAGAACAGGCCGATGTCGCCGAAGTAGCTCACGTTCTTGATGAAGAGCGCCGGCACGAGGGTCAGCCGCGCCGCCGCCCCGCCGGTAACGCCGCTCACCCGGCTCTCGATGGCCCAGAACGGGACGTACACGGGATCTCCCTCCGCCGTGCGCAGCGGCTTGACCGCATGGAGCTCGTAGCGGGTCAGCTGCCGCTCCTCGAGGTCGTATCCGGCCCGGCAGGCGCGGCAAAAGAAGACCCGGCTGCCGTTCCCTCCTTCCAGCGGTTGCAGGCAGCCGCTGCAGCGCAGGGCGACCAACCCGCTCATCGGCCCACCGGCGGTTTCGCAGCGATTCCCGATACCTCCAGCAGGCGCTGCAGCCATCGGGGCAGCCGGGCTCCGATGGTGGCGATGGGCTCGGCCTCCACGAAGCCGGGGCCGAACACGAGCATTTCGCGGCCGGCGTAGATCTGCCAGAAATAGGGCAACAGGAGGACGTTGGCTCCCAGAACGGCCGCGAAGAGAAGCAGCATCTCGGAAGAGAACATCATGCTCGCGGGCGAGCGCTCGGGGTGCAAGGCCAGCTTGAACGTCCGGGCCAGGGCGATCGCGGCGGCCGCCGTCCACAGGATGGCCCGAAGGCGGTTTCGGCGGGCACTGCGCAGGGCGTGAACACGGATGACCCGGCCGAGGACCGCGTCCAGGTAGGAGCGGAACAGCACGCCGTGGAGGCTGTAGGCGATCTCCCAGACCGGGAGGAAAACCAGCCGCACATCGTACTCCAGCAGCGGCAGGGAGTAGGGCTCGAGCCCGGACGAAAGCGGTTGGGGCCGGGAGGCGGGCAGGACGACTCCGAGTCGGCGCAGCGCCGGCGGGTCGAAGGGAATCTGCCCGGCGCAGAGGAGGCACTCTTCGACCAGGGCCAGGTCGATGAAGCCGATGTCCAGATCCGGGCATTCGTTGGCCCGCTCCAGGTAGGTGAAGGAGTTGTAGCGGAATCGCCCGATCTCCTCGTCGGCGGGATTGGCCGGGAAGCGGCCCAGGAAAGCGGATTCCAGCCCCGCCTCCGGCTGGTCGCCGGGTTGGGTTGGAGTGCCGGCGCGGGCGCCGCGGATCTCGTAGAAGGGGATGAAGTAGAGGGTGGCCTTTTCGAAGAAGGAGGAGGTGCGGAAGGCACGGTCGACGTCGGGCCGGCGCAGTTCCTTCTGCACCGCCCGGCGAGCCCCGGCCGCGTTCAGCTCCGGTTGCATGGCCACGGCGGGGTAGGCGGAAGCGGAGGAGTGGAAACGCTGGCCGCATTGGCGGCAGGACAGCAGGAACTGCCCCGGCGCGGCAGGCAGCGGGTGCCCGCAGCCGGGGCAGGGTTCGATGGCGGCGATCATCGTTTCTTGCCCCCGGTCGCAGGCAGCAGCTCGCTCAGCAGGAAGAAGAGGCTCAGCAACAGCAGGTTGCTGAGCACGGCCAGGGCGCCGGAGTCGAAACGGTAGTTGACTCCCAGCATGGACAGGAAAAAGCCGGCGAAAAGGGCGACGTGGCGGAGGTTGCCGCCGGGATCGAGCGCAGCCCGGGGGCGGCCGTAGACCGTGCCGCTGACGGCGTTGACATAGAAGAGAAAACGGCGCTCTCCCTGGCGGCCGCGCACGGCGTAGAAGGGGACGAGCAGCAGCCCGGCGCGGCCGCCCGGGGGGGGGACGTCGACCGGCATCCGGAGGGGCGCCTGCGGCCCTTCCGGGGGGCTGAAGAAGAGGCGGTCGGCGGCAGGCGGCGGGATGCGTTCGGCCGGGAAGGCCGCGCAGGCAGACTGCAGCGGGCCGTTCACGGCGGTCGTCCAGAAGGGGGCGAAGAGCGCCTCCACCTCTTCGACGACCACCGCGCTGCCGTAGGCGATGCGTTCGAAATCCTTCTTCAGGTGGAGCGAGACGCGCTCGCTCTCGATGGCGGGCCGGAAGGTGAACACCGGAGTGACGGCTTCCAGGTCGATGAACAGCGACGAGCCGCAGAAGGCGCAGGTGACGAATTCGTCGACGGTCTCCGGCTGGCTCTCGCCGCCGCACTGCGGGCAGGCGATTCTCATGCCGGTTTATGCCGGCTTGCCGCAGCCGGGGCAGAAGCGCGCATCCCCCGGCAGCGGCTTGCCGCAGCCGGCGCAGTGGCGGCCGGCCGGCACCGGCTTGCCGCATTGCGGGCAGAAGCGGGCGTTGGCGGGGACGGTGGCCTGGCAGGCCGGGCAGGGTGGGGAGGGAGAGACGGCGGCGGAGGCCTCGCGGCCGGCCTGAATGGCCTGATTGATCATTCCCGGCACCATCATGCCGAAACCCACCCCGACTCCCATGCCCATGCCGGAGGCCGCCTCGCCACCGCCCGCGGCGGCCTTTTCCATGGCCTTGGCGGCCTTGAACTGCATGTAGCGCCCCATGTCTCCGACCGCCCCCATCCCGGCGCGCTCGTCGATGGCCTTCTGCACGTCCTCCGGCGGAGTGATGGAGTTGATGATGAAATCGGCGACCTCCAGGCCGTACTTGGCGAAATCGTCGCGCAGCAGGGCTTTCAGGCCCCCGCCGAGCTCGTTGAACTGCTGCGGGAGCTCGAACACGGTGCGGAGGTTCTCGCCGAGCAGGTCGTTGAGGCGGGCGACGATCAGGTCGCGCAGGTAATCCTCGACCGCGGCGGTGGTGGTCACCGCCTGGGTCCCGGCGACTTCGCCGATGAAGAGGGCCGGTTGGGTGACGCGCAGCGAGTAGACGCCGAAGGCGCGCAGCCGCACGTAGCCCAGTTCGGCATCCTTGAAGCCCACCGGCTCCTTGGTGCCCCACTTCAGGTTGAGGAAGGTCTTCAGGTTGACGAAGCAGACCTGGGCCTGGAAGGGAGACTGGAAACCATAGGGGAGGGAGAGCAGCCGGGTCAGCAACGGCACGTTGAGGGTGGAGAGCACGTGGCGCCCGGCGCTGAACGTGTCCAGCGCCTTGCCGTCGCGGAAGAAGACGGCGGCCTGGTTCTCCTGAACGATCAACTGGGCGCCCATCTTGATGTCGGCCGAACCGGACTCGGGAATGCGGTGCGCGATTTCCTTCCCGCTCTCGTCGAAATACTGGATGATTTCCAGTTTCATGGTCGTCTCCCTCTACCGGTAGCCCTTCAACGTCTCGGTGCGCTGGGCCAGCAGCGCGGTGGCTTCGCCCAAGCGCGCCAGCAGGGCGGCCCGCTTCTCGTCGTCCAGCGGTCCGGAAGCCAGTTCGCGGCAGCCCTCGGCCAGGGCGGCGGCCTGCCCGGCGAGGCGGGCGTCCGTCTCGTAAAGGGCGTCCAGGTCGGCTTCCTTGATCTTGACCAGGTCGAAAAAGCCGCTGTACCCCCGGTCGGCATAGCGCACCTCGCTGCCCAGGCGTTCCAGCTGCCGGCTCAGCAGGTCGAGCGGCGTCAGCGCATCGAGGCGCCGCTGGCGGGTCAACGCGGCGATACCGTCGGCCAGGCGCTCCCGGCCCTGGCGCAACTGCTCGGACACGAATTCACGCAGCAGCCTGTCCGCGTCACGGCGCAGCTCCCGTTCGTAGTACCCCTTGAACCCGGGCAGCCAGTGCAGCACCCGTTCCAGCGGATTCAATCGTCCCCGGGCGCGATCGCGAATGTCCATGGCGCTCCTCCTGCACCCGAATTATACGGAAGTGCAGGGGCAAATGGCAACCCGGTAACGGGAGCCGTCAGCGCAGGCGTCTCAGCAGGCCGCGCAGGGTGCGCGACATGTCCATGGCCATGGGCGGGTCGCCGTTGGCCAGCACCACCAGGACGGCTCCGGGAATGGGCTCGAACTCGAGCACGGCATTGATGCCCGGGGCGCCGCCGGCGTAGCCCGCCGGCCCGTAGATGGCCCGGCTGGCTCCCGCGGAGAGCAGCCGGCCCTGGCGCAGGGCGCAGGCGAAGCGGAACAGGTCGGCGGCGGTGGAATAGCCGCCCCCCGCCGAAGAGCCGCGCGCCGGCCGGGTGTACACGTTGTTGCGGAGCGAGCCGTCGGTGGCGGCGTGGCGGGTGTAGCCCGAGGCGACCCCGGCCGTCGGTACGTCGGCCTGCAGGTGACCGGTCTCGGTCATTCCCGCCGGGACGCAGATGTTCCGCTCCACGTACTCGAAATAGTCCAGCCCGGAGGCCTTCTCGACGATCAGTCCCAGCAGTACGTAGCCTCCGTTCGAGTAGCGGGACGCGCTCCCCGGCTCGAAGAGGAGCGGGTCGGAGGCGAACAGGGGCAGGTAGTCGGCGAGGGTTCGAACCTTGTTCTTGGGCGTGGCCTCGTAGGCCGGGCCGAAGAAGTCGCCGATTCCCGAAGACATCTCCAGCAGGTGGCGCACCGTCACTTTCTGGGCGGCCTCCAGATTGGGGTAATCCGGCAGGAATTTTCCCAGTTTGTCGTCGAGGCAGAGTTGGCCGCGCTCGGCCAGCTGGGTCACCGCCACCCGGGTGAACAGCTTGTTGATGGAGCCCAGATTGAAGCGGGTGGACGGGAGGTTCGGCGCCTGGTATTCCAGGCTCGCCAGGCCCCGGGCGCGGTGGAAGACGACCTCGTCGCCGCGGGCCAGCAGCACCACCCCGGAGAAGGTTCCGGCCAGAGCGGCCTTCTCCAGGGCCTGCTCCATCTCGGCGAGCAGTTCCGCCTGGGTCAGCGGCGGCCCGGGGGGCTCGCCGGGCTCGCTCTCGTCCAGCACCTCGATGCGGATACCCAGGAGCCGGTGCGGTTCCGCGGATTCGAATCCGAAGTCGAATTCCAGCCGGCGACCGTCCCGCGCTTCCGCGACCAGTCGCACCCGGTCGGGCCCGGCCTCGACCAGTTCGAGCGGCCGGAGGGTCACCGCATCGTCCCGGAACGCCCGGTAGCGGGCCAGGCGCTCCTCCATCGGCACGCGCTCCATGCCGGACCGCGCCAGATGCTCCATGAGGTAATCTTTCATGCGCGACTCGCCGGCGTTGAACGCGGCGAAATAGGCGGCCGCCGACCTGCCGGCCGGGGTGTCGGGGAAGGCGAACGGCTTCTCCCCGGCGGGCAGGGCGTGCGCCGCCGCCAAGGCGAACATGGCGAGGGGCAGGAGAAAGCGGGGCATGGTACCTCCCATATCGGACCTATGCTACCAGACACCCACCGCCGGGGAAAGGTTGCAGCGGGGGAAAGGGACGGTGCGTTGACTTTCCCCCTCCCGTGGGATACGTTCGGGCGTATGGAATCGGAAAGCCGTTTCGAGGTGCGCGACTACCGCCCGGGAGACTTCGCAGGAATCTCCGAATTGTGGGCCCAGACCGGGATGAGCTCGCCGCAGCGCGGCGACACGGCGGAGGTGGTGGAGCGCACCCTGCGCCTGGGCGGCCGCTTGCTGGTACTGGCCGGGGCGTCCGGGGAAATCGCCGGCAGTTCGTGGCTCACCTCGGACGGCCGGCGCCTCTACCTGCATCACTTCGCCATCGCGCCGCTCCTGCAGGGCCGGGGGCTGTCCAAGCGGCTGCTCGACGCTTCGCTGCGGGTGGGGCGCGAAACGGGCCTGCAGGTGAAGCTCGAGGTACACCGCGACAACGTGAAAGCGATCCGCCTGTACCGCCGGGCCGGGTTCTCGCGGCTGGGCGACTACGAGGTGTACATCATCCGCGACCCGAGAGGCGTTCTCCCGCCGGAGAAGAACGAAAACGGACGTTGACCGGGAACCGCCCGCGGCGGAGACCGCCCCCGTCCCGCCGGGGCGCGCGGGTTGAAAAAGGCCGGGGCTTGTGGTACGGTTTGATCTTTCTATAGGAGGTGTCTGAATGTCTACCAAGATCGCCATCAACGGGTTCGGGCGCATCGGGCGCAACTTCCTTCGTTCCGCCTACCAGGACCCGGCCCTGGATATCGTCGCCGTCAACGACGTCACCGACGCCAAGACCCTGGCGCACCTGCTGAAGTACGACTCGGTGTTCGGCATTTTCCGCGAAGAGGTGAAGGCCGGCACCGACTTCATCGAGGTGGCCGGCAGGAAGATCAAGGTGCTGGCGGTGAAGAAGCCGGAGGAACTGCCCTGGAAGGGCCTGGGAGTCGAGTTCGTGCTCGAGTCGACCGGCCTCTTCACCAAGCGGCCCGACGCCGAAAAGCACTTGCAGGCCGGCGCCCGCAAGGTGGTCATCTCCGCCCCGGCGACCGACGAGGACATCACCATCGTGCTGGGCGTCAATGACGACCGGTACGACCCGGCCCGGCACCATATCGTCTCCAACGCCTCCTGCACCACCAACTGCGTGGCGCCCGTGGCCAAGGTGCTGCACGACGCCTTCGGCATCGTCAAGGGCAACATGACCACCATCCACTCCTACACCAACGACCAGCGCATCCTCGACCTGCCGCACAAGGACCTGCGTCGCGCCCGTGCCGCCGCCCTGTCGATGATCCCCACCTCGACCGGAGCCGCCAAGGCCGTCGGCCTCGTCATTCCGCCGCTGAAGGGCAAGCTGCACGGCACCTCCATCCGGGTGCCCACGCCCGACGTGTCGGTGGTTGACCTGGTGGTGCTGCTGGAGAAGGACGTGACCGTGGAAGAGGTGCGCCAGGCCTTCGAGAAGGCGGCCGCCGGCAGACTCAAGGGGATCCTCGGCACCAGCTGCGAGCCGCTGGTCTCCATCGACTTCACCGGCGACGACCGTTCCGCCATCGTCGACATGGACAACATCCTGGTGGTGGAGAAGAACCTGGTCAAGGTGCTGGCCTGGTACGACAACGAGTGGGCCTACTCCTGCCGGGTGCGCGACCTGATGCGGCGCATGGCGGGGTAGGGCCGGCGGGAGGGAATCCATGGCCAAGAAGTACGTCAAGGACGTGGACGTTCGCGGCAAGCTGGTGTTCCTGCGCAACGACTTCAACGTGCCCCTGGACAAGAGGCTGGCCATCACCGACGACACCCGCATCCGCGAGTCGCTGCCCACGTTCGAGTTCCTGCTGGCGCAGGGCGCGCGCGTGGTCTGCTGCTCGCATCTCGGGCGGCCGAAGGGCGAGGTGATCCCCGACTGCTCCCTGAAGCCGGTGGCCGAGCGGCTCGGCGGGCTGCTGAAGAAGAAGGTGCAGTTCGCGGCCGAGGTGGTCGGGCCGGCGGTGGACAAGGCGCGCGCCGCCCTGAAACCGGGCGAGGTGCTGCTGCTGGAGAACCTGCGCTTCCACCCCGGCGAGACCAAGAACGACGAGGCGTTCGCCCGGGAGCTGGGGCGCGGCGCCGACGTCTACGTGGACGACGCCTTCGGCGCCTGCCACCGGGCCCACGCCTCCATCGCCGCCATCACCCGCTTCGTGCCGGTGGCGGCCTGCGGCATGCTGTTGAAGAAGGAGATCGACTACCTCAGCATGGCCACCGTCGATCCGCCCGCGAACTACGTGCTGGTGCTGGGCGGAGCCAAGGTGTCGGACAAGCTGCCGGTGATTGCCAACCTGCTGGAGAAGGCCCGCACCGTGCTGGTGGGAGGCGCCATGGCCTACACCTTCCTCAAGGCCGAGGGGCACCTGATCGGCCGCTCCAAGGTGGAGGACGACCTGCTGCCCGCCTGCCGCGACATCCTGGCCAAGGCGCGCGCCCGCGGGATCGATTTCCAGCTGCCGGTCGACCATATCGCCGCCATGAAACCGGAGCCCAACATCACCATCCGCATCCTCAAGGCCGGCGAGGCCATTCCCGACGAGATGATGGGCCTGGACATCGGCCCGGAGACGGCGGAGCGCTACGGGAAAGCCATCGCCGGCGCCCAGCTGGTCGTCTGGAACGGGCCGATGGGCGTGTTCGAGATCGACTCCTTCGCCGGCGGCACCCTGGAAGTGGCGAAGGCGGTGGCCGCCTCGCCGGCGGTCACCATCATCGGCGGCGGTGACTCGGTGGCCGCGGTGAACAAGGCCGGGGTGGCGGCGCGCATCCGCCACATCTCCACCGGCGGCGGGGCGTCGTTGGAGTTCCTGGCCGGCGACAGGCTGCCGGGCATCGAATCGCTGACGGAGGCTTGATGGCGCGCCCCATCCTCGTCGCCGGCAACTGGAAGATGTACATGACGGTGGCCGAGGGCCGCCGCTTCGTCACGGAGCTGGAGAAGGCCGGGCCGCCCCCGGCCTCCGTGCGGGTGGTGCTCTTCGCCCCGTACACCGCCCTGCACGCGCTGCAGGGGCTGTCCGGCTTCGTGCAGCTGGGGGCCCAGAACCTTCACCCGGAGCCGCAGGGCGCCTTCACCGGCGAGATCTCGGCGCCCATGCTGGCCGAGCTGGTTCCCTGGGTGCTGGTTGGCCACTCGGAGCGCCGCGAGATATTCGGCGAATCGGACGAACTGGTCTGCCGCAAGCTGCATGCGGCCCTGGCCCACGGCCTGCAACCGGTGCTCTGCGTCGGCGAAACGCTTCCGGAGCGGGAGGGCGGCCGCACCACCACCAAGCTCCGCACCCAGCTCGATGCCGGCCTGGCGGGCATGGAAGCCTCCGCCGTCTCCCGGCTGGTCATCGCCTACGAGCCGATCTGGGCCATCGGCACCGGCCGCAACGCCACCCCCGGGCAGGCCCAGGAAGCCCACCATTTCATCAAGGAGCAGCTGCGCGGGCGCTACGGGCTGGCGGTGCCGGTCCTGTACGGCGGTTCGGTCAAGCCGGATAACTGCGCCGCGCTGCTCGCCCAGCCGGACGTCGACGGGCTGTTGGTGGGCGGCGCTTCCTTGAAAGCCGACTCTTTTTCTGCTATAATCTCCCATTCCGTAACGGCCAGTCGGTGACAGGAGGCGACCTTGGAAGGATTTTTGCTGGTGATCCATATATTCGTTTGTCTGCTGCTGATCGTGGTGGTCCTGCTGCAGAGCGGCAAGAGCGCCGATCTCGCCGGGGCCTTCGGCGGGTATGGCAGCCAGTCGACCTTCGGCCCGCGCTCCGCGGCCACCCTGCTCTCCAAGCTCACCACCTCCCTGGCCATCCTGTTCATGTGCACGTCGCTGCTGCTGTGGATCCTGTCGAGCAAGAAGAGCCGGACCGGTTCCGTGCTGGGAGCGGACGAGAAGCCGGCGGCCGCGCAGACGACCGTTCCCGAGAAGAAATCGACGCCCCCCGTCACGCCGGCCCCGCCCGCCGAAGAGCAGCCGGCCCAGAATCCGAAGCCCCAGTGATTGGTTCCATAGACCGTGCGCCGAGGTGGTGTAATTGGTAGACACGCAAGCTTGAGGTGCTTGTGGGCGCAAGCTCGTAGGGGTTCGAGTCCCCTCCTCGGCAATGGTGGAGAGGTGCTGGAGTGGTCGAACAGGGCTGCCTGCTAAGCAGTTACTCCGGGTAAACCGGGGTCGTGGGTTCGAATCCCACCCTCTCCGCCATCCCGACCCGGGATGGCCCGCCGGTCAGGATGTAGATTCGTCCGGTTCGCCGGTCCCGCAGAACCTTTCGGACCCCCGCTTCGTATCCCCTCACAGGAGAATGACATGAATCCGTTGCGATGGATCTGCCTTCAGGTCTTCATGCTCCTGCTCCCGGTTTCGATTTTCGCGGCCGTCGATGCCCCGCGAAACTTCGTGGTCCGCTTCGACATCCTGAATTACAGCGGCACCGTGGACGACTCCGTCCGCTCCATTTTCAGCGACCTGTTGCGCCCCGGCGACCAGCTCATCGTCTATTCGCCCTCGAGGGTCTACGGCTTCTCGAAGGAGACCCTGGCCCGGCCGCGAAGCGAGCTGATCGCCTTCCTCCGGAAGAACCTTCGCAACGACGCCAACCAGGCGGGACGTTCGTACGAGCAGATCCTGCGCGACATGAAGGTCCACGTGGGCAAGGTGGAAGAAGTCGTGATGGGTTTGAGCCCCTCGGGACAGGAGATGGAAGTCGGGTTGAAATTCGCCCTCACCGGTTACCGCCACCAGCTGGAGAACCTGCAGCAGCTGCGGCGGGTCAACGAGGCGCTCCTGCAGCAGATGATCGGCGTATTCCGCAACCAGGCTGGAGATCACCACCTGGTCATGGTCTATGAGAAGGAGATGCGGCCGGTGCCCAATCGCCAGGTGATGGACAAGCTGCGCGACATGCACAAGATCTCGTTCCAGGCGCTGGAACTGTTCGCCCAGGAGAACACCACCCCGCCGTTCGACGTCGCCGCTTTCGCCGCCCGGTGCGCCCAGGTGCCGGTGAAGGTGCACTTCTTCTACATGAAGCCGAAGAACTGGGACACCATGAACGCCGATCTGTTCGAAAGCTCGGGAGACATGTTCGCCGCCTTCAGCCAGGTGGCCAGATCCAGCGGCGGCCTCTGCAGCACCGTCGCCGAGCCGGCTGCGGCCCTGAAGGCGTTGGCCCGGCATCTCGCGGGAGAGGTCTCCGTCGAATGGAGCGTGAAATCTGATTCCTCGATCCCGTGAGTTGCCCGTTCACCTGCGTGCGGGCGGCGCAGCGCGGCTCCCGTGGCGGGGATCTCGCGGTTGAGTCTGCTCCCCCGGGGGAGTAGAATGGATTGCACGTACAGGAGGAGGAACCCATGAATTGGCTCCGCATCGTTCTGGTTTTGTCGACCCTGCTTCTCCCTATCGCGGCTCCGGCGGCTGACGACGCGCCGCGCAACTTCGTCATCCGCTTCGACATTTTGAACTATGACGGCAGCGTCGACGACGCCGTCCGTTTCATATTCAGCGACCTGCTGCGCAGCGGAGACCAGCTCATCGTCTACTCGCCGGCCCGGGTCTACGGGTTCTCGAAGACGACCCTGACCAAGCCGCGCAGCGAGCTGATCGCCTTCCTGCAGAAGAACCTGCGCGACGATACCAGCAAGGCGGGCCGCTCCTACGAGCTGGTCATCCGCGACATGAAGGGCTACGTGCGCACCCTGGAGAACGTCATACTCGGCATGGCCGCCTCGCCCCAGGAGGCGGAAGTCGATCTGAAGAACAGCATCGGCAGCTACCGCAACCAGTTGGAGAACCTGCAGCAGCTGAGGCGCATCAACGAACCGCTGCTGCAGCAGCTGGTCGGCATCTTCCGCAACCAGCCGGGCAGCAACCACCTGGTCATTTTCTATGAAAAGGAGCTGCGGCCGGTGCCCAAGCGCCAGGTGATGGACAAGCTGCGCGACATGCCCAAGATCTCGTTCCAGGCGCTGGAGCTCTTTGCCCAGGACAACACCAAAGCCCCCTTCGATGCCGCCGCCTTCGCCGCGCAGTGCGCCCAGATGCCCGTGAAGGTGCACTTCTTCTACGTCAAGCCCAAAAACGAAGACACCCTGAGCGAAGGGATGTTCGAGCAGTCGGGGGACATCTTCAACGCCTTCAGCTCCGTGGCCAAGGCGACGGGAGGCCTCCGCAGCACCGTCGGCGAGCCGCGCGCGGCGCTGGTGGAGCTGGACAAGGTCGCCCGGGGAGTCGTCTCCGTGGACTGGCAGCAGAAATCGGAGACGCCCCAGCTTCCCTGAAATCCCCGCGGATCGGTCCGGGCCCAGCTCGAACGCCTTTCATCCCGCGGTTGTCATCCCTCCGACGGGGGAGTAAAATGGAGGCGACTGAGTTGGAGGAAAACACCATGGATCGTCTCCGCATTTTTCTGATCGTGCTGGCCCTGGGGGTTCTCTGCGCCGCGGTTCCGGCGGCCGACGCCGCGCCGCGGAACCTCGTCATCCGCTTCGACATCCTGGACTACAGCGGCGGCGTGGACGATGCCGTCCATGCCATTTTCAGCGACCTGCTGCGCAGCGGAGACCAGCTCATCGTCTACTCGCCGGCCCGGGTCTACGGGTTCTCGAAGACGACCCTGACCAAGCCGCGCAGCGAGCTGATCGCCTTCCTGCGGAAGAACCTGCGCGACGATACCAGCAAGGCGGGCCGCTCCTACGAGCAGGTCATCCGCGACATGAAGGGCCTGGTGCGCACGATCGAGTACATCGTGCTCGGCGAGGCCCCACCCGCGGTGCTAGGAGAAATGGAAGGTCCTCCGACATCGGACGAGGAGGAGCTGAAGAACAGCCTGGTCGGCTACCGCCAGCAGCTGGAGAACCTGCAGCAGCTGCGGCGCATCAACGAAGCGCTGCTGCAGCAGACGGTCGGTGTCTTCCGCAACCAGCCCGGCGAGAACCACCTGGTCGTCTTCTACCAGAAGGAGATGCGGCCGGTGCCCAAGCGGCAGGCGATGGACAGTCTACGTGACCATCCCAAGGTGTCGTTCCAGGCGCTGGAGCTGTTCGCCCAGGAGAACGCCAAGCCTTCCTTCGACGCCGAGGCGTTCAGCGCGCTCTGCGCCCAGGTGCCCGTGACCGTCCATTTCTTCTACGTCAAACCGAAGAACGTGGACTCCCTGAGCGCCGATTTCTTCGAGAGCTCCGGTGACGTGTTCGCCGGCTTCAGCCGGGTGGCCAAGGCCAGCGGCGGCCTGTGCAGCACCGTCGGCGAGCCGGCGGCCGCGTTGAAGGAACTGATCAAGGCCCTGGCCGCGGCCCGGTAGCCGCGCCGGTCCGCCTCCGGCCGCGGGCGATGGCCACCCTGATCCTTCAGGCGCGGATGGGCTCTACCCGCCTGCCCGGAAAGGCGCTCCGGTTGATGGCCGGTCGGCCGATGCTCTGGTACGCGGTCGAGACCCTGCGGCACGCGCCCGCGGTCGACCGGCTGGTTATGGCGATTCCCGACGGTCGCCCCGACGACGAGCTGGCGGGGCGTGCGGCGGAGTGGGGGATCGAATGCGTGCGCGGCCCCGAGGCGGACGTGCTGGCCCGGTTTCACCTGGCGGCCCGGGCGTTTCCAGACGACGTCTACCTCCGGGCGACCGGCGACAACCCGCTGCCGGACCGCGAGAACCCCGGTCGCACCCTGCGCGTCCTGATCGCCGGGGGGTTCGACTACGCCTGCGAAACCGGCATGCCCCTCGGCTCCGTGGTGGAGGCCTTTTCGCGGGCGGCCCTGGAAAAGGCGCAACGCGAAGCCACCCGGGCCGACGACCGGGAGCACGTCACCCTGTGCATGAAGCGGGGCGGGGGGTTCCGGGCCGCCTTTCCTCCCTGCCCGGAGGACCGCCGCTGGCCGGAGCTGCGCCTGACCGTCGACACCGCCGCCGACTTCGAGCGCGCGGAGAAAATTGTCGCCGCCGTGCAGCGGGGGCCCGGCGGCCCCGATTTCCTGGACGTGATCCGCCACTGCCGAAAGCCGGCGGGGGCGTGATCCGCCCGGCCCGAGGGCCGGTCGCGGATTGACAGCCCCCCCACGCCCGCACTACAATGGGGCCATGCAGAAGACCGTCGGCACGGCCCTGAAGCGCGAGCGGGAGGCCCGGGGGATCTCGTTGCCGGAGATCGCCCGCGAGATGAACATCTCCCAACGCTACCTGGCCGCGCTGGAGAACGAGGATTTTGACCAGATATCCGGAGACTTCTACGTTCGCCACTACATCCGCAGCTACCTGCGCGCCGCCGGTGCCGACGAGACGGATTTCTTCAACCGCTACCACGACCAGCTTCAGAGCCTGCTGAAGAGGCGCGACAGCAGCGAGGCCAACCTGTATTTCGACAAGATCCGCTTCGCCCGGTTTCGCCGACGGCGCCTCACCGTCGCCATCGCGCTGGGCCTGCTGGCCGTGACCGCTGCCTGGCTGCTGGCGCCGGACGGCTGGAAGAGGCAGCTGTTTTCCGGCACCCGGCCGGAGCCCCCCCTGGTGCTCCCCGCGCCGGCGCGCCCCGTCTACGTGGGCGAGGCTGCCGAGCCCGACTTTGCGGCCCTGCAGATCGAGATCGCCTGCTCGGCTCCAACCTGGATCCGCGTGCGACGCGGGCCGGATGTGATCAGCGAGGGCACATTGACCCCGGGCGCCACCCTGCGCCTGGGGGGCTACGACCTGGCCATCTTCATCGGCAACCCGGCCGCGGTATCGATGCGCCTCAACGGCCGGGCCTTCAAGCCGGCCCTGCCGGCCAGCGGACCGTTGCGGCTGCTGCTGACCCCGGCCGACGTCCCGCCCGCCCATGGCTGAAGTCATCTCCAAGAATCCCCTGGTGCAGACCATCTGCGATGGGCTGGCCAAGGCGGACCTTCTCGAGTACCTGCTGCTGAAGCAGCTGCCTCTGACCGAGGAGGAGTACCTCGAGAGCCTGGTTCACGTGCTCCGCGACGCGCAGCACAAGGAACGCGCCCAGCTTCTGCTGCATGACCTGTCCCGCTCCGTCAAGGACGGGTACGTCGCCAAGCGCGAGGCCAACCATCGGGTCGCCTACTACATCCTGCTCGAAGCGCTGGCGGACCGGGACGCGGACCTGCTGACCACCATCGTACACAACAACCACCTGCCCAACGAGTTTTTGACCAAGGTGGCCGAGCAGGGGCCGCTGCTGGCGCTGGAAGCCCTGCTCGAGAACCAGACCATGCTCATCGCCTTCCCGGAGACGCTCGACGTCATGGAGCGGAACCCGGAATGCACCGCCTTCATCCGCGGCAAGATCAAGGAGATCCGGGACTTCTACCTGCAGACGGGGCCGGCCGAGGCGATCCCGGAGGCCGACGCCAGCCTGGTGGCGGAGGCCCTTGCCGCGGCCGAGGGACTGACCGAGGAGCAGGCGGACGAGGTGCAGCTGCTGCAGCAGGAGGCGCTGACCACCCTGCAGCGCATCAACCGCATGTCGGTCTCCGAGCGCATCAAGCTGGCCGTGGCCGGTTCGCGAACGGAGCGGCTCATCCTGATCAAGGACGCCAACAAAATGGTGCAGATGGCGGTCCTGGAGAGCCCCAAGATGAGCGAGGACGAAGTGATGATCCACGTCCGGGACAAGAGCATGCCCTCCGAGCTGATCTCCCGGATCGCCTCCACCCGGGACTGGACGAAAAACTACGCGATCGTGCTGAGCCTGGTGCAGCACCCCAAGACGCCGGTCAACAAGGCGCTCGGGTTCATCAAACAGCTGCACGAGCGGGACCTGAAGCTCATCGCCATGGACAAGAACATCAGCCCGGTCATCCGCCAACTGGCACAGAACTTCCAGCGGCAGAAGGAGCGGGTCCGCGGCTGAGGCGCAGGCGGCGGTCGGATCGCCGGGACTCAGGCGCCGAGCAGGCGGAAGATCTCCCCCTTCACCTTTTCGATGGCCATGGGGGCCGGGATCTCGCCGGGACCGGTCCGGAAGAACATGGCGTTGTCCCACTGGTGCATGCCGGTGAAGTGCTGCCGGCCGGTTTCCGCGGTCTTCTCCAGGCCGGCCTTCAAGTCGAAACCGGGCTCGGCCAGCAGCACCAGGTCAGGGGCATCGGCCAGGCACGGCCCCTCGTAAATCTCTTCGGCCATGAAAACGCGTCGGATCACCGGGCGGCCGTCGTCGCGGAGCGAGGCGAACAGGTCCCGCAGCTCGCCGGCGACGACGCGCAGGTCGCGCGCTCCCAGGCTGCCCCGGAAAAAGCGCCCGCGGCGATGGAGGTAGACCCGGGACGGATCCAGGGCGAACGCCGTCGCCCGGCGGCCGATCGCGGACAGCGAGGCGGGGGTGGCGGCGCCGTCCATGACCAGGAACCCGTGCTTCTTGAGGATGGGGTTGAGGTAGATCTCCCGCTGCAGGGGGCAGAAACCGTGGTCGGAGAGCAGCATGACTTCGTGATCGCCGGCCTCGGCGGCCCGGTCGAGCAGCACGCCGATGGTGCGGTCGATCTCGCGGTGGAGTTCCAGGAACTCCCCGTGCAGCGGGTGGCGGGGATCGCCGGCGTCGAACAGGAAGTGGTAGAGCCGGTCGGATTCGGTGACCACGAACAGGAACACGTCCCAGCTCTCGTTCTCCCACAGCACCTCGGCGGCGTCGCGGCGGGTGCGCAACGACACGTGCAGGTCGGCCAGGAACTCGGGCAGGCGATCGCGCGCCTTGCCGGTTTCCACGTCCACCTGGTAGCCCATGCGCCGCAGCAGCGGCAGGTAGGCGGCCGGCCAGACGGCCCGTTCCAGGTCGAGGGCCACGAAGCCCGATACCAGGGCCCCGGGGATGGGACGGGCCGGGTAGGTGGCCGGCAGGTTCACCGCCACCGTCCGACGTCCCTGCAGTCCCAGCTCGTCGAAGAAGGGCGGCGCGCGGAGGTCGCGGAAGTCGGGGAAGCGGTACTGGTAGGAGTGCGCCTGCAGGTCGACGAAGCCGAAGATGCCATGGCGTCCCGGCTGGGTGCCGGTCATGAAGGAAGACCAGGAGACGGCCGAGATCTCCGGCAGCGAGGCGGTCATCGGCACCAGGCGGCCGCGCGTCAGCAGCCCAGCGAGGCGCGGCATGACTCCCTCGTCGGCCAGACGGCGCATGAGCTCCAGCGGTGCGCCGTCCACGCCGATGATCAGGAGCTTCTTGCGCGCTTTGCGGGCGATGGGATTTCTCCGGGCCTCACTCCACGAATGGCTGCTTGTACTTCAGGATCTGCTCCGCGCATTCCCTCCGCATCATTCGCTCCGGGGGGATCTGTCCGGAGACGAGCTTCTCGCGGATGATCTTGCCGGCGAAGTCGACATGGTCGGAGGCGGGGTGGGGGCAGGTCTTGTCGTTGGCGATGGAATCGCAGCGCTGGCAGTAGAAGAAGCTCATGAAAAAGACCGGGATGATGCCGAGGTCGGGGAACTGGTCGAAGATCTTCTGTGCGGCGAAGGGGTGGTAGTAGGAGCCGACGCCGGCGTGGTCCCGGCCGATGATGAAGTGCGAGCAACCGAAGTTCTTGCGAACGATGGCGTGGAAGATGGCCTCTTTCGGGCCGGCGTAGCGCATCTCGAACTGCAGGATGGCCAGCGCCGTGCGCTCCTTGACGAAATAATGGTCCACCAGCGCCTTGTAGGAGTCCAGAATCACGTCGTCCCGGAAGTCGCCGGCTTTCTTCTTGCCGATGACCGGGTTGATGAACAGGCCGTCGACGATCGACTGCGCGGACTTCTGCACGTATTCGTGACCGAGGTGCGGCACGTTGCGGGTCTGGAACCCCACCACCGTGTCCCAATTCAGCTCGCGGAAGAGCACCCGCGTCTCGCGCGGTGTCAGGTAGAAGGCGGGGTATTGGCTGATCGGGGCGCTGAGGAAGTGAATGGAGCCGCCGACGAGGCGCGGGCCCATCCGCTTCAGCTTGGCCACCCCCGGGTGCTTGTCGTCGAGCGTTCCGTACACGCTGCGCGCGTACTCCTCGGCGTCCCACCCGTAGATGTCCTCGACGGTCAGGGAGGCGATGGCGCGGCCGCGATTCATGAGGATCACCGTGTCCTGGCGGGCGAAGCGCCCGGACGCTTTCTCGTCGACGTCCAGCACGATGGGCAGGGTCCAGGCGTGGCCGCTGGCCAGGCGGCTGCGGTGCAGCACTTCCTGGTAGTCGTCGCGGGTCAAGAAACCCTGCAACGGGGAATAAACGCCGGTGGCGATGTTCTGGACGTCGATGACCGTCTCGTCGTCGATTTCCAAATGTGGTAGCCGGTCCTGGCAGGCGAGGACGGCGTCGCGTTCCGATGCGGGCAGCACGCGGTCGATCAGGGTTCCTCCGTGTGGTTGGACGATCATGGCGGTCTCCTCAGCTCAGGTAACCGAGCGACTTCAGCTTGTCCTTGACCCGCTGTTCCTCCTCCGGGCTCATGGTCAGGCCCGGATGGCTGCCGGCGACGTGGCGCGAGACCACATCGACGACCTGGGTCTGCAGGTCGGGAAACCGGGTGTGGGGACGGAGCCGGTCGAGCTCGGCCTTCAGGTACGCGGGCAGCACCAGCGCATCGTTGCAGGGGCGGACATAGCCCAGCTCCTCCAGCTTGGCTAGCACCCGGGCCAGCGATTCTTCCTCGCTCTCCCGGTCGGTGTCGACCACCAGCTCGGGGGCTTCCGGCTCCTCGTAGGGATCGGAGACGCCGGTGAACTGCTTGATTTCTCCCGCGATGGCCTTCTTGTACATGCCTTTCACGTCGCGCCGGATGCAGGTTTCCAGCGAGGTCTTGACATAGACCTCCACGAAGCTGCCGACCATGTCGCGGATCTCGGCCCGGATGCTGCGGTAGGGGGACACGAAGGCCGCGGTGACGATCGCCCCGTGGCGGGTCAGAAGCGAGCAGACGAAGCCGACGCGGCGGATGTTCTCGTCGCGGTCCTCCTTGGAAAAACCGAGTCCCTTGCTGAGGTACTTGCGGGTGACGTCGCCGTCCAAAGGTTCCGGGTCGTAGCCGCGTTTCTTCAACTCCTCGTTGAGTTTCAGTGCCAGGGTGGTCTTCCCGGAGCAGGGCAGCCCGGTAAACCAGACGGTGACTCCTTTCATGTTCGTTCTCCTTGTGCGGTTCCCTCAGCGTCCACGGCTGAGGTATTTTTTCGGCAGTATGAGCTTGCTGGAGAAGTGTACGTTGGTCAGCAGGATGATGGCCCGCTCGCGGTCCGGCAGCTCCTCCTGGAAGATCCCCTCCCAGCCTTCGAAGTCGCCTTCGTCGATCTGGATGCGGTCGCCGCGCAGGAAGGCCTCTTCCTTCTTCTTGAGCACCACGACCCCGTCGGTCTCGCGCGAGCGGATGTCCTCGATCTTGTCGTTGCCGATGGTCCACAAAAACTGGTTCTGGCCGAGGATGGACTTGACGCCGCGGGTATAGCGGACCATCTGGTATCCGGTGTCGATGTCGAAGCGGGCGAAGATGTAGCCGGTGAAGAGCGGGGCGATGACCTCGCAACGCAGGCCCCCCTTTTTCACCTTTTTCCGGTAGACCGGAAGATAGACATCGACCGCCGCCAGCGTGCGCAGCTGCTTGTCGGCGGCAAATTCCTGCTTGGGCTTGGTGTTGATGATGAACCAGTCGCCGCCGCTGTCTTTCATGACCGGGTTGCCCTCCGCCGCTCGCTGGGCGGCGACGGGCGTCCGCCCGTGTGTTTCCGTGGCCTCCATCTTGAGATTATACCATATCCGGCCCCGTCCGTCAGTCGCCCTGGTTTTCCGCGCCGTGGGCGGGCGTCGGAAGGCGAATGCGCAGTGACCGGGCGTGGGCGTCCAGCCCTTCCCGTTCGGCCAGGCAGGCGGCGGCAGGGACCAGCCGGGCGGGTGCGGGCGGAGCGAGATGAAGCTCGGTCAGGAGACGCACGAAGTCCCGAGCGCCGAGCCCGCCGCTGAAGCGGGCGGCGCCGGCGGTGGGCAGCACGTGGTTGATGCCGGCGTTGTAGTCGGCGAAGGCCTCGGCGGCGTCGTGGCCGACGAAGAGGGAGCCGAAGGCGCGGCAGCGCGGAGCCCAGCGGACGGCATCGTCCAGTTGCAGGTGCAGGTGCTCGGGGGCGCGGCGGTTGGCCACCTCCACCGCCTGCGCCAGGTCGCGGGTGATGATGATCCGGCCGTTGCGGCGGAGCGAGAGCCGGGCGACCGCAGCGGTGGCCAGTTTCGCCACCTGGCGGCGCAGTTCCCGGCGGACGGAGTCGGCCAGGGGGAGGTCGGGGGTGATCAGGACGGCCGTGGCGCACGGGTCGTGCTCGGCCTGGGCCAACAGGTCCGCCGCCACCCAGGCCGGATTGGCCGTGTGGTCGGCAATGATGAACACCTCGGAGGGGCCGGCCAGCATGTCGATGCCCACGGAACCGAACACCTCGCGCTTGGCCTGGGTGACGTAGCGGTTGCCGGGGCCGACGATCTTGTCGACGGCGGGGATGCTCTCCGTGCCGATCGCCAGGGCGGCGACGGCCTGGGCCCCGCCCACTCGATAGACCTCGTCGGCCCCGGCGACGAAGGCCGCCGCGAGCAGGGCAGGGTGGATCTCCCCGTCCGCGGCAGGAGGGGTGCAAACGGCAATGCGGCCCACTCCCGCCACCCGCGCCGGTACGACGCCCATCAGCAGGCTGGATGGCAGCGGGTAGCGGCCGCCGGGCACGTACACGCCGACGCTGGCCAGCGGCTCGCAGCGCTGCACCAGGCGCAAACCCGGTCCGGCCTCCAGGGTGAACCCGGCCAGTGCCGCCAGTTGCCGGTCGCTGAAGGCCGCGATGCGTGCCTGTGCGCCGCGCAGGGCCGCGAGCAGGGCGGGGTCGACCCGCTCCCCGGCGGTGCGCAGCCGCTCCTCCTCCACCCGCAGGGCCCGGGGCGCGACGCCGTCCCAGCGGCGGCCGAAATCGCGCAGCGCCTCGTCGCCGCGGCGACGCACGGCGGACAGGATGCGCTTCACGCCGGGTGCCGGGCGCCAGGCGGCGGGTCGGAAAAAGCGGTCGTCCAGGGAGTCGGCCGAGATCGTTTTCATGCCCGCCTCCGCCGTTGCAGCTCGTTGACCACGTCCGCCAGCGGCACCCCGCTGCCGGTGATCAGGGCGGTGAGGAAGTACAGCACGTCGGCCGCCTCCCACACGATCTCTTCGCGTCCAACCGCCTCGGCCAGCTCGTTCGCCTCCTCGAGCAGCTTGAGGCGGACCTGGGGGGCCGTGAGGGAGGCGGTGTAGGACTCCGGCCGCGGGTCGCGGAGGCGGGCGGTCACCACCCGCTGCAGCTCGTCCAGGGTGAACCGCCGATCGCCGAAGCAGGAGTACGAACCCAGGTGGCAGGCGACTCCCGACTGGCGCACGGTCGCCAGCAGGGCGTCGCGGTCGCAGTCCAGGCGCAGGCGCAGCAGCTGCTGGGCGTGCCCGGAGGTCTCCCCCTTGCGCCACAGGCAACCGCGCGAGCGCGATTCGTACCACATGCAGCCATCGGCGAAGGTGCGGGCCAGGGAACGGCGGCTGCTGTAGGCCAGCATCAGCACCTGGCCGTCCTCGTCGCAGGCGATCGTGGGTACCAGTCCGTGCCGCCAATCCACCGCCGCCAGCACGGCATCGGCCAGGGAGAGGCGGCCGCTGTAGACGGCCATGCCCAGCTGCACCTGGCACCCCATCCGGGCCAGGCGCTCCACCTCCGCCGCGTCTCCGACGCCGCCGGCCACGGTCAGCGGCAGCGCCGTCCGGGCGCGCAGGGCGGCCGCCATGTCCGCGTCGGCGCCGGCCATCAGCCCCTCGCGCTCCACGCCGGTGTACAGAAAACCGCCGCACAGGGGTTGCAGTTGGTCCAGGACATTCAGCGGCTCGATGCCGGTGGACTGCGTCCAGCCTCCGGTCACGATCCGGCCGGAGCGGCAGTCGAGGGCGACGACGATGCGCTCCCGGCCGATGGCCCGGCCCAGTTCCCGCAGGAACCCGGTGTCGATGCCGCCCTCGCGAAACACGGCGCTGGCGACGATCACTCTCGCGGCGCCCCAGGAGACGATGCGCCGCGCCGTTTCAATTCTGCGCACGCCGCCGCCCACGCGGCACTCCACGCGGCGGCACAACTCCCGCACCAGGGCGCGGTTGTCGCCGTGTCCGCGGGCCGCGTCGAGATCGACCACGGCGATCTCGCCGTACCGGGTGAACTCGCTGGCCAGCGCCAGGGGGTCGTCCACCTCGAGCCGTTTTCGCCGCCCCTGTTCCAGTTGCACCGCCTTGCCCTTTTGCAGATCGATTGCCGGTATGATGCTCATCGTACGTTCACTCCTTCCTGGCGCAGGTATTGCTTGAGGGCCGCGACGGTCCAGGTGCCGTCATGCAGCCGGGAGGCGAGCAGCGCCGCGTCGGCGCCCCCGTCCCGGAAGGCGGCGAGAAGATCCGGCGGCCGGCCGGCGCCACCGGAGGCGATCAGCGGGACGGTGACGGCCGCGCGCACCGCCTTCAGCAGGTCCAGGTCGTAGCCGGCCCCGGCCCCGTCCCGGTCGATCGAGTTGAGAAGGATCTCTCCCGCGCCCAAACGCTCTCCTTCCCTCGCCCAGGCCACCGCGTCGCGGCCCGTGTCGCGGCGGCCGCCGTGGCTGCAGGCGTGCCAGCCGTTCCCGGCGCGGGCCGCGTCGATGGAGAGCACGACGCACTGGGAACCAAAAGCGTCGGCGGCCTGACCGAGCAGGGCGGGGTCGGCCAGGGCGGCCGAGCAGATGGCCACCTTGTCGGCGCCGGCTGCCAGCAGCCGGCGCACGTCGGCCAGGCTGCGCACGCCCCCGCCGGCCGTGAGGGGCACGAACAGGCCGGCGGAGACGAGCCGAACCGTTTCTGCGGCCGAGGCCGAGCCGGCCGGGGTGGCGGCGACGTCAAGAACGGCGATCTCGTCGGCTCCCTGGTCAGCGTAGGCCCGGGCCAGGCGGGCCGGGCATCCGGCGTCCCGCAGGTTGCGGAACGCCACGCCCTTGACCACCCGGCCGCGGGAGACGTCGAGGCAGGGTATGACGCGCACCGTCACCATTTTCGCACCCAGTTGGCCAGCAACCGGAGGCCGGCCTCGCCGCTCTTCTCGGGGTGAAACTGAACCCCCAGGCTGCGCCCGCGCTGCACAACCGCCGGAAAGAGGCCCCCGTGGTCGCTCCAGGCGGCCACCGCCGGGTCCTCGCGAACCGGCGCGTGGTAGCCGTGGACGAAATAGAAGTGGCTGCCTGCCTCGATGCCCCGCCAAAGCGGGGTGGGGGCCGCGGGGAAGACCCGGTTCCAGCCGACGTGAGGCACACGGGCGCAGCGGAAGCGCCGGCAGCTTCCCGGGAGCACCCCCAGCCCGGATGCCGCCGGGCTCTCTTCGGAGCCCTCGAAGAACAGCTGCATGCCCAGGCAGATGCCCAGGAGGGGGAGGTCCTCGTCCAGCCATCGCCGCAGCCCCTCCCAGCATCCGCTGCCCTGCAGCCCGGCCACGGCGGCGGCGAAAGCGCCCACTCCCGGCAGGACCAGTCGCTCCGCCCCGAGCCAGTCGGCCGGGGTGGAGACGACGACGCAGCGGGCGCCGGCGGCCTCCAGCGCCTGGCGCACGGAGCGCAGGTTGCCCGCGCCGTAATCGATGATGGCCGTCATGTCAGATCACCTCCTTGGTGCTGGCCACCCGCCCGGCCAGCCGTTCGTCCTGCGTGCATGCCTGGCGGAGCGCCCGGCCCAGGGCCTTGAACATGGCCTCGAGTTTGTGGTGGTCGCTGCGGCCGCGCTGGGTCTCCAGCGCCATCGCCGCCCCCAGGCGGGAGGCCAGCCCGCCCAGGAAATCCTCGACCAGGTCGCTGTCGAAATCGCCGCACCGGCGGCGGCGGAACCGGGCCCGGTACTGCACCGCCGGCCGGCCGCAGATGTCGACGGCGGCGAAGGCGCGGGCCTCGTCCATGAGCATGACGAAACAGCCGGCCCGCACCACTCCGCGCAGGTCTCCCAGCGCCGTGCGCAGCGCGTCGCCCAGGACGATGCCGCAGTCCTCCACCAGGTGGTGGGCGTCGGTGGTGACGTCGCCCCGGCCGCGCAGCGAGAGGTCGAACAGGCCGTGGCGGCCGAACGCCGTCAGCAGGTGGTTGAAGAAGAGCAGCGGCGTCTGCACGTCGCAGCGCCCGCTGCCGTCTATGGCCAACTTCACCCGCACCTCCGTTTCCGCGGTGCGGCGGCGAATCTGCGATGTCCTCATGGATGTCCTCATGGCAGTACCTCCTCGATGGAATTCACGCGCTCGATGACGGCCGCTGCCCCGGCGCTGCGCAGGTGGCGGCCGCAACCGGCGCCCACGCCGATGGCGGGCAGGCCGGCCCCGGCCGCCGCTCGCATGTCGTCGACCGAGTCGCCGACGAAGACGGCACCGGGACAGGCGAGGCGCCGCAGCGCCAGGCGGATACCCTCGGGGTGCGGTTTCTGGCGGCGGCAGTCCTCGCGGCAGACCACAACGTCGAAGAGGGAGCGGCAGCCGGACCGCTCCAGAGCCTCCAGCGCCTCGGCGCGCGGCCGGCCGGTGACGATTCCCAGCCGGTAGCGGAGCCGCAGCCTGGCCAGCAACTCTCCGGCAGCCTGCCAGCGCTCGCCAGCCCGAACGGCCGCGTACTCGAGCTGGAATCGGGCCACGATCCGGGCGAAGGGGACCGCGCAGCCGCCGGCGGCGACGAGCTCCGCGGTCAGGAGCCAATCGTCGTTGAAGCCGCCCCGGGTCTTGAGCCGGCGCACGTCGGCCGCGTCCACCGTCGTCCCGAGGAAGTGGCCGGCCGTGCGGCGGATGGCCAGCCGGTAGGAGCGTCGGACGTCGATGAGCACGCCGTCCATGTCGAACAGGATGGCCGGTGGCGGGCACATCGGCCGCAACCGGGCGAGAAGGCGAAGGTTGTCCCGGCGCCGCCCGGGGGAGACGCGGATGCACCCGCTCAGCCCGGGCTGGCTGCCGACGTCCCGGACCAGGACCCCGTCTGCGTGGAGACGACTGACGACGAACGGGGCGAGGGCGCCGGCGCGGAAGAGGAGCGAGTTGCCGGATCCGGGAACCACGGCAAGGCCGCGTCGCGCCAGGGTGGAGGCCAGGAAATCGACCTCGTGGCGGGTCTTCCGCACGGCTTGCCTCAGGAAGGCGGTGTCGGCCAGCGCCGCCTCGGCGGCGGCCAGCCCGGCCGAGCTCACCGAGAACGGCGGCGACAGGCGGCGCAAACGCCGGACCGTCGGCGCCGCGGCCGCCACCCAGCCGACGCGAAGCGCCGCCAGCCCGTAGGCCTTCGAGAAGGTGCCGAGGGCCAGGAGATGGGGGTGGCGGCGCACCAGGCGAGCCTGCGGAGCGCCGGCATATTCCGCGTACGCCCCGTCGAGCAGCAGCCGCGAGCCGCGCGTCGCCGCCAGCAGCCGCTGGAGCTCGTCCGGGCGCAGGCGCGAGCCGATGGGCGAGCCGGGGTCGGTGACCACCACCAGCCGGGTGCGCGGCGAGATGGCCTCCAGCAGTTCCTCCAGCGGGAAGGAGAAATCGGGTCGGTAGGGGACGGGGCGCAGCTTCGCCCCCGCCTGCTCCAGGAACTGGGGATAGAGCGAGAATGCCGGCACCGGCAGCAGCACCTCGTCGTCGGGTTCGAGGCAGGCCTGGGCGACGAGGCGGATGGCCTCCCCCGAACCGTTGGTGAGCAGCAGCTGCTCCTTGGCCACGCCCAGGTGGCGGGCCAGCGCCCGGGTCAGCGGCTGCGCGTCGGGGTAGCGGGCCAGTTCCGGACCGGCGAGGCGTGCCAGTGCCTGCCGGGCGAGCGGGGAGGCGCCCCACGGGCTTTCGTTCAGGTCGAGGCGGATCTTCCCGCGACGATCCTCCCCGGCCGGGTACCTGGCCGAGTCGGCTTCTCCGCGCTTCACAGCAGCACCTTGCGGAACTCGGTCTCGAGGATGTCGCCTGCGCCAAGGCCCTTGAGCGTCAGCAGCAGCCGCGCCAGACCGGCGCGCGGCACCGCCGCCTTGACCGAGTACCCGTCGTCGGTGAAAAGGCGGGCGACCGTCGGCGAGCGCATGCATGGAAGCACGGCCACCACGTCGGCGAGACGCGCCGCGGGCACGTTCATCTCCAGCATCACCCGCTCCCGCGCGTCCAGCACCGATTGCAGCAGCATGCGCAACTGCGCGATCTTTTCCCGCTTCCAGGGGTCGGCCCGGGCGCCGGGGTTGGCGATGAACCAGGTCGAGCTGGACATCAGCTCGGCCAGCGGCTGCAGTCGGTGGCGGCCCAGGGTGCGGCCGCTGGCGACATTGTCGATGATCATGTCGGCGTCGTCGGGAGGGAAGACTTCGGTGGCGCCGTACGTGCGCAGGAACACGTAGCGGTAACCGCGCCCTTCGAGGAACTTCCGGGTCAGGTTCTCGTACTCCGAGGCCACCACCAGGGTGCGGCCGGCCAGGGAGTCGGGCGGCGTCCCCTCGGGCACCGCGGCCACGATACGCACCGGGTCGAACCCGAGGTCCAGGACTTCGTCGACCCGGGCGCCGCTCTCGCGCACCCAGTCCAGGCCGCAGAAGCCGGCGTCGTGGGCGCCGATCTCGACCAGTTGCGGGATGTTCTGCGGCTTCACCAGCTTGGCGTCGATATCCGGGTCGGCGACCCGGGGCACGTAGACGCGATCGTCCACCTCCACGCCGACGCCGCACTCGTTCAGCACGCCGACGACCGCCCGGTGCAGTCGCCCCTTGGGAATGACCAGCCGCAGCCGGTTGGTTTCGGCGCGGGATTCGTCACGCGCCGCCGCGGCTGGGGAAACAATTGCCGAATCGAATTTTTTCATGCGCTCCTCCTGCGGGGAAATAAAAAAAAATGGGGGGGTGGTGGAGGTTAGCGGGCGTGGGGGCGCCCGTGCCGGGCATGGTGCCCGTGCAGGCGGAGCGAAAGGGCAAGCGCGACGGCTTGCGTCATGCGGACAGGATAGCAGAGGCCGTGATGGTTGTCAATGGGGGGCGACCTCGGCCCCGGGCCTGGGCAAGACGGCGACCCGGCTCTTCTGCGCTGGCGGTGAAGCGGGGGTTCCACGCCGGAGGCAAACGGCCGGGGCTGCGCTCACTCCGTCCCGGGGAGACCTCCGCGGCCGGCCAGGAACGAATCGACCTGCCGGCGCACACCGGCATAGACCTCCTCCACCGGCTGGCGGCCGTCGATCACCCGGAACGGGGGGCCCTGCAGGCGCAGGTAGTGCGCGCGCACCCGTTCCAGGAACTCTTTTTTCTCGAACAGCGGTGCAGTCTCGTCGCGGTTGCGGAGGATGCGCTTCAGGGCGGTGTCCACGTCGACGTCGACGATCAGCACCAGGTCGGCCTCGGGGGCGAACTGCCGGTTCCGGGCCAGGATCGTCTCCGGGTTGACCCCGCGCGCCCCCTGGTAGCAGGCGGTGGAGTAGAAGTAGCGGTCCATGATCACCGTCTGCCCAGCCGCCAGGGCCGGGGCGATGTTGGTGCGAACGTCCCAGCGGCGGTCCTCGATGAACAGCCGCAACTGCTCCTCGACCGGAAGCGACTCCCGGCTGCGGGCCAGCTCGCGGATGCGCTTGCCCCAGGGGGAGTCGCCCGGTTCGCGCAGCCATCGGACCGAGCCGGGTGCGGCACCCTCCAGCTCGGCGGCCAGCATGCGGGACAAAACGGTCTTGCCCGAGCCGTCGATGCCCTCGAAGGCGATCAGCGTGCCGCGGGCGGTAGCCATCAGATGCCGAAGCCGGTGCCCAGGGCCATGGCGGTGCGCACCAGGTCGCCGGAAGGGTCGACGCGGCGCGGCACGGCGATGGCTTCCATGATGGGCGTGGCGAGGATGTCCTTGCCGCGAAGCCCGACCATGTGGCCGAACTTGCCCTGGATGGCCGCCTCCACGGCATGGAACCCGAAACGGGTGGCCAGCACGCGGTCGTACGGTGAGGGCGAGCCGCCTCGCTGCACGTGACCCAGGATGGTGTAGCGGGTCTCGATGCCGGTCGCGTTCTCGATCTGGTTGCCCACCCAGTTGGCGATGCCGCCGAGGCGGATGGGGTCGTTGGGGTCTTCCACCTTGCGCGCCACCACCAGCTCGCCGCCCTCCGGCTTCGCCCCCTCGGCCACCACCACCAGCGAGAATCGCTTGCCCTTGTGCTCGCGCTCCATGATCTTCTCCACCACCTTGTCGATTCGGAAGGGAATCTCGGGGATGAGGATGACGTCGCCGCCGCCGGCGATTCCCGACTCGAGGGCGATCCAGCCGGCGTAGCGGCCCATCACCTCGATGACCATCACCCGGTGGTGGGACTCGGCCGTGGAGTGGAGCTTGTCGATGGAGGGAGTGGTGACGTTGAGGGCCGAGTCGAAGCCGAAGGTGACGTCGGTGCCGCCGATGTCGTTGTCGATGGTCTTGGGGACTCCGACCACCGGCACCTGGCAGCGCTCGTAGAGCATGTTGGCGATGGCCTGCGTCCCGTCGCCGCCGACGGTGACGACCACGTCCAGCTCGTTGTATTCGATGGTCTTGACGGCCTGGGCGGATACGTCCTGGTACTGCCGGTTGCCGGAGGAGTCGGTGACCGGGTACTTGAAAGGATTGTCGCGGTTGGAGGTGCCGAGGATGGTGCCGCCGCGCGGAAGGATTCCGGAAACGTCCACCAGCTCCAGCTTGCGAACGCGCTTGTTGATCAGGCCCGAATAACCGTCCTGGATGCCGAAAACCTCGATGCCGTACTGGCGGATGGCCGTGCTGGCCACGGCGCGGATGACGGCGTTGAGACCCGGGCAGTCGCCGCCGCCGGTCAGGATTCCCATTTTCTTGATCGTTTTCATCGTGCTCCTTGCAAGTGTTCTATATTACCCCAGCCGCGGTTCCCTGGCAATCGCCTGCCGCGGCCTGCTCCAGCTGGTCGAGGCGCATCCCCAGCTCGCGGCACAGGGCCCCGGTGTCGGCGCCGCGGGGGACGGTGACCGCTTCCCCGTAGCGAAGCACGATGCGGCCGCCGGGCAGCGGCAGCAGGAACCGGTCCCAGGAGCGGCCCAGCACCCGCAGCCGGGTGCCGTACCAGGAGACCGGCACGATGCAGGCGCCGCTGAGCCGCGCCAGTTCGACGGCGCCGGGCTTGACCTGGCGCGCCGGCCCCCGCGGCCCGTCGGCGGTGATCAGCACCGGACCCGGGTCCGCCTCGACGCTGCGCACCAGTTCCAGGAAGGCGCGCGCGCCGCCCCGCGAGGAGGAGCCGCGCACCGGGCGCATGCCGAACTTCGCCGCCACCCGGGCCATCAGCTCCCCGTCGGCCGAGCGCGAGATCAGCGGCCGCGCCCCGCAGCCGCGGAAGTGGTAGATCAGGTGGAAGATGTGACGGTGCCAGAACAGGAAAACGAGCGGCCGGTTCTCGCTGCGGAGCCCCTCGACAGGGTCGTTGCCGACGACCCGGGCGCGACTGGTGCACCCGACCAGCCGCACCAGCCAAGCGGCCAGCCAGGCCAGCGTCCTACCCGCGCAGCCCACGCCCCTCCCGCTCGATCCCCTTGATCTTGTCGAGCAGCGCCCGGTAGCTGATGCCCAGGGCCCGCGCCGCCCGGGTGCGGTGGCCGCCGCTGAGCTCCAGGGCGCGGCCGATCATGACGCGCTCGACCAGGCGCACGGCGCGGGCGGTGACCTCCTTCAGGGAGCCCTGCCAGCTGAACGGCTCGTCGGGCAGTGGAAACGGCTTGTCGGGCAGGACGATGTCCCCGGGGGCGATGTCGCGGCCGCGGCTGATGATGACGGCGCGCTCCACCGCGTTCTGCAGCTCGCGAACGTTGCCCGGCCAGGCGTAGTCGAGCAGCCGCTGGCGGGCCGCTTCGCTCAGCGTCAGCGGCCCTTTGCCGAGCTCGGCGGCATAGCGCCGGCAGAAATGGTCGGCCAGGAGGCGCACGTCCTCGGGGCGCTCGCGCAGGGGCGGCAGGGTGATGGGGAACATGGAGATGCGGAAGAAGAGATCGCGCCGGAAACGGCCTTCGGTGCAGGCTTTTTCGAGGTCCTGGTTGGTGGCGAATACGAAGCGGACGTCGAGGCGGATCTCCAGCGATCCGCCCAGGCGCCGCACCGCCTTCTCCTCCAGAACCCGCAGCAGCTTGCCCTGCAGCCCCTGGGGCAGGTCGCCGATCTCGTCGAAGAAGAACGTGCCGCCCCGGGCGAGCTCCAGCTTGCCCTCCTGGCGCCCGTGCGCCCCGGTGTAGGCCCCTTTTTCGTGGCCGAAGAGCTCGTTTTCCAGGAGGGTCTCGGGGATCGACGAGGCGTTGACGGCGATGAACGGCCCGGGGCGACGCGGTGAAAGGCCGTGCAGGGCACGGGCGAAGAGCTCCTTGCCGGTGCCGCTCTCGCCGAGCAGCAGCACCGCCGCCGTGGTGTCGGCCACGCGGCGCAACTGCTCCGCCGCCTGGCGGATGACCGCGCTTTGGCCGATGATGACCGGTTGCCCGCGCCGGGCCTCCAGCTCTTCGCGCAGCACCACGTTCTCTCTCCGCACCCGGGTGGCGTCCAGGGCCTTGCCGATCATCAGCAGCAGATAGTCGGGGTCGACCGGCTTGGCGATGAAGTCGAACGCCCCCTCCTTGATGGCCTCCACCGCCTTCTCGATCGAGCCGTGGGCGGTGAGGATGATGAAGGGCACACCGGTCTCGCGGCTGCGCTTGAACAGCGTCAGCCCGTCCATGCCCGGCAGCTGCAGGTCGGACAGGACCAGGTCGAGGTGGCCGCGCTGGAGCAGGGGCCAGGCCGATTCGGCGTCCGCGACCGCCTCGACCTCGTACCCCTTTTCGGCGATTACGCACTGCAGCATCTCGCGCATCGCGCGGTTGTCCTCGATGACCAGCACCCGTTCCATGCCGCCATTATTGAGGATTGCGGACACCGTGTCAACGGCCGACGGCCCCCGGTCAGGGCCAGACGTACTGGCGGAGGACGGCGAATGCCCGCTCCACCTGCCGCTTCTCGACCAGGATCGTGAACTCCGTGCGCGTCGAGACCACGTCGATGACGTTCAGGTTTCGCCAGGCCAGCTGTTTGAGGATGGAGTGGTAGATGCCGGGCGTCTGGACCGTCTGCTCGGGCAGCTGGATGACAACGGCCGACAGGTCGTCCAGGCGGTCGAGGAGCTGCTCGTGGTGGAATGCCGCCCCGACGTCCCTGGCCAGGGAAGAGCTGGCGATGACCATGGCCTCGCGAACGCCCTGGGTGAAGGTGAGGAAGGCGCCGTCGCAAAGACGGGAGCGATGCAGCAGGCGGCGCTGCGCGTCGATGATCGTCGGCGACTGGCGAAAGGTGCTGGCCTGAAGGCCGGAGCGCAGGGTCAGGTCTCCCATGCGGCGGAGCAGCGGCTCCTCGCGCCGGCGCTTGCGCAGCACCCGCGGAGTCAGCCGCTTGAGCGCCATCATGACCGCGGCGTCGGAAGCCGGCTTCAGCAGCTCGCGCTCCAGGCGCGGGCGGAAGTGGCGCGCCAGCGCCGACAGGTTGATGATGCCCTGCGCCAGCCCCTCTTCGAGAAAGGGGGTCTCGCGCACGTAGCGATCGACCAGCACCGAGATCGTAACCATGCAGTGAATTTAACAGAGAATATAAAATTTGTAAATAAGTGTTAAAAATTTTGTGTTTGAGACCGCTCCCCCGATAATGGCAGGAACGGGAGGATCCCATGGTGCGAATTCTCGATACCACGCTGCGGGAAGGGGAGCAGACGCCCGGCGTCTACTTCGCCCCCCACGTCAAGATGGCCATCGCCGGGCTGCTGTCCCGGCTGGGCGTGGACGTCGTGGAGGCGGGCCATCCCGCCGTGTCGCCGGCCGACGCCGGGGCCGTGCGCCTGGTCGCCGGCAGCGGCATTCGGGCGACGGTCGGGGCCCATGCCCGGCTCCGCCGGGAAGACGTGGACGTAGCCCTGGACACCGGGGCCCGTTTCCTGGGGGTGTTTTTCAGCGTCGCCGGGGACCGGTTGCGGGACCAATCCCTGACCCTGGCCGCCGCGCTCGAACGGATCGCGGGAGTCGTCGGCCATGCCCGGGCCCGCGACCCCCGGCTGACCATCCGCTACACCCCGGAGGACGCCGCGCGCACGCGCGTCGACTCCGTGCTGGAGGCAGCCGCGGCGGCTTCCGCCGCCGGGGCCGACGTCATCAGCGTGGCCGACACCACCGGCTGCCTGGTGCCGGGGACCGCGGCGAACATGCACGACCTGGTGGGGCGGCTGCGCGAGGGGCTGGCCCGGCGCGGCCTGTTCCCGGAGATCGCCGTCCATTGCCACAACGACCGCGGCCTGGCCCTGGCCAACGCCCTGGACGGCCTGCGCGCCGGGGCGACGGTCATCGACGCCTCGGTCCTGGGACTGGGGGAACGGGCCGGAATCGTCGACCTCGCCACCCTGCTGGCCGTGCTGGCCTTCGATTTCAACCAGCGCGATCGCTGGGACCTGGCGCTCCTGCCGGACCTGTACGAACAGGTGGGCCGCCACGCCGCGCTGCCCGTCCCGGCCGTGTTCCCGGTCACCGGACGGTATGCGTTCACCCACTGCGCCGGCGTCCACGCCCACGCCGTCCTGCGCGACCCGGCCCGCTACCAGAGCCTGCCGCCGGAGCCGTTCGGCCGCCGGGTCGAAATCGCCCTGGGCCACATGGCGGGGATGGCCGCGCTGCAGCACAAGCTGCGCGAGATCGGCGTCTGCCTGAGCCCCGTCATGGCCCAGCGGGTGCTCGAAAGGGTCAAGGCGGCCGGGGGCTCCGGCCGCACGATCGACCTGCCGGAACTGGCCTGGATCGTCGCCATGGTGCAGGCCGACTCCGCCTCCGCCGTGACGCCTCACTCCGCCCAGTAGAGGCCGGAAGCGGAGAGCGCTGCGTAGCGGGGCCGGATGGTTCCGCGGGTTTCCAGCCAGGCGTCGCAGGCGGGGCACACGACCACTTCCCAGGGCCGGGCGGAACCGAGCCGCCGCTCATGGCCGCATGCCGGGCACGGAGCGGAGCGCTCGGTCGGCTCCGGTTCCGGAAACCCGGGACCGCCCGGCTCCGGGGCGGTTTGCTCTCGGGAACGTTCTTCCATCGGGCACCTCCTGTCGCCCGGCAGTATAGGGGCGATGGGCGGCCGGAGGAAATTTTTGGGTGAATTTCACGGAATGGCGCCGCCTTGTGAAGAATCGAACGCCCCGGGACGGCCCGCCCCGGCGGGAGGTCACTGCGCCTTGCGCGAGTTGCGGATCTCCTCCTCCGCCTTCAGCCAGTCGGAGGTCGGATCCCCCCCCTGCCGGTTCCGCAACCGTTCTTCATAGATCTGGTAGGCGCGCCGCTGCACCTGGTCCCGCCAGCTGGGCGGCGGCTGGGCGGCGTCCCCCGGCCTGCCGCCCCGGGAGTCGTGCAGGGCCTTGCGGGCGGCATGGACGTGGCCCGTCTCCCGTTTCTCTCTCAGAATGCCCTGGTGGGCAACGGTTCGTGTGGACATGATCCCCCCCTTTGAGTCCATGACATATATGCACTGGATTGCCTGAAAAAGCAAAAAGGCGGAGGGACGGGCGAAACCCGGCGCCCCGACCGGCGCCGGGCTTCTTGACAGCCGGCGCCTTTTGCGGTATGGTGGCCGGACGGAGCCATGGCCATGAAAGAATTCACCGGACAACTGATATCGAAGAAGTTCCGCTACGCGATCGTCGTTTCGCGCTTCAACTCCTACATCACCGACAAGCTGCTGGAGGGGGCGGTGGACGCCCTGCTGCGCAGCGGGGCCGCGGAAGCGGAGATCGAGGTGTTGCGCGTGCCGGGGGCCTTCGAGATCCCGCTGGTGGCCAAGCGCGTTCTGATGCGCAAGAAGCACCACGCGGTCATCTGCCTGGCCGCCGTCATCCGGGGCGAAACGCCCCACTTCGACTACGTCGCCGCGGAAGTCACCAAGGGCATCGCCCAGCTCAACCTGGAATTCGCCCTGCCGGTCACCTATGGCATCATCACCGCAGACAACACGGAGCAGGCCGTGGAGCGGGCGGGCAACAAGATGGGCAACAAGGGGTTCCAGGCGGCGCAGTCGGCCATCGAGCTGCTCAACCTCTTCAGCGATGCCGGCGTGTGATGTTCCGCGTCAAGTACAGCCGCGAAATCGCGCTCAAGATTCTCTTCCAGGTTGACGTGCTCCGTCTCGACGCCGGGGCCGGCGGCGAGCTGGCGGGAGAGTTCCTGCACCAGCACGCCCGCGTCAGCGACGCCGAGCGCGATTACATCCTGGGGATCGTCGACACCGTGCTCCGGGACCAGGAGGCCATGGACGGGCTCATCGCCCAGCACCTGATCGGCTGGAAGCTGAGCCGCATTTCCCCGGTCGACCGCTGCCTCATCCGCATGGGCATCGCCGAGGCGCGGCGCGGCGGGCAGAAGCCGATCATCATCGACGACGTGATCCGCATCGCCAAGAAGTACGGTGAGGCGGACTCCTACAAGTTCATCAACGCCATCCTCGACAAGGTGGTTCCGTGACCCTGTGGCTGGCCGGGCTCCTCTTCCTGCCCCTCCGTCAGGAGATGCGACTGGAGCTGCTCGTGCCGCCCGGTCCCTCCGCCCTGATCGCCCCGTTCCGCAACGGCAATTTCCGCCAGGAAGTCCGCGGCGACGGGAGAGGCCTGGTCGTGCTCGTCGCGGCCCAGGACGTGGCCATGACGCCGATCAACGACCGCGTGGAAACGGACGCCTCGGCGCTGGCCGGGATGGACGCCCCGGTCGCCGAGCTGTTCCGCAGCCTGCAGCGCAAGAGCCCCTACCTGCATGATTTCCTGCGCAACATCGGTCTCTACCTGCGCCATTCCGTCGCCTACTCGGAAGAGGACTTGCCCCAGGACCCGCTGTCGGTGCTGGCCAACCGCCGGGGCCACTGCGTGGGTTTCTCCAACCTGGTGCAGGCGCTGCTCGCCGGCGCCGGGGTGGCCAGCCGTCCGGTGCGAGGCTTCTACCTGCAGGGCGCGGGGGAGGAGATGACGCCGATCGCCCATCGCTGGCTGGAAATCCTGCTGCCCGGGCGGCCGGGGCTCTTCTTCGACCCCCAATACCAGAATTTCACCGCCCGCTACATCGTGATCACGGACGGGGTGCCGTTCGAGCGGATCGAGAAGTTTTCCATCCGGCTGCTGGGCAAGAGCATTCGCGTCGCCGACCAGTGAGGAACTCCATGGAAGAGCAGTTCCAGGTTCGTTTGGACAAGCTGAAAAAGATCGAGGCGCTGGGCGTGACGGCCTACCCCTACGACTTCCCGCGCAGCCACACGCTGGGCCAGGTCATCGCCGCCCACCGGGACTCCGACGCCGGGGCGCTGGAGAAGGAAACCGCCGTGTTCTCGGTGGCCGGGCGCATCGTCGGCGCGCGCGACATGGGCAAAAGCGCGTTCATGCACCTGTTCGACGGCGAGGAGCGGCTGCAGATCTACCTGCGCCGGGACAAGCTGCCGGAGCGCGACTGGGCGGTGGCCAAGCTGCTGGACGTCGGCGACATCGTCGGCGCGGGCGGCCGTCTGTTCCGAACCCGCAGCGGCGAACTGACCCTCGAGGTCTCCGGGCTGACCTTCCTGACCAAGGCGCTACACCCGCTGCCCGAGAAGTGGCACGGGCTGCAGGACAAGGAGATCCGCCTGCGCCAGCGCTACCTGGACCTGATCGTCAATCCCGACACGCGCAAGGCGTTCCGGGTGCGCACCAGGGCGATCCAGCTGATCCGCTCCTTCTTCCACCAGCGGGGATACGTGGAGGTGGAGACGCCGATGATGCACGCCATCCCCGGCGGCGCCGCGGCGCGCCCCTTCGTCACCCACCACAACGCCCTGGACGTCGACCTCTACCTGCGCGTGGCTCCCGAGCTCTACCTGAAGCGGCTGCTGGTGGCCGGCATGGAGAAGGTCTTCGAGATCAACCGCAATTTCCGCAACGAGGGATTGTCGTTGATGCACAATCCCGAGTTCACCATGCTGGAATTCTACGAGCTGTACCGGGACTTCCACCACTACATGGACCTGACCGAGGACCTGCTGCTGCTGCTGGGGCGTGAACTGCTGGACGGCGGACCGATCCGATGGGGCGGGCGCGAGATCCCCCTGCAAGCCCCCTTCCGCCGCCTGAAGTACATGGACGCCCTGGCGGCCCAGACCGGAGTGGAGTTGTCCCGGCTGTGGCAGGAAGACGAGGTGCGCGCGTTCATCGCCGCCCGCCTGCCGGGGGAGGAGATGCCGCCGACCTACGGCAAGATGCTCGACCTCCTGTTCGACCGGTTCGTGCAGGACGGCCTGGTGGAGCCCACCTTCGTCACCCATTTTCCCAAGGCCATCTCGCCGCTCTCCAAGGTCGCCCGAGGCGACGCCCGCGAAACGGAGCGCTTCGAGCTGTACGTGGCCGGCATGGAGATCGCCAACGCCTTTTCGGAGCTGAACGACCCGCTCGACCAGCGCGCCCGCTTCGAGGCCCAGCTGCGCGACCGCGAGCGCGGCGACGACGAGGCGCAGCGCATCGACCAGGACTTCCTGACCGCGCTGGAGCACGGTATGGCCCCCGCCGCCGGTGAAGGCATCGGCATCGACCGCCTGGTGATGCTGCTGAGCGGCGCCGCCTCGATCAAGGACGTCATCTTCTTTCCGCTGCTGCGGCCCCGGGAATGAGATTCGAGTGGTTTCTGGCCCGGCGCTACCTGACGCGCGGCCGGAAGCACTCGTTCATCTCGGTCATCTCGCTGGTGTCAATCATCGGCATCGCCATCGGGGTGGCCGCCCTGGTGGTCGCCCTCTCCCTGATCAACGGGTTCCAGAAGGACATCCGCGACCGCATCCTGAGCTCGTCGGCGCACGTCCTGGTGGCCGACCGGCTGGGGGACGGCATCGCCGATTGGCGAATCTCGGCCGAGCAGGTGCGCCGGGCCTCTCCCCAGGTCATCCGCGTGGCGCCGGTGGTGTTCGGCACCGTGCTGGTGCGCGGCGAAGGGCGCGAGATCGCCGGGGCGGTGCTGCGCGGCATGGATCTGGCGGCGACGCAGGAGCCGTGGCTGCGCAGGCCGGAGCTGGGCGGCTTGCCGCGGGACGGCGGCGTTCTCCTCGGCCGCGACCTGGCGACGCGGGTGAACGCGCTGGCGGGAGACACCTGCCTGGTCATCACGCCGCGCCCGGTTCTGTCGCCGACCGGCATCCTGCCCCGCTTCAAGCGCTTTCCGGTGGCCGGGGTGTTCCGCTCCGGGCTGTATGAATTCGACAACGGCACCATGATCACCAGCCTGGCCACGGCCCAGACGCTGTTCGGCCTGGGCGACCGGGTCTCCTACCTGCAGGTGTACCTGAAGGACCTTTTCGCGGCCACCGAAGTGGCCGAGCGCCTGCGCGAGCAACTACCGGTGCGGCTGTCGGCCATCACCTGGAAGGAGCTCAATGCCTCGCTCTATTCCGCCCTGTCGCTGGAAAAGACGGTGCTGTTCTTCACCCTGACCCTGATCGTGGTGGTGGCCGCCCTGAACATCGTGGCCGGACTCATCCTGCTGGTGATCCAGAAAGTGCGCGACATCGGCATCCTGCTCTCCTACGGCGCTCCGCCGGGGGTGATCCGGCGCATCTTTTTCCTCCAGGGCGGGGTGATCGGCCTGATCGGCACCTCGGCCGGGCTGCTTGTCGGGATTCTTTTCTGCCACCTGGCCAACCGCTTCGAGCTCATCCGCGTGCCGGCCGACATCTACCAGGTCGGCTACGTGCCGTTCCGGGTGGAGCCCTTCGACGTCCTGGCCATCGGTGCCGTCTCCCTGCTGATCAGCCTGCTGGCCACGCTGATCCCGTCGCGCCGAGCCGCCGCCATCAACGTGGTGGAAGCGGTGAAATACGAATAGGCGCAAGACGCCACGCTGTCAAGGGACGGCTAACCGGTCCAGTTCCCGCGCGTACTCCAGCCCCGCGCGTCTCCAGCGGAAGTAACCGCGGCGCGCGGTCCAGGCGGCGAGGACGGCGGCGCGGATACGACTGGCGTCGGCCAGGAATTCCCGGCAGGCCCGTTCCAGGGCATCCCGGCTGTTTCGGGGCAGCAGGATGGAAATCCCGGCGAAGACCTCGGCCAGGGAGGAGGTGGCCGATACCAGCGGCACGGTGCCGCAGGCCAGCGCCTCCAGCGGCGGCAGGCCGAAGCCCTCGTAATCGGAGAGGTAGACGAAGAGGTCGAGCGCGGAGTAGAAGGCCGGCAACTCCGCCTCGGGCAGGGATTGGTGCCAGGTGATCGCGGGATGGGCGAGCAGCGCCCCCAGGGCTGGGGAGTCATGGTTCCGCCCCACCAGCACCAGGCGCAGGTCGGGGCGGTCCCGGCGCAGCTGGTGGAAGGCGGCGATCAGCAACGGCAGGTGGCGGCGGCGGAAGAAACTGCCCAGGAACCCGATCAAGGGCCCGTCGCCGAGCCTGTGCCGGCTGCGGAACGCCGCAACGTCGGGGGCCGGGGCGGGGCGAAAGCAGTCGTCCACGGCGAGATGGATGGCCTGGATGCGGCCGGTCGCCGCCGGGTAGCGGGCGGCGATCTCCGCTGCCGAAAACCGGGAGTCGGTGAAGACCAGCCGGGCGCGGCGAAGGGCGAAACCGGCCATGCGGTGCTTGTAGAGGCGGTTGAGCAGGAAGTAGTTGCCGGGGATGGCGCGCCATGAGACGTCGTGCACGGTGACCACGGCGGGTACCGGGCAGCGCAGGGGCAGGGTGTAGTTGGGCGACCAGAAGAGGTCGAAGCGCCCGCCCTGAAGGGCCCGGGCCAGGGCGGTGTTCTGCCATAACGCGAAGCTGGACGAGCCGGGCAGGAGATGCTCGCGGACGCCTCCCGGCAGCCAGGTGGCGGGTGGCGGCTCCCGGAAGAAGAGGGTGAAATCGTGCCCGGGAGCGAGCGGAACCAGCTCGGGCAGCAGGTGCAGCAGGTAGCGCCCCACGCCGGAGAGCGGCGGGCGGAGCGACGAGGCGTCGACGGCGATCCTCACCTATCCATTATAGGGAATGGTCCTTTCGGGGACAAGCGTGCCCCGGAAAAAAAGAACCCCGCCCGTGCGGGCGGGGTTCCGAAATCTGCGGTGGCTGCGGGATCAGTAGACGGCGTAGTTGGCGGCGTAACCCACTTTGCTGGTCCCGTACTTGATCCACATAAAGCCGCTCTGGCCCCAGGAGGTTCCCCAGGAATTCTTGAGCAGCCAGGCGCCGGTGGAGTCGTTCCAGCCGACCAGCATGATGGCGTGGTTGGGGGTGCCGTTGACGCTGCGGTTGAAGACCCCCGTTGTGTAGGCCTGGAAATAGGAATCGACGTAGACGGCGGCGGCCACCGCGCCATAGTTGTAGATGGCCGTCTTGATGGCGGTGGTGGTGGGGACGCCCGAGCTCGAGCCGACGTACGCCCAGCTGTAGAGCTTGTAGGGCTTGGCGCAGGTCTTCTTGCAGGTCGACTTGTAGGCCACGTAGGGGTAGCAGCTTTCGAGGTTGGCGCCGCTCAGGTGCATGTTCTGGGCGGTGAACCAGCCGCCGTTGCAGCCGTAGCCGTAGGTGTTGCAGGAGAGCAGGTACTGCTCGGCCAGGTTGACCGAGGAACCGGTGGCCCGCTTGATGGCGCTCTCCATGGCGCCGACGCAGCCGAAGGCCCAGCAGGAGCCGCAGGAGCCCTGGTTGCGGATCGCGGTGTAGTAGCCGGTGTACGATGTCGGCAGGGCGGCGGCGGCTTTCAGCCCGTCACGCCCCTCGAGGTCCGGGATGGTGTTCTCGGGCACGTCGGAATCGGCCGGCTGCAGGGACGGATTGAGGCCGCACAACTGGGGAATCTCGTACTGCAAGGCCGCGTTGTCGCCTACCTCGAAGGTGTAGCCGCGGGCGCGGATGTTGCGTTGCATCAGGTCCAATCTCTGGGCGATCATCTCGTCGCGATCGCGCATGGCGCCCCGGTCGTCGTTGACGAACAGGGCGGTCAGCGCGGTGGCGCAGACGCCCAGGGCGATCACGGTGAGTGCGATCGTCCACTTCCTCTGCTTGTGATTCATGAACCCTCCTTAGATATGGGAAAATTTTTGAAGCCGCTGGTTGCGCCGGACGGGGCCTGCCGCGGCCGGCGCTGGGGCAACCCGGGATAAAAAACCGATTGCTGTATCCAAGGGTAAAAAATATTCTCAGAGTCAGATGATTTCGCCTCGATATGCGGATTGGTCTAATCAGTTCTGAACAGCGCCTGAAATACGGGCTGATCGGGGGGTAGCGATACGTGAATCAGTACGCGGTCAGGAGGCGGGACGGCTTTTCCGCTGCTGCCCGGAGCGTATGAATTCGGAAGGGGTCATGCCGGAGAAGAATTTGAAGGCGCGGTTGAAAGCGCTCTTGGAGTTGAAGCCGATCTGATAGCTGACCTCCAGGATCGACTGCTGCTTGTCGGGGGCGGCCAGGATTTGCCTGGCCTCGCGGATGCGGTAATGGTTGACCAGTTCGATGAAATTCCGGTGCAGTTTCTCGTTGATGATCTCGGAGAGAAAGCGGGGGCTGATCAGCAACCGCGCCGACAGGGACTTCAGGGTCAGGTTGGGGTCGCGGTAGACTTTCTCCTCCTCCATCAGGAAAAGCAGTTTCTGCACGCAGCGCTCCACCTCTTCGGGCTGCAGCCCGGTTCGGCCCAGCTTGCGGCGCCGGCGACGGATGTCGTGCACGCGCTGGCGGATGGAGCGGGCCCCGAACAGCAGACCGACCAGGAGCAGCGGCACTCCCAGCCGGAAGGCCGTGGTCTGGTGCAGATGGGGCTGCAGGCGAAAGCGCAGGGAGGCCCCGGCCAAGTTCCAGACCCCGTCCCCGTTGGCGGCGATGACCCGGAACGTGTATGTCCCGGGGGGCAGGTCGCCGTAGCTCGCCTGGCGCCGCGTGCCGGCATCCACCCAATCGGCGTCGCGGCCGTCGAGCCGGTAACGAAACTGGATCTTTTCCGGGGAGAGGAAGCTGGGGGCGGTGAAATCGATCTCCAGGTCGCCCCGGCCCGGCGGCACGACGATCCCGTCGCGGGGGTGGAGCGGGGCCCCGTCCAACGCCAGCCGCTGGATGAGCACCGGGGGAGGCAGAGCGCCGGCGTGGACGTGGCGCGGGTCGATGACCGCCACCCCCCGGGTGGTCGGAAACCAGAGGCGGCCGTCGGCGGAGCGCATCCCGGAGGGCTGCAGGCCGCCGTTGCACTCCATGCTGCGCATGCCGTGGTCTTTCCCGAAGACGGCCGGGGTCAGCGTGCGGCGACGGCCGGCGAGGAACTCGTCCAGGTCGTGGCGGCCGATGCGCATCACCCCGCGGTTGCTGCTCATCCACAGGTCGCGGCGGGAATCCTCGAGGATGCAGTAGATGGTGTCGTCGGCCAGGCCGTCCTTCCGGGCGATGGACCTGAAACGCCCGTCCCGGAATCGGACCAGCCCGTCGCGGTAGGTGCCGATCCACATGGAGCCGTCCCGCTCCTCGTGGAGGCACAGCACGCAGTTGCCGGGCATGCCGGCCCGGCGGTCGTACACCTGGCGGCGCCCGTCCCGGAACCGGTTGAGCCCGGAGCCGAAGGAACCGACCCACAAGTCGCCGCGACGGTCGCGATAGATGGTGTTGACGCGATACTCGACGTTGCCGGCCAGGCTGAACCGCCCGTTCGCACGGCTGAAGACGTCGCCGTTGGCCAGCCCCACCCAGAGCGTTCCGCCGGCGTCCGTGTAGAGGGCGCGCACGAGGTTGTCGGTCAGGCCGGATTCCCGGTCGTAGGTCCGGAAGCGCCCGTTCTCCAGGCAGTCGAGCCCGCGGAAGGTGCCGAACCAGAGACAGCCGGTGGGACTCTCGCCGATGGAGGTGACCGAGTTGACCGACAGGCCGCAGAGGCCGTCGAGGGCGTGGAACCGGTCGCCGCGCAGGGTGTTGATGCCGCAGCTCATGGTGCCCGCCCAGACGGTGCCGCCCGAGTCCTGGAAGACGCTGAACACGACGTCCGACGAGAGGCCCTGCCGGCTGGTGAAGGTCTTGATGAGGGCCTCCCGAAGCTTGACGACCCCGTTGCCGTTGGTTCCGGCCCAGATGTTGTTCTCGCGGTCCCGGAAAAGGGTGTAGATGATCTGGCTGTTCATCTCGTTGCGCGGGTCGAACGGGGTGAACAGGCCGGAGTGGACGTCGAACAGGGTGATTCCTCCGCCCGCCGTGCCGATCCACAGGGTGCCGGAGCGGTCCTGGAAAAAGCAGTTCACCGCGTTCCCGGAGAGGCCGTGGGCGGAGGAATAGCGCGTCACCTGGTCGCCCCGGAAGCGGATGATGGCGCCGGTCGGGGTGCCCGCCCAGACGGTGCCGTCACGGTCCACGAACAGCGTGCCGATGTGGGTGTCGGCGAACCCCTTCTCCTCCGCCTCCCAGCGCTCGCCCTGGCGGGTCAGCACGCACACCCCGCCGTTGCGGCGGCCCACCCAGATGCGTCCATCGTGGTCCTCGGCCAGCGAGCGCACGTAGTGCGCGAAGCCGGAGCCGGGCAGGGGGATGGGACGGATCTCGTCGTCGGCGTGGCGGTAGAGGCCGCCGCGGCAGCCGATCCAGACGGCGCCGTCGGCCGCCTCGACGATCGCCCAGGCCTCGTTGAGGGCGGGGTCATGGCTCAGCCGCGAAAACCGGCCCTCACGGTACCGGAACAACCCGCCGCCGCGGGTGCCCACCCAGAGCGTCCCCCGGCGGTCCGCCAGCAGGGAGACGACGAAATCGATGGCCAGTTCCGGCTCGTTGTCCCGGTTGAAGGTGTCGAAGCGGACCCCGTCGAAGCGCACTAGCCCGGTCTCCGTTCCCAGCCAGAGGTAGCCGTCGGAGGTTTGGGCGGCGGCCAGGATGCTGTTCATCGGCAGGCCGTCCTCCTGGGTCCAGTTCTTGCAGACGTAGGAGTCGATGGTCCGGCCGCCATGCAGGGAGACGGCCAGCAGGATCCCCGGCAGAAGAAGCCGCATCTTCACCCCGGAGCGGTGCCCGGGACAGGGGAGACGGACCATGGGGGGATTATATCCATATTGATTTCCCGAGGCAAGCGGAACCGGGTGGCCGCAACGGGGGTTGGTCCGGATGCGGAGAATGGCGGGGCATGCCGGGCGGCGAGAGGGGCAAGTGGCATCCGTCCCGAGCGGCTCCTGCCGGGCCTTGCTCCGGGCGGCGAAATTTGCTAATGTATGTCCGGCGGTGGCTGTGAATCGCCGCCGGTCCTGGTCCCGGAAGAATGGAGGAAGGCGACCCATGCAGGTCCGAATCGTGTCGACGCAGTTGAACGGTCTGGTGGTGCTGGCGCCGGAGGTGTTCGAGGACGAGCGCGGCTTCTTCATGGAGGTGTTCCGCGCCGACCAGTTCCGCGAGCTCGGGTTGCCGACCGAGTTCGTGCAGGACAACCATTCGCGTTCCGCACGCGGCGTCCTGCGCGGCCTGCACTTCCAGTGGCAGCCTCCGATGGGCAAGCTGATGCGGGTGACCGCCGGCTCCGCCTACCTGGTGGCGGTCGACATCCGCCCCGGGTCGCCGACGCTCGGCCAGTGGTTCGGCATCGAGGCCTCGGACCGCAACCGGCTGCAGGTGTGGGCGCCGGCGGGCTTCGCGCGCGGCTTCTGCGTGCTCTCCGAGGCGGCCGAGATCCAGTACAAGTGCACCGGCATCTACAGCAGCCGGGGGGAGTCGGGCATCCTCTGGAACGATCCGGCCATCGGCGTCCGCTGGCCGATCGCCGACCCGGTGCTGTCCGACAAGGACCGCCGCGCCCAGACGCTTGCGCAGTGGCTGGCCAGGCCCGAGGCGAACGAGTTCCGTTTTTCCTGACCCCAGCGAGGTGACCATGAAGATCCTGATCGCCGGCGGCGCCGGCTACATCGGCTCGGTGCTCATCCCCAGGCTGCTCGAGCGCGGCTACGACATCGACGTCATCGACCTGTTCTGGTTCGGCAACCGCCTGCCGGCCGAGGTCGGCGTCATCCACAAGGACATCTTCGACCTGGCCGAGAAGGACGTCCACGGCTACGACCAGGTGATCTTCCTGGCCGGCCTCTCCAACGACCCGATGGCCGAGTATTCGCCCAGCCGCAACTTCATCTTCAACGCGGCCGCGCCGGCCTATCTCGGCTACGTGGCCAAGCGGGCCGGCGTGCGCCGCTTCATCTACGCCGGCTCGTGCTCGGTGTACGGCTACACGGTCAACGAGCTGTACGACGAGACCAAGCCGGCTTCCTCCAGCTATCCCTACGGCATCTCCAAGCTGCAGGGCGAGCAGGCGGTGATGCAGATGCAGGACGAGCGCTTCTCGGTCATCGCCCTGCGTCAGGGGACGGTCAGCGGCTTCAGCCCGCGCATGCGCCTCGACCTGGTGGTCAACACCATGTTCCGCTCGGCGGTCGCCGACGGCGTGATCACCATCAACAACCCGGCCATCTGGCGGCCGATCCTGGCCATCCAGGACGCGGCCAGCGCCTACATCCGGGCCATCGAGGCCAACGAGGCCATCTCGGGCATCTTCAACGTGGCCTCCGGCAACTACACCGTCGGCGAGCTGGGCGACCTGGTGCAGGCCGGCGTGCACGAAACCCTGGGCACGCGCGCGCGCCTGGACATCAAGCACGTGCAGGACTACCGCAACTACAAGGTGAGCATCGACAAGGCGCGCAAGGTGCTTTCCTTCCACCCGCACTTCGACGTGCCGGCCATCGTCCGCGAGCTCGCCGCCAACCTCGATCGCTTCCGCGATTTCGACAACCCGGCCTATTACAACATCCGGGTCTTCAAGCAGCTCGACCAGACCGGCGGCCGCGCATGAAGGTCGCCGTCATCGGCGCCAACGGCCAGCTGGGCAGCGATGTCTGCCAGGTGCTGGCGGAAAGCGGCTTCGAGCTGCTGCCCCTGGTCCTGGAGCAGCTGGACGTCACCGAAGAGGCGGCGGTGCGGGAGTGGTTCCGTTCCGCCCGGCCCGAGGCGGTGATCAACACGGCCGCCTTCCACCACGTGGAGAAGTGCGAGAGCGACCCCCAGACGGCCTTCCGCGTGAACGCCGTGGCCTGCCGCCACCTCTCCCGCGGCGCCAACGACGCCTCCGCCCGGCTGGTGCACATCAGCACCGACTACGTCTTCGACGGGCGGGTTGCCCGCCCCTACCGTGAAAACGACCTGCCGCTGCCGGTGAACGTCTACGGCAACAGCAAACTGGCCGGCGAGTACTTCGTGCGCAGCATGGCCGAGAGACACTGGGTGGTCCGGGTGTCGGGCATATTCGGCCGCTCCCCCTGCATCGGCAAGGGAGGGCTGAACTTCGTCGAGACGATGCTCAAGCTGGCCCGGGAGAAGCCGGAAGTGCGCGTGGTCGACGACGAGTTCCTGACCCCCACCGCCACCCTGGAGGTGGCCCGGCAGCTGGCGCGCATGCTGGCGGCCGGGGCGCCCGATGGATTGTACCACGCCACCGCCCAGGGCAGCTGCTCGTGGTACGAGTTCGCCGCCGAGATCTTCCGCCTGGCCGGGGTGAAGACGCCGCTGCACCGGGCCGCCCCGGGCGAGTTTCCGATCGTGGTGCGCCGGCCGAAATATTCCGTGCTGGAGAACTCGCGCCTGCAGGAACTCGGCCTCGACGGCATGGCGCCCTGGCAGGACGGGCTGCGCGAATACCTGCGGCTCTCCGACCGGCTGGCCTGAGCCCCACCCGGGTCAGTAGCGGCGGATGGAGCGACGCTCGATCTCTTCGATGATCCGCCGCTGCCGCCGGTAGAGCGGCTTCTTGATGAAGGAGAACGGCCCGCCCAGGCGCGCGTCGTCGAGCGTGCCCATGTACTTCCCGATGAAGTCGGCGGTCAGCACACGCGCGTTGTAGAGGATCCAGTAGAGGCGCCGGTGCAGGGGCACGCCGCGCAGGCGGAACAGGCCGACCCAGGTCCGGTGCAGGATGCGCTTCAGGATCTCCTTCGGCACCGCCAGCAGGCGCGACACGTAGAGCAGGCCGAACTCGTCGCGGCTGAGCCGGGCGTCGATGCACATGCGTTTCACCAGGTACCCGAAGCGCACCCGGTGCCAGTGGAAAAAGAGGGCCCGGCGCGCCAGGGCCACCCGCCGCCCGGAGCGGATGAGGCGTTTGGCGAACAGCATGTCCTCGCCGTAGGGCACGTCGGGAAAGCGGACGTCCATCAGCACGTCGCGGCGGATGCAGGAGGCGCAGTTGTCGAAGTTGCTCAGCCGCCGGCGCATGGCCGGGGCGAGGTGCCGCCAGGTGTATTCGTCGACGGGTTGGGACACGTCGCCGTAGTCGGCAGACCAATCGTTGTGCAGGGACGCGTCGATCGGGTCGTGCCACTCCGGGTGGACCTGGTGCACGCCGTAGGCGGCGTCGGCCCGGCCGTCGGCGACGGGGCGAACCAGCGCCTCCAGGAAGTCCTCGCCGGCCGGGACGATGTCGTCGGTGAGAAAAGCGACCAGTTCCCCCTTCGCCGCCCCGGCCGCCTGCATGCGGGTGCGGCTGTGGCTGAACTCGCCCTCCGGCACGTGGATGATGCGGGCGCCGGCGAAGGGCAGGCCGGCCAGGAACTCGGGGGTGCCGTCTTGCGAGGCGTTGTCCATGAACAACAGTTCCCAGGGCCCGGCGTAGGCCTGGCGCGCCAGCGAGTCGGTCAGCCGGCGGATGACGCCCATGGAGTTCTTGGTCAGGACGACGACGGTGAGCCGGGGCGTCACGTCTCCTCCGCGGGCTCCGCGTACTGCCGCAGCAGCCCGGAGAACAGGCCGCGCACGCGGACGGCGAACACGTCCCGGCTGAACTCCGCCCCGCGCCGGCGGGCGCCGGCGGCGAGGGTTGTCCGCAGGTTCGGATCCGCGATCAGCCGGGCGCTGTGCGCCAACAGGGCATCGAGCGTCGCGAAGCGGAAACCGGAGACGCCCTCCGCCACGATCTCGCGCTGGCCGCCGCCGTCGAACACCACCGGCACGCATCCGTTCTGCATGGCCTCGACGATGGTCATGCCGAAGTGCTCGACCCGCGCCGGGTCGTCCTGGCCCAGGCCGCAGAAGTGCCAGAACAGGGCGGCCCGGCGGTAGAGTTCGGCGAGCTCGAGGTGGGCGATATTGACCCGGATCTCCACCACCTCGCGGTCCTCCGCCGTCAGCGCCGCCTGCAGGCGGCGAAGGTAGGGATTGTCGGCCACCGAGCCTCCGGCCAGCACCAGCTTCCAGCCGGCCATCCGGCCGGGGAAACGGCGGCGCAGGCGGCGGAACGCCTCGACCATGCGGTCCTGCTGCTTGGAGCCGCCGACCTCGAAGCGCGCCGCCGACAGGATCAGCGGCTCCTTGGCCGCGGTGGAGTCCGGGGCGGCCATGTCGACCGGCGGATAGATGTGACAGGTCGGCTCCACCTGCCACTTGCGCCGGATCCACTCGGCGGTGTAGCGGCTGTTGTAGACCAGCTGGTCGTAGCGGTCGGCGTAGAAGTGGGCGGAGCGGCGCCGCTCCGGGAAGTGGCAGACGAACACCGATACCGGGGCCAGCGGCAGAACCATCTCCAGCATGCTGTTGTTGACGAAGAAGTCGAAACGGCCGGAGAGGCGGGCCACGGCGTGGAAGGGGTTCTCCTGGCGGACGGTGACCTGGTTGGGGTCGATGGGGACCCGCGGCGAGTCGCCGTACAGGGGGAGCGGCACGGTCACGAAGGCGCAGTCGGCCAGGTCGAGGCCGTACCAGTCGCCCAGCTGGCCGGCCGTGACCGGGCGATGGCTGACGAAGGTGACGTCGAACCACTCCCGCAGGATGTGGGCCATGGTGCAGCCGTACTTCTGGCCGCCGCCGACCAGCTGCAGGGTGTGGTCGTAGAGGGCCAGTCGCGGCCGGCGCCAGCCGCAGGCCACCTCGAGCCGCTGCAGCAGGTTTCCGGCCGCCTGCGGCCCCCAGCGCGTCTCCACCGTCTGCCGCAGGCGGTGCAGCGCCGCCCGGTCGCGGGAGGCCAGGGGAGAGGGCAGCAGGCGGCGCAGGGCAGCGGACACGGCATCGCGGGGAAATCCGGAGCGGCCGCACCGGCGCAGCCAGGCGTCGAGCTCGGGCAGCGACCGGGTATCCGCCGCGCGGGAACGGTCGGCCTCCCTCATGGGCCGGGGGGAGGGGGGAGGCCCGGCTCGATGGCGGCGGTTCCGGCGGCGTCTTCCAGGGCCTCCAGCCGGCCGTCGAGATGCCGGAGGCGCTCCTCCATCCGCCTCAGGCGGATGAAGGTCGCCAGGTGGAAGGCGACCAGGTCCTCGTTGAAGCGGCGCTGGCGCCCGAGCAGCAGGTTGGTGTAGGGAACGGTCAACCAGCGAAGCAGGCGCTTGGCCCAAACGATCAGCCGGCCGCCGCGCCGATGGGAGGTGATCGGGCCGCGCGGGCGGCAGTCGATGTCCTCGTTCAGCGACGACAGCCGCGTGGCCATCTCCTGGTCCAGCTCGGCCGGGGTGAGGGACCAGAGGTCGAGGCGGTAGGGCGCTCCGGGCGGCGCGCCGGCCAGCCGCTCCAGCGGGGCGGCGTCGGCGTTGCGCTGGCTGGCTTCCCGGAGCCGGGCCACGAATTGCCGTGCGTCTTCTGCCATGGGGTCCCGTTTCGCGGGCAGTGTACCACAGGCGGGAGGCGGAAGACAAGGGAAGACCGCAGCGGAACCGGGCATTGCGGTTTTCCTCCGGCTGGCGTATGATGGTCCGGGACCCCGTCGATGAAGCAGGCATTTCCCGGATTGCATGTTGAGCCGGTCAGTCGCCCCGCCTCCCGGCCGCTCCGCCCATGACCCGGAAGGCGGCGCCGCCAAAGGCGGGGAGGAAGACCCCCGCCGCCACCCTGACGGCCGGGTCGCACCGCGCGCTGTTCGAGAACCTGCCGGTGGCCATCTATCGCACCACGCCCGGCGACGAGATCGTCGACGCCAACCCGGCCATGGTGGCCCTGCTCGGCTATCCCGACCGCGAGTCGCTGCTGCGCACCCGGCTGGGCGACATTTTTCCGGACGCCGGGCAGCGGCGGGACGAGCACCGCCAACTGCAGGCGGGGGGCGGAACCGCCCGCTACGAGATCCGCCTGCGCCGCCGGGACGGCCGTTTCATCTGGGTCGAGGACCACGCCCGCACCATCACCGACGGGGAGGGGCGGATCGCCGGCTTCGAGGGGGTGCTGGTCGACATCACCGCCCGGCGCCAGGTGGAGGAGGCGCTGCACAGCTCGGAGATGGATTACCGCCGCCTGTTCGAGAGCGCCCACGACGCCATCGTCGTCTTCGACCCCGGGCCCGGCGAGACCATCCTCGACGCCAACGCCCAGGCTGCGGACCTATACGGGTTCAGCCGCGACGAGCTGATCGGCATGTCGCTGGAAAGGATATCGAAAAACGTGGAACGCGGGCGGGAGAGGAGCCGGATCACCATGCAGGACGGCGTCCTGCGCAACTTCGAAACGGTCCACTTCCACCGCGACGGCCGGGAGATGGTCATCGAGATCAACGCCGCCCGGGTGAAGTTCCAGGACCGCCCCGCCATCCTCAGCATCAACCGAGACATCAGCGAGCGCAAGTGCGCCGAGGAGGAGCTGCGCCGCCTCAACGAGGAGCTCGACCGGCGCGTGCGCGAGCGCACCGTGAAGCTGGAGCGGGAAGTGGCGGAGCGGGGGCGCGTCGAGGCCTCGCTGCGCGAATCGGAGCGCAAGTACCGGACCCTGTTCGAGGAGTCGAAGGACGCCATCTTTTTTTCCACCCCGGCCGGCGGTCTCATCGACATCAACCCCGCCGGCGCCGAGTTGTTCGGCTACGGATCTCCCGCCGAGATGATCCAGGCCGGGGTGCTGGCCATCTACCGCACCCTGCAGGAACGGCAGAGCTTCATCGACCAGATCGAGCGCGACGGTTTCGTCAAGGAGCGCGAGACGGTGATGATTCACCGGGACGGCCGCCTGCTCCAGCTGCTCGAGACGGCCACGGCGGAGCGCGACGCCGGCGGGCGCACCGTGCTCTACCGGGGCATCCTGCGCGACGTGACGAACCAGCGCAAGCTCGAGCAGCAGCTGTTCCAAGCGCAGAAGATGGAGGCCCTCGGCCTGCTTGCCGGCGGGGTGGCCCACGATTTCAACAACCTGCTGACCGTCATCCTGGGCAACATCGAGATCGGCCTGATGCGCCTGCCGCAGAGCGACCCGGGACGGCACACCCTGGAGCGCATCCGCGAGGCCTCCGAGAAGGCGACGGCCCTGGTGCAGAAGCTGCTGGCGTTCGGCCGGCAACAGGTGCTGCGCATGGGCCAGGTCAACCCGGCGGCGCTCCTCCGCAACTTCGATCCGGTGCTGCAGCGGCTCATCGGGGAGGACATCGAGCTGAGCCTGGAGCTGGATGCCGACGTGGAGCTGGTCTGGGCCGATCCCGGGGCCATGGAGCAGGTGATCATGAACCTGGTGGTCAACGCCCGCGAGGCCATGCCGGACGGCGGCCAATTGACCATCCAGGCCGGCAACGCGGAGCTCGACGACGAGATGTGCCGCCGCTTCCCCTTCGTCAAGCCCGGGCGCTACGTGCGTCTTTCCGTGAAGGACAGCGGCGTCGGCATGGACGAGGTCACCCAGAAAAGGGTCTTCGAGCCCTTTTTCACCACCAAGACGAGCGGAACCGGCCTCGGGCTGCCGGTCGTGTTCAGCATCGTCAAGCAGCACAAGGGCTACGTCATCGTCTCCAGCCGCCCCGGCAGCGGCGCCCGCTTCGACGTCTACCTCCCGGTCGGGCTCAAGACCCGCGTTCCGGAGTCGGCCGTTCGCCGCGACGTGGCCATCGACCGCGGCCGCGGGATGATCCTGCTGGTCGAGGACGACGAGAGCGTGCGCAGCGTGCTGGGCACGTTTTTGGAAGGGCTCGGCTACACGGTGCGCCAGGCCGAGGACGGGGAGCAGGCCATGAACGTCTTCAGCACCGCGTCCGCCACCTTCGACCTGCTGGTCATGGACATCGTCATGCCCCGGCTGAGCGGTCCGAAGGTGTGCGAACTGGCTCGCCAGATGCGCCCCGACCTGCCGGTGCTGTACATCAGCGGCTACGCCCAGGAAGTCCGCGAGCGGTACCTGGCGCCCGGCTCCACGGTGCCGCTGATGCTCAAGCCGGTCAAGCTGCCGGAACTGAGCGCCCGGGTGCGCGAGCTGCTTGCCGCCCGTGACCGCTGACACGGGCGGGGCCCCCCGCCGGTGAGCCGCTACATCGCCGATCTGCACGTCCACTCGCGCTTCGCCCTGGCCTGCAGCCGTTCCCTGGCCGCGGAAACCATCGACGGCTGGGCGCGGCTCAAGGGCGTCCGCGTCGTCTGCACGGGGGACATCACCCATCCCGAGTGGCGCCGGGAGCTCGCCGGGGGGCTGGAACCGGCCGAGGAAGGGCTGTTCAGGCTGAAAGGCGGCATGCGCCGGGAGGGAGCGGCGGCGGATTTCCCGTGGGCCGCGGAACGGGCGGTCAGTTTCGTGCTCGGGGGCGAGATCAGCACCATCTTCCGGCGCGACGGCAGGCTGCGCAGGGTGCACCAGCTGCTGCTGCTGCGCGGCTGGGAGGAGGCCGACGCCCTGTGCCGAAGGCTCGCCGAACGCGGCGCCAACCTGGAATCGGACGGCCGGCCCATCCTGGGCATGGACAGCCGTGACCTGCTGGAGCTGGCCCTGGACGCCACCGGCGGCACCGTGCTTTTCGTTCCGGCCCACATCTGGACTCCGTGGTTCTCGGTGCTCGGCGAGGGCTCGGGATTCTCCACCATCGAAGAGTGCTTCGGCGACCTGTCGGTCCACATCCACGCGCTGGAGACCGGCCTCTCCTCCGACCCCTCCATGAACGGACTGTGCCCGTTCCTCGACCGCTTCACGCTGGTCTCCGGCTCCGACGCCCACTCGGCCGAGAAGATCGGCCGCGAAGCCACGGTCCTGGACGGGGAACCTTCCTTTGCGGGCATCGCCGGGGCGCTGAGGGATGGCGGCGCCGTCGGCACGATCGAGTTCTTTCCCGAGGAGGGCAAATACCACTATGACGGCCACCGCCGCTGCGGCGTCCGCCTGCACCCGGCGGAGACGATGCGACGGCAGGGGCTCTGCCCCCGGTGCGGGAAGCCGCTGACCGTGGGGGTGCTGAACCGGGTGCTGCGTCTGGCCGGGCGCAGCGACGGGGCCGGGAGGCCGAACCGTCCCGCCTTCCATTCGCTGGTGGCGCTGCGCGTGATTCTGGCCGAGGTGCTGGAGGCGAGCCCCGGTTCGCGGCGCGTCGAGGGAGCCTGCCGTTCCCTGCTGTCCCGGCTGGGGCCCGAGCTGGAAATACTGATCGATGCGCCGGCGGAGAGCATTGGCCGGGCGGCCGGCGAGGAGGTGGCCGAGGCCGTGCGCCGCATGCGCGCGCGGCAGGTGGTGGTGGAGGTGGGGTACGACGGCGAATACGGTCGCATCCGCCTGTTCTCGCCCGGAGAACGGGGCGGCGGTTCCGGCTCGAAGCAACGGCGGAGGCTGGTGACCGGGCCGGCGCCGCGCGCGGCCGATCCCGGGCGGAGACCGGTCCGGCGGGTTGACGGACAGCCGGGTGAAGGTGCGGAGTGACGCCGGGCCGGAGCATGGACGAGACCCGCATCGACCTTCTGGTCCGCACCCGGCGCCGCACCGTCGCCCTGATCGTCACCCCCCGGGCGGAGCTGGTGGTGCGCGCGCCGCGGCGCACGCCGCTGGCGGAGATCGAACGTTTCGTACGGGCCAAGCGGGCGTGGATCCTTCGCAAGCAGGAGGAGGCGAGGGCGTCGCCTCCGCCCCCGCCGCGCCGGTTCGAGGCGGGGGAGGTTTTCTTCCACCTCGGCCGGGCCGTGCCCCTCGAGTTCGTGGCCGACGCCGCTGCCCCGGTCACCCTGGGCGCCACCCTGCGCCTGCGCGAGCGGGAACGGTCGCGCGCAGGCGAAAACCTGGAACGCTGGTACCGAGGGGAAGCGGAGAGGGTCGTGATGGATCGTTGCCGCCATTTCGCCCGGGCGGCGGGCTACCAGCCCCTGTCCGTCTCCGTCGGGGGCGCCCGGAGGCGCTGGGGTTCCTGCAGCCTCCGCGGCCGGCTCCGATTCAGCTGGAGGCTGGTCCAGGCGCCGCCGGAGATCGTGGACTACGTCGTGGTGCATGAGCTGGCGCACCTCCGCCACCCCCACCACGGGACCTCCTTCTGGAGGGAGGTCGGTCGGCTGCTGCCGGACTTCCGGGAGCGGCGGCGCCGGCTCCGGGAGAGCGGCCGGCGATTCATCTGACGGGCGGTTGATCGGGCCGGGATTTTTCTCTATAGTGGGAGGCGTGCCCGGCGCCGGCCGGGCCCCAAGGAGAGCGGCATGAAGCGAGCGGGCGTGGTGCTCATCGGGATGTGTTTGGCGGCCGGGTCCGCCCGGGCGGCGGACCAGGGGCCGGGCACGCTGGTGATCATCGGCGGCGGCATGAACACGGCCGCCACCAAGATCTACCAGGCCTTCATCCAGCGCGGCGGAGGCGCGGATCGGATCCGCATCGCCATCATCCCGGCGGCGAGCTCCGAGCCGGCTTCCAGCGGCCGGGAGCAGGCCCGGGAATTCGTCCAGGCCGGGGTGGCGGCGGAGCGGGTGCGGGTCTTCCCGGTGGCGATCGTCGACGACCCGACCACTCCCGAGGTGAACGAGTCAACCTGGGCGCGCAACGCCTTCGACCCGAAGTTGGCCGGGGAGATGGCGGGGTACAACGCCGTTTTCTTCAGCGGCGGCGACCAGGTCCGCCACGTGCAGTCGCTGCGGAATCGGGACGGCACCGATTCGCCCCTGCTCGCCGCCATCCGCCGCATTTTCGCCGAGGGTGGAGTCGTCGGCGGGACCTCGGCCGGGGCGGCCGTCATGAGCGACCCCATGATCTGCAACGGCGACTCGCTCAACGCCGTGATCGAGGGAGCCGGGCAGCAGCCCTGGGGGTGCGACGAGAGCCGCGGCGTCTCGCTGACCATGGGGCTGGGCTTCTTCCGCCACGGCCTGGCCGACCAGCACTTCCTCAAGCGCGGCCGCATCGGCCGGTTGATCGTCGCCCTCCAGCACCTGAAGTCCACCGCTCCGGGGGTGGGCATCGACGAGGACACGGCCGCCGTCTGCCGTGGCTCGGAGATGGAGGTGGTCGGTTCCTCCGGCGTGCTGCTGGTCGACTGCCGACGCGCCGCCGTTTCCCGGACCGCCGCCGGGCTGAGAGCGGAGGACATCCGCCTGGATTACCTCGCAGAGGGCGACCGCTACGATTTCGCGACCGGGGTGGCCACCCCGGCCCCCTGGCGCAAACCGATCGAGAGGGGTCGCGAGGAGTACGCCCGTTCGCCGACCGCCACCAACACCTTCGGCCGCGACGTGGTCAAGGACCTGCTGACGAGCGGCCTGGCCGACTGCCGGCAGGAGCAGGCCCACGCCATCGCCTTCCGGCTGGAAGGTGACCAGCCCAACCGGGGAAGCGCCTGGCGATTCAGCAAGACGTCCGGCACGAGGAGTTTCTGGGGCCATGATGCGATGGGCGACGGCGGCTACACCGTGCTCGGCGTACGCCTGGACATCGAGCCGGTCACGGTCTCGGTGGCCCCGGCGCAGTGACCGTCTCCTCCGGTTTCGTTGCGAGCAGGAACCGAAAGCGGCGGGGAACGGGGGGTGGAATGAAGTCGGGATGCGGTGGGGCCGCCTCCGGGCGCGCCTGGCCGCCCCGCCAAGGAGGAGCGCATGGCCGCTGAGAGAACGAAGACGCCGTCATTCCGGTTCGAGCTGGAATTCGGTGTGCGCGACTACGAGTGCGACATGCAGGGGATCGTCAACCATGCCGTCTACCTGAACTACCTCGAGCACTCCCGGCACGAGTTCCTGCGCTCCATCGGCGTCGATTTCGACGACCTCACCCGGCGCAAGGTCTTCCTGGTGGTGATTCGCGTCGAGATCGACTACCGGGCGCCGCTGCGCTCCGGCGACGCCTTCCGTGTCGGCCTCGACCTGGAACGCGTCTCGCCCATCCGTTTCGCCTTCCTGCAGCAGATCCTCCGCCGCGGCGACGACCGACTGATGGTGCAGGCCCGGGTGGTGGGCACGGCATACAATGAGCGGGGCCGGCCCTTCCTGCCCCCGGAGATCGACGCTCTGCTGGCCGATATCCCCGGCCCAGGAGGCCCTGGATGAAAACGAAGCGGTTTTTCGCTTTCTGGCTCTTCACCGCCGCCGCCCTCCTCGCCCAGGCCCCTTCCGGCCCGCCGACGGGCGGCGGTCCATACAAGGCCCCCGACCTGGTCGAGCTGGTGCGCCTGGACCCGACGATCCGGCTCGACATCCGCTACGCCACCCCGAACAACTTCTCCGGCCGGGCGGTCTACCCGGAGGCGCGAGCCTTCCTGCAGCGCCCGGCGGCCGAGGCGCTGGTAACCTCCCACCGCTGGCTGAAGGAACACGGCTACGGCCTGGTGGTCTACGACGCCTATCGCCCCTGGTCGGTCACGAAGTTTTTCTGGGAGATCACCCCCCCGGAGAAACGCATGTTCGTGGCCAACCCGGCGACCGGATCGGTGCACAACCGCGGCTGCGCGGTGGATGTCGGCCTCTACGACCTGAAAAGCGGAAGCATCGTGGAAATGCCCGGCGGCTACGACGAGTTCTCCGAGCGCTCCTTCGTCACCTACGCCGGAGGCACCCCGGAGCAGAGGCGGAGGCGCGACCTGCTGCGGGAGGCGATGGAGCGGGACGGCTGGTTCTTCGTCTACCCCGAGGAGTGGTGGCACTACAACTTCAAGGACAAGCGGGACTACGCGGTCCTGGACGTCTCCTTTTCGGAAATCGGCAGTCGATCGCCCGCTAGGGATGCGGAGAGATCGATCCCGGAGTGAAGCCAACGCCCGGGTTGAGATCCCGAACGGGATGGATTTCGGTCTCCCTTCCGGGGTGAGCCGTCATTCCCTGCCCAGCGCCTGGCGGATGGCCTCGAGCAGGCGGGCGGAGCTGAAGGGCTTCTGCAGGTAGTGGATGCCGGCTTCCAGCACGCCGCGCCGGGTGATCAGGTTCTCGGGGTAGCCCGACATGAAGATGGTGGCCATGCCGGGGTGGCGCGGGGAGAGCGAGGCCATGAGGTCCCGGCCGTTGGTGTCGGGCATGACCACGTCGGTGAGGAGGAGGTCGATGGTCCCCGGATGCCGGTCGCAGGCGACCAGCGCCTCCTCGGCGCTGACGGCGGCCAGCACGGTGTAGCCGGCCGCCTCCAGCGCGCTGCGGATCATGGCGACGATCACCGGGTCGTCGTCGACCACCAGCACCGTGCCGCTGCCCCCACCGGGGGGAGCGGCACGGTCCGCTTCGGTCGCTTCCGGGAGCAACCCCTGGGCGACCGGCAGGAATACGGAGACCCGCGTGCCCTTGCCCGGCTCGCTGGCCACCGTGACATGGCCGTTGTGCTGGCGGACGATGCCGTAGACGGTGGCCATGCCGAGCCCGGTGCCCTTGCCCTTCTCCTTGGTCGTGAAAAAGGGTTCGAACACCCGGTCCAGCACCTCCGGCGTCATGCCGCAGCCGGAGTCGGTGACGTCGATGCGGGCATACATCCCCGGGTTCAGGCCGGGGATGGCCGGGTGTCCATCCTCGCCGCTTTGGACGGGGCCCGTTTCGATCCGCAGGCTGCCGCCCTCGGGCATGGCGTCGCGGGCGTTGACCACCAGGTTCATCACCACCTGCTCCAGCTGGCCGTGGTCGGCCACCACCGGCGGCAGGGGGCGGGAATCGAAGCGGAAGCGGATGTCCTCGCCGATCAGGCGCTCGATCATCGGGGTCATGGCCGCGACCAGCGCGTTGAGGTGCGTCGGCTTCATTTCCAGCACCTGCTTGCGGCTGAAGGCCAGCAGCTGCTGGGTGAGGCGCGCCGCCCGCTCGCTCGAGGAGAAGATGACCTGCAGCGCGCGCTGGATCTCCGGCTGGCCGCCGGCCTTCTGCAGGGCCAGCTCGCAGTAGCCGATGATCGAGGTGAGGATGTTGTTGAAGTCGTGGGCGATGCCCCCGGCCAGCCGCCCCACCGACTCCATCTTCTGGGCCTGCAGCAGCTGGGCCTCCAGCATGCGCTGCTCCTGCTCCGCCCGCTTCCGCTCGCGGATGTCGCGGGCGTCGATCATGGTGGCGGCCTGCCCCGAATACTCGATCCGCCGGCAGTTCACCTCGACCGGCAGGGCGTTTCCGGCCCGGTCGAGGTGGGCCGACTCGAACTGGGCGCTGCCGGTGGCGTCGACCTGGCGTCGCCCCTCCACGAGGCGGGCGCGATGCTCGGGGGCGGTGAGATCGGCCAGGTCGCGGCCCAGAAGCTCCTCCCGGGGGTAGCCGCTGCGCGCGCAGGCCTCGGGATTGACGTCGATCAGGCGGCCGCGGTTGTCCTCGATGAAGAGGGCGTCGCCCGATCCCTCGACCAGCGTCTTGAAGTTCCGTTCCGACTCCCCCAGGCGCAGCTGCGCCCGCTTGCGCTGGAAGACGTTGTAGCCGAGCAGGGCGATGCCGGCCAGCAGGGTGACGATGATCGCCAGGGCGGAGAGGACCAGCGCCCAGTAGCGGGAGAAGAATGTGACCGGCAGGTTGACGATCCGCGACCCCGCCGGCAACCCGTCGGCCGAAACGGCGAAGCGCTCGAGCTGCTGGTGGTCGAACCGGGGCAGCGACGGGCTCTGCAGCTCGACCGGGATCGACGCCGCCGGGGTGCCGGCCAGGATGCGCAGGGCCATGCGGGCGGCATGGGCGCCGTGGGACCGGCCGCCCACCAGGTAGCCGCCCACGATGCCGTGGCCCAGCCGCTCCTCGTGGAGCGCGTAGACCGGCACCGGCGAGTTCTCGCTCAGCAGGTGGGCGCTCTTCTCGTGGTTGAACACCTCGCCCTTGGCGTCCATGCTGTAGGAGAGGACCAGCAGCAGGGAGTCGGGCGGCAGGCGCCGGATCTCGGCCAGCAGGTCGGTGTTTGCCAGGTCCGGCAGGTAGCGGATCCGGACTCGGTCCGCGAACCTGCGGATTTGCTCCTCGGTGTCGCGGCGGGAGGCCAGCCCGGTGACCGAGAAGTCGTGGACCATGACGATCTCCCGGGTCCGCGGGTGCAGTCTCAGCATCAGGGCCACGGTGTCCCCGGCGTTGAGCCTCTCCGCCACCCCGGTGATGTTTCCCTGCCCGGCGATCATCCCGGGCTCGTAGCCGTTGATCCCGCAGAAGACGATGGCGGCATCCGGGAAGATCTCGGCCCGGTATTTCAGGGCGAACTCCAGGGCCGGGTTGTCGGCGGCGATCACCACCGCCGGGAGCGAGCGGTGGAACTTGCCGGCCAGCATGCGGCTCAACATCGGGAAGTGCCCGCCCTGCGAATGGCGCTTCCCGTCCAGGTACTCGACGATCGGCTCGACCGGTTTCGGGTCCAGGCGCAGGGCCTCGAAAATCCCGGTCATCTCATTGTCCGACCAGGTGTACCCGAGGTGGTAGGAATTGATCACCAGCACCCGCCGTCCCGGTTTGTCCGAGACCGACCGGTGCAGGTGCAAATCCGTGGTGTCCGGCAAGGTGGTGGCCCGCCTCATCTGGTTCCAGCTGAACCCCAGGAGCACAACCAGGATGGCCAGGAACAGGGCGGTCAGGGTGACGGCCCGCCTCGAGCTGAAGAAGGCCTGGTGTATGGTGAGTGTCCCCCTGGCTTCGCGGCGGTCACCGGTCTGCGATCTTTCCGCGCCCATCGTTTCGTGAAATTATACCCAGAGTCCGGAATCGGGGCAAGAGTAGCGGTGCCGGTTCTCCCGCCCCTCGATCCGGGCTCATCGAGTCGGTTCCGAGGGGTCAGGTCGACTACATCGCCGCGGCAAGGGGCCGACGCTGCAGCGACGCGAATGGCGCGGATGCATTCAGCTCCTGGAGACCGCAGGCCCTGTTCGAGGATCGGCGGAAGTGGGTTCCCGTGCATTTCCGGGCCGGATCCGAGCATTGCATCAAGAGGCGGTACTTCATCGGGATGTATGCCCCGGAATGCTCCGAGTCAAAGTGCTCAGGGTCCGCTCTCGAAATGGGCCGTGACGGGGACGGAGCATGAAACTCCAGGATCGGCACCGTATGGGGCGGCGGGGGGGCCATGGGAAGGCGCGAGCCGGTCGGAATGAAGAAGCGTTTTATTGCGGAACCGGGAGACGCGTATGGATTCGAGTTCTCGGAATACGGGCGCGGGAGGTTCCTCCGGAATGACCCCACCAGGAATCGAACCTGGAACCTATTGATTAAGAGTCAATTGCTCTGCCAGTTGAGCTATGGGGCCATTCGGAGCGATCGACTTCCCGATTATAGCAAATCCGGGGGCGGGAGTCAAATGCCGGAGGGGCCGCGGGTGCGCTTCCGGCCGCCTCCGAAGAGGCGGGAGATGAATCGGGCCGAGCCCACCACCGCGGAGGCCAGGAGCCCCCGCTTCGCCGCTTTCCGGGCGGGCGGGCCGGAGCGCAGGGAGTCGTGGAGGCGGTCGATATCCACGTGCTTCTCCACCAGGGCCACGATTTCGTCGATCTTGATCGCCTCGTCGGGTTCGACCTTGAAGACGTCTCGCCCCAGCCGGTCCGGGAACTCGGCGGTGCGGAAAAGGGGGAGGGAGACCCGGGCGCAGGCCTCGACCAGCCAGGAGGGAGGAGAGGCGGGACCGCACAGGATCAGGGCCCCGCAGTTTCCGGAGGGGGCCCCGGCCAGCCGGCAGGCGAGGATGGAGTTGATCACGTCGCCGCGGTGGGCGCTCAGGACCAGGGCCTGACCGGGCTTCCTGGCCACCGCTGCCAGGATCTCCTCGGAGCTGCCGAAGCCGGTCATGAAGCCGTTCACGGTCATCCCGGCGGAAGGGCTGATGGTGAGGGCCTGGGCCCCGAGCTCCCGCTGCAGGACCCCCAGGGAGGGCAGGGCGATGCGGGTTTCGTAGGGGATGTAGCCGAAGACGGGAACGCCGGCCCGGGCGAACCAGGCGCCGAGCGCGCCCTTCACCTTGTCCAGCTTTTCGGGCATGACCTTGTTGACGACCACGCCGAGGATGGGAACGTTTTCCCGGTCGAAGAGCGCGCGGCACAGGGAGAAGCGGTCGATGGTGCTGCCGATGCCGCCGTCGAGGACGAGCAGGACCGGGATGCCCAGGAGGGCGGCGACCCGGGCGTTGGAGAGGTTGAATACGGAGCCGACCCCCGGATGTCCGGTCCCTTCGGCGATCACCACCTCGTAGCGGGAGGCGAAGTGGCGGAACGAATGGCGGATGCGGACGGGGATGTCGTCCGGCCTGCCGTCACGCAGGAAGGTTTCGGCCGCCCCGGAAGAGGCGAAGAAGGGGGCGGAGTGCTCCAGCGGGAGACCGAGCTTCAGGGCCTGGTCGAGAAGATAGGAGTCCTGCCCCACGGTGGAGCCGTCGACCATTTTCGATTTCTGGCCCAGGGGCTTGATGAAGGCGGCGCCGCCCGCCAGGCTCCGGCGGAAGTGTGAGACCAGCCCCAGGCTGAGGGTGGTCTTGCCGGCGTGACGCTCCCCTCCGGCGACGTACAATCCGTGGCCCTGCATGCGCACCGTCCTGCCCCGGGCTCCTTCTGGGGGACGCCCGGGTCCCGCCATTGTAGAACACTCCGCCGGCGGTGTAAAACTCGGCGATCCCGGGCGACGACTCGGCGGCGTTGGCGAGGGTGGAAAACTCCCCCGGACGTCACTCCCGCGAAGCGGGGAAGGGCATCTCCTTCAGGGTGGGCAGCTCGTAGCCGGCCACCCGCCCCCGGCTGGAGACGATCAGCCCTCCCGGGGTGACGCGGAAGTAGTCGCAGGCCGGGAACTCCCCGATTTTCACGAGCCGGCCGGATTCGAGTTTCAGGAGGGTCACCTTCTGCCAGACGTGCAGTCCGCTCTCCTCCATCCCGGTAATGGTGCGCTCGGAGAAGTAGGCACCGCTGTCGCCGCTGTATTCCAGCTGCAGCCGGTCTCCACGGCCCAGCTCGGTGAACGCCCCGGTTTCGGGGTCGAAGGAGACAACCGTGTTCGGGACCTTGCGGATGAAAAGGGGCCCACGGGCGGAGCGGCTCCCGAACGGCATGCGCCAGGGACCCCGGAAGCTGCCCGGAAACTCCCGCTCCAACTCGGCGCCGGCGGGAGTGATCCGGAAGAGCTGCAGAGATCCTTTCGCCGCAGCGAGATAGCGGTCGCCCCCGAACAGCGCGCCCCCCTGTCTGATGCCCGGGAGGAGCGTCTCGACCCGGCCGTCCCGGTGCAGGCGGAGCAGGGTGCCGGCGCTCTGGACGAGCCAGAAGCGGGCGCCCGCGATGTCCCCGGCGGAGACGACGCGCGGCATGTAGAGGCCGTCAAGCTGCGGATCGCTGAACTCCGTGCGGGTGGCCCGCTTCGTCTCCAGGTCGACCTCCACGATGGCCAGGCGGCCGTTGCGGACCCGCTCTCCGACCCGTAACGTGCCGCCAACCGCCACCTTGGTGGTGAGCCAGATCTTGCCGGCGCCGATCCCCAAGGGGAAAAAGGCATGGTAGAGGTTCTCCCAGCCGGTCGAGTAGAGGGTCTCCATGCGTCGCTGCGCCGGATCCAGCCGAACGTAGGCGACGCCGTTCCGGCCGTCCCAGGCGCGGCTGTAGCCGAAGGCGTAGAGCCAGCCGTTCTCCTCGTGGAGTGGAATGAGGTCCAGCGGCGTGCGCACGCTCCACGGGCTTCCCGGGCCGCGGACGGTCACCCGGGGAAATTTGAATTCGACCAGCTGCCTGCCGGCGGTCAGCCAGAAGTGGCGGTAGAAGTCGGGAGTTATCCAGAGGGCGTGGGAGAGGAGCCCGCCCAGGAGCAGCCCCAGCAGGAGCAGCGGCACGGCGCAAAGAGACAGGCGGCGGTTGAAACCGGAGCGGGGCCGGTCGTCGAAGCGGGGGAAGGCGATGAACAGGGCCAGCGGCATGGCCAGGAGCAGGGCCAGGAGGGGGGCGATCGTCGCCAGGCCGCCGCGGGAGAGCCACGACTCGGTCCGGAACGGGTCGGAAGTCCAGCGCAGGACGTCACCCAGGGGCATGGAGTAGACGCGGCCCGGCTTGAGCTGGAAGGTCACCGCCGCCGTGAAGGAGGCCGCCAGGGCGGTGACGATGAACCAGAACCAGGAGGTGATGAACAGGGCGACGAAGTTTTTCGACGTGGTGGACAGGGAGAAGGAGACCAGGAAAAGGTGGAGCAGCAGGAGCGAGATGAAGAGCAGGGAGGGGAATTCGGGCAGTTCGCTACGCCAGGCCACCAGCGCCCAGAGCAGGGAGATGGACAGCAGGGCGGCGGCGAGCCGTGGCAGGAACTTGCCCCACAGCAGCCGCCGCCGCGCCACCGGCAGGGCGAGGGCGTACTCCATGGCTCCCTGGCCCCGCTCGGCGGCGAAGGCGCCGATGCCGGAGAGGGTGAGGTACATGACCAGCGATACGGCGCAGAGGGCGATCGACTTCTCTCCGGTGAGCGGCGTGTCCGGCCCGGCCAGCCCGGCCAGGAACATGAGAAGGTGCATGCCCGCCAGGAAGAGGAGCAGCCAGAGACCCTGCTGCAGAGTTTCGCGCCATTCCTTACTTTTCATAGAAGCCTCCGATGAAGCCCTTGACGATCTCGTCCAGGCCGACCTCCTGGAGCTCCGCCCCGGATGGCGCGGTCGTCGACCCGTCGCAGGGATAGACGATGTATTCACCGCCCGCGCCGTCGCCCACGCGCCGGCGGAAGACCACCGGCAGGCCGGGCGGCGGCTCTCCCGGCAGGACCAGTTTGCGGGCGCACCGCAGCAGCTCCTCGGTCGGCACGTCCCGCACGATTCGCCCGCCCTCCATCAGCAGCAGGCGCTCGGGGATTCGCGCCGTGTCGCTGAAGGTGTGGTTGACCATCAGCAGGGCCATGTTCTCGGCGGCGATGGCGCCGACGATCTCCTCCAGCGCCAGCTCGCGGATATAGGGGTCGGCCAGGTGCAGGACCTCGTCGAGCAGAAGCAGCCTCGGCTTCTGCGCCAGCACCAGCGACAGCTGGAAGATGACCCTCTCGCCGGCCGATAGCGAGCCGATGCGGGCGGAGGGGGAGAGGCCGATGCGCGTGGTCAGCCGGAACTCGTAGCCCGGGCAGCGGTGCACGCGGCAGTGGAAATCGGCGCCCTGCGCCAGCGTCCATCCGGAGTAGAAGGAGAGGGCGTCGGAAAGGAAGCCGATGCGCTCCGGCTCCAGCCCGGGGGCGCGGTGCACCGCGCCTCCGTCCGGCACGTAGACCCCGGCCAGGCAGCGCAGCAGGGTGCTCTTGCCCACGCCGTTGCGGCCCGCCAGCACCACCGCCTCGCCGGCCTTCAGGGCCAGGTCGAGGGAGTCGATGACGCGCTTGCCGCCGATGGTCAGGGTGAGTCGGGTGGTTTCGATGATGGTTTCACTCATGGTCGATCGCCTCCGCGATGGCCGTGCGGATCTCCTGCCGGCTGAATCCCAGCGACAGCGCCTTGTCGAGAAAGGCGCGGAGCTCTTCATCGAGTATGGAGCGGCGCAGGGCGTCGCCGCCCCCTGCCTGGGGCCGGATGCGGCTGCCGGAGCCGACCCGGCCCTCGACGAACCCCTCCTCCTCCAGCATGGAGTAGGCGCGGGCCACGGTGTTGGGGTTGATCTTCAGGAACCTGGCCAGGTCGCGGATCGAGGGCAGTGAATCGCCCGGGGAGAGCCTCCCGGCCAGCACGTCGATCTTGACCGCGCGGGCGACCTGCTGGAAGAGCGGCACGGCCGAGCGGGAATCGATTCTCCAGTTCATGTTCACCTCGAAACGATGAAGTGTACTAGTAAAATAATACATAAATCTTTTCCTGTCAACTGAATATCAAGAAAAATCTACTAATAAAGGGCAATAATGCGTGAACGCATGTATTGTCTATATTGTACTATTGCATGATTGTATTAGGCTGGGCGATCCTCCCGGGGCTTGCTCCGCCACCCGGATTGGGATATGCTGGCCCATCATGGGAAGGCCTTGCATGACTCCCCCCTGGCTGGTGCCCGTGGCCGCCGTGGCCATCGCCCTTTTTGTCCTCTCGGGCCGCCCTGCAGCGGTGGCCGTGGCGGCGCCGCCGGATGCATCCGATGGAGCCGACTTCCTGACGGCGCAGGAAACGGAGGTGGTCCGGGAGCTGAACCGGGCCCGCCAGGACCCGGCCGCCTACGCGGAGCACCTGGTCGAAATGAAGGACCGCTTCACCGGCACCCACACCTACGACGGGGACCGGGGCCATATCCTGACCCGCGAGGGCCTCGCCGCGGTGGACGAGGCGATCGGATTCCTTCGCCTATCCCGGCCGCTGCCTCCCCTCGCCGTGTCGCGGGGGTTGAGCCGGGCGGCCCGCGACCATGCGACCGACCAGGGAATCCACGGCGTCTTCGGCCACGTCGGCTCCGACGGCAGCCAGCCCGCGCAGCGAGCCAGCCGCTACGGCCAGTGGCTGGAGGCGATGGGGGAGAACATCGACTACGGCAACCGCGTGCCGCGTGACATCGTCGTCAGCCAGATCATCGACGACGGGGTGGCGGACCGGGGCCACCGCCGCAACATCTTCGACTCCCGCTTCACTCTCGTCGGCGTCGCCTGCGGCCCCAACCTGCACTACGAGTACATGTGCGTGATGGACTTCGCCGCCGGCTTCCGCGAGAAGCCGGGGCGGTGAGGCGCCACGCTCCGGTTCGGCTCAGCGCGGGGCGACGATGAACAGCCTCCCGGAGAGGAAGTCGCTGATCCAGATCCGGCCCCGGCCGTCGCCGCGGATCTTGCCGATGTCGTACAGCCCGTCTCCGAACTGGCCGCGCATGAAGAATGCGGCGTTGGCGGCGGCGAACGAGGTGTCGCCGTAGGGGTAGCGTTCCTCCAGGACGGTCGCAAACGTTCCCGAGGCGGGATCGAACGTGAGCACGGTCAGGCGGTCGCGGTCGTGCACCGTCACCCACAGGCGGCCGTCGACCGCCGCCAGGTTGTCGGGGCGGCCCCGGGCGGGGATCTTCCAGGCGCGGCCGCCCAGCTCGCGCAGGACCGGCTCGCCGTGGTTCAGTACCCAGACGGCGCCTCCCGCCAGGGCCAGTTTCAGCGGCTGCAGTCCAACCGGAATCTCCTGGCAGCGGAAATCGTCCTTGCGGATGCGACTGACGCTGCCGGAATCGAAGTTGGCCACGTAGACAAATTCCTCGTCGAAGGCCAGGTCGGCGGGGGAGAGGCCGGTGGCGACTCGCTGCAGCGTCGCGCGCTTCGCCGCGTCGATCACGTGCAGCAGGCCGCGGTCGTCATCCGTCTCGCCGGTTCTCGCGTGGTAGAGCCAGCCCCGCTTCTCGTCCAGGGCCAGCAGCCGCTGGGTCGTCTCGCGCGCCACCCGGTCGTCCAGTTCCAGGCGCAGGTCGGGCAGGTTGGGCGAGCGCACGTCGTCGGGCAGCATGGCCAGGAAGGGCTTCTCCTCCCCCCAGTTGTTCTGGGTGGCCCAGAGCGCGCCGTCCCCGGAACAGGCCAGGCGCTGGGCGAGGCGCGGCAGGCGCCGGTCGTCCATGGCCAGGTCGGCGCCGCGCAGGGTCAGCACCCCGTTGCGCGCCCCCCAGATGTAGACCGTCGGCCAGTACGACTGGTGGGCGCCGTAGGCCAGGTAGAGGTTGCCGCGGTGGTCCGCGACGGCGGTGCGCGGGTAGGGGACGGGCAGGGTGGTGAAGTCGACGCGGCCATCCGGCTGCACCTCGGCCATGGCGTCCTCGGCGTTGAAGGCCAGGAAGGAGTCGCGTCCCGGCCGCCCGGCCAACTCGACCGGCGCCCAGCCGAGGGCGATCTTGCGGCGGCCGCCGCCCTGCGGGTCGAACTCGGTCACCGCCGAGCCGAAGGAGCCGTTGACCGCGGTGGCGCCCAGCGCCACGTAGAGGCGCCGGCTCCCCGGGTGGAAGACCATCCCGAAGGTGTGGGGGAGCACCCCGGTCTGGGTGATGCGCCGCACCAGCCGGCGCGTCTGCAGGTCGATCTCGTCGATCTCGCTCCAGGCCCAGGAGGCCACGTAGAGCCGGCCGCCCGCCTCGTCCAGCGCCACGGCGTCGTTGCCGTAGGAGGGCAGGCGCACCTCGCTCACCGAGCCGCCCGGGACGACCACGTGCAGGGTCGGGTGGTTGTCGTAGGCGACGTAGATTTCGTCGCGCGCCTCGCTGTAGCCGACGCCCACCGCCTCGGTGAGAGCCGGCAAAGCGACGGCCTGGTCGTTTGACCCCGCCAGGTCGACGGACAGCGCCTGCACGACCCTGCGATCGCCGGTTTCGGCCACCAGCAGCAGGCGGCGCCGGGAGGGGCTGACGCCGGCCAGGTGCCAGCGATCCGCTTCCGCGGCCGGGAGGCGCCGGGAGGCCAGGCGGCGGCCGTCGCGGGCCGACCAGGTGGTCAGGGTGGCGGCGTCTCCGGCGAAAGCGTGGACTCGACCCGCCTCGCAAACCACCTTGCGCAGCGGCGGCGGCGGGGTGGCGTTGCGGTTGGCCATGCGCTCCTCGCTGCCGCCCCAGGGCAGGTAGCGGACGCGCCGCGCGGCCACGTCGACGAAGGCGACCCGGGCGCTCTCGCGTCCCGCCAGGAAGGCGTTGCCGCTGGCCTCGTCGACGGCCAGCGACTCGTACTGCCGCTCGAGCGGAAAGGCCTGGCAGGACCCCGTCTGCGGGTCTGCCACCCACAGGGCGTCCGGGCCGGCCAGGTAGACCCGGCCGCTCGCCGCCGAGACCGCCATGGCCTCGCCTTTCAGGTAGTGGGCCATGCGCCCCGGCAGGGCCAGGTTGCGCACCCGCCCGTCGGTCACGTCGACCACCGACAGGGAGGCGGTCTGGGTGCAGGCCACCAGAAGCCGCCCGCGCGCCGGGTCGGCCTTCAGCAACAGCGGACCGGCGGCGTTCAGGGTCAGGCCCAGGGAAGCCGGGAAATCGATCCGGGTGACCGCCCATGGGGGCGAGGGGGCGGCGGCCTGGACCAGAACGCCCAGCAGCAGCAACAGGCCGGGGATGCGCATGGTCACCTCCTGTGCAGCGGTTATACCACGCCCGGGGGCGGTTGTCACGGCGGCCCGCTTCGGCTAGAATGGCCGCGAGCCGCCGATGATGGAACGGAAACGGAAAACAGACGACCGGCTGCGCCTGGACGTGGCCCTGGTGCAGCGCGGGCTGGTCTCCTCGCGGGAGAAGGCGCAGGCGCTGATCATGGCCGGGCAAGTGCGCCTGGAGGGGCAGTTGGCGGACAAGGCCGACCGCCCGGTCGCCGCGGGGCAGCGCCTGGAGATCGCCGCCGGCTGCCCCTATGTCTCCCGGGGGGGCTTCAAGCTGGAGCGGGCCCTGGAGCGCTTCGCCGTCTCCGTCGACGGCCTCTCCGTCCTCGACGTCGGCGTCTCGACCGGCGGCTTCAGCGACTGCCTGCTGCAGCGCGGCGCCCGGCGCGTGGTGGGCGTGGACGTCAACGTGGCCCAGGTGGACGGGCGGCTGCGCGCCGACCCGCGCCTGCGCCTGGTGCAGAAGAACGCCCGCCTGCTCACCCCCGCCGACCTGCCGGAGCGTCCCGACCTGGTCGTGGGCGACCTCTCCTTCATCTCCCTCGCCAAGGTGCTGCCGGCGCTGGCGGCCTTCGCCCCGGCGCGGCTGCTGCTGCTGGTCAAGCCCCAGTTCGAGGCCGAGCGCGGCCGCGTCGGCAAGGGTGGCGTGGTGCGAGACCCGCGGCGGCGCGTCGAGATCCTGCTGGCCTTGAAGCACCGGGCGGAGCAGGCGGGGTATTCCCTGCTGGACTTCTGCGCAGCCGGGGTGCGCGGCAAGAAGGGCAACCAGGAATACTTCTTCCTGCTTCAGGTTGGCGGCGGGCTCTCCATCCATGATACAATGATCGCCGACAGTGATGAAATATAAGCAGGCCGGCATCGTCGTCAAGCCCCACCCCGAGGTGCGCCACTACCTGCAGCGCGCCATCGCCGCCCTGCAGGCCAGCGGCGTCGCCTACGTCCTGGAAAAGACCGCCGCCCGGCTGATGGCCCAGGAGGAGAGGGGCGCCGAGCTGCCCGACATCGCCCGGCGCTCCGACATCCTGATCGTGCTGGGCGGCGACGGAACCTTCCTGTCGGTGGCCCGGCAGGCGGTCCTGGCCGGCATCCCGGTGGCCGGCTTCAACCTCGGCACCCTCGGCTTCCTCACCGAGATGAAGAAGGAGTCGCTGGAGAAAAGCCTGCAGGAGATCCTCGCCGGGCAGTGCCGCATCTCCGAGCGAAAGGCCCTGGCCATCGGCTTCCGCGGCAGCGAGCACCTGGCCCTGAATGACGCCGTGGTGCGCATCGGCCACCTTGCCCGCATCATCACCCTGAAGCTGCTGGTCAACGGCCAGGCGGTGGCCGAAGTGCGCGGGGACGGGCTGATCGTCTCCAGTCCCACCGGCTCGACCGCCTACTCCCTGTCGGCGGGCGGGCCGGTCGTCTCGCCGGAGGTCAACGGGTTGATCATCACGCCCATCTGCCCCCACTCGCTGACCTTCCGGCCCCTGGTGGTCCCCGACAGCGTCCCCCTGGGCATCCAGCTGCTGACCCCCCACCTGGATACCTACCTGACCATCGACGGTCAGCAGGGGATCCCCATGGCCCTCCAGGAGACGGTGACCATCCGGCTGCACCCCCGCCCCTTGCTGATGGCCGTCGGCAGCGAGTTGAATTTCTTCCGCCTGCTCAGCGAGAAGCTGAACTGGGCGGTCTGACGCTTCCCTCGCCCGCCGTCCGCCGCAGCGGCTCCGTCTTCTCCTCCACCGCCGACATCGGCAGGTAGACGGTGAAGCGGGTGCCGTGTCCCACCTGTGAATACACGGCGATGTTGCCGCCGTGGCGGCGGACGATGGCGTAGCAGATGGCCAGGCCGAGCCCGGAGCCGCTGCGCTTGGTGGAGAAGTAGGGCAGGAAGATCTTCTGCAGGTTCGCCTCGGGAATGCCCGGCCCGTTGTCGGCGACCGACAGGGCGAAGTATTCGCCGGAGCGCAGCATGCTGTCCTGGTGCAGCTGGACGTGGCGGTGCAGGACGATATCCAGGGTCCCGGTGTCGCCCATCGCTTCGCGGGCGTTGATCAGCAGGTTGTGGACGACCTGGGTGATCTGGGTGCTGTCGGCGCGGCAGGCCGGCAGGTCGGGCTCGATGTCGAGCTGCAGCCGGATCGGCGTGCTGCTGATGACCAGGTCGCTGGCGTCGCGGATGATGGCGGCCAGGTCCACGTTGCGCTTGACCGGCTCTCCCCCGTGGGCGAAGGTCAGCAGCTGGCGGGTCAGGTCGGTCGCCTTGCTGGCCGCGAGACCGGCTTTCTCCAGGGGCCGCTGGGCGGCGGGCTCGCTGCTGTTGCGCCGAGCCAGGGAAATGTGGCCGATGATGGCGGTGAGCATGTTGTTGAAATCGTGGGCGATGCCGCCGGCCATCAGTCCGATCGACTCGATGTTGCGCGAGCGGAGGATTTCGGCCTCCATCTGCTTCTTCTCGGTGTTGTCGATGTAGACGGCGATGCTGCCCTGGAGCCGGCCGTCGGCGACGATGGGGGAGCCGATGATGGCCACGTCGATCAGACGGCCGTCGGCGGTGCGGCGGCGGCCCTCGCTGAACACGCGCTCGCCTTTCAGGGTGCGCGAGCTGAGCTCGCGGCAGGCCTCGAGGAGCCCGTCTCCGCAGAGGCACTCGTCGAGCCCGCGAGCGCGCAGCTCGTCCAGCGAGTAGCCGAACATGGAGACGAACTCCGGGTTCGCGTCGACCACGCGGTTGCGGTCGTCCAGGATGGCGATGCCGGCCGGCATGGTCTCGAACAGGTTGGTGAAGTGCTGCCGCTGGCGGTCGACTTCGCGGGCGCTGGCCAGGGCCCTGCGGCGAAGCAGCAGCGCGAACGCCAGGGAGACGGTGATCGCCAGCAGCACGGCGGAGATGATCCAGGGCAGGTGGCGCCACAGGGCGGGCAGCCAGCTGGGGTAGGTGGCTTGGCCGAACCACTTGGCCTGCAGCCGCTTCATGACCGAATCTCCCGTCCGCTTGCCGGTGCGGATGTAATCGTCCAGTTCGCGGGAGAGCCCGGGCAGCAGCGGGTTGATGCCGAAGTAGAGCGGTTCGTGGTAGAAGGTCCCGGGCATGATCTCGACCCGCAGCTGCTCGCCGTAGGCCTTGATGAGGTAGCCCAGGCTGAAGCGGCCGATGAACCCGGCGTCGACCCGCCCGGCGCCGACCTCGGCGGCGATCTTGAGGAAATCCGGGAACTCGGCGAAGCGGCAGGAGATGCCCTGGCGATGGAGATCGGCCTGCAGCATGGTGAAATAGCGGTCGTTGCGCACGCCGCCGACGGTGCGCCCCTGGAGGTCCGACAACTGCTTGAAGGCGGACGCCTCGGCGACGATCAGGTTGGACCAATCGATCAGGATCGATTCGCCGGAGTAGGTCAGGAAGCGGCTGCGCTCCTCCGTGTAGGCGATCGGCCCGATGACGTCCACCTCGTCGCGGCGGATCATGTCGAACAGTTCGGGGAACGTGGCGCTGACCACCTCCAGCCGGTAGCCGCGGCGTTCGCAGAAGTCGCCCAGCAGGTCGACGATGAACCCCTGCGGGCGACCTCGCTCGACGAAGGTCTGGGGCGGATTGTCGAACAGGCCGAGGCGCAGCGGGGCCGCCGCGGCCGGCAGCGGCGCCGGGACGAGGGTCGACGCCAGCAGGCAGGCCAGGGCGGCGCCGAATGCGGAGGTCCGGGTCATCGCTCCCAAGGGTAAAGAAAAATGAATTAAATTGCAATCCGCGCCTTTCCCGCTGTGCTATAATTCCCGCGGAGGGGCCGTCATGAAGCGATCGATCGTTGCTGCCCTGTTGCTGGCCGTGTCCGTCGGTGCCATTCATGCCCAGGCCGAGGCCGATTTCGGCCGGGGCCTGGCCTATTACCTGCTGAACGACCTGGATCTGGCGCGCCGCTCGTTCGATCGCTACTGGCGGGCCAACCCGCAGCCGACCATTCGCGCCGGCTACACCCTGCTGCTGGCCGACGACAAGTGGGAGGCGACCAAGAAGTTCAAGGACTACCTCGACAGCGACCATCGCTCGCTGCCGGCCCTGATCGGGATCAGCCTGGCCATCGCCGACATGCGGAACACCGACGTCATCGAGAGCCTGCGGCGACCGCTGCGGCTCGACCCGGAGTATGCGCCGGCGTACCTGTGCCTCGGCTACGAGTACGTGAAGCGGCGAGACTTCCCGGCCGCCGAGGAGCACTTCGGAAAGGCCGTGCGCTACGCCGCCGTCCCCGAGTTCAAGGTGGCCCTGGCCGACCTCTACCTGCAGACCGGGCAGGCGCAGAAAGCGCTCGACCTGATCCGCCCGGAGGCCGACCAGTCCCCCGACAACTACTACTTCAACCTGCTCGCAGCCCGCGCCCTGTACCGGCTCGACCAGCTGCCGGCCATGGCGCCCTACCTCGAGCAGGCGCTCGTCTCCAAGCCCGATTCGCAGGAGATCCTCCTGCTCAAGGGCCGCAGCCTGCTGGCCGTCGGAGAGTTCCGCAAGGCCCGCTCGCTGCTCGAGAACCTCAAGTTCAGCCGCTACAATCCCGAGTACAGCCTGCTGATGGGGGAGGTGCTGCTCCGCCTCCGCGACCACAAGGCCGACAAGTATCTCTACGAGGTGTTCACCCAGAACCGCTGGGACCCGGCGGTGAACCGCCTGCTGGGCTTGTACCACCTGCAGCGCAACAGCGCCGCCGTGCAGAACTGGATCGACCGCGCCCTGCTGAGCGGGAACCGGCGCGAGGACCTGCAGCGCCTGTTCCCCGCCACCTACCGCTTCGACCCCCCGCCCGCCCACGCGGCCTTCGACATCCGCCAGATCCACTGGCTCGACGGCCAGACCCTGCTGGTGGCCGGCCGGAGCCAGAGCGGCGGCGGCGAAAGCCTGACCGCCCTCGATGCGGCGACGTTCAAGGTGCTGGGCACCTGGAAGTACCAGGGGGCCATCCAGGAGATGTTCGCCTCGCCGAAGGGCGACCGGGTGGTCTTTTCGACCACCGCCCTGGAAAACGAGAAGGTGTATGTCTACGCGTTCATGTGGCAGCCGCCGCGCAATTCCGTGCTGCGGCCGGTCTTCGGCAACAGCCTGGACATGCCGGGCATCGTGGCCGGTTTCTCCGCCAGCGGGTCCATGGTCTATTTCACCGACCGGACCCTCAACGACATGGCCTTCGATTCCCCCTTCGCCACCGTCGGCCGCTACGGCAAGCGCGGCTCCATCTACCCCCGCTTCCCCTTCCCGGTGTACCGCTACAACCTGGGGACGGACCAGTTCGGCCAGGTCAAGGATCCCGCCGCCCTGGGCGGCATTCCCATCCCGGCCCTGGCGCGCTACCTCCGGGTGGCGGAGGCCTACGAGCGCAACGCCGACGTCCGCGCGCTGGTCGAGAAGGGGCAGGCGCTGGAGATCACCTCGTCCGACGAGGTGCACATCGTGTTCGACGAGCCGGGCAGCGCCTTCATCATCTACTTCGCGGACCTGAAGAACGCCTTCCAGGCCCTGGTGTACGACCCCGCCCGTAACCGCGTGGAACGCGTCGACCAGACCATGTTCCTGGGCAAGAACCGTTTCGCCGAGGGCGATGTCGTCCGCTTCGACCCGCAGCGGCGGGAAATTTTCTTCCTCACCCGCGACAAGGACCGGATGCTGGTCGTGTTCAACTACGGTTCCCGCCTCTACCGCCGGGCGGGCGGCCTGGTGATGCAGTCCGCCTACAACGATTCCACGCGCTCGCTGCTGCTGCTGAGCGAGCGCACCCGCTATCTCTACTACACCGAGACCAATCCGGAGATCGTCCGGCTCGAGCCCTATTCGCGGCGGCCCTTCAGCGCCCGGCGCGATTTCGAACGGGTGCTTCGCCTCGACGACTTCGACCAGGCCAGTTTTTCGACCTTCAACGGCGAGCTGGTCTCGGTGGACGAGAACGGGACGGCGACCCGGGTCGGCGTCGATCCGCAGGGAGCGCTGTGGCGCCCCGCTCCCGGCGGCAAGCGGCTGGCGGCGTTCATCAACGGCAGGCTCTTTGTCCTGCCCTGGATCGGCTGACGGGGCCGGGGACATGGGCCGGGCGATCGCTTTCCCCAGGGTGAAGCTGTTCTGCGGCCTGATCTTCCGCGACGAGGAGCGGGCCGCGCAGGCGTCGGCCGCGCTGGAGAACCGGTTTTCGGTCATCGACTGCCGCATGGACGCGGTTCCCTTCACCATGACCGGATACTACGAGCAGGAGATGGGCGCCCCCCTGTTTCGCCGCTTCGTCTCCTTCCGCGATCTCATCGAGCCGGAGATGCTGGCGCGCGCCAAGACCCTGACCAACGAGATGGAGGCGGAGACGGCGGACGAGGGCCGGCGCTCGGTGAACCTGGACCCCGGCATCCTGTCCGCGGGCAACGTGATCATCGCCACCACCAAGAACTTCTGCCACCGGGTTCCGCTCCAGGACGGCATCTATGCCCACCTGGAGTACGTTTTCCGCCGCCACGTCATCACCCCCCTGGAGTGGACCTATCCCGATTTCCAATCCGAGCCCTACCTGGACTTTTTTCATCGCCTGCGCGACATCTATCGCGAGCAGATGCGCCAGGAGCCGGGGCGCTGAACGGGTTCCGGCTCAGTCCATTTCCAGGAGCAGGTTCTTCAGTGATTTCAGGCGGTCGCGCAAGGCGGCGGCGGTCTTGAAATCGAGCGCCCGGGCCCGGCGCTTCATCTCCGACTCGACGCGGGCGATCTCCCTCTCCAGGGCGGCGACGGTCTTGAAGTCTTCCGCCGGCGCCTGCGCGCTCTTTTCCAGCCAGTAGCCGTCGTCGGCGAAGCCGTGGATGCCCTTGGCGATGGAAGCCGGGGTGATGCGGTGGCGGCGGTTGTAGTCCGCCTGGATGCGCCGGCGCCGGTCCGACTCGGAGATGGCGCGGCGGATGGCCTCGGACTCCGCCCGGGCGTAGAGCAGCACCCGGCCGTGCAGGTTGCGGGCGGCCCGGCCGAAGGTCTGGATGAGGGATGTCGGCGAGCGCAAAAAGCCCTCCTGGTCGGCGTCGAGGATGGCCACCAGGGCCACTTCCGGCAGGTCCAGCCCCTCGCGCAGCAGGTTGATGCCGATCAGCACCTGGATGTCGCCCCGGCGCAGCTGCTGGATCACCTTGATTCGCTCCAGGGCCTTGATCTCGGAGTGCAGGTAGGTGCAGCGGAATCCCTGCAGGGCGATGAAGCCGGCCAGTTTCTCGGCCATCTTCTTGGTCAGGGTGGTGACCAGCACGCGCTGGCTGGGGGCCACGCGGCGGATCTCTCCGATAAGGTCCTGCACCGGATCGTCGCCGCGGCGCAACTCCACCTCCGGGTCCAGCAGGCCGGTCGGGCGCACCAGCAGCTCGGTCACCCGGCTTCCGCTGTCGGCAACCTCGAACTCGTCCGGCGTGGCCGACACGTACAGCGTCCGGCCCAGGCGGGCCTGGATCTCGGAGAACTGCAGCGGCCGGTTGTCCAGGGCCGACGGCAGGCGGAATCCGTAGTCGACCAGCTTCTGCTTTCGGGAGCGGTCGCCGGCGAACATGCCGCGCAGCTGCGGCACGGTGATGTGCGACTCGTCGATGACGGTCAGGAAATCGCGGGGGAAGAAATCGAGCAGGGTGAACGGCGCTTCGCCGGGCTGGCGCCCGGTCAGATAGAGGGAGTAGTTCTCGATGCCGGCGCAATGGCCGAACTGCTCCAGCATCTCCAGGTCGAGCAGCGTCTTCTGCCGCAGGCGCTGGGCGTACTCCGGCTGGCCGGCGCGGCGGAACCAGGCCAGTCGCTCGTCCAGCTCCTGGCGGATGCGCGGGATGACGGCGGCCAGCTTGTCGCGCTTCGAGAAGAAGTAGGATATCGGGAAGACGTTCACCGACTCCAGGGAGCGCCGGGCGCGGCCGGTGACCGGGTCGAACACGGCGATGGCGTTCAGGCGGTCGCCCTGCAGCTCCAGCCGCAGCGGCTCCTCCTCGGAGCTGGGCCACACCTCGACCCGGTCCCCGCGCGCGCGGAAGCGGCCGCTCTCGATCAGGCCCTCGCCGCGTCCGTAGCCGAGCTCCACCAGCGCGGCCAGCAGGTTCTCGCGCCGCCAGGGGGCGCCCACGGCCAGCGGCACGCGCTGGGCGAAAAACTCGTCGGGCGCGCCGATGCTGTAGATCGCCGAGACGGAGGCGACGATCACCGTGCGCGGCGACTCCAGCAGGTGGCGGGTGGCGTCGATGCGCAGCCGCTCCAGCTCGGGGTTGATCGACACCTCCTTGGCGATGTACAGGTTCTTCTGCGGGACATAGGCCTCCGGCTGGTAGTAATCGTAGTAGGAGATGAAGTAGCCGACGCGGTCGTGGGGGAAGAAGGAGCGGAACTCCTGGTACAGCTGGGCGGCCAGGGTCTTGTTGGGGGAGAGCACCAGGGCGGGCGCGTCGAGGGCGCGCACGAGGTGGGCCATGGTGAAGGTCTTGCCCGAGCCGGTCACCCCCAGCAGCACCTGGCGCTGGCTCCCGGCGCGGAAGCCGGCCGCCAGTCGGTCGACCGCCTCCTGCTGGGCGGCCGTGATGGTGAAGGGGGATTCCAGCCGGTACACGGGGAGGTCCCGGGGTCAGCCGCCGGCCGGTCCGAGGCCGTATTCCTTGAGCTTGTTGCGCAGGGTGCGCGCGGAGATACCGAGGATCTCGGCGGCGCGGTTCTTGTTGTTGCCCGTGCGCTGCAGGGTCTGCAGGATCATCTCGCGCTCCATTCCGGCCAGGGTCGAGGGTCCCTCACCCCCGGCGGCGGGCGGCGTGCGGAAATCGATGTCGGCGGCTCCGATTTCCGCATGCTCGCAGAAGATGACCGCCCGGTGCACGGTGTTCTGCAGCTCACGCACGTTCCCCGGCCAGGGGTGGCGCAGCAGCCGCTCCATGGCCGCGGCCGAGAAGGAGATCCCCTTGCGATCGGTCTCGGCCTCGAAGCGGCGGGCGAAGTGCTCGGCCAGGAATTGGATATCGGCCGGCCGTTCCCGCAGCGGCGGGATCCGGAACTCGACGACGTTGAGCCGGAACAGCAGGTCCTCGCGGAAGGCGCGCGCGCGGATCTTCTCGCCGATGTCCTGGTTGGTGAGCGAGATGACGCGCACGTCGACGGGGATGGAGCGGCGCCCGCCCAGGCGGTCGATCTCCTTTTCCTGCAGCACGCGCAGCAGCTTGGCCTGCAGATGCAGCGGCATGTCGCCGATCTCGTCGAGAACCAGGGTGCCGCCGTCGGCCAGCTCGAACTTGCCGGGCTTGAGCTTGTCGGCGCCGGTGAAAGCCCCCTTCTCGTACCCGAACAACTCGCTCTCCAGGAGGTTCTCGGGGATGGCTGCGCAGTTGAGGGCCAGGTAAGGCTGGCGCGCGCGGCGGCTGTGGCGGTGGATGAATCGGGCCAGCACCTCCTTGCCGCTGCCGGAGCCGCCGCCGATCAGAATGGCCGCCTGCGAGCGCGCCGCGCGTTTCGCCTTCTCCAGCATATCCTGCAGCGACGGCTCGCGGGTGAGGAAATCGCTGCCACCGGAGCGGTTGAAGTGCTGCGGGAAGTAGCCCTCGACCAGCTTGACCAGCGCGTCGGCGGGAAACGGCTTGACCAGGTAGTCGTCGGCGCCGCTCTTCAGGGCGGTGATCGCGTCCTCCACCTTGCCGTAGGCGGTGATGATGATCACCGCCGTCTGCGGGCTGCGCCGCTTGATGTCGGCCACCAGTTCGATGCCGTTGCCGTCCGGCATGCGGACGTCGGAAATGACCAGCGGGTAGCTCTGCAGGCGGATCTTCTCCCTGGCCTGCAGGAAGGAGAAGGCGCTGTCCACCTGGAAATCGCGGCGGCCCAGCGTCTGCTGCAGGGCGAAATTCAGGTTTTCGTCGTCGTCGACGATGAGCACGTCGAACGGTTCCATCGCCCTATTCTACCGGAACCAGCAGGACGAAGGAAGTCCCGCGCGGGCCGCTGCGCAGGGTGATGTCGCCGCCGTGGCTGGCGGCCACGCGCCGGGCCATGGCCAGGCCGAGCCCGGTGCCGGTGTTCTTGGTGGTGAAGAACGGGTCGAACACCCGCCCGCGGATGGCGCGCGGGATCCCCGGGCCGTTGTCCTGCACGGTCAGCTGCAGGCGCCCCCCCCGGCGGCGCGCGCGCACCGCGACCCGCCCGCCCTCGGCCACGGCCTGGGCGGCGTTGAGCATCACGTTGACCAGGGCCTGCTTGAGAAGCTCGAAATCGGCCGTGACCCGGCAGCGGGGGGCGACATCGCGGGTGATCGTGATCCGCTTTCGGACCACCAGGTCGAGCAGGGCGTGCTCGGCCTGGGCCACCAGCTCCTGGACCGCGAACTCCTGCTTTTCGGGCTGCAGGTTGCGGGTATAGAGCAGGATGTTGGTCACGGTGCGGTTCATGGTGCCAACCGACTGGCGGATGCGCTCGAGGATCTCCTGCGCCGGAGGGCGGTCCTGCAGGTCCTCGGTCAGCAGCGAGGCCATCAGCTCGATGCTGGCCAGCGGATTGCGGATTTCGTGGGCCACCTCGGCCGCGAACTCGCCCATGACCCGCAGCCGGTCCTCGCGCTGAGAGGCGAGCTGCATCTCCCGGAGCTCGGTGGCGTCGGCGACGCGGACGATGTAGCCCAGCTGCTGGCCGCCGTTGTCCAGGAACCGGGCCCGGCGCGCCTCCAGCCAGAGGCGCCGCTCCGGCCCCTCCCAGGCGAACTCCTCGTCTCCCGCCTGGACGTCGAGGAGGCGCTCCAGCCCGCGCGGAGCGCCCCGGCGCAGGCGCTCCAGGGGCAGCGGCGGGGCAGCGCCGGCCAGGGCGGGGAAGTAGGTTTCGGCGCGGCGGTTCCACAGGCTCAGCTCGTCCCGGTTGTTGCACACCAGGATGGCGTCGCTCATGTTCTCCAGGATGTTGGCCAGGTAGAGGGAGAGCCGCTGCGACTTCTCCTTCAGGTCGGTGTAGGCCTGCTGCAGGCCGGTTGAGGTGCGGATGAACTCCTCGAAGGTCTGCTTCAGCAGGTCGAGCTCTTCCTTATCGGACATCGGCCGGCAGCTGCCGCAGCCAGAAAGAGTCGGCATTGACCTGGCGCAGCCGGGCCACCTCCGCGGCGGCCGCCTCCTTGCGGCCGAGGCGGACCAGGATCGTCGCCTTCTGGAAGGCCAGCCACTCGGGATCGCCGGCGTTGCGCTCGGCCTCGGTGTACGCAGAGAGGGCGCCAGCCATGTCGCCCTGAAGATACCGGACATTGCCCATCCGGGTCAAGAGGCGGGCCCGCGGCAGGGGAGGCGGCTGGACTTTTTCCAGGACGGCATAGATGTCGAGGGCGGCGGCATACAGCTTGCGGGCCTCGAGGCGCTCGGCCTTGAGCAGGCAGAGCTTCGCCTGGAACTCGCTGCCCGCATCGCGGCAGGGGCGGGTCTCCAGGAACTCGTCGAGTTCGCGGTCGTTTTTCAGGCTCTGCCAGCAGACGGCGTGGTAGTAGCTGAACTCGTCCGCCTCGGCGGTGCCGGTGGGGGTCACCTGGGCCAGCATCTCCAGGCAGCCGGCGTAGTCGCGGTTGGCGAAGCGGATGCGAAGGGCCTGGCGGCGGGCATCGTCCCAGAAACGGCTGTACATGCGGTACTTCAGAAGGTGATCGAGGATTTCGACGGCGCTGGCCTGCATGCCGACGCGGGACAGGGTGGCGGCGATGCGCAGCAGGCTCTCGGGGGCGACCAGGCTCTTGCGGTCGGAGACGCTGGCCCAAAACCGGATGATGTCTTCGCGTTGCCCCTGCTCGTACAGCCGGTTGAGGATCTCGTCGCTGCTGTTGCGGAAGAACTCCTCGACCAGGGGGTCGCGCCGCCGCTCCAGGAACTGGCGGTAATTGGACAGGGCCTTGTCCGCCTGCTTCTGCTGCTGGTAATGCTGGCTCAGCAGGATGGCGCTCTCGCGGCGCTGTTCGTAGGAAGGGGAGCTCTCCTGCACTGTCAGGAGAACCTGCTCGGCATCCGCATAGCGGGGGCTCTGCTTGGCCACGCGGGCGACGTCCTCGGGAGGCAGGCGCAGCAGCAGGCGCCCGAGCCCGAGCAGCAGGGTGTGCTTCCAGCCCGGCTCGTTTTCCCGCCCCAGCGCGGTCACCAGGGCGATGGCCCCCGAAAACGGCTTCTTCTCCTTTTCCAGCGCCTGGGCGAGTAGCACGGCGGCCTCGGCGAAGCGCGGGTGGCGCGGATAGACGTTTTGCAGCCTCGTCAGGTAACGCGCGGCGCGGGCGAAGTCCAGGTTGTCGCTGAGGATGCGGGCGGCCCAGAACAGGTATTCCGGGTTGAAGCGCACCAGGTCGGGAAGCGCCGCCTCCCCCTTGTTCAGGTAGCGGATGGACTGCACGTTGTCCCGCATCGCCGCGAAGCTGATGGCCAGCAGGATGTAGCTCTCCGGGAAATCGTCGCCCCGCTTCCAGACCTGGGCCAGGCGGTCCAGGATGAGCAGCGCCTTCTGGAACGAGCCAAAGCGGATGAGATGGCGGCTCAGCTCCAGGCCGGCGTTCACCGCCTCGTCGCTCAACGGGAAGCGCTGGTACAATTTGTGCAGCAGGGGCTCGCGCACCGCGTAGTCACTGCCGGCCATCTCCAGTTGCTGGGTCCAAGCGCCCTTCAGCCACTCCGAGTCCGGGAACCTCTCCTCCAGTTGCCGCCAGTGGGAGAGGGCCATGTCCGGGCTGTTGCTGCGCAGGTAGGCCTGGGCGGTGAAGTGCAGCAGGAACGCGTGCTCCGCCGGCGTCAGCTTCTCCGGCTGGGAATTGAGGAAGCCCAGAGCCTTCTCGAGCACCCGCGTGTATTGCTTGTTCTCGTAGAGGGTCCTGACCTCGTCCTGCAGCACGGAGGCGGCGCACCGGGAAGCGGCCAGCCACAGGAGCAGGCCGGCAACCAGTGCCCGCCTAGTTGTGGCCATGGGGGGCCAGGTTGACCATCGGCCGTCCCGGCAGGTAGTCGGTCAGGGTCGCGGCCTGCGCGTCGAGCTGCGACGCCTGCTCCAGGATGGCGCGGATGCGCTCGATGCTGCTCTCGATCCGGGCCAGGCGCTCGTCCATCGGAGGGGCGCAGGTTTGCATGGCTTTGTGCAGGAGCTGGGCTTCCATGGATATGACGCTCAGCGGGTTGTTGATCTCGTGGTTGAGGCTGAGCACCATCTGCCCCAGCAGTGCCTGCCTCTCCTGGGCGACCATCTGCTCGCGGGTGCGAATGACGTCCCAGTACAGGCGCGCGTTGCCGATGGCCAGGGCGGCCTGGTCGATGAAGGCGCGGATCAGCCGCCGGTCGGCGGTGGAAGCGCTCCGGTTGGGAGCGGGCAGGCAGGCGGTCAGGCCGATGAAGCGGTCGCCGGCGCTCATGGGCAGCAGCAGCGAACCGGTGGGAAACAGCCTCCGGAGGGCTGCCGGGCTGGAGGCGCCGACATTCAGCGGGGCATCGTGGCGCATCATCGCGCGCAGCCAGGCGGGGCGGCCCCGCTGCAGCGGCCAGGTGCGGAGGGCCAGGGCCCGGTCCACCGTGCCGATGCTGAGCTTGGCCTTCAGTTGGGTGTCGGTGGCCAGGAACAGGACCAGGCCACGCAGGGCGAACAGGCTGCGCAGGGCGGCGAAGGCGTGGTTGACGATCCGGTCGATCGGCTGGTCGGACGAGAGCGTGGTCAGGACATTGAGCAGGCGGCGCATGCGCCCCTCGTTGTCCAGCGTCTCCTGCAGCCGGTGGAGCAGGCGGCGCTCGCGCACGGCGCGGCGGATCTCGCGGACGATTTCGGTGGCCGGGCTGTCCTTGAACAGGACCGCGGCGGCCCCGGTCCGCAGCAGCCGCTGCAGGTGGCGGGAGCCGATGTCGGACACCACCACGATGGCCGGGAGGCGGCGCCGCCGGCAGGCCAGCACCGCCTTCAGAAGGCTGGCGGCGCTTTGGCGGTCTCCGTCCAGTACCAGCACGGAGGGGGCGGGGCTGGGAATCGCCAACGGCCAGGGATGCATCGCCAGCCCTTTGAGATGGCTGCTGGAGGCCCGCAGGCGTTGGGCCAAACGTCGGTCGGCGCTGAAAAGTATCGTTCCCTTCATGTCATTCTCCGGGAAAAGGGAGCAAGCGGGATGCCAATTACTGGAAGAAGTCGATCAGCGCCTTTTTCTTTTGCGGGTCGAGCTGCAGCTGGCCGGCGCGGTCGTAGCCCGCAGCCTCGAAGCGCAGATCGCGTTCGGATTGGAGAGTGCCTTCAGGAAGGTGCTTTTCGCTTTCCTTGGCCTGGAAGGCCGCCGTGGCCGGGCGGCCGGGCTTGCCATAGGTGCGCAGGATGTGCTGGAGTGCGGTCTCGTCAATTTTCACTGCAACCCACCGCTTCCTATATCGGCCAGTCAACGAACAACTTTAACAACCGTCATTTTTTTGGCGGCTCGATTCATCCAGGATCAGGACGTCAGGCCCGGTCCGGCGGCGCATCAGGTCGCGGATGCGGCTGACCTCTTCCGCCTCCAGCGCCTGGTTGTTTTTCTTCAGGATGAGCAGCAGGTAGACGCGCTGGTTCCACTCGAAACGGGTGAAGTAGAGCTCGATGCCGGTGAGCTCGCGGATGAGCTTGGAGAGGACCTTGCGGTCGCGCCGGTGCGAGATGATGACGACGGTCTTGACCGGCGTTTCGCGCGGCGGCTGGCACACTTGCTGGAAGCGGGCGATCACCGGCCGGGCCGGCTCGCGGTTGGCGGCCTGGGCCGTCTCGCAGCAGAGGCGCACCATCTCGGCGAGCACCGCGACCGGCGTTTCCAGCCGGTAGAGCTCGTCCAGGCTGAAGTAGATCTCCTTGAGCAGCTGCGGGTTGACGGGGTGGGTCAACTCGGAGAGCTCGCTCAGGGTCCGCAGGTCGGCGTCGCGCAACCCCTCGTTGAAGTCTCGGATGCGGCCGTAAACCTTCTTCAGATGGTCCTTGATGGTGGTGAAGATGCCATGGATCGAGCTGAACTCGGAGAGGTTGACCTTGAGGTTGAGGATGTCCACCTCGATCTGGTTCTTGTAGAAACGGGGCGGCACCACCGAGAAGAGCTCGATGCCGCAGCAGGACTCCAGTTTCCGGATGAGGCGGTTGAGCCGGGACCGCGGCCCCTGGGCGGCCACGATGACCAGCTTGATCTGGATCATGAACTCGGTCTTCTTCTCGACGGAGAGGAACACCTGGTTGAGGCGGGTGTTCTTCAGCTCCTCCATCAGGAAAGGGATGATCGCCCGGCCGTAGTGTTCGAACCCCCCGATGGCCCGTACCCGGGACAGCTTCTCGTTGGCGGCGGCGGTGACCAGCTTGACCAGCGACGTTTCCAGCGAGCGGATGGTGGCGGGATTGAGCGGGTTGTGCTCGGAGTCGACGATCTCGATGCGGTAGACCAGGATGTCGTCGGAGGTGACGAAGCTCTTGTGGTGCTTGATGATGTGGCCCGGGACGATGAATTCCAGGCTCTTCAGGAAGGCCTCCACCGAAAACAGCTCCTCGCGGCAGCAGAAGGTGATGCCGGTCAGCTTCTCGTACTGGGTCTCGAAGTTCTTGATCTTGATGCGGCTGTGCACGCGCCCGGAGCGGATGTCCTTCTGGAAGAGGTAGTTGTCGATGATCAGCCGGGCCAGGTCGTCGGTGTTTCTCTCCTGCAGGTATTCCCGCGAGCGCGAGGAGAAGAACTTCAGGGTCTCGCCCTTCTCGCCGGTCAGGTCGGCGAGGCCCTCGCCTCGGTAGATGCGGCGGATGCGCTTGATGACCTGGTTGTACAGCTCGAACTTGACGGTCTCGTCCTCCAGCAGCAGCGTCTTGCCCCGGCTGCCCTGCGAGGCCTCCCGGATGACCTGGACCAGGTGGCTCTTGCCCAGCTGGAAGCGGCGGTGCTCCTCCTCGGTGGCGATGACGAAAGCCAGCAGCACCACCCCGGCCACATGGGCCTCGATGTGCACGGTGAAGCCCTTCATGAACAGGATGTTGCCTTCCTTCTGATGGACGATGCCGGCGATGGAGTTGGCCATGCCGGCCCAGTCCTCGGCCAGCACCCCCAGCACGACCGTGACCGGCAGCCGCTTCTCGTTCAGCTCCTCCAGCTGGATCACCACCTTCTTCTTGGTGTGCTCGTAGGCGTACAGCAGCTGGATGATCATGGCCCGCTGCATCTGGACGGGAAATATCTCCTGGGCCTGCTCCAGCTTGTCCAGGTTGAGGCGGATCTCGCGAAGCGGCACGGGGATGCGCCGCGCCTTCAGGATCCTCATGACCTCCAGGATTTCCGCGTTGTCCTTCACGGCGACAGTCTACGCACCGGGGACAGAAAAATCAAGGCCGGGAAAATGGAGGTAGGCACGGGGATTGCTTTCCTTGACATGGTGGGCCCACAGGCCTAATATGCCGCTTGACGGCCGCAGATGCCGGAAGAGAGGCCATTCTGCACGCTTTGCCCCCTGGCAGCGGCGGTAGCCTGCCAGGCCGAGAGCGGAACAGCCCTTGACCCCATTTTCGGGTGACATGACCGACCCAGCACTGGATGAATTTCTGAGACCGGCCTCCCCGGCAATCCCTCTCCCTCCCGGGTTCAGGACCGATATTTCTAGAGAAACAGGGTCGGTTTCGCTCCTGGTGGACCGCCACGCCCCCGCGCTCCTGCCTTCCGGGGCAGCCGTCCCATGCCGCCTGGATGGGTGTCAACGGGTTGACGCCGTGCTCGTCGAGGACGGCTCGCTCCTGGTCTCCGACTCCATCCAGAACCGGGTTCTGCGCTATCCCGTCCCCGCGGCAGGCGCGGAGGGCGCCCGCCCGGTGGAGGAGCACCCCGTGCCCCCGGGGGCCCGGATCGTGGCCATGGCCCGGCGGGGTGACGATTTTCTGCTTCTCGACAAGGAGTTTTCCCAGATCCGGGTTTGCGGCCCCGGCTGGCAGGAGAGGGGCACGGCCGGATCACGCCTGGGGTACCGCATGCCCGGCCGGGGCTTTCCGCGCCTCGGCTTCGAGTTCCCCGAAGACCTCCTCTTCTCCGGTGGGACGCTCTGGGTGTCCGATTCCGGGAACCAGCGCCTGGTCGCTCTCGATTCGACCCTGCGCGAGTGGCGCGAGATCCTCCTTCCGATTCATCCCCGCCACATCCTCCTGGCCCGGGGCGACTGGATCCTCGTCTCGGGATTCGACCAGAGCATCATGGCCATCTCCTCCCGCCACGGATTCATCTCCCGGTGGCCCGCCTCCTCCCACCACCTGCGCCTCATCGACTCGAAGCGGGAGGACGGCACATTCCTGGCCCTCGATCCCTCCGGGAAACCGGTTGCGTATTCCTGGACCGCCGGCCCCGTGAGCGAATGGCCCATTTCCCCCGGCCGGATGGGGCTTCGCTTCAGCATCCTGGCGGAAAGGGGGGACGGGGCGGGGGCCGCGAAACTCCTCTCCGAATACCCGGACTCCATTCTGGCTTATTTCCAGCACTTCTCGTCCCCGGAATACATGTCCCTGGCCCGCGCGGCGCTGGACACCCGGATCGAAGGGTTCAACCGGCGCCTCCAGGAATACGGCCAGGAGATCCTGGCCCGGGCCTCGGAATACGTCTCCGGATTCCAGCCGGGGAAAGTGGTGCCCGACCCCGAGGCGGCGGAACTGGAAAGGGCCGCGAAACGGTTTCTCCTGGAGCGCAAGATCAAGCTTTTCCGCTCCACCCTGCGCAAGTTCCGGCAGGTGGCGGACATGGCCCGGTCCCAGCCCACCCTCCACCAGGAAGCCCGGCAAGCCCTCTCCACCCGGGTGGAATCGGCCCGGGAGCGCCTGGCGGAAGCGGATCACCGGATCCAGTCCGCCCTGGATTCCCTCTCCGAGCCCGACCTGGCCGCGGCCATCGCCGGGTACTACCTGGCCTCGGACGAGCTCCACATCCTCCCGGACTCCCCGGAGGCGGGTCCCCGCCTCTTCCACGCCTGGTACCTGGCGGACCTCCTGGGCAGCTTCCATTCCAACCTGGCGGAACTGTACCGGAAGCGGGGCGACATGGAGCGGTACAAGCTCTTCATGGAGCGCGAGCTCTCCCTCTTCCCCGACCGAGCCCACCTCATGGTGAACTACGTGAACGCCCTGATCGCCCGCAAGGACCTGGACCCGGCCCTCTCCATCCTGGACCGCCAGGCGAACCGGGACAAGGAGAACATCCACTACCTCTACTCCCGGGTGTACCGCCTCAGGAACGAGAAGGAGAAGGCGGC
>CAYZNT010000008.1:0-142306 GCA_964479735.1 uncultured Clostridia bacterium
GTCCCCGTCCTCGGACTAGCGTCCTTGTCCGTGGAGGAGGCAGCGGAGAAGTCCGGCCGCGATTTCGTGGGTGCTTTTGCCGGCTTTTCGGGAGACGTAGTCGCAATTGAACTGCAGGGCGACCGCGAGTCCGTAACCGGGCAGGTACTCCATGATCGAGTTGTAGCCGGGGGCGAAGCCGGAGTGTCCGACCGTGGTCAGGGTCCCGGACTCCCAGACGATCGCTCCCAGGCCGTAGTCCCACGCCTCGCTGGTCTTCACCCGCTCCAGCATCCGAGCCAGGGCCGCGGGCGGGAGCACCTGGCCCCCGTAGAGGAGCTGCGCCCACCGGGCCAGGTCGCGGGAGCACGTGAGCAGGCCGCCCCCGGTCCACTCCAGCTGCGGGTTGAAGCGGTAACGGCCGTCCGCGCCCACCACCTTGCCCCGGATGCGGAACGGTTCGTCCAGTTGGGAATAACCCGGGATCAAGCCGGCCAGATGACGGTGGTCGGCCGGAACGGTGGCGGTGAGGCCGAAAGGAAGCAGGATCCGCCGCCGCAGCTCTCGTTCGTAGGAACTGCCGGTAACCCGCTCGATCACCATTCCCAGCAGGATGTAGTGGGTGTCGGCGTAGCTCCAGCCCCGGCCGGGGGGGTGAAGCGGCGGCTGGCCGAAGATGTAGCCGAGCCGCTCCAGGGGCGTCCAGGCCTTGTCGGGCCACCGCCGGACGTCGGCCCACAGCTTTTTCGCGTCGACGTATTCCGGCAGGCCGCCGGTGTGATTCAGCAGCATCCGCAGGGTGAGACCGGAGCCGTTGGGGAGCGAGGCGAACCAGGGCTCGCCGGAGAAGTACTTTCCCAGCCGGTCATCCACCCCCAGCCGCTTCTCGGCTTCCAGCTGCAGCACGATCGTTGCCACGCAGGTCTTGCCGATGCTGCCCGAGAGCATCCGGCCGGACGGGGTCATCGGCCGGCGCCTTTCCAGGTCGGCGGAACCGGAGGCCAGGGCGATCGTCCTCCCGTCGCGGAAGCGGGCGGCAAAGGTGACGCCGGGGATCCGGCCGCCGGAGGTCAGCTCGTCCAGCTGGCGCTGCAGGAGCGGGATCACTCCTGCGGCGCCGCGGCCATTCGTTTGCGCGGCGGGCGAGGGCAGCAGCAGCATCGCCAGGAAGGGCAGGAGGAACTTCGACGCCATGCGACCCGCCGCCCGCAACGGTTTTGCGCCGGCTATTTCCGGTTCGAGGGCAGCTCCAGCCCGTAGCGCTGCGAGACCCGCTTCAGGTAGAAGGCCAGGAAGATGGCCACCACGCCGCAGCCGACCAGGGTCAGGATGGGCACGGTGTAGTTGTAGAGCGGCAGGGTGCCGGCCTGGCGCATGGCCTCCATCTTCTCGCTGATCAGGTCGTTGCCCAGGCCCTGGGCGGCGAGGTCGGCGCGGATTTGCTGCAGCTTGGCCACCACGTCCGGGTTGGCCTTGTCGAGCATCCAGCCGATGCCCTTGAAGAAGAGGCCCAGGCCCCAGTTCTGCACCGTGAACATGGTGGCATAGGCCGTGCCCAGGCGCCGCTCCGGCACGATCTTGGCCACCGACGGCCACATGGCCGCCGGGACCAGCGAGAAGGCGATGCCCAGCGACAGCAAACCGAAATAGCAGAGGATCTCGGAGTTGAAGACCGACAGGGAGAGGTGGGCGAAGATGAGCAGCATCGAGCCCAGCATCATGATCGAAGCGGCCTTGCCCTTGCGGTCCACCATGCGGCCGAAGATGGGCGTGAAGAGGATGGTGCCCAGCGGGATGAGCGCGGCCGCCTTGGGACCGTTGTGCAGCCAGACGGCCAGGTAGCCGCGCAGCAGGTAGAGCAGCAGGGCGAAACCGGCCACCAGCGCCGCCATCACCCCCAGCCGGGTGGCACGCCGGCTGAGGTAGGTGGGCAGGATGGAGAAGAGGATGCCGAACAGGAAGAAGGCGGCGTAGACGGAGACGTTGCCCAGCGAGGCCGAGCCGAACAGCACGATCTGGGCCGACTCCGGCAGGGTGTAGGAGAAGCCGAACTTGTTCACCAGCAGGTCGGGGGCGTACTGCATGAAGGGAAAGACGGCGGAATAGAAGGTGACGCAGAGCAGGGCGATGGTGATGAACGAGGGGTCGGTCACCAGCTTGACCAGGTCGGCGAAGCGGAACTTCTCGTCGTCGGCCGCGGCCGCGTCCTGGTGCAGCTGGCGGTCGATGCGAACGTCGAAGATGAGGTAGATGAAGTAGAAGAGCACGCCCACGGCGATGAGCCCGGCGGCGAAGGTGATGGCCGCCGGCGGGTTCTTGCCGGCGATGTCGGGCGAGATGGCCGTGCCCAGCGCCGAGCCGAGACGGCCGATGCCCACGTTGATGGCCATGGCCATGGCCAGCTCGTAGCCCTTGAACCATTTGACCACGGTGCGCGTCACCAGCACGCAGGTCGTCTCCAGGCCGACGCCGAAGAGCACGCGGCCGACGATCATGACCGTCAGCTTGGTGCCGGGATCGGAGGAGAAGACGCCGTTGGCGCCGAGGGCCATGATGGCCGTGCCCAGGATGGTCACCCCGCCGAAGAGGAAGGCGGTCAGGCGGATGCCCCACTTGTCGAGGATGATGCCGCCGATGATGATCATGCCGAACGCGTTGGCGATGGTGGTCATGCCAATGAGGGTCCCGAACTGGTTGGAGGTGATGCCCATCTGGCTTTCCATCAGCGGCTTGAGGCCGGAGAGGAAGTCCTGGAACCAGTAGGTGGCGAACATCAGCACGCTCACCAGGAGCAGCATCATCCAGCGGGTGGGGGCGGAGTCGCGCAGCGTCTTCTTGATGGCTTCTGTCATGGGTCTCCTCTTCCGGGCCGGCCTTGGCGGAGCGCCGAAACCCCCTCATACCATTATCGGAGGAGAAGGTCAAGACGGGGGAGGAGCCCGGGGAGAACCGCGGCCGGTTTGCCCTTTGCCCCTCTTTCCCCTATAATGAACGCCCCGTGGAGGCACGTTGATCCTGCTCGTCAAGGCCGCCCTGGTGGTGGCGGCGCTGGTGCTGCTGCTTCGCCTGAAGCTCGACCTGGCGCTGGCCATCTTTTTGGTCACCCTGCTGACCATCGCGCTCTTCCAGGTGAACGCCGGGGTCGCCCTGCGCGCGGGAGGCGCGGCCCTGACCGACCCCGACACCTGGCAACTGCTGGTCATCGTGGTGGCGGTGCAGTACATGGGGGCGGTGCAGAAGTCGCGCCGCATGTACGACCACCTCATCGACTCGCTCAACGCCATGATCCGGGACCGCCGTCTGGTGGCCATGGTGGCGCCGGCCATCGTCGGCTTCCTGCCGATGCCCGGCGGGGCGCTCTTCTCGGCGCCGCTGGTGGAGGCCTCGCTCCGAGGCACCCGCACCTCGCCGGCCTTCAACGCCTTCCTCAACTACTGGTTCCGGCACGACTGGGAGCTGATCTGGCCCCTCTACCAGGGGCTGCTCCTCTTCCAGGCCATGTCAGGCATTCCCATGCGCACCATCATCCTCTTCCAGCTTCCCTTCTCCCTGCTGCACATCGCCGCCGGCCTCGCGGTGGCCTTCGCCTACTTCCGCCGCCACCGTATCGCCCGGTTGGCCCCACGGCCGGGCAACGGCGTGGGCGGGTCGCTGGCCGCCTTCCTGGCCGGCACCTGGCCGCTGCTGGCCGTGGTGCTGCTCTTCTTCGTCGCCCCGGTGCCCTTGTGGGCGTCCATCGTCGCCGTCTCCCTGCTGCTCACCCTGGCCAAACGGGTGCGGGCCGCCGAGGCGCGCCAGTGGCTCACCACCCCGACCATCGTGCGCAGCGTGCTGCTCATCGCCGCGGTTCTGGTCTTCCAGCGGGTCATCCAGGACGCGGCCATCTTCGACGTGCTCAAGACCCTGCAGGTCTCCCTGCCCATGGTGGTGCTCTTCGTATTCCTGGTCTCCTTCACCGTGGGCTTCCTGACCGGGGTGAACACCGCCTACATCGCCATCGCCTTCCCGGTGCTGGCCCCGCTCGTGCTCCACGCCCCAAACTTTCTCTACCTGGCGCTCTACATGTACGTGGTGGGGTTCGCCGGCATCCTCTGCTCCCCGCTGCACCTCTGCCTGGTGCTGACCAACGAGTACTTCGGGGCGAGCCTCGGCCAGGTCTACCGCTATCTGGCCTTCCCGCTGCTGGCCATGACCGGGGTGGCCACGCTGCTGGTGCTGGTCCTGTAGCCCTCTGTTCCAGGGGAGGAGGACATGCCGGGAGACATCGTGCCGTGACCGGCTGCGATCGGTCACTGCCAGGGCATAAGGGTGAAAGGGGCGGGTGGGAACGTCCGGCGGTCCCGGTCTCGGCTATTCCGCCTCGGCCAGGCTCGGCCAGCGCTCGTATACGCCGTGCGCGCGGCTCAGGTCGGGAATGTCGACGGAGCCGGACAGGGCGGTGAGGGAGCGCAGCATCTTGCCGCGCTGGATGAAGGTCTCGGCACTGGCGCGCACCTGGCCGTTCTCCAGTTCGACCAGCCGGGCGCCGACCTGCAGGCCGTTGGCGGTGTGGATGTAGGTACCCAGCACCAGTCCCTTGAGGCCGGCGTAGCCGTTCTCGCGAAGGTCGTCGCGGACGCGGGTCAGGATCGTCTCGCCGACCGGCGGTCGCGGGGCGATCGACTTGCCCAGGCGGATTTCGACCACCCGGTAGTTGCGCCGGAAGAGCTCGTTGACCAGTTTTTCCTGCAGGTAGCGGCCGATGGGCAGGGCTGCATCCAGGTCGTTCAGGTCGACGAAGGTGAGCACGCCCAGCTCTCCGTTGCGCAGCGCCGGGATGCGCAGCGTGTCGTCGAGCCCGGCGGCCAGGTCGGCGACGCGCTTGGCCGGATCGGCCCCCGGGCGCATGGTGCGGACGGTGGTGCAGCCGGACAGCAAGGCCAGGGCGAGCAGCAGGATGGCGGTTGTTCTCATGGCACACGATATATCGGCGGTTTGTGCGAATTCTATAGCCGAGCCGCGGCGGATCGCCATCCGCCCCGGCGTCTTCTTCCGCCTCTCAGTCGGTCAGCTTCAGGTGGATCGACTCGGGCAGAATGGTCTGGTTGTCGGAGTAGAAGAAACGGGTGCGCCCGGTCTGGTCGATGAAGATGCTGTCCTCGTAGGAGGTCATCGAGAAGTTGCTGGCGTACTCGTCGATCATCGGCTCGAGGGATTCGCCGCTGCACTCGCGCACCAGCAGCTCGGCGAAGTTGGGGCCGGCGGCGGTCGACAGCTGGATGCCGCCGGAGAAGCGCGGGTTGATCTCGAAGAAGGTGATCTCCTTGCGGAAGATCTTGCCCTGGATGTTGACCGCCCCCTCGAAACGCATCTTCCGGCCGATGGCGGCGACCAGGTCGCGCAGCTCGTCGTTGCGGAAGGTCTTGCCGCGGTCGGAGACGCCGGCGCGCACCACCAGGCGGTAGCGCGGCACGTGGGAGATGAGACGGCCGTCACGGGAGAAGAAGGCGTCGGCGGTGAACTCCTTGCCCTGCAGGTAGTCCTGCACCACCGGCTGGGGCACGTACTCGATGAAGAAGTCCAGCTCGCGCTTGTTGCGCACCATGAACGAGTTGACCGAGCCGCGGCCGCCGCGCGGCTTGATGAACAGCGGGAACTTCATCTCGTAGTTCAGGGTGGCGGGCAGGTGGGTGGCCGGGAAGGGCAGGCGGTGGGCCCGGAAGAACTCGGCCGTTTTCCACTTGTCGTTGCAGATGTCGACGGTGGGCAGCGGCGAAATCGACACGTGTACGCCCTTGTTGGCGAAGTAGTCCTTCAGCCGCGCCCACAGGGCCAGCTCGTCGTCGATGGTCGGGATGATCAGCCCCACCTTTTCCTTGTCGATGATCTTCTCCAGCGCGTCGACGTAGGCGGGGTCGTTGACCAGCGGCACGGTGTAGTGGTTGTGGCCGAAGTATAGGGCCGGCGAGAAGGTGTTGTAGTCGACGGTGATGACCCGCCCGCCGCTTCGCTCCAGGGCGGTGCGGAAGTTGCGGACCAGGGATACGCGGCGCGAGACGGCGGTGATCAGGACGTTGACCGCATTCATCAGTTCAGAGTATACCGGCCCGGGAAAAATATTCAACCAACCGCGGCGCCCCCAGGCCGTCCACCACCCGCCGCCCGGCTTCGCCCATGGCCTGGCGCTTCTCCGCCGTCAGCCCGGCCAGCGCTTCGGACAGGTCCACGGCGGCCAGGTCCGCCAGCGGCGCCAGCGCCATCCCGGCGCCGGCGGCGGCGAAGGCCTCGGCGGTGGCCCGCTGCAGGTCGTCGCGCCACAGGTAGAGCGCCGGCGTGCCGCAGGCGGCCGCCTCGTAGGCGGCGACGCCCGGGGTGATCACGGCCAGGTCGGCCTCGTAGAAGGAGCGAGCCAGCGACTCGCAGGGGCCGGCGGTGCGCAGTCCCGGGAACAGGCGGCGCAGGGCCTTGCGGTGCGCCTTCTTCAGGGAGTAGCCCAGCGCCGTCTTGACCAGCAGGCGGCGGCGCTGCAGCCCGTCCACGAGCTCGCGCAGCAGTCGGTAGTCGGCGCCGCCGCCCAACTGGACGAAGACGCGGCGCAGCGCCGGCCGCCAGCGGCGCGGCGCCTTGCGGAAGTGGCGCACCTTGTGGTGCAGGATCATGTATTCCGGGCCGAGCAGCATGGCCCGCCCCGGCCGCTCCTCGTAGGGGACGACTCGGGCCAGGGCGCCGTCGACCACCAGGTCGACCTCCTGCTGGGCCAGGCCCAGGTCGGTGACCTGCACCAGCCGGGCGCCGCGGCGCCGGGTCTCGTCCAGCAGGGCCAGCTCGTCTCGGCCGAAGTGGCGCAAATCGAACACGGCGGCGCGGAGATCGCCGAGGTCGGCGCCGGCCAGCTCCCGCGGCGTCAGGGCCGGCAGGCCGCGGTCCTCGAGAAAACGCCGCGCCGCCTTGTCGTCGTTGACGCAGAAGCGCACCGCCGCCCGGCCGCCCAGGAGCGCGGCCAGGTAGGCGCTGCGGGTCAGGTGACCGAAGCCGGTCGAGGCCGAGGCATCGGCGCGGAAGAGGATCATCAGCCGAGGACTTCTCGGACCCTCTCCATGGCGGTGTCGATGTCGGCCCGGGTGATGACCAGCGGCGGGGCGAAGCGGATGATCCAGTCGTGGGTCTCCTTGCAGAGCAGGCCCTTGTCCTTCAGCCGCGTCGTGTACTGGCGCGCCTTGCCGGCCGACTTGTGGAGCACCACGCCGATGAGCAGGCCCTTGCCGCGCACCAGCTTGATCTTGTCCGACTTCGCCTGCAGCTCGCGCAGTTGGGCCATGAAGTATTCGCCCAACTCGGCGGAGCGCTCGGCCAGCTTCTCGTCGAGCAGCACGTCGATGGAGGCCATGGCCACGGCGCAGGCCAGCGGGTTGCCGCCGAAGGTCGAGCCGTGGGTGCCCGGCTGGAACACGCCCAGCACATCCTGGTCGGCGGCCACCGCCGACACCGGGAACACGCCGCCGCCCAGGGCCTTGCCCATGATGATGAGGTCCGGCTCGATCCCCTCGTGCTGGAAGGCGAACAGTTTGCCGGTGCGGCAGAAGCCGGTCTGGATTTCGTCGACGGCCAGCAGCACGTTGTTCTTCTTGCCGATTTTCGCCAGCCCCTTCAGGAAGCCGGCGCGCGGCACCACCACCCCGGCCTCGCCCTGGATCGGCTCGACGAGGATGCCCACGGTGTTCTTGGTGATGGCCTCCTCGACCGCCTTCAGGTTGCCGTAGGGGACGATCTTGAATCCCGGCGTGTAGGGGCCGTAGTCGTCGTGCCCGTCGGGGTCGGTGGAGAAGGAGACGATGGTGGTGGTGCGGCCGTGGAAGTTGTCGGTGAAGACGATGATCTCGGCCTTGTCCTTCCGGACGCCCTTGACCCGGTACCCCCACTTGCGCATGGTCTTGATGGCCGTCTCCACCGCCTCGGCGCCGGTGTTCATCGGCAGGACCATCTCCTTGCCGGTCAGCTCGGCCAGCTTCTTGGCGAAGAGGGGCCACTGGTCGTTGAAGAAGGCGCGCGAGGTCAGGGTCAGGACGTCGGCCTGTTCCTTGAGCGCCCGGATGATGCGGGGGTGGCGGTGGCCCTGGTTGACCGCGGAGTAGGCGGAGAGCATGTCGATGTAGCGCTTGCCCTCCGGGTCCTCGACCCAGATGCCCTCGGCCTTGGAAATGACCACCTCGAGCGGGTGGTAGTTGTGGGCGCCGTAGTGGTGCTCCATGTCCATCAGCTGTTGAGACGTGTATGTCGCCATGATTTCACCTCGTATTTTTATTTGAGAACCCTATTGTATCAGGTTAAACCATAGCGTCAAGGGGAGGCGGGCCGCGGTGCGGGGCGGCCACCCAGGGCCGCCCCTACGGTTTCTTCGCCGCCAGGATCTCCTCCAGGGTCTCGTCCAGGAGCCGGTTGAACTCGGCCGGCTTCTCCAGGAAGAGGAAGTGGCCGGAGCCGGGCAGGATGCGCGCCTTGTAGAATACCGCGTGCTTCCTCCCCCCCTCGACGCTGGTGGGGAACTTGTCGCCGTTGATGCAGTAGACCGGGACCCGCGCCTCTGCCAGGGCCTGCCCCGGATCGAAGCGCATCATCGCCTCCATGGAGGCGATGCCCACGTCGGCCGGGCCCTGGGCCATGTCCGTGGCCACCATGGTGACCAGGGCCGGGTCGGCGCCGGGCGGGAACATCACGGAGCGGATGAAGCCCTCGGTGGTGGCGGCGAAGTCGGCCCGCATGGCGGCGAAGAAGCCCTCGTACTGCTTCGGATCGGTCTTCTCGTCGAGGTTCAGCAGGGTGTCCACGCCGACCACCGCCAGCACCCGCTCCCGGCCCATGAGCCGGGCCGCCTCGGCCGCGACCGGGCCGCCCATGGAGTGGCCGACGAGGATGACCTTTTTGAGCTTCAGGGAGTCGGCCACCGCCACCACGTCGCGGGCGTAGGTGGGGGGGCCCCACTCCCGGCGCGTCTGCCCCGACTCGCCGTGGCCGGCCAGGTCGAGGGCGACCACCGTGAAACGCCCGGCCAGGTGCTCCAGCTGCCCCGCCCAGTAGGAGCGGTCGCACATCCAGCAGTGGACGAAGAGCAATGCCGGCTCGCCGGCGCCGCGCACCTCGTAGCGGATCGGCACGCCGTCGGCGGAGTGGACGGCACCGGTGACCGGTCCGGAGGCGGGTGGGGGCATGGCGAGGAGGGAACCGCACCAGGCGACGAGAGAGACGAAGAGGGCTCTTTTCATGGGGATGTCCTCCGTGCGGGGTCCAGTGTACCGCGGCCCGCGAATTCGGTCAACGGGGGGCGCCCCGGGCGCTCACTGCGGCTCTTCCGGCCGGCGCATGGCGAAGAGGGGGAACAGGGCGAAGAAATCCTCGACCAGGTGGTCGGGGGAGGCGGCTCGGACCGTCTCGGGGGAGTCGAAACCGGAGGTGAGGCCGACGGTGACGGCGCCGATGGCCCGGCCGCAGCGGACGTCGGCGGCGGTGTCGCCGATCATCCAGATGCGCCGCGGCTCCGCGTCGGGATCGCGCCGGGCGATCCGCCGCCAGGCTTCGTAGGCCAGTTCGACGCGCTCCTCGGAGTGGTCGCCGAACACGCCCCAGGTGAAATGGTCCCACAGCCCGGCATAGCTCAACTTGATCCGGGCTCCCCGCGGCACGTTGCCGGTGAGCAGGGCCGGCTCCAGGTCCGGCCGGGAGCGGCAGGCCTCCAGGAACTCGCGCACGCCGGGCAAAACGCGCAGCTGCGACTCACGCCCCAGCAACTGGTCCAGGCCGTCCAGGTAGTAGGACTCGATGCGGGCGCTCAGCATCTCCAGCTCCGCCTCGCGGCCGGCTGCGCGCAGGGTCTCGTGGATGATCTGGCGGTCGGTGCGGCCGGCGAAGGAGAGGTTCTGCAGCAGGTCTTCGGGCACGCCGCAGACGGCCATGGCCGAAGTCAAGGCGCGCCGCCCCGCGCCTCCCGCGTGGATCAGCGTGCCGTCGATGTCGAAGAGCAGGTATGTCTTTTTGGTCTCGAACACAAGTCCCCGTTGAACCGGCACCATTGTACCGGAAACCCGGCGTGCCAGCAACCCCGCCGCTCGTTTCTTGCATGACGGGAAGATTCGGCCTACAATGGACGCAGGGGGAACCATGGCCAGAACGATTGCGACGCTCCTCGTTTTGCTCTGCCTGGCGCTGCCGCCGGCAACCGCCGGCGAGACGAAGGAGCTGCTCGGGATCTGGGTCTGGGCGGCTGATTCCGACGGCCAGACGCCGGTGAAGGGGGCGGTCTGCACGCTCGACCTGCAGGCGGGCGGGCAGCTGGCCTTCCACGCTTTCCGCCCCGGCGAGGAATTCTCCGACGAGGGCCATTGGTCGGTCTCGGCCGGCGGCCGGATCTCGCTGGAGATCCCCACCCTGGGGCTGAAGGTGGAAGGGAAACCGTTCGCGCTGCAGGCCGGGGAGCTGACGCTGCCCTTCACCCTGATCAACCAGGTTCCGGGCACGTCGCGCTGGCGCCGCCAGGAGTCGCGGCCGGTCAACCCGGACGACTTCATCGCCGTCGCCTACCGCGCCTACCAGGAGGCGCTGGAGGCCGGCGCCTCCGACGAGGCGGCCGCCGACTCCGCCCTGACCGCCCTGCGCGGCCGCCCCTTCTCCGCCCGGCGCCAGGTGCCGGGCTGGGGCGTGTTTGCCCGGCATCGCGATTCGCCGCCCGGCCTGCTCCACGCCGCTCCCGCCCCGGCCACTCTCGACCAGGTGGTGCTGAACGCGCAGAAGACGGCCTTGCGCATCCGCCGGGAGAAGGGCGGGCGCACCTACTATTGCATCCTGCGGCCGAAGATGCCGAAGCGGGCGGATTACCGCGCCGCCCCCGGGGCGGCCGACCAGCCCCTGCAGCCGGGTTTCTTCGCCCGCGACCCGCGCACCCACCTGTTCATGAAGCCGGGGCCGGGCCGCGGCGACCCCCCGCGCCACACCGCCGCCCTGCTCTTCCCGATGAACTCCCGGCGCAACTTCCGCAAGGGGCAGTACTTCACCTTCCGCGGCCTGGGCGAGGACCCCCAATCGCTGCGCCGCCAGCTGCTGCGCGCCGGCTACGCCGCCGGCGACATCGAGATCCTGACCGACGGGGCCGCCGGCCCTCAGGCCCTGGCCCGGGCGCTGCGCGGCAACCCCGGCCTTTTCTACGTCTCCAGCCACGGCGTGCAGATCCCCATGGACGACGGCCGTCCCGGCTACCTGATGGCCACCGGCACCCAGGTGACGACGCGGGCCGGGGAGACCATGGAACAGGCGCTGGTGCGCGCGGTGCGGGCGGAGCTGGCCGCCGGCCTGCCCGCCTACCTGGCCAACACCATGGCCCCGGTGACGGTGCAGCGCGACCGCTGGGACTACGACACCTACCTCGGAGTCTGCAACCCCTTCTTCGAGGAGTTGCGCCTCCAGGGCGGCATGGATCTCGCCGCCACGCTGGCCTACGTCGACGCCTGCGAGAGCGCCGCTCCCGGCTCCGCCGCCGACCCGGTGCCGCCGGCGGTCAACCTGTTCCGTGCCCGTTCCTTCGTCGGCTGGAAGACCACCTCCGACCCGATGGTCGGGGTGCGCTACGTCCAGCACTTCTTCGAGCAGGCGGTGCGCAAGACCCACTCGGCGCGCGAGATCTGGGACCACATGGTGCGGGTGCTCTCCACCCGCCAGTCGATGGTCACCGAGGACAAGCTGCTGGACAGCGATCTCTCCACCGACCGGGCCAAGATCGCCTCCGAGATCGCCATCTTCATGGCCTTCGACGCCGACGGCAAGCCCTACCCGCGGCTGAGCGACGTCGTGCACTGGCTGGTGTGGCTGGGGCGATGGAACCAGGACCCGGAGAAGGCGTCGGCCAACCTGCGCTCCTGCTACCAGAACGCCTGGGCGAAGAAGAAGCGCGGGCTGGGCACCTCGCCGCTGTGCAACTCCGGATACCTCGGCTCCCACGTGCCGACCGCCGTGGAGGTGGACGAGGCCAGGCGCTTGATTTCCGGCGAGCCGGCCCCGGTTCCCGGAGGCCGCTGGACCCTGGCCGACAAGCTGCCCTACGAAAAGTGAGGCGCGGCGATCGCGCCCCGGCGCGGGCCGCTTTCTGCTCAGTCGTGGCGCAGGGCCCGCACCGGCGCGGGCCGCTTTCTGCTCAATCGTGGCGCAGGGCCCGCACCGGGTCGAGGCGCGCCGCGCGCTGGGCCGGGTAGAGGCCGGCCAGGAGGGCGATCAACACGGCGAAAAGCACCGCCCCGGCGCAGAGCCACCACGGGTAGTGGAAGTAGTTGATATACGGCACACCCTGGCGGGCCAGGAAGATATTGACGACGTGGTTGATGAGCGAACTGGCCGCCCAGCCCAGCAGCAGGCCGGAGAGGCCCCCGGCCAGGCCGATCAGGGCCGACTCGACCAGGAAGACGCGCCGCACCTGGCGGTCTTCGGCGCCGACCGCCTTGAGCACGCCGATCTCGCGGGTGCGCTCGAGAATGGACATGACCATGGTGTTGGTGATGCCCAGGGCGGCCACGAACAGGGCGATCATGCCCACCGCGGCCAGCACCATGTCCATGACGATGAAGTTGTTGCGGATTTCGGCGAACTGGTCGTCGCCGGAGACCGCCGTCAGGCCGCGGTCGCGCAGGCGCTTCTTCACCGGCGCCAGCCAGCGCGCCGCCTTCAGGCGCACCGACAGCGCCGGGTAGCCGACGCGGCCGTCGCGGGCGCGCATCAGGTCCCAGACGTTGCTGAACGGCAGCCGCTCCATGCGGGCGGCGAAACCCGCCGGCAGGATCACCTGGGAGGCGAAGGGGCCGGCGCCGAAGACCGACTGGTCGATCACGCCGATCACGGTGACGCGGTAGGGGGTGCGGCCGACGGGCAGGCCGGCCGGTCCGCCGCCGGCCTTCAGGGTCACGGTGCTGATCTCCAGCTCCTTGCCCACGACCGAGGCCTCGTCCCGGACGTCGAGACGCCGCAGGAAGACGCGCGTCACCAGCGCGTGGGCGCCGTCGTTTCCGGGAAAGAGCCGGCCGCGGCGCAGGGTGACGCGCGGCGGGGAGACGACGGCGGCGGGCAGGGCCGTCACCAGCAGGAACTCCTCGCGGCCGCCGAGGCGCGCCGTGGCCGGGAAGCGCTGCTCGGGGAAGACGATGCTCACGCCATCCCAGGCCGAGACCTCGGCGACCAGTGCGTCGTCGAGCGGGGCCGGGGCGGGTGCTCCGGCGCGGTGGGGCGGCCGCTGGCCTTCGGAATTCAGCGGCTCGGGAAGCACGGTGATGGTGTTGAACAGGTCGAGCCGGGCGAAGGTGTCGGCCACGTTCTTCTGCAGGCCGGAGCCGAACGCCACCATGGCCGCCAGGGAGGCCACCCCGACCGTGACCCCGGCGACGGTCAGAAAGGTGCGCAGCTTCATCTTGCCGAGGTTCTCCAGGGCGAAACGCAGCGTATCGGAGATTTTCATATTTGCTCTCCGTCCCCGCCCACCCGGCCGTCAATCAGCCGCACGTGGTCGCTGGCGAAACGGCGCGCCAGCTCCGCGTCGTGCGAGACCAGCAGCACCGTCAGCCCGCGCTCGCGGTTGAGGTCGGCCAGGAGTTCGAGAACGCCGGCGGCGGTTCGGCTGTCCAGGTTGCCGGTGGGCTCGTCGGCCAGCAGCAGGGCGGGTTCGTTGGCCAGGGCGCGGGCCACGGCCACCCGCTGCTGCTCGCCGCCGGACAGCTCTCCCGGGCGGTGCCGGGAGCGGTCGGCCAGGCCGACACGGGCCAGCAGCGCCGCGGCGCGTCCGCGGCGCTCGCGAGGCGGCCGTCCGGCCAGGACCAGGGGCAGCTCGACGTTTTCCAGGGCGCTGCGCCAGGGGATGAGATTGAATGACTGGAATATCATGCCGACATCGCAGCGACGGTAGCGCGCCAGCTCGTTGCGGCTCAGCCCGGCCAGGGGCCGGCCGCGGAACCGGATCTGGCCGGCGCTTGGGGTGTCCAGGCCGCCGAGCAAGTTGAGCAGCGTCGATTTACCGGACCCGGAGGTGCCGGTGACGGCGATGAACCGGCCGGCGACCGCCGTGAAATCGACCCCGTCGAGGGCGGTGACAATCACCGGGCCGCTGCGGTAGAACTTGGACAGGGCGTCGGCGCGAATCAGGGGCTCGGCTTGGCTCATGGAACCTCCCGGGGGTCTCCTGTGCTACGGGGGAGCAAAGGCGATGGTTCAGCCCCCGCCCTTTGCCGCCGGGGGGATCGTGGAGAAACCCTCCCACACGGTGTTTGGGGGTGCCTGGGTCGCGCGGTGACCGCGGCCCTAGCGGGCGCGCTTCAACCAGGCGCCGGCCAGGGGCTGCCGCTCCACGCCGGGGCCGGAGACGGTCACGGTGAGCTGCGCGTCGCCGGTGTTCTGGAAGAAGGCCACCCGCAGCGGGTGCAGGCCGGACTCCAGGGCGATCGCTCCGCGCCGCTCGTCGGAGCCGTGCAGCCCGTCGTTGTCGACCACCAGCGTGTCGCCGATCCAGAGGCGGCTGCCGTCGTCCGAGATGGTGCTGAAGTGGTAGACGCCGTCGCGCGGGATGTCCACGAAGCCGCTGAACTCGCAGCCGTAGCGCTCCGGCCGGCGCCGATCGGGCAGTCGCACCGCGGCGGCGACCTCCTCGCGCTGCGGGGCCAGGGCGGCGAAATCGGGCAGGACCGACCGGTCGCCCTCGTACTCGAACACGCGGCAGCGAACGCCGGCGTCCACGGCGGGCGCCTTCGCCGCCGGCCGCGGCGCCACCCGGGTGAAGGTGCGCCGCGCCGTGCCGCTCACCGGCCGGCCGTCTCGGAAACAGCGGGCGCTGACGGTGGCGGTGTCGCGCAGGTGGACCGGTCCCGCCGCGACGGGCGCCGCCGCGCCGGGGTCGGTGCCGTCCAGGGTGTAGCGGATCTCCACCCGCTCGCGGTCGCTGCCCAGGGAGACCTCCATCTCGGTGGTGAAGATGTCGGCCCCGGCGGAGATCTCCGGCGGGCGGGAGACGTCGGCGCGGCCGGCGACCTCCAGCACCACCACCGTGTCGGCCGGGTCGGGGGCGGCGGCGGGGAGCGTGATGCAAAGGGCGTCCTGGTGGCGGCGGACCGTCAGCGAGGTGCCGGGGGAGGCCAGGAGCCAGGCGCGGCGCGGCTCGTTGAAGACGCCGTCCACGCACAGCTCGCCGCCGGCGGGCCACTCGAAGACGTGGAGATAGAGCCGGGTGCCGCCCGGCACTTCCCGCTGCGTGCAGCATCCCCAGGGCCGCGAAGCGAAGGGGCCGGCCGCCGTGCCGCGGATGGACTCGCCGTTGACCCCCATCCAGCGGCCGATCTCGCGCAGCCGCTCCACCGCCTCCGCCGGAAAGAGTCCGTCGGCGGTGGGGCCGACGTTGAGCAGCAGGTTGCCGCCCTTGGAGGCGATGCCGGCCAGGGTGCGGATCAGCTCGGACGCCGGCTTCCAGTCCTGGTCGTAACTGTTCCATCCCCAGTGGTCGTTCATGGTCAGGCAGGTCTCCCAGGCGACTCCGGCTGGCGCCTGGGCGGGCACCTGCTGTTCCGGGGTGGCGTAGTCGCCCGCCTCCTCGCCGTCGGCGGCGAAGCCCTCCATGCCGCTGCGGCCGGCGCCGACGCGGTTGTTGACGATGAGGGAGGGCTGCAGCCGGCGCACGGTGGCCAGCAGGTCGCGGCCGCGGTCCCGGTTCCAGGTGCTCTCCCACTCCCCGTCGAACCAGAGCACGCCGATCGGCCCGTAGCGGGTCAGCAGCTCGCCGAGCTGGTCCTTCATGTACCGCACGTAGCGGTCGTAGTCGGCGCCGGCGGCCGGGCGGTCGGTTTCCCACTCGCGCCGCGGCAGGTAGTCGGGGTGGTGCCAGTCCATGATGGAGTAGTACCAGCCGATGCGAAGGCCGTTGCTCCGGCAGGCCGCCGACAGCTCGGCCATGACGTCGCGCCGGAAGGGGGTGGAGGCCACGTCGAAGCCGGTCTGCGCGGAGTCGAACAGGCAGAAGCCGTCGTGGTGCTTGGTGGTGATCACCACGTAGCCCATGCCGGCCTCGCGCGCCAGCCGCGCCCACTCGCCGGCATCGAAGCGGGTGGGGTTGAACCGGGTGCGGAAGAGGTCGTAGCGGTCGAGGGGGATGCGCGCCGAGCTGCGGATCCACTCCCCGTAGTCGGTTTTGCCCCCCCACTCGCCGGCGGGGATGGCGTAGAGCCCCCAGTGGATGAAGAGCCCGAAACGGGCGTCGCTCCACCAGGCCATGCGCGGATCGCGGCCGGGGTGGTCCCCCGCCTTCGCGGCCGGGGCGGCCAGCGCCACCAGGAGGAGCGCGGCGGTGAACCGAACTATTCTCGTCATGGGTTCTCCCTTTCGATGCGCACGGTGAGGATCTCTCCCGGCTCCATGCGCCTCGGGAACGCAATCTCGGGGCCGCGGGCCTCGTTCACGTCGCTGGCCCGGAAGGCGGCGCGCCCTCCGGCCAGCCAGCGCAGGGTGAGCGGCGCCGGCTCGTCGCCGGCGTTCTGCAGCCGCAGCAGCAGCCCGCCGCCGTCGGCGCAGGGGGTGAGCGACGTGGCCAGCACCGTCGCCGGGTCGCCGCTGTCGACCTCCAGGGGCGCCGCCGGCGGGCGCGGGCCATGGGCGGGCCGCAGCTGCAGCGGCTGGCTGCACTCGGCGCCGGCGCGCGCGGCGGTGGCGGGGAGGCCGGCCATGAAGGGCACGAGAACGTAGCGCAGCAGCACCCGGCCCGGCTGGTCGGCCTTGTAGTTGGTGTGCCAGTAGTTGTTCAGGGCGTAGGAGTAGAGGGTTTCGCCATCCGCCGGCCTCTCGCGCCAGCGGCGCACGCCGTCGTGCCTCGTCTCGTCGGTCATGGCGCCGGTTTCGAGAAGCGGCGCATCGAGCGGCACCAGCGCCATGCCGACTCCGCCCCCCTCGTCCTCCAGGCTGGCCCAGCGCTGCACGCAGAAGAAATCGAAGCAGGAGCCGGGCAGCTGGTCCAGGCCGCGGCTCACCTTTTCCCAGCCGGAGTCGACCCGCAGCGTCGCCCCGGGAAGGCGGAAGGGGAAGGCGAAGTGGACGCTCTCCTTGTCGCGCTGCTGGGGCACGTCGAGGGTGTTTTGGATGAACACCCGCAGCCGGTGGTTCCCGGCCAGCATGACCTCGCGGCGCAGGGAGCGGAGGCCGGGCGCCTCGGAATCGACGACCAGCGAAGCCACCAGCGGGCCGCGTTCGCCGACCGTGACCCGGGCCCGGCCGTCGGTCCGGGCCGTCGCCGGGTCGAACCCGGCGACGTGGCGGTAGCCGTTCAACCCGGGGCGGCCGGCGTAGTCGACGCCGTCCACGATGAGGCGGGAGATGTCGCCGCTGCCGGGGTCGACCTGCAGCCAGACCCGCCCGTTGCTCAAGGTCATCCGCTCGCCGTCCGCCACCGCCGGCCCCGGGTCGCGGGGCGGGTGGGGGGCGCCGCGGTGGAAGAAGAGGCGGCGCGCCCCGAACGGACGCACCCCGCGCACCAGCACCGCCAACCGGCCATCGCCAAGCCGCTGGGCCGGGCAGGGCCGGCCGGCGTCGTCCTTCACCCGCTCTCCGGCCAGCGCCCAGCCGGCGGGGACGAAGACCAGGCCGGTGCGCGGCCAGGAATGGGTGTTGACGACGTCGAGGGCGTGGATGGCGCCCGTCGCCGGCGGGCCCAGGGCCCCTTCCAGCAGGGCGTCGGCGCGCCGCGCGCCGTCCTCGATGATGGCCCGCTTGTACTCCCACTGGGCCTTCACGCCGGGGTCATCGGGGGCGGAGACCGAGTCGGCGGCTCCCCAGGTGTGCTCGTCGAAGAGAACCACCTGCCGCCAGGCGGCGGCGAAATCGTCCGGGCGGTAGCGGCCGGGCGCCAGCAGGGCGAAGAGCGTCGCCGCCTGGACCAGCCTCTCGGCGGCCTGCCGGTTGAGCGCCAGCTCGCGCGCCGTGGAGGCGGCGCCGTCCTCCCAGTGCGGGGTGAGGTCGCCGCGCACCACCGGCAGCCCGTCGCCGAACCGGCTCTCGAACTCGGCGAACATCTCCGCGGCGGTGGCGATCTCGAAGCGCGGCGACAGATGGGCGTCGTTCCAGGCGCGCACGAAGTCGGGCAGCTGCGGGTCGGGTGGGCCGTTGTCGCCGCCGATGGTGTAGCGCACCTGGACCATGTCGTAGGGGTAGGCGGAGCGCTCCAGCTCGTCGAGGTAATCGTATATGGCTCCCGCCGGGGCCTGCGGCAGCGGGCCGGCGTTGAGGCCGTGGAACCAGGAGTAGCCACGGCCGGCCATCCAGAAGAGCACCCGGCAGCGTCCCGACGGAGGCTCCCACCAGACCGGCCGGTCGCCCCAGGTCTTCAAGGTGGCGCCGATGCGGTCGCCGCCGTCGGGCAGCGACGGCATGTAGTTGGGGCCGCTGGAGAAATAGCGGATGCCGGACAGGGCCAGCGCCGGCAGCAGCCCGGCGGAGTAGGAGGGAATGTCGGTGAGCATGGCCGTGGTCACCGGCGCGCCGGCGGCGGCGCCGGCCCGGCGGGCCAGGGCGGTCGCCTGCAACAGTTCCTCCGGCCGGCACAGGCCGGTGAGAAGGTTGGCGTAGAGGCCGTTCAGGCCGATGCGGCCGTCACGCACGGCGGCGAAGAGGCGCTCCCGCTGCGCCGGAGCCGCCCGCCGCAGCCAGGCGTCGAGGGGCCAGAGAACCTCGATGTTCCACTTGAAGCCCGCCCCGGGCGGGTAGGCGGCGGTCCGCTCGGCCAAATCGAGCGCCTCGTCGATATAGCGCAGGTGGTCGGCCTCCACCTTCTCCTGGTGGGCCGAGTAGCCGATGTCGGTGTGGGAGTGCGGCAGCAGCACCAGGCGCCGCCGGGTCACCGGCCGGAGCTCCAGCGCGGCCTCGTGCAGCAGGCGCCCGGCCGCGCGCACCGTCACCCGCCGCGTCTCCTTTTTCTTTGTCTCGGTGACCGGGAATTCGGTTACCGTCAGCCCCCAGGGAAGCGGGAGGGAGACGCTCGTTCCCGGATGCAGGCGGATGTCGGCCCGGCAGGGGGCGTCGTAGTGCTCGACCGCCACCTGCACCGACTGCCGCGGGGCGTCGGCGGGACCGGTGAGCACGGGCAGCGGCCGCACCCGCAGCGCCGCCCGCAGCGGGTGGCGGAAGGCCATGACCCAGGAGCGGGAGCCGGCGGCCTCCCCGTCGATGCGGAGCTCGAGGGGCTGCCCGGGGGGGAAGAGGCCGGCCGGCAGCTGCAGGAACATGTAGCCGAACAGGTCTCCGAAGACGTCGGCCCGTTCCGCCACGAAGGTCAGCGTCGAGCCGCGGGGTCCGGAGACGGTCATCCGGGCGTCGGCGGCGCTCGCCGGGTTGGAGAAGTGGAGCCACTTCTCGCCGTTGAGCGACAGGGTGAAGCGGCGCGGGCCGAGGTTGGTCGACACCCCCGCCAGCCAGGCCAGCACCAGCGGGCGTCGTCCCGCCGGCAGCGGGTCGCTGCGCCAGGCGATCGGGCTCCGGCCGTCGCTGGCGCGCGCCAGCAGGGCCTCCCGGGCGAAGTCGTTGCTGGAGTGGTAGCGGATGGTCTCGCCGTCGACGGGGGAGGCGAAGCCGTTGACGAACGGAGGATGCAGGCGGGAGACGACGTCGGCCAGCAGGGCCGGCGAGGCCTTTCCCGGGGCGGCGTCTGCCGCCGGGCAGGCGCCGGCCAGTCCCAGGGCGGCGAGCAGCAGGGCGGCGGTCCTCTTCATGGCGTCTACTCCAGAACCGGGGGCAGTGGTTTTTCGATTCGCAGCACCCACGCGTGGCGGCAGGGCGGGTGACGGCGCAGCGGCGCGGGGATGGAGACGACCAGGCCCTCCCCCTGCCCGTTCCAGGGAAGCGGGCGGCCGTCACCGAGCAGCGTCACCCGGCTGCCGGGGGCGGCCCGGAAGGAGCGCACGGGGATCCGGGCGGGCATGGCCTCCCGGTCCGCCCCGGCCGGGCAGATGACGTGGACGGCGCCGTCGGGGCCGCGGGTGAAGCGGAGGTCGCCCTCCGTCCAGGGCGCGACCGGGCGGGTGGCGTAGATGGCGCTGCCGTTGACCGCCATCCAGGCGCCGATCTCCGCCAGCCGTTCGAGCGCCGCGGCGGGCAGGGTGCCGTCGGGCGCCGGGCCGACGTTGAGCAGCAGGTTGCCGCCCTTGGCGACGACGTCGGCCAGCAGTCGGATGAGCTCTCCGACCGGCTTGTAAACATCGCCGGGCTTGAAGGACCAGGAGGTGGCCATGGTCATGCAGGTCTCCCACGGGCCGGCGAGGGGTTTCTCCGGCACCTGCTGCTCCGGCGTGCGGTAGTTCTCGTAGCGGCCGCCGACGGCGCGGTCGACGACGATCAGACCCGGCTGGTGCCGCCGGGCCATGGCCGCGATGCGTGGCATGCCGATGTCCTGGCCCCGGTTGCCGGGATTGACCCAGCCCCCGTCCAGCCAGAGGATGTCCAGCGGGCCGTAGCCCGAAACCAGCTCTTCGATCTGGCGGAAGGTGAAGTCGCTGAAGCAGGCCCACTTCTCGGGGTAGCGAACGACATCGTAGTTGACGTTGCGGTCGGGGTGGGCCCAGTAGCGGTCCCAGTAGGCGGGGTGATGCCAGTCGGGCTTGGAAAAGTAGGCGCCGGTGCCGAGGCCCTGCCGGCGGCAGGCCGCGAACAGGGCCCGGGTGACGTCGGCGTTGACGTCACCGTGGAAGGGACAGCCGGGGTCGGTGATGCGGTAGTCGGTCTGCCGGGTGTCGAACATGCAGAAGCCGTCGTGGTGCTTGGTGGTGAAGACCACGTAGCGCATGCCGGCGGCGCGGGCGGCGGCCGCCCAGGCGGCGGGGTCGAAACCCACCGGGTTGAACGTGGTTTTCAGCTCCTCGTACCGGCGCACGTACTCCGCGTAGTCGCGCAGGGAGCGCTGGCACCACGGCTCGTCCTCGCTGCAGATCGACCACGACTCGACGATGCCCCACTGCGAATAGGGGCCCCAGTGCAGCAGCAGGCCGAACTTCTGGTCGCAAAACCACTCCAGCTTGCGCAGCACCAGCGGGTCGGTCTCCGTTTCCGGTTCCGCGGCGACGCCCGCGGGCGCCGCCTGCGCCGCGGCGGGGGCCGCGGAGCCGCGCCGGAAGTGGACGCGCCCCCAGCGCTCCGGCTGGTGCATGTCGACCAGGCCCTGCGGTGACCAGACCCAGTTGCTCTCCGGCCGGCCGGGGATCTTGCGGTAGGCCCCGTCGGCCACCTCGACCGCCCACTCCACCCGCGAAAAGTTCACCCGCCACTCGTCGCCATCGGCGGGAGGCGCCCGTCGGCGGGCGGGCCCGGACAGCGCCGCCCAGGGCAGGGCCAGCTCGACGCTCCAGCCGCGGTCGCGGTCGCGCGGGTCGTTCAGCGTGCCGTCCACGTGCACCGCGGTGCGCAGCCCCGCGATGTCCCACTCGTTGCGCGCCTGGCCGCCCTCGCGGTAGGGCTTGTCCAGCAGCAGGTCCCAGCCGGTGTTCAGGGCGTTGATCTCGAATTCGCAGTAGTCGCGGGTGTCGCCGTCCGGATCGATGAACACCTCGAAGTCCGGGTCGTGGAAGATCACCGAGTCGCGCTCGGTCAGCGTCGCCCAGACGTGCGGCTCCTCGAGCTCCGCGGCGATGTACAGGCAGCGGTCGTCCCAGAGCATCTTCACCCGGGTGCGCAGGGCCGGTTTCTCCTTGGCGTCGCCCTCGATGTCGACGAAGTCGGCGCTCCAGGGCGCCTTCCGCCAGGCGGCGTCGTTCAGTTGGCCGTCGATTTTCGGCGCCTCGGCGCTGAAGGGGCAGGCGTAACTGCGGGGCCGCCCGCTCCCGGCGCCGGAAACGGAAGCCGTCAGCAGCAGCGGAGCCAGCAAGATGGTCGCGATCGTCTGTCCGTTGAAAATCATGGGCGTTCTCCTTGTCCCGCCGCCGGGCGGCCGCCGCCCGATTCTGGCAGGCGGAAGGCGAAAAATCAAGTGCCGCGCGGCAGCACCCGGAAGCGGCGCTCCAGAAGCCGCCCCTCCTCGTCCATCAACACCAGGACGTGTTCGCCGGCCGCGGGGCGGATGGCCATCTGGTGGAACTGGCGGGTGGAGCCGAGGTAGCTCTCGTCGAGGTGCCAGTAGATGGCCGTCTGCGGACGTCGGTGGATCGCCTCGCAGACCACCTGGCCGGGCGAACCGTCGAGCTCGACGGGAATGTACACCGAGGTGTCGCGGTCGGGATAGACCAGGCTCATCACCTGCCGCCCCGGCTCGGCGGCATGGGCGGCGGCGCAGTCCCGGCGCCAGCCGGGGAGGGTGCGGTACTCCGGATGATAGCGGCGGTAGTAGTGCTCGGCCACCGGCGGCAGCACGAACCACGGCACGTGGCTCATGCGGGCCACCGGCTGGCAGCCCGAGTCGACACGCCGGCCCGCCTCGTCGAGGTGCGCCAGCTGGTGGTAGGGGCAGGGCGGCTGGAAAGAACTGCCGCGCGGCACCGACACGGACACGGCCGGGCAGAGGTCGGTGGCCAGGAAGCCGGAATCGCGGCAGACGCGCACGCTCTTCAGGAACAGCGCGGGCGGACGGATGGAGCCGCCGCTGTCCAGGGCGGTGACCACGGAAAACAGGACCGGCGCGGCGGTGGCCAGTCCGGTCAGGCCGGGGTTGCCCTCGCCGTCGGCATTTCCGGCCCAGACGCCGACGGTGTAGGCGGGGGTCACGCCGACCGCCCAGGCGTCGCGCTTGCCGAACGAGGTGCCGGTTTTCCAGGCCAGCCAGCGGGCGGAGCTGAACCTGCGCCAATCGCCCTCCTCGTCCGGGCGGTTGACTTCGGTGAGCGCCTCCAGCGTCAGCCAGGCGGCGCCCGGCCCCAGCTCGGCCAACGGCGCCGGCCGCGACGGGTCGTCCTGAAGCAGGCGCACCGCTTTCGACCGCCCGCCTCCGGCGGCCCGGCGGGCCAGGCCGGCGTAGAGGCCGGTGACCTCGTAGAGCGTGCCCTCGGCCCCGCCCAGGATGAGCGTCAGGCCGTAGCCGCCCGGGGGGCGGGTCAGCGTCGTCATTCCCCAGCGCCGCAGCAGCCCGTGGAAGCGCGGGATGCCGAACCGTTGCAGCATGCGGATGGCCGGGATGTTGAGCGACCAGGCCAGGGCGTCCCGCGCCGGGACGGCGCCACGGAAGCGGCGATCGAAGTTCTCCGGGATGTAGCCGCTGAAGTGGGCCGGGGTGTCCAGCAGCAGCGTGCGCGGGGTCAGAGCGCCCGCCTCCAGCATGGCGGCGTAGAGGAACGGCTTGAGGATGCTGCCGGTGCTGCGCGGGCGCTGCAGCAGGTCGATGTCCTGGCCGTGGGCGGCGGTCGCCGGCCGGACCACGTTGCCCGCGTAGGCCGCCACCGTGCCCCCGCGGTTGTCGACGATCATCGCCGCCAGGTTGCGGATGTTGGCCTCCAGCAGCCGCTGGCCCTCGGTCTGCACCACGGCGCCGAGCAGGCGCTGCAGGTCGTCGCTCACGAAGGAGCGGAACTCCCGTCTTCCCGGGCGGCGGGCGGCCAGGGTGGTCAGCAGGTGCGGCGCCAGCCGCGGCGGCGGGCGCGGGCCGGTCGGCAGGGACTCGGCCAGGGCCAGCCGGCACTCCAGCGCGGAGATGCGCCCGCGCGCCAGCAGCCGGCGCAGCAGGCGATCGCGCTTTCCCTTCAGCCGCTCCCGCTTGGCCGCCGTGGCCAGCAGGCCGGGGTCGTTGGGCAGCACGGCCAGGAACGCCGCCTCCCCCCATGACAGCCCGGCCGGCGGGCGGTCGAAGTAGAACCAGGAGGCGGCGTCGATGCCGACGATGTTCCCTCCGCAGGGGGCGTTGGCCGCGTAGAGGGCGAGGATCTCGTGCTTGGAACGGGTGAGCTCGAGGCGCAGGGCCAGCGCCATCTCGATCGCCTTCTCCAGCAGCGTGCGGCGGCGGTTGCGCCGGGCCAGGCGGATGACCTGCATGGTGAGCGTCGAGCCGCCGGAGACGACGCGGCCGCGGCGCACGTTCCGGGCCAGGGCGCGGGCGGTGGCCAGCGGATCGACCCCCGGGTGGAGGAAGAAGCGGCGGTCCTCGGACTCGACCAGCACCCGGTAGTAGCGCTCCGGGACGTTGCGCCCGGGCGGGAAGCGCCACTGCTCGTCGGCGGCCAGGCGCGCGTCGAGCAGACGCCCCTGGGCCGAGTAGAGCACCGGCGACAGGGGGCGGTCGAAGAGCCGGGCCGGCAAGGCGAACCACCAGCCCAGCAGCCCGGCCAGCAGCAGGCCGCCGGCCAGCCGGCGGCGCCGGCGGCGCTTCGCTTCTAGCGGACGATCTCCACCCATTTGCCGACGCTGCCGGCGTACAGCGAGGGATCGTACATCGCCTCCACGATGACGCCGGGCATGTAGAAGCGGCCGCTGTAGGATGCGTTCAGCGCCACCGTGAAGGTCTTCCGGGCGCCCGCCGGCAGGCTGAAGTAGGTGCAGACGCGATCGTCGCGCACGTCCTGGTAGTCGTAGTAGCCGCGTCCCGGGTCCTCGTCGAACAGGCGCGGATTGGCGATCTGGCACCCGGCCGCCACCATGTGGGTCAGGGCCAGGTTGCTGGCGTCGCGGCGGCTCAGGTTGGTCACCGACACCCGCAGGCGCAGGTCGCTTCCCTGGGCCAGGCGCGAGGTGTCCAGCGGCTGGCCGTCCCGGTCGACCGCCTCCACCAGCAGGCGCAGGTTGCGCTCGGCCGCCTTTTCCTGGCCGGCCGGGGCGATGCCCGAGGCGTAGGCCGTGACGAACAGCGGGCCGGAAGTCGGGTTGGTGATGCGCAGCGTCCGCTCGCGCGCCGGTACCGCCGGATAGTGCTGGCGGGCGATCAGCGCGTCGAGGATGCCTTCGCGGGGGGGCTCGTTTTCCCAGGCCAGCCGGAAGCGCAGCGGGGCGGCCGGGGTGCCCCCGTAGATGCTAGAGATGGCCATCAGGGCGAAGGCCGTCTCCTGGGTGGAGTACCACTCGTCGCTGCCCATGCCGGCGACGATCCCGTCGAGCAGCCGGCGGGCGCGGTCGGCGCGCTTCATGTGCGCCAGGACGCGCACCATCAGCGCCTGGTCGCGGAGCGCCGAGCCGAAGGTGCGGCGGTCGTCGCGGTAGGCGGCGACCTGCCCGCGCCAGCGGTTCAGCAGGTCTTCAGCGGCGTCGTTCTGGCCGCACAGCTGGAATGCCCCGGCCAGCAGCACGGCGGCGGTATCGGCCACCTGCGGGTGCTCGCGCAGGCGGTTCATGGCGCCGAGGTCGGGCGTGTGGGCCAACGCCAGCGAGAAGAGCCGGAACGCCTGGTTCAGGCGGCTGTCGGCCTGGCCCTCGACCCAGGCGTTGGCGGCCGCCCGCTGGCTCTTTTTCCAGCGGTCGAGCATGTCGTCGGGCACGCGGTAGCCGAAGCGGGCCGCCTCCAGCAGGAAGTAGCCCGCATAGGTGCTGGTCCAGTCGTGCGCCTCCCAGCCGCCCGGCCAGTAGGAGAATCCGCCGGCGCTGTTCTGGAAGCCGCGCATCCTGGCGATGGCCGCCTCCACGTGGCGCCCCACGTCGCGCTGCTGCTCGGTGGTCAGCCGCACCAGCTGCTTCAGGTAGAGCTGCGGAAAGGCGGTCGAAAGGGTCTGCTCCAGGCAGCCGTGAGGGTACTGGACCAGGAACTGCAGCCGCTTTTCGAGCTGGAACGACGGCAAGGCCGACACCTCGACCAGCACCTGGTTGCTGCCCTCGACGCCGAAGGGGCGGACGGGCAGGCTCCGGGTCTCCCCCGGCTTCACCTCGACGGTGTGCGCCCGCACCGTGCGCGGGTTGACCGCCAGCACGGGCAGGAAGACCTGGCTCTCGGCCCGGCGGGAGCCGGAGACCGCGCGCAGGCGCACCGCGCCCTGGCCGGTGCCGGAGACGGCGGTCAGGCGGAACGAGACGATCTGGTCGCCCGGCCGGCTGAACGAAACGCTGCGGCTGGCCGGGCCGGCGCCCAGGAAGCGGTCGTTGGTGTCGAGCGTGACCTGCACCTGGCGGACGTCCCGGTGGGCGGAGAAGACCGCCACCGGCAGGTCGAAGGTCTCGCCGCTGCGGATGACCCGGGGCAGGGTGGGCAGGATCATCAGGTCCTGGCGCACCGGCACGCTGCGGTCGCAGGAGCCGAAGGCGCCGTCCCGGCCGGCCACGACCATCACCCGCACCGCGCCGACGTACTGCGGCATGTGCAGGGCGTGGGTGGCCGACTGGCCCGCCGCCAGGGCGAAGGGGCCGGCGAACAGGGCCACCGGCGGGAAGCGGCGCGGCTTCCTGTCTCCCCCGGCTTCCGCGCCGGCTTCGTCGCCGCCCAGGGCCAGGAGCCGCGACAGCTCGCCGCCGTAGGCTTCGGCCACCTCGTCGAACAGGTCCCAGGTGAGAACGCCCAGGGCCTCGCGGTTGTAAAACTGGCGCCGCAGGTCCGGCGTGGCGTAGCGGGTCAGCCCCAGCAGCCCCTCGTCGACCACCGCCAGGGTGTAGGTCATGGGCCGGCCTTCCTTCTCCCGGACGCTCACGGAGAAATCCTGCATCGGCGGCAGCTCGTCGGCCATCTTCAACAGCGGTTCCAGCCGGGTGAGCGGGTTTTCGATCTGCAGCGGGATGACGCCGTAGAGTCGGATGGGGGTGTCGCTGGCGCGCCCGCTGTGCGGCTGCAGCAGGGTGACGTGGACGTACACGTTGGGCGTCATCTCCGGGCCGAGCTCGATCTCGAAGCGGTTCTCGCCGGCGCGGGTGGAGACCCACATCTGGCGCAGCACCGACGAGCCGTTCTCCAGCGAGACCAGGGCGCGCCCCTGGGGCGCCGCCGGCAGGAAAATGACCGCCTTCTCGCCCACCCGGTAGCGCTCCTTGTCGGCGCTGAAGTTGAGGCGGGTGGCCCCGGCGCCCTTCTCCTCGCGGGCCCGTCCGGCCCAGCCCGGCCAGTCGACGTAGAGGGTCTTGCCGCAGGCGTGGCCGCCCTGGGGGTCGAGCACGCGGATCAGGTAGCGGCCCCACTCGGGGTACTTGATGCGGAACGTCCACTGCCCCTCGCCGTCCCGGGTCGAGACGGTGCCCTCCTGCAGGAAGGAGGCGTAGGCGCTGGAGGCGAACTGGGCCAGCGACTCGCCGCTGCGGTCCCACCACCACTTCCAGCTGATCTTGTAGAGGCGCACCTCCAGCTTGTCGCGCGACACCGGGCGGCCGTCCTTGTCGATGGTGACGATGCGCACCACGTGGTCCTGGTCGGTGAGCAGCATGCCGCGGCTGGCGTCTCCCTTGGGGGTGGCGATGCCGACGTAGCTGGTGTAGGGGTGGAAGGGCAGGGTCAGCTGGTCGGCGGAGAAGTCGCCCGACTCCTCGAAGACGCGGGTGGTGAAGGTGGCGTCCATCATGCCCGGGGCCGCGTCGTCGAGCCCCAGGGTCACCGGGAAGCGCGCGTCGCCCTGGTCGTCCAGGCGTCCGTCGAACAGGGCCAGTTCGGAGGAGGTGATTTCGCGCGCCGGGTCGTCGAAACTGTATTCGGAGTAGCGGGGGAAGCGGGTGGGGCGCGGCGTGAAGCGCGCCTTCACCTCGCAGCGCAGGTTGGAGGCGGTGGCGCCGTGCAGCCACTGGCTGTGCACGGTGGCCTCGTCGGCAACGTCGCGCACCAGCTTCTCGCCCCGGGTCTTGAGCTCGATCTTCAGCCGGTTGGGCACCACCGTCTCGATCCTCAGGGGCTGCTCGAAGTGCAGCCCGCCCACGCGCACGACCGCCTTCCAGGTGCCGGTGGGGGCGTTCTCGTCGGTGTCGACCCGGAAGGCGTGGAAGGCGTCCAGCGAACGGGTCGGCCGGCGCGTCTGCATGAGCTGCCCGCGCGGGTTGAACAGCTCCAGCCGCAGCGGGTGCTCCGGCGGCAGCACGCGGTCGCGGTCGAACAGCACGAAGGTCAGGTGCAACGTGTCGCCGGGCCGCCAGACGCCGCGTTCGCCGTAGATGACGCCCTTGATCCCGCGGTTGACCTTCTCGCCGCCGACGTCGAAGTGGCTGGTGGCCAGGGCGCCGTCGCGGCTCAGGCGCAGGTAGCCCCGCTCGGAGCCGCGGCGGGCCTCGAGGGTGAACGGTCGCAGGGCCGGCCGCAGGGTGAGAAAGCCCGAGCCGTCGCTCTCGCCCTCGGCCAGCGGCTGGTTCTGGAAGTTGCAGGCGCGCACCGTCACCCCGGAAAGCGGCTCGCCGCTGCGGATGTCGGTGGTGACCACGTGCAGGCGGTGGCTCTCGTCCATCTTGGCGACCAGCCCGATATTGGAGGCGATGAAGTTGCGCGACTGGACGACCGCCTTGTTGAAGCGCGGGTTGTAGTAGGCGGGGTGGCAGGGGTTGTCACGGTTGGACCAGTTCTCGTCCCAGCGCTCGTCGTAGTACGCCTCGGCCGAGTCCCAGCTGGAGAACTCCTCCCCGCTGGCGTCGTCCTGGTCGCGGAACTCCGCCTCGGGGACTACCGCCACCTCCTCGCCGCAGGGAAAAGCGGAGTCGCCGGCGTTGAAGGAGAGCGAGAGGCGGAACAGGGAGCCCGGGTTGTCCTGCAGCAGCCGGGTGACGTCCAGGCTGTAGCGCCGCCAGTCGCTCAACTCGCCCGCCGAGGCGCCCAGGGCCACGGTCTTGCGCCACAGGAAGCGGCCCACCTGGGAAAGCTTCTCGCTTCCCTGGAGGTTGTTCTGCTGGAAAAACTGCGACATGTTGCCGCTGTAGACCTGGAAGGCGGTCACCTGGACGGCGCGCAGGTTGACGGCTTCGAAGGGCACCGTCAGCTTGTCCTTCTGGGGCAGGATGACGCCGTCGCCGACGAAGCGCACCTGGGGGGCGATGCGCGCGAAGGTCAGCGGGCGGTCGCTGCGGGTGCCCAGGCGGCGGTCGTTGAAGTTGCGGATGCCGCCGTCGACCTGCACGGTGACGGTGCCGTCGAAGCCCCGGGCGGAGTAGACGCGGATGAGGTTGTTGTCGACGTCGAAGGTCAGCTCGTGGCCGGACACGCGAACCAGGCCGTCCAGGCTCTGGCCCTTGCGCAGCGGATCGGAGAAGCGCAGCAGGACGTGACGGGAGGGCTCGAGCACGGCCGCGGCGTCGATCAGCTCGAACTGGCCCAGGGAGGGCACGGCCACGGTGCGCTCGCCTTCCGCCCGGGCGCCGATGGGCGCCCCCGTCCAGCGGAGGGTCACCGCCGACGGCTGCTCGCGGCGCTCGATGCCGCGGGCCACGAAGCGGTGGCGGAGGCCGTCTCCGTCGTGGGTCCAGGAGACGGCCAGGTCCTTGCCCTCCTGGGCGGCGCCGAGCAGCTTGGCCACCGCGCCCGCCTCCTCCCGGTCGGAGGTGGTCAGGGTGCCGGAGAGGGTGAAGCGGTTGGGGGTGGCCTCGTCCAGAGGCGCCAGGCCCTCCAGGTCGATCTCCATGCCGGGCAGGGTGGCGGTGAAAGAGAACTCGAAGCGGGCGTAGGCCCGGGGCAGGTCCAGCAGCCGGCCGACCTGCAGCGTCGCCCGGTAGGTCATGCCGGGCTGCAGCCCGCGCTCGGGATGGAAGCACAGCTCGCGCGGCGAGGCCCACTCGGTGCGGCCGGTCAGCGGCGGGTCGAACGACAGGAGACCGCGCAGCGCCTCCGGGTCCCGGCCCTCGGTGCCGACGTTGTTCACGAACCAGACGCGCACCGGGCTCTTGCGGGATATCGTTCCCGAGGTGTGGGCGCTGATGTGGCGGTACCATTCCTGCGGCAGCGGTTTCGCCTTCCGGCAGGACGGCTGCAGGAACGACAGCAGGGCCAGGGTGCAGGCGGCGAGCGTTCTCGGCTTCATGCGCGGACCTCCTCCTCCGCCGGGCGGCGGCGGAATCCCTCGGATTCTGCGCCCGCGCCGGAAAAAAATCAACGGCGCCGGGGGAAGTGGTTGACAGGGAGGGCCCCCCCCACTATGATGGCCGAGGTGCCGGCCGTTCCGATGTCGGCCGCCCTGCAGGAGGTGGCCATGACCACATTCAACATGTCATCCAGCCCGTTTCCCAAGCTGCTGGTCGGCGTTCTCGTCGCCCTGCTGCTCTTCTTCCTGCTCAATCCCCTGACCGTCATCCCCGCCGGCTTCGTCGGCATCCAGGACTTTTTCGGCAACGTGTCCGCGTCCAAGCTCCTCCCGGGCATCCGCCTCATCGTCCCCTTCACCCGGGTGATCAAGATGTCCTTCAAGACCCAGGAGCTGCGCGAGACGGCCGAGGTCCCCTCGAAGGAGGGGCTGATCATGGACCTCGAGGTGTCGGTGCTGTTCCGCATCGACCCGGGCATGGCCGACCAGATCTACAAGGGGGTGGGGGAGGAATACAAGGGCGTCATCGTCGAGCCGCAGGTGCGCTCCTCGATCCGCGAGATCACCGCCTCCTACGAGGCCAAGGCCCTCTACTCGGCGGAGCGGGAGAAGATCGCCCAGGAAATCTTCAACCTGACCAAGCGCTTCACCGAAAAGCGCGGCATCATCATCGAGCAGGTGCTGCTGCGCAAGATCGGCCTTCCCGAGGTGGTGGCCAATGCCATCCAGGAGAAGCTGCGGCGCGAGCAGGAGGCGGAGCAGATGAAGTTCGTGCTGCAGAAGGAGCAGCAGGAGGCGGAGCGCAAGCGCATCGAGGCCCAGGGGATTTCCGACTTCCAGCGCATCGTCGCCCAGGGCATCTCGCCGATGCTGCTGGAGTGGAAGGGCATCGAGACCACCGAGAAGATCGCCGCCAGCGCCAACACCAAGGTGATCATCATCGGCAACAACAAGAACGGGCTGCCCATCATCCTCGGCGGGGAGAAGGGCGGGTGACCGCTTGATTTTTTTTTCGATCCCGGTATAATTCCGGGACACAAGGAGGCGCCATGAACAAAAACGAACTCATCGCCAAGATCGCGGATCAGACAGGCATGCAGAAGTCGGTCGCCGAGAAAGCCCTCAGCTCCATCGTGCGCGAGATCTCCGTCGCCCTGAAGAAAAAGGAGAACGTCACCCTGGTCGGCTTCGGTACCTTCAAGGTGGTCGACCGCAAGGCGCGCGTCGGCGTCAATCCCAAGACCGGCGAGAAGATCAAGATCAAGGCCACCCGGGCCCCGAAGTTCGTCGCCGGCAAGGAACTGAAGAAGATCGTCAACAAGTAGTTCCCCGGGGTTCGCCCCAGGCCAACCGGCCGGCCCGCATCCCGCGGGCCGGCCGTCCTTCCTTCCCCCGACCCGTGGCGCCAGCGGCCGGCGCGGTGATCGAGCGACGGCGGTGAGCGATGGCCCCCGCCGGGCGGCGGGTGCCCGGGGCGCCACGGTGTCGCCCTCGCGCAGATTGGCTTCTCTACCCGTACACATCGACGATGTCTGAAAGAAAACTCTCATGCCGCCGGACCACGGCGTCCAAACCGGAAGCGTCGCATCCAGGAGACAGCATGCCGGGCATGCAGCGGCACAGGGCCGGCGTGCGGGCCCTCTTGTGGTTGTCCCTCGTCGCCTGGCTGCCGGCCGCGGAGCCGGGGCTGGCCCTGTCGCTCCGCGCCGTCCCGCTCGACGCCGGCGGCCGCCTGATCCTCCAGGCCGACCGGCCCTTCGCCTACCGCGTGCAGGCGGCGGGCCGGGAAGTGGAGATCGACTGCGACCGGCCGGTGACCCGGTTCGTCGTGGAGCGCACGGCCGCCGGCGCCTCTTTCTTCCGCGGCGCCAGGCTGGCCGGCCCGGCCGCCCCCGGGCGGGTGCGGGTGGAGGCGGGCGGCCCGGTCACGCTGCGCGGCACCTCGGAGCTGGTTCGCCCCTTTCGCCTGGTGGTCGACCTGGACCTGGCCGCCGCCCCGCCCCCCTCCACGCAAACCGTCTCCGACGACACCCTGGCCGAGTTGTCGGCGCTGCTGGCCGCGGTGCGCTTCCAGCCGAGCGGGCGGCCGGAGGCGGTGGAACAGCTGCTGAACTCCGCCTCCGACCTGGAGGCCGAGAGCGCGGCGAACCGACTGGAGATGGCCGGCCGCGTCGCCACCCTCGGCGACCAGCTCGGGCTGAACCTGGCCGCCGGGTACGTCCGCAACAGCCGGCTGGGCATTCCCGACCTGGAAGACGGCCCCTACCGATGGCGCTTGCATGCCGGCGTCTCCTGGGATTTTCTCGCCGAGGGGCTGCTCAAGCGGCGCAACGAGCGCCGCCTGCTGCGGCAGAACCTGCTGGCCGAGTCCCTGTCCAGCTGGGCGCGCCATCGCGAGGAGAACTACTACTTTCTGCATGACCGGGTGATCCACCTCTTCCTGCCGGACCGGATTCGCCTGCTGGAGATCAAGCGGCGCTACCTGCGGGAGCGGCGCGACCTGCAGCGGCGCCTGGTGTGGGGCGGCACCGGCCCGCTGGAGGATCTGATCGAGGTGGAGCGCGACCTGGCCGCCACCGAGAACCAGCTGGCCAACAGCGTCACCTACCGCCAGCAAATGGAGACCCACGCCCGCCTGGAGGGCGAACTGCGGGCCGCCGACCTCGCCGTGGTCGACATCGACATGGACCGGCTGACGGCCGTTCTCTCGCGGCCGCCGGCGCTGGAGGCGCGTCTCGCCCTGAACGAGCTGCAGGCGACCCAGCGCAACCGCTTCTGGGACGACGTCCACCTGCGCGCCTGGCTGCACTACAACCTCTACCAGCGCGATCCCAACCGCACCGACTTCTTCAGCTTCGGCCTGTCGCTCAACCTGCCCTTCCCCTTCCAGCTCGCCGCCCGCCGCGAAGACGCGCGCCGCCAGCGCGAACTGGCCGACCTGCGCTACGACCGCGACCGGCAGGCGGACATCCTCGAGGCGATGAACGCCTACGACGAATACCGCACCAAGCTCGACGACCTGATCCGCTTCCTGGCCAAACGGGCGGTGCTGCAGCAGCGATCGGTGCGCCTGGCCTGGCCGCGCCGGCAGGCCGGCGAGGAGGCCCGGGAGCAGGCCTTCGACCTGCTGCGCGGGCAGATCGACGTCGAGCTGGAGATCCTCGATATCCGCATGCAGCTGCTGCTGCGCATGCTCAAGGTGTTCCGCCACAGCGAGCGACCAGAGATCGCCCCCTACCTGAAGCCGCTCGACTGGCCGGCCCTGGCCCATCCCGAACGCGCGCTCTACCGGGGGGATCGGGCCCTCTACGTCTGGTCGCCGGCCTTCGCAGCCAGCGACAACGAGTTCCTGGTCCTGTTCATGCGCAGCCGGGCGATCCGCACCGTGCTGCTGTCCCCGGGACGCGGCGCCGACCCGGCCAAGGCCGCCGACTTCCTGCGCCTGGCCCACGAGAACGGCATCGAGGTGCATGCCCTGGGCAGCGCCGTGGAGTGGCTGCGGCCGGAGGCGGCGGGCGCCGTGCAGACGTTCGTCGCCGCGGCCCGGGCCGCGGGCTACGACGGCGTGCACATCGATATCGAGCCCTACAACCAGCCGGACTGGAAGAAGCGGCGAAACGAGTACCTGCAGCAGCACGTCGACCTGCTGGCCCGGGTCCGGGCCGCGCTGCCGGACGCCTTCCCGCTGTCGGCATCGCTCCCGCTCTTCTATCCCCCGGAACGGCTGCAGGAGATCTACGCCCTCTGCGACCGCGTCTACATGATGGCCTACCACAGCGCCGATCCCGCCGTCATCATGGCCAACCTCGCCCCGGCCCTGGCCTGCGGTCGGGACAAGACGACCGTCACCCTGCGCCTGCCCGATTTCGCCGGCGAGCCGGACCTGGAGCAGGCGATCGACCGCCTGCTGGCGCTCGGCGCCCCCCCCGCCATCGCCCTGCACCACCTCGGGTTGTTCACGCAGGAGGAAGGAACTCATGAAGCTGAGAATTAGACCGTCCTATATCCGCACCGTCGGCGAGCCCATTCCCGAGCGCCGCCGGCGCCGCCAGCTCGGCCGCTGGGTCTACCTGGCCCTGCTGTTCGTGGCGATCACCCTGCTGCTGGCCCGCTTCGCCCGCTCCCAGCTTTACGTCCAGGGCATGGGGCAGCTGGAGATCGCCCGCCTCAACGTCCAGGAACTGTCCGACATCCGCATTCTCGGCCTCCTGGTGCGGGAGGGGCAGGAGGTGCGCCGCGGTGACGTGCTGTTCACCTACTCCCGTGTCGCCGGCATCGCCACGCCCGCGGTGCCGGCCGGCTGGGAGCGGAGCGCGGCCCGCACGGTTCCGGCGGGGACGGACCTGAAGCGGAGGCTGCGCCGCATCGAGCTGGAGCAGGTCGAGACCCGGCTGGCCGAGAGCCGGCGCCGCGTGGAGGAGTTGCGCGGCCTGCAGCTGCTCAAGAGCGCCACGGTGGCCGACGTCGACGCCGCGCGGCGCTCCCTGGCCCAGCTGCAGAGCCAGCGTGACCGGCTGGCCGCCGAGCTGGCGCAGCTGGCCGCCCAGGGCGCGGCCGCCAGCCGCGTGGCCGCGTCCGGCGTGCCGCTGGCGCTGGACGTCCAGAGCCGGGACGCGGGCGCGATCACCGAGTTCTGGGTCACCGCCAGCCGGCCCTTCGCCGCCGCTTTCTCCCTGAACGGGGACTCCCTCGAGCTGGCCACCCGCCTGACCGGCAGCCGCCCGGTCCTGGCCGCGGAGGACCTGGGGGCGCCCCTCGTGCGCGGCGCCAGCTGGGAGCGCCGGCCGGGAGGCTGGACCGCCGTCTGGCCGCTGGCCGGTCCCTGCGAGGTCGTCGCCGGCTGGGAGCTGCGCGCCCCTTACCGGCTGATGCTGCAGCTTCGCGCCGCGCCGACCACCCGGGCCCCGTCCGGGCCGCAACCGGTCGAGCTGCGGCCGGTGACCGGCGAAATCTTCCGTTCGCCCTTCTCCGGCATGGTGACCCGGATCTTTTTCGAGGATTTCGAGGTGGCCCTGACCGGCGAGGTGATCATGAACATCTACACCCCGCGCGACGTCCACATCAAGGTGTTCTTCGAGCAGGAGGACGCCCGCTACCTGGTACGCGACCAGCCGGTCACGCTGGAGTTCCCCGACGGCACGGAATGCTCCGGCAAGATCACCCGCCTCTACTACGCCGCCCTGCCGCACCCCCCCGAATTCCAGAAGAAATACGAGCCGACCCACCGCAGCGTGGTGGCCGACGTCGTGCCGGTCGGCTACCAGTTGCCCGCCTACCTGGGGGTCGACAAGATGAGCGTCCGGGTGTTTTTCCGGCGAAAAATCCTGTAAGGAGACGGCCGTGATCGTGCTGCTGACGCGCAAAGAGACGGATGTGGGAAACGTGCCCGGGCTGCAGCCGCTGGTGCTGGCGGAGGTGGACTCGTTCCGCCCCGAGATGGTGGCCGGCGCCGAGGCGCTGCTGGTCGAGGCGGCCGACGTCCGCTTCGCCCTGCGGGTCTTCAACCGCCTGCGCGCGGCGCCGCAGGCCGCCCTCTACCTGATGCCGGCCTACCTCTTCTCCGACCTGCCGGTGAACGACCGCTACCTGGTGGCCATCGCCGACGGCCTGGTGGGCACCGCCGGACTGGCCACGGTGGCCCACCAGGCGGAGAAGATCGTCAACGAAACGCGCCGCTTCCCGGATCTCAGCGAGGGCGAGAGCGGCGACACCGCCATCGCCCTGAAGACCCTGCGCTTCATGGCCAGCCGCGGAGTCGACCTGGCGCCGGTGATCATGCCCAAGTCGCGCTTCGGATACGTCTACCCCATGGTCGGCGCCCACTTCGCCGACCGAGACGACGTGCGGGTCTTCGCGGTCGTCGACCTGATCGACCGCGAGAAGCTGGCCGACGCCCGCTTCATCGACCGGGTCCACCTCTGCCCCCACTGCCAGTCGGCCTTCCTCAACCTGCGCGAGACCTGCCCGCGCTGCAACGGCGGCGACCTGGAAGTGGACGACCTGGTCCACCACTTCCCCTGCGGCAACGTCGAGGCCCAGGCCCGTTACCGGGTGCGCGACCAGCTCATCTGCCCGAAGTGCGAGAGGATGCTGCGGCACATCGGCATGGACTACGACAAGCCGGGGCTGATCTACACCTGCCGCTCCTGCCACCACTCGTTCCAGGACGCCGACGTCTGGGGCTTCTGCTTCTACTGCGAGCGGGCCGCCCCGCTGCAGAACCTGCTGCGGCGCGACCTGAAGTCCTACCGCGCCTCCCAGGCCACCCTGCGGGCGGCCGAGAACGGGCTGCGCTTCTCGCTGGCCGACCTGGTGCGCGACAAGATGCGCCTGGCCGACTACGCGGTCTTCCAGGACATGGCCCGCTACGAGCTCGAGCGCGACCGCCGCTACCGCCGGGGCGGGGCCGTGGTCCACTTCCAGCTGGAGAACAGCCGCGACCTGAACCAGCTGTTCGGCCAGAAGAAGGAGCAGTTCGCCCTGGAGATGGCCCGCATCATCCGCGAGACGCTGCGCGACTCCGACGTGATCAGCCCGCTCAACGAGAGCACCTTCGCCTTCCTGCTGGTGGAGACGACGATGGAGAACGCCCGCCTGTGCATCGCCCGGCTGCAGAACCGCATGGACGAGCTGCTGCGCGAGAACGTGCCGGAGGCCGAAGTGCACACCGGCAGCGTCCTGTTCACGCTCGAGGAGTACAACGCCGGCGCCGGCAAGACGGAAACGCCCGCGACATGACCGATTTCCTGAATTACCTCGTCGACTTCGGCGACTTCTTCTTTTTCTGGAAGACGGTCGGCCCCGACAAGTTCGTCCGCTTCTTCTGGTATTTTTTCCTGTTCGAGCTTCCCCGCTACATCGTGTTCGACGGCCTCATCCTGGCCTGGCAGGGGGTGCGCAACCGCCTGCAGCGAGGCCGCTACGAGCGGGCGCGGGCCCGTTTCCTGGCCGAAAGGCCGCTGCTGTCGGTGATCGCCCCCGGCAAGAACGAGGGGCGCCACCTGGTGGCGCTGGTCCACTCCCTGTCCGAGCAGACCTACGGCAACTTCGAGCTGATCATCGTCGACGACGGCTCCACCGACGACACCCCGGCGATCGCCCGCCACCTGCAGCGCCAGGGCAAGATCGACCGCTACCTGCGCAGCGATGTCCGCGGCGGCAAGGCGTCGGCCGCCAACCTGGGCTGGCGCATGGCGCGCGGCCGGTTCCTGGTGCACATCGACGCCGACTGCTCCTTCGACCGCGACGCGCTGGAGCGGCTGATCATCCCCTTCTACCTCGACGGCCGCGTCGGCGTGGTGGGCGGCAACGTCAAGGTGCGCAACGCCGCCGACGGCCTCTGCCCCACGCTGCAGGCCATCGAGTACCTGAAGACCATCTCCATCGGCCGCCGCGTCACCTCGGCCCTGGGCATCCTGCGCATCGTGTCGGGGGCCCTCGGCGCCTTCCGCCCCGACGTGGTGGAGCAGATCGGCGGCTGGGACGTGGGCCCCGGACTGGACGGCGACATCACCGTCAAGATCCGCAAGACCCGCCGGCACGTCTTCTTCGAGCCGCGCTCCATCTGCTTCACCTCGGTGCCCGCCACCTTCACCGCCCTGGCCCGGCAGCGCAACCGCTGGAGCCGCTCGCTGGTCCGCTTCCGGCTGCGCAAGCACCGGGACGTCTACGTGCCCGACCGCAACTTCACCCTGGCCAACTTCGTCTCGTTCGCCGAGAACGTGCTGTTCGCGGTCATCCTCGACCTCAAGTGGCTCATCTACATCACCGACATCCTGTTCAATTTTCCGACCCTGGCCCGGTACATCATCCCGGCCAACTTCCTCCTCTACCTGCTCAGCAACATCGTCCAGTTCACCATGATCATGCTGGTGTCGGAGCGGCCGCGCCAGGAGGCCCGGCTCTTCTTCTACCTGCCCCTGGTGCCGGTGTACAACGGCCTCTACATGCGGCTGGTGCGCACCTGGGGCTACGCCAGCGAGTGGCTGTTCCGCTCCTCCTACCGCGACGACTGGAACCCGCGCAAGGTGTCGCGCCGGGCCGAGGAGAGCGGGCTGTAGCCCGCGGAGGTGCCTTCATGAACCGACTCTGCCGCATTGCCCTGGGCGGGTGCCTGCTGCTGGCCGCCGCCACCCGGCTGGGGAGCCAGGCGCGCCCCGAGATCGCCGTCTGGCACCCCGGGGAGCGCGCCGCCGGCGACCCGGCGGTGAGCGACAACCTCTACGCCGCCCGGCACGCGGTGGCGGTGGCCGGGGCTCCCGTGCGGGTGACCTCGGACATGGCCGAAGCGGTGCAGAGCGCGATGCTGCTCATCGCCCCGCCGCTGGCCGCCGGCGCGCTGCAGCCGGCGGAGCGCGACGCGCTGGCCGCCTTCCTGGCCGCCGGCGGGGTGGCCGTCGCCGTCGCCGTCTCCGACCCCGAGCTCCTGCCCCTGTTCGGCCTGGCGGCGCCGCAGCAGAGCCACCAGCGCCCGGCGCTGCACTGGCTGACCGAGAGCGGCGACCCGGCGCTGCGCTGGTTCGACGATCCCCAGGAGAAGACGATCAGCCTGGGGCGGGAGGGGCGGTCGCTGATGATGACCTCGACCGGCTACCGCCCGGCCGGCGCCGTCCCGCTGGCCCGCTACGACGACGGCCTGGTGGCGGCGGCCCGGCACGTGGTCGGCGCCGGCACCGCCTACTCTCTGGGCGTGGCCTGGGCGGAGGTGATCCTGCTCGGCCAGCTCAACCGCGACCACTCCGCCCAGCGCGTCTTCTCCAACGGCTTCGAGCCGACCGCCGACACGCTGCTGCTCTTCGTGCGCGCCCTCTACCAGACCCACGTGCCCCATGCCTGCTGGACCCACACCGCTCCCGGCCGGGCGCGCGCGGCGCTGATCGTCACCCACGACGTCGACAGCCGCAGCGGCCTGGAGATGATGGAGGCGTTCGCGTCCATGGAGGCGGAGCACGGGGTGCGGGCCACCTACAACGTGACCACCTCCTACGTCCACGACTCGCGCGAAGGCGGATATGGCGGCTACTACACGGCGGAAGCCGTCGCGGGCCTCCGCCGGGTGATCGACCTGGGGGGGCGCATCGGCTCCCACTCGGTCGGCCACTTCCCCGATTTCGGCGACGAGGAGATCGTTCCCGAGGGGGCGCCGGGCAACACCCGGGAGAACTACGCCCCCTACTACGACACGACGCTGAAGCGCTCGTTCGGGGCGACGGTGTACGGCGAGCTCGAGGTGTCGCGCGACCTGCTGCAGGCCGACCTGGGCGTTCCGGTGACCACCTTCCGCACCGGCCACCTGGTGTTCAATGCCAAGCAGCCCCAGGTGATGCAGGCCCTGGGCTTCCGCAGCGACTCGTCCAACAGCGCCCCCGATCAGCTGACCAATTTCCCCTTCCGGCTGCATGCCGGGATGCTGGGCACGGGCGCCCTGACCGACGTGCTCGAGATCCCGCTCACCATCAGCGACGTGCTGGAGGGCTGGGACGAGAGCGAGGCCGAGATCGCGGCCAAGGTGGAGCTGTGGCACGACGTGCTGCAACGCAACGCCGCCAACGGGGCGCCGACGGTGCTGCTGGTGCACCCCAACCGCGGCTACAAGATCACGGCCCAGAAGGGGCTGTTCGAGCGCATGGGGGAGGATATCAGCGGCACGGACATGGAATCCTTCGCGGATTTCTGGCGGGCGCGCGAGGCGCTCGTCTACCGCTGCAGCGGGATTCCCGGCGGTGTGCGCATCGCCATCCCGGACGACCGGTTCCCGCTCGACAGCCGGCTGGGCATCGTGGTGGAGGGCGGGCAGGAGATCGCGGCCATCGAGGTGTGCCGCGAGGTCGAGGCGCCAGCCGGCGCCGGGTTGCGCCCGCGCCTGGCGCTCGAGCCGTTGCCGGTGGTGCGCGTGCCATGGGGCGAGCGCGACGTGCTGCTGCAGTGGGGGGTCGCCCTTTCGGGCAGCCGCCACAGCGAGTCGGGCTGGAAAGTGAAAACCGAGCTGGCCCGGCTGGAGCTGACCCTCCCCGGGGCGACCGGCTCCGGACGGGTCGAAGTCTACCGCCGCGAAGCGGGAGGGGGGGGCGGCGAGGTGAAGGTGGCGGAGCTGGACGCGCAGCGGCTGCAGGGCGGCACCGCCACCGTGCTGGACTATCCGCTCGCCGCCAACACGCGCTACGTCTACCGGGCGGTGGTGGCGGGGGGAGACGGGGCCGCCCTGCTGCGCTCCGCGGAGGTCACCCTGTGAGCCCGCGCGTCCCACCGGTCTTGCTGGCGGCGCTCCTGCTGGCCGTGATGGCCGCGCCGGCGCCGGCCGCCCTGCGACCCATGGCCGGCCTCAGCGCCGGGCTGCTGCTGCCGCGCGACGACGACTTCCGCGCCGTCTACGGCGGCCGCGTCTTCCTGCCCGGTTTCCGCCTCGGCGTCTGCCTGGCCGGAAACTACTACGCCTGGGGGGCGATGCAGCTGGCCCGCTCCCGCGGCACCACCCGCCCCGTCCTGAAACTCCCGGCCACCGTCCACCAGCGGCTCCTCTCGTTCGGTTTCGGCTTCCGCGAGCGGCTGGGCGGCCGCCTCGGCTACAAGCTGGAAGCCGGCTTCTGCCTGCTCCATTTCCGGGAGGAGGCGCTGGGGCAGTCCGCCAGCGGATCGGGCGGCGGCTTCTGCGCCGAGTCCGGCCTCACCTGGCTCCTGGGGCGGCGGCTCGACCTCGAACTCGGGGTCGCCTACATGGGCAGCGGGGACGGCGAGGCGGGCTCGGCCCTGGTCCAGGGCGGCTGGCGGCCGGCCGTCGGCCTCCTCTTCCGCTGGTAGGCGTCGGCTGCGGCGGCGAAGCCGCCGCCCCGCCCGGCGGCCGGGTCTCCGAAAAAATCCGGAGCGCCGACTCCTCCAGGCTTGAACCGATTTCTCCGGTGGAGTAGGATGGCCCGGAAGGGCCACCTGCGCCCGGGAGCGACCCATGAAGCTGACCGCAAACCGGCGGGCGACCAGCGAGCGGCTGCCGCTCGCGTTCTTTCTCCTGTTGCTGGCCGGCGGCGGGCTGCTGGCCTGGATATCGGTGGACCGGGCGGCCCGCGACCTGCGCCAGGAACTCCTGCAGCAGGCTCGCGAGATCGCGCCGGGAGTCAACCTGCAGCACCTCAAGGCCCTGACCGGCTCCGCCGCCGACCTGGCATCGCCGGACTACCAGCGGATCAAGGAGCTGCTTCGCGACTACCACCTGGCTGCGCCGAAGAGCCGCTTCGTCTACCTGCTGGGGAAGAGGCCGGGCGGGACGCTCTTCGTCTACGCCGATTCCGAGCTGCCCGGGGCAACCGGATACTCGCCTCCCGGGGAGGCCTACGAAGAGGCGCCGGCCGCCTATCACCACGTCTTCGCCAGCGGCGCCGCGGCGGTCGTCGGCCCGGTGAGCGATCGCTGGGGGCGGTGGGTCACGGCGCTGGTGCCGCTGGCCGACGCCCGCGGCGGGAAACCGCTCGCCCTGCTGGGCATGGACGTGGACGCGCGCCGCTGGCGCTGGATGGTCGCCCACCGGGCGGCCATGCCGCTGGTGCTGATCCTGGCGCTGGTGGCCATCCTGGCCATCGTCCTCGTCGCCCACCACCGCCGTCGTCGTCTCCAGGAGAACGAGACGCTGCAGCGCACCCTGATGGAAGGGCTCGGCGCCGGCGTGGTCGTCGTCGATGCGGGCACCCGCGTCATCGAGCAGGTGAATCCCGCGGCGGCCGCCCTGTTCGGCGCTCCGCCGGGCCAGCTCGTGGGCCGGCTCTGCCACAATTTCCTCTGTCCCGCCGAAACGGGCAAGTGCCCCGTCCTCGAATTCGGCCAGTCGGTGGACAACGCGGAGCGGGAGCTGCTGCGCTGCGACGGCAGCCGCCTGCCCATCCAGAAGATGGTCCGGCGGCTGCGGATCGACGGCCGGGAGAAGCTGCTGGAGACTTTCATCGACATCACCACCCAGAAGCGGCTGCAGGCCGAGCTGGAGGAGGACAACGCCCGGCGCCGGCAGGCGGAGAGCGAGCTGCAGGAGAGCAAGGCCCGCCTCGACCTGGCGCTGGGGGCTGCCGGCATGGGGGTGTGGCAACTGGACGTGGGGAGCGGCCGGCGCCACTTCGACGACATCTCATGCCGCATTCTGGGCCTGGATCCGGCGACCTTTTCCGGTGAAGCGGAGGATTTTTTCGCCGCCGTCCATCCCGAGGATCGCCCGCATGTCCGGGGGCTGCTGGAGCGCACCCTGGTGAACGGAGTGCTGTACGAGCCCGAATTCCGCGTCATCTGGCCCGACGGCTCCGTCCGCCACGTGGCGGCCCGCGGTCGCCTTTCCGGGGGGAAGGGGCAGCCGCGCGTTCTGCAAGGCGTCGCGTGGGACGTCACCCCGCGCAAGTTGGCCGAGCGGGCGCTGCGCGACAGCGAGGAGAAGTACCATGCCGTTTTCTCGACCGCCAGCGACGGCATCGTTGTGATCGACCGGGCCACGGGCACGATCGTCGACTGCAACGAAGCGATCACCCGGATGTACGGCTACCGGCGGGAGGAGCTCGTGGGCCAGCCGGTGACCATGGTGTCGGCGGAGCCGGAGGAGACCCGGCAGACCCTGGCGGACGTCCCGTCGTTCATCGCCCTCCGCCTGCACCGGAAGAAGGACGGTTCCGTCTTTCCGGTCGAAATCGCGATTACCGCCTTCACGCTGCAGGACAGGAGGATGCTGGTGTCGTCGGTCCGGGACATCTCGGAACGCCGGCGGGCGGAGGAGGCCCTGACGCGGGAGCGCTGGCGCCTTCAGAACATCATCGAGGGAACCCACGCCGGAACCTGGGAGTGGAACGTGCAGACCGGCGAGGTGGCGTTCAACGAGATCTGGGCCCAAATTGTCGGCCGCACGCTGGACGAGCTCGCGCCGGTGAGCATCCGCACCTGGGAGCAACTGGCCCATCCCGATGACCTCCAGGAATCGGGAAAACTCCTCGAGCGCCATTTCGCCGGTGAGCTCCCCTACTATGACGTCATCTGCCGCATGAAGCACAAGGCGGGCCACTGGGTGTGGGTGCACGACCGCGGACGCCTGGTCACCCGGACGGACGACGGCCGGCCGCTGCTGATGTTCGGCACCCACGCCGACGTGACGACCCTCATGCAGGCGCAGGCGGCGCTGAGCGAGAGCGAAACCAACTTCCGCACCTTCTTCGAATCCATCGGCGACCTGATCGTGGTGGCCACCCCCGACGGCCGGATCCTGTACAGCAACCGGGCCATGGAGACGAAGCTCGGCTTCCGCGCCGAGGAGCTCGCCCGCATGCACGTGCTCGACCTCCACCCGGCGGACCGCCGCCGGGAGGCGGAGGAGATCTTCGCCGCCATGTTCCGCGGGGAACGGGCCGCCTGCCCGCTGCCGGTGGCCCGCCGGGACGGGACCCTGGTGCCGGTGGAGACGCGCGTCTGGTTCGGCCGCTGGAACGGCCAGGACTGCATCTTCGGGCTCATCAAGGACCTGAGCCAGGAGCTGGAGGCGCAGCAGCGGTTCGAGCGCCTGTTCCGCAACAACCCGGCCTTGATGGCCCTCTCCTCCATGCCGGGGCGGCGTTTCACCGACGTCAACGACTCCTTTCTGAATATCCTCGGCTACGACCGGGCCGAGGTCATCGGCAAGACCACCGCCGAGCTCGGCCTCTTCCCGGATCCGAAGCAGCAGGCCGCGGTGGCGGGGCTGCTGCAGGCGAACGGACACGTGACCAACGTCGAGCTCCAGGTGCGCGCCAAGAACGGCGCGATCCTGGACGGCCTCTTTTCGGGCGAACTGATCGTCTCCCAGGGGAGCCAGTTTTTCCTGACCGTGATGATCGACATCACCCGCCGCAAGAAGGCCGAGGCGGCGCTGCTCGAGAACGAGCAGCGGATGCGGGCCATCACCGAAGCGGCCCACGACGCGATCGTGACCGCCGATCCCGCGGGCGCGATCTCCTTCTGGAACCCGGCGGCAGAGCGGATTTTCGGCTATCGGTCGGACGAAGTGACCGGCCGCAACCTCCACCAGCTGCTGGCCCCGGAGAAATACCTGGAAGCCCACCAACAGGCCTTCGCCCGGTTCCGCCGGACGGGGCGCGGCGACGTGGTGGGCCGGACGGTCGAGATGCAGAGCCGGCACCGGGACGGCCGCGAGCTGACCGTCGAGTTGTCCCTGTCGGCGATCGAGCTGGCGGACGGGTTCCATGCCCTGGGCATCATGCGCGACGTGTCCGCCCGCAGGCAGGTGGAGGAGGACCTGCGCCGGGCCAACGCGGCGCTGGAGGAGCAGACTCACCTGGCCCGCGAGATGGCGATCAAGGCCCAGCTGGCCAGCGCCGCCAAGTCGGAGTTCCTGGCCAACATGAGCCACGAGATCCGCACCCCGATGAACGGGGTCATCGGCATGACCGGGCTGCTGCTGGAGACCCCGCTCAGCGACGAGCAGCGGCGCTATGCCGAGATCGTGCGCTCCAGCGGCGAGTCGCTGCTGGCGGTGATCAACGACATCCTGGACTTCTCCAAGATCGAGGCCGGCAAGCTCGACCTGGAGGCGCTCGACTTCGACCTACACGGCCTGCTGGACGACCTGGCCGCGACCATGGCCCTGCGCGCGTACGACAAGGGGCTGGAACTCCTCCTGACCATCGCCCCCGGCGTGCCGGCGCGACTGCGCGGCGACCCGGGGCGGCTGCGCCAGGTGTTGACCAACCTGGTCGGCAACGCCGTCAAGTTCACCTCCCGGGGGGAGGTGGAGATCCGCGTCGCTCCCGAGTCGCAGTCGGACCGGGAGGTCCGGCTGCGCTTCGCCGTGCGCGACACCGGCATCGGCATCCCCCGGGACAAGCGCGACCTGCTGTTCGGAAAGTTCTCCCAGGTCGACGCCTCCACCACCCGCCGCTTCGGCGGCACCGGCCTGGGCCTGGCCATCGTCAAGCAGCTGGTGGAACTGATGGGCGGCGAGGTGGGGGTAGCCAGCGAGGAGGGCAAGGGGTCCGAGTTCTGGTTCGTTCTCCGGTTGGAGAAGCCCGTTGCCGCGGTTGGCCGGGAATCGCCCATGCGGGCCGACCTGCACGGCGTGCGGGCGCTGATCGCCGACGACAACGCCACCAGCCGCGATGCCCTGGCGGAGCTCCTGGCCGCCTGGGGCATGCGGGTGGAGGCCGTGGCCGACGGTCGGGCGGCGCTTCGGGCGCTCGGGCGAGCGGCCGCCGCAGGCGATCCCTGCCGGGTGGCGGTGGTCGACATGAAGATGCCCGACATGGACGGCGGGGAGCTGGCCCGGGCGGTCCGCCTCGACGGGCGGCTGACCGGAACCCGGTTGGTTTTGCTCACCTCCCTGGGGGCGCGCGGCGATGCGCGGCGCTTCGCCGCGGGCGGCTTCGCCGCCTACCTGACCAAGCCGGTCCGCAGCCAGGAGCTCTCCCTGGTGCTGCGGCGCATCATGGGCGGGGAGGAGCCGGCATCCGAGCCGATCGTCACCCGCCACTCGGTGCGTGAGTCGCTCTACTCGTTCAGCGGCCGGTCGGCACGCCTGCTGCTGGTCGAGGACAACCTCACCAACCAGCAGGTGATCCTGGGCATCCTGAAGAAGCTGGGGCTGCACGCCGACACCGTGGCCAATGGCGCCGAGGCGCTGAAGGCGCTGGAGAACCTGCCCTACGACCTGGTGCTGATGGACGTGCAGATGCCGGTGATGGACGGGCTGGAGGCCACGCGGCGGATCCGCAGGGGGACGCCGGCGGTACGCGACCCGGCCGTCCCGGTCATCGCCCTGACCGCCTACGCGATGGGCGGCGACCGCGAGCGTTGCCTCGAGGCCGGGATGAACGACTTCATCTCCAAGCCGGTGAACGCGCCGGCGCTGGCCGAGGCGCTGCACCGGTGGCTGCCCGCCCCCGGGGGCGATGGGGACCCGGTTGGGAGCGGGGCGCCGTTGGCGCATTCATCCGCCGCGCTCCTGGCCTGGGACCGGGAAGGCCTGCGGCAGCGGATGCTGGGGGACGACGGCCTGGTGAAGACGATCGTCGAGGGGTTTCTCGACGACGCCCCGCGCCTCCTGCGCTCCCTGCGGACCTTCCTCGACGCAGGCGACACCGTGGGCGTGGCGCACCAGCTGCACACCATCAAGGGCGCGGCCGCCAACATCAGCGGGGAGGAACTGCGCGACCAGGCCCGGCAGCTGGAGGCGCTGGCCCGGGAGGGTGACCTGGCCGCCGTCGCCGCGCGCCTCGCCGCCCTGGAAAAGTGCTTCCGACGGCTCACCCGGGAGATGAGAGGACAGGCGGAAGTGCGCCGGCCCGGGAAGAACAGGAGAAAACCCCGATGAAGACCCTGATCGCCGACGACGATTTCACCAGCCGGCTGTTGATGCAGAAGTTGCTCGAGCCCCACGGAGCCGCGCACGTCGTGATCAACGGCATCGAGGCCGTGGAGGCGGTGCGCATCGCGTTGGAGGAGGGCGCGCCCTACGACCTGGTCTGCCTCGACATCATGATGCCCGGAATCGACGGCCAGGAGGCGCTGGCCCGGATCCGGCAGCTGGAGGCGGGGGCGCCCCTCCCCGGCGGGAAGGGGGCCTGCATCGTGATGACCACCGCCCTGGCCGACACCGCCAACGTGATGCGGGCGGCCCGCCGCGGCTGCGACCTGTTCCTGGTCAAGCCCATCGACCGGGGGAAGCTGGAAGAGGCGCTGCGCAGGCTGCAGCTCGTTTCCGGAACGGAGGGGACATGAAGATCCTCATCGCCGACGACGATCGTACGTCCCGCAACATGCTGGCCTCCATGCTGGCCAAGTTCGGCTACGAGGTGGAGGCGGTGGCCGACGGCGTCCGGGCCCTGGACGCGATGCGACAGCCCGGCGCGCCGCGCCTGGCCGTCCTCGACTGGGTGATGCCGGAGATGGACGGGGTGACCGTGTGCCGCCGCCTGCGCGAGACCCGCAGCGACGACCCGCCTTACCTGATCCTGCTCACCGCCCTCGACGAGAAGCGCCACGTCGTGGCCGGGCTGGAGGCGGGGGCCAACGACTACGTCACCAAGCCCTTCGACGCCAGCGAGCTGCGCGCGCGCATCGAGGTGGGCGCCCGGGTGGTCCGCCTGCAGCAGGAGCTGGCCGGCAAGATCCGCGAGCTCCTCGACGCGGCGCAGCAGATCAAGACCCTGCGCGGCATCGTTCCCATCTGCGCCTCCTGCAAGAAGGTCCGCGACGACCAGGGCTACTGGAGCCAGGTCGAGGCCTACGTGAGCGAGCACTCCGAGGCGCGCTTCAGCCACGGCCTCTGCCCGGATTGCCTGGAGAAGGCCAGGGCCGAACTGGAGGAGCTGAAGGGCAGCGCTCCGTTCAACCCCCCGGAACCATAATCCGGGATCGGGCCTTGCATCACGACATTTCGAATTGAGCGACAGGCACGGAAATTTCCATACGCTGGAATCCAGGCCCGCCCCGTGCGCACCCAGCGGTGAGATACACGAGAGCAAACGGCTATTTATCCGCCAGAGAGAGTAGCCGAGGAGGAACGCATGCCCCGCACTGTTCTGATGATCTTGGGAATCGTTGCATTTTCCCTGGCCCTCTGCGGCCAGAAGAACCTCACGATCACCGCGCCCAACACGGGGGAGACGCTCCAGTTGGGCAACCCCTGCACCATCCGCTGGACGAACTCCGGCGTGACGGGCAACGTGCGGCTGTTGCTGTACCGGGGAGAAGGCAAGGTGGACACCATCGTTTCCGGGGTGCCCGCTTCGCAGGGTTCGTGGTCCTGGACGGTCGGACGCCTGGTCAACGTGAAGGAGGTCCCGGCCGGAAATGGCTACCGGATCCGAATTGTGTCGCAGGATGAAGACCGGGTTTCCGACTTCAGCGACGTCCCCTTCTCCATCGCCATACTGCGAGCCGGCGGGCAGGTCAGAGGCGAGCGGCCGAAGTTTCTCCTCATTTCCACTCCCGACGATGGCAAGTCCCTGGTGCGACATGCGGCATGCAGCATCCGCTGGACCAGTTCCGGGGTGGAGGGTTCCGTGCGACTGGCAGTCTTCGCAGGGAGGCGCCATATCGGCGACATCGCATCCGGCGTGCCCGTCGGCCAGAAGAAATTTTCCTGGACGGTGGGGCAGTTGACGAACCGGGCTTACCTGGAAGAAAACAAGCCCTACCAGATCCGGATTGCTTCGCAGGCGGACCCGGGTGTAGAGGACGGCAACACGCCATTCACCATCGCCTCCCACGTCTCCATCGTGGTTCCCGCGCTGCTCTCCAACGGCATACTCGTCTCCCGGCCGTCGAATGGGGAAACCCTGGCGATCGGCACCACCGCGACCATCGAGTGGACCTCTCCGCGAGGCGCCGAGTGGATATCGATGGGCGATACCGTACGGTTGGTTGCCGTCCGCCAATCCGACAACCACGAGATCGTCATCCGGGAGTCGTGCGACAACCGCCCCCGCGCCAACTCCTATCGCTGGTTCATCCAACCGCCGGTCTTCCACGACTATGCGGGAGATTACCGTATCCGGGTGGTGGGCCGCTCTGGCTTGCAGGCCGACAGCGCCGTCTTCCGCCTTTATAACGAGGACGAGAACAATTCTTTTTCCGTGCAGCTCGTCGTCACCCGGCCGCGGCGCAACGATGTGCTGATCATCGGCTGGGCCAATGTGCCCGTTGAGTGGAACGCAACCGAAGCGCAAAGCGGCAAGCCCATCGGCGCCACCGCCGAACTGGTTGCCGTTCGCCAGGCCGACGGGCGCAAGTTCCGTGTGGCGAGTGATTGTCCGAATCACCCGGGCGCCAACTCCTTCGATTGGTTCGTGGACAGGGGGACTTTCAAAGAATTTCCGGGTGATTACCGCATGGCAGTAATCACAAAAAGTGGCCTTTCCGCCTGGAGCGACACTTTCCGGCTGGCGAACAAAGACGACCCCGATTCGCGAAGACCTGAAAACGACCTGGCGCTTGGGGTAGTCGGCGGTAGCTTCCAGGCAGAGGAAGTGTATGGAACGAACCCGGGGGTAGATAAGGACCGATATCGAGTACGTCTCATCCTGCGCACCAAGAACTTTAGCCGACTCCCTTCGGGAGCCCCGATGCCCGAGATCGGGAAGGTGAAGTGCCGGTATCGCCTGCAAGCGCGCTGGTTTGATAATGACGCCGTGGTTGCCGACTGGCAGAATATTGAGAACGGAGTGGATTTCTGGGGAGATCTCACCCTGGGTCCCGTCCGCTCAGAAGAAACGACCGAGCACCCCATTCAGTTGGATTTCGTCATCCGTGTCGCCCATCGAAACGCGAGTCCAGACCACGATAAGCGCCAATTCAGGGTTTATTTCGAACTCGATCCTGAGCACGAATTGAACGATCCCCGCCGCCGGAACAATGCGTTCCATTCCGAGGCTTGGACCGTGTTTCCGCAGTGAAACCGGGCAGCAGGTCTCGCATCGCGCAGTTCCGGACCGCCTGCCCGGCGGGAATTCTGGGTTTGATGAGCCGGATTCCTCGCCCGGGATGAGATGGGGGAGCGGGAACTCACATGTTTTGTCTGTGGGATTTGATCGTAGGAGGAGCGCATGCCCCGCACTGTTCTGATGATCTTGGGAATCGTTGCATTTTCCCTGGCCCTCTGCGGCCAGACCCTCACCATCACCGCTCCCAACACGGGGGGGACGCTCTACCTGGACAACCCCTGCACCGTCCGCTGGACGAGCTCGGGGGTGACGGGCAACGTGCGCCTGGTGCTGTTCCGGGGGGACGCCAAGCTCGGGGCCATCGCCACCGGGCTGGAGGTCACCGCGGGCCAGTATTCCTGGACGGTGGGGCGGCTGGCGGACGGCACGAAGGCGCCGGAGGGGGGAGACTACCGGGTGCGCATCGTGGCCGGGGCGGGGGAGGAGGGGACCTCCGATTTCAGCGACGCGCCCTTCACCATCGCCGCGCTGCGGGCCCAATCGCGGGTCAGCGGGGGGGCGCGGCCGACGCCGCCGCCCACCATCCTGGTCGTGCGCCCCGCCCGCGGGGACGACCTGGCCATCGGCGGGCCGGCCACCATCGAGTGGACCTCGCCCGCCGAAGGTGTGAGCATCCCCGTCACCGTGCCCATCGTCGCGGTGCGCCAGTCGGACGGGCGGGAGACCACGATCGCCCACGAGACCCGGAACCGCCACGGGAGCAACACCTACCCGTGCACCATCAATCCCTCCCTCTTCAGCGAGCCGGGCGACTACCGCATCCGGGTGGGGAGAAGCTCCGGGATGCATGGCGAGAGCTCCGTGTTCCAGCTGGTCGCCGGGAGGAGGCAGGAGAACGACCTGTACCTCGGGCCCATCAACCGCGGGGTGACCGTGGAACAGCGGCTCGAGATCGACGTCTTCCGTCGGAAGTACCGCGTCCGCACGACCCTGAGCTTCCGCAACAACAGCCCGGCCCTGGAGGATCGCACCGACCCGGAGGCGGAGGTGACGGCCAGATGCTTCTGGATCGTCGAGAGGCAGAATTACGACGGCGAGTGGGTGGAATGCTCCGGGACGGTGAGCTGGCCTCACCACGGCACCCTGAGGGTCGGACCGATCCGCCGCCTGGAAAACACATCCCAGGACATCTCCATCGAGTTCATGGTGCACAAGGATTACGTCAGGGCCGAGGCGCCCCACCGGGTCCGTTTCGTGCTGGACCGCGAGCGGGAGTTCAACGATCCCGACCGCGGAAACAACGAGCGGGCCACCGGCAACCTCCACTTCGAGCGGCTATGAGAACCGGGGGGCGGTTCCGCATGCCGAGGTCCGGATCGCCCGATCGAACCAGCCATCCCCCCCGATGAAGAACCGGGTCATCCTGGCCGGCGTCGGGCTGCTCGGCTCCGCCCTGGCGGGATGGTTCATTCTCACCCTGCGGGGGAAGTAGCCCCGGGCGGGTCCGGCTGTCACCGGTTCAGGGCCGGGGAGCGCCCCGCTCCGGGTTATTCGTATTTCTCGATGAGGGTGATGGTGAGATCCACGTGGCCGCTGGCCTGGAAGCCGATGTTGAAACCGATGCGCCCCTCGCCCTGGGGCAGGTGGCCGAAGGCGGAAAAGTCGCCGGGGCGGACGCTGGTGTCCTCGGTCACCTCGAACCCGGCGGCCTTCAGTTTGCCGGAATACTCCCGGGCCTGCTCCAGGGTCACCCCCTCGTAGTAGAGAAGGAAGGTCGGGTTCTTTCCCACCGGCGCCTTGTAGGATTCGGAACTCATGGCGCCGTAGGCGAAGACCGGGACCACCGGGGGAATGCCCTCCAGCCAGCCGCCGTTTCCACCGCCGGGCGCCTGGGCGGGCGAGGCGGGTGGACCGGCGGTCTCTGTGGCGGAGGCCGGGGCCGGCTGGGAAGTCTTCTCCTGGCAGGCCGGGCCGAGAGCCAGGGCGGCGAGCAGCGCCATGCCAACGACCATGAGCGGGAATCCGGGTTTCATGAAGCCTCCTTGTTCCGGGCATCCTTGGACGGGATCATCGGTCTTCCGGTTGGATTGTACCATAGGGAGTGAAACGGGGGTGAGTTCGGTCCCGCGAAAGTGTATAATTCCCGCGGAGAACACGGAAACGGTTGCCGAAAGGAGGCGCGAATGAAAAAACTCCTGGTCCCGACCCTGGTCCTGGCCCTGTTCCTCTTTGCCGTCTCCTGCGCCCCCGGCGCCAACCCCCTCAAGAATCCCCGCGAGTCGGCCACTCCGGTGGCCGGCTTCTGGCTGGGCCTCTGGCACGGGCTGATCTCCCCCATCACCTTCATCGTCTCCCTCTTCAGCGCCAAGGTGAACCTCTACGAGGTGCACAACAACGGAAGCTGGTACAACTTCGGCTTCGTGCTCGGCGCCGGGCTTTTCCTCTCCGGCGGCATCCTGGGGAGGCGCAAGAAGAAGTGAGGGCGGCCGCCCGGGGCGCCCCGGCCGGAGGGCCTTGATTTCTCCCCGGCGATGGGCAATGATACGGTCCGGAAAACGCGCAGGCGATTCGGAGAAGCCGGCGAGGAGGCAGCCGATGATTGGACCATGGATGGCGGTTTTCCTGTTTCTCTTCCCGCCCCCCCAGGATCCGAAGGTGACCGTGGACATCGCCCGGACCGGGAAGGTTGAGGCCCTCGTCTACTTCGTGGACGAGATGGTCTCGTTCCAGAACCGCATTCCCCTGGTGCGGGCCAGCCTGGGCAAGGTGGAGATCGAGAACGGCCGCTTCGTCAGGAGGTTGTTCCTGAGCCCCGACGACCGGAACCTGGAGCGAAGCATCCTCACCCCCACGGCGCGCTTCCGCGTCTACGTCAAGCCCGACCAGGTGGGCATCTTCCGCTACCACGAGACGCCCCGCGAGAAGGGCCGGCCGCGCGGCGTCTACTTCGCCGGCTTGCCCATCGACCGGGACGAGACGCTGAAGGAGATGACCGCGGGAGTCAAGGAGAAGGCCGGCCTCGAGAGCCTCCTGGAGATGTCCATCGAGGAGGCCATGCAGGCCAGCGACAAGGAAACCCTGATCCAGAAGGCCATCGACAGGATGATCGACCTGGAGGCGGAGTGCCTGCAGGCGGCCAAGGGGAGCCGGGAGTTTCAACCCTTCCTGATCGCCACCACCCGCAAGAAGTAGGCGGGGGCCGCGGCGCGCCCGCCCGCGCGCGGGATTGCCGCGGGAAAGGAAATTCCCTATAATCATCGTCATGAAGAACCGGGCCAGCCAGCGGATGGCCGTCGCCCCCGGCCGCGAAGCGATCGGGGCGCGATGAGCACCAAGCCCCCCGTCCGCCTGGGAAGCGTCATCGGCCTGAAAGAGGAATACGAAGAGAGATACGTCGCCCTTCACCGCCACGTCTTCCCGGAAGTGCTGGAGCGCATCCGCCGCTCGCACATCACGGACTACGCCATCTTCCTGGCCGACCACACCCTGTTCAGCCACATGGTCTACGCGGGCGCGGACTACGCGGCCGACATGGCGGCCATGGCCGCCGACGCGGCGACCCGGGACTGGTGGAGACTGACCGACCCGATGCAGGAGCCGTTGGCCGGGCGCAGGCCGGGCGAGTGGTGGCAGGGGATCGACCTGAGATTCCATGCCGAGTGGCCGGGAGAACGCCGCGAGCGGCGGCGGCACGCCTGGCGCGTGGCCCTCGCCGGGGAGACGCCGGACTACGGGGCGCTGGAGCGGTTTGGGCCGCCGGCGGCGGGCGGCGTTTTGTCTCTCTTCGAGGGCAACGGCCACCTCCATGTCTACCTCGAGGTCGAGGCTTCTGCCGACGTGCCGCAGCAGGTCGCCGAGGCGGCCCGCGCCCTGGGGTTGAGCGCCCGGCCCCGGGAGATGCGGGAGGTCTTCCACACCGGCGCCCCGTCGCCGGCGCGCACGGTCTTCGTCTCCGGCTGCTTCGACCTGCTCCACAGCGGCCACGTGGCCTTCTTCCGCGAGGCGGCCGCCTTCGGCGACCTGCACGTCGGCCTGGGCTCGGACGCCACCATCCGCGACCTGAAGGGCCGCTACACGGTCAACCCCCAGGACGAGCGCAAGTACATGATCGGGTCGCTGGCCTGCGTCAGGGAGTGCACGATCAACCGCGGCTCCGGGTTGCTCGACTTCGAGCCGGACCTGCGTGACCTGAAGCCCGATCTCTTCGTGGTCAACGACGACGGCCACACCCCCGCCAAGGAGGCCTTGTGCCGGGAGCTGGGCATCGGGTACCGGGTGCTGAAGCGCGTCCCCCACGGCGATCTGCCCGGCCGCTCCACCACCGCCCTGCGCCGGACCAGCACCATCCCCTTCCGCATCGACCTGGCCGGCGGCTGGCTGGACCAGCCGTTCGTCTCCCGGCACCACCCGGGCGCCGTCGTCACCATCTCCATCGAGCCCACGGTGGAGTTCAACCACCGTTCGGGCATGGCCTCCAGCACCCGCAACAAGGCCATCGAACTGTGGGGCGCCGCCATCCCCCACGGCGACCCCCCAGGGCTGGCCAAGGTGCTCTTCAGCTTCGAGAACCCGCCCGGCACGGCGGAGGTGGCCGGCTCCCAGGACGCCCTGGGGATCGTCTGCCCCGGCCTCAACCGCCTGGACTACGACGGCGGCTACTGGCCGTCGCGCATCACCGGGGTGCAGGACGAGGCCGTGCTGTCGTGGATCGAGCGCCACCTCTACCTGGTGACCCTCGGCCCGCGGGCGGGCGAGTACAGCGTGATCGGCAACCGGCGGGTCACCCGGAAGGGGGCCCAGGCGCTCGCCGACGCGGCCGACGACTGCTGGCGGGCGCTGCTGGCCATGGACCTGGAGGCCTTCGGCCGCGCCTTCCAGCGCTCCTTCGAGGCCCAGGTGGCCATGTTCCCCAACATGGCCGACGAGGGCATCCGCGCCGTCATCGACACCTACCGGGAGAAGGCGTTGGGCTGGAAGCTGTCGGGGGCGGGCGGCGGCGGCTACCTCATCCTGGTCTCCGGCGAGCCCGTCGCCAACGCCATGCAGATCCGGATCCGGAGGCGGGATGGAGCGTAGCCCCCGGCCGGCCCCCCCCGTTTCCCCGCGCGCTCCCGCATCCGCCGGAAGGAGATCGCCATGCCCAAGCCGAAACTGACCAGCCGGGAGTTCCTCCTGCCCTTCGTCATGATCACCTCGCTCTTCTTCCTCTGGGGCATCGCCCACGGCATGGTGGACACCCTGGACAAGCACTTCCAGCAGATCCTGCAGCTGAAGAAGTGGCAGTCCAGCTTCATCCAGTTCTCGCTCTACGGCGCCTATTTCACCATGGCCCTGCCCGCCGGCCTCTTCCTGCGGCGCTTCGGCTACCGCCGGGGCATCGTCTTCGGCCTCTCGCTCTTCGCCGCCGGCGCCTTCCTCATCGCCGGCACCGCCCCGCTCGAGTCCTTCTGGCTGTTCCTCGCCTGCCTCTTCACCCTCGGCTGCGGCCTGGCCACCCTGGAGACCGCCGCCAACCCCTACACCACCAAGCTGGGCCCCCGCGAGACCGCCGAACGGCGCATCAACTTCTCGCAGTCCTTCAACGGCCTGGCCTGGGTGCTGGGCCCGCTCATCGCCCTGAGCATCTACGGCCAGCAGGGCCACGCAGCCGGCGGCAAGATGGCCTCCCTGATCCTGCCCCTGGCCGTCATCGGCCTGGTGGTGGCCGCGGTGGCCCTGGTCTTCCTGCGGCTGCCCCTTCCCGAGATCTCGGAGGAGGACGCGGAGATCGCCCACGGGGGGCACGTCGCCGGCGTGGAGGAGAAGCCCTCCTTCTTCACCCCGCTCCGCCGCCAGCCCCACTTCGTGCTGGGCGTGGCCGCGCAGTTCTGCTACGTGGCCGCCCAGACCGGCGTGTTCAGCTACCTCATCAACTTCGTGACCGACGAAGGCCAGGTGCCGCGCTTCGACGTGGTCCACGGCCCCTACTTCCTCTCCATCGGCTTCGCCCTGTTCATGGCCGGGCGCCTGTCCGGCTCCTGGCTCATGGGCCTGGTGCGGCCCGCCCGGCTATTGGCCCTCTACTCCGGCCTCTGCTGCCTGCTGCTGGCGGTCACCTCCGCCCGCCTCGGCTGGGTCTCGCTCCTCTCCCTCTACGCCGTGTTCTTCTTCATGTCCATCATGTTCCCCACCCTCTTCGCCCTGGGCATCAAGGACCTGGGCCCGCAGACCAAGCGGGCCTCCTCCTTCATCGTCATGGCCATCGTGGGCGGCGCCCTCTTTCCGCCCCTCATGGGCTACGTCGCGGACGTGCAGGGCATGTCACGGGGGTTCCTGGTCCCGATTCCCCTCTTCCTCTTCGTGCTGTACTACGCCCTGAGAGGGCACCGGGTCAGGCAGAACGGGAAGGTCGCATCATGAAATTCCGTGCCGGCCGGCAGACGGGGCGCACCGGTTCCGCCTCCCGGTCATAGGGGAGACCGTCGGAATATGGGTCGACAGTAACGAGGAGACAACAGACATGGTCATCGTGTTCGTGTTCTACCTGGCGCTCCTGCTGGCCATCACCGCCTATACCGCCCGCATGTCGAAGAGTCCGTCCGACTTCATCGCCGGCGGGAAGAAGATCGGCGGCGTCGCGCTGGCCCTCTCCGAGCGGGCCACCGGCGAGTCGGCCTGGCTCATCCTGGGCCTCACCGGAGAGGCCTACCTGATCGGCATCCGGGCGGTCTGGTTCGCCCTGGGGTGCGTGGCGGGCATCCTCTTCATCTGGTTCGTGATGGGGAACCGGCTGCGGCGGGAGGGCGAGGCCACCGGGGCGCTCACCCTGACCGGCCTGATGTCGAGGAAGTTCCCCGGGGCGGAGCGGGCCATCGGCCTGATCTCCTCGCTCATCATCGTTTTCTTCCTGCTGTTCTACATCACGGCCCAGTTCTCCGGGGGCGGCAAGGTCCTCTTCGACACCTTCGGCATCGATCCGGCCTGGGGCATCGTCATCGGCTCGCTGATCGTGGTGGTCTACTGCATGCTCGGCGGCTTCATCACCGTGGTGGCCACCGACGTGCTGCAGGCGGTGCTCATGATCGCCTCCCTCATTCTCATGCCCCTCATTCTCCTCGCCGTCATCTCGGCCAACCACGTGGGCATCGCCGCCGCCCTGCACCGGGCGGGGGCGGAATACCTCTCGCTCACCGGAGGGAAGACCGGTGTGGGCGCCCTGCTGCTCATCCTGAGCGGCATGAGCTGGGCCCTGGGCTACACCGGGCAGCCCCAGCTCCTGACCCGGATGATGCTGATCCGCAGCGAGGGCGACTACCGCAAGGCGAAGTGGGTGGCGGGGGGGTGGACCCTCCTGGCCTATGCGGGCGCGCTCCTGATCGGATTCCTCGGCATGGTGTTCGTGCGGGAGGGGATGATCGGCCCCGGGGCCGTGGCCCGGCTGGGGGGCGACAAGGGCTTCGAGCTGATCTTTCCGGTCCTGGTCAACGCCTTCATGCCCGCCATGGTCGCCGGCTTCCTGCTCTCGGGGGCGGTCTCGGCCATGATGTCCACCGCCTCGGCCGAGATCATCCTCTGCTCCTCGGCCATCACCGAGGACATTCACGGCAACTTCGCGCGCAGGAAGATGTCCCCGGCGAAGGCGCTCTGGTTCAACCGGATCGTCACCCTCCTGGTCGGCCTGCTGGCCTTCTTCCTGGCCCTGGACCCGGGCGACTCCATCTTCCGGATGGTCTCCTACGCCTGGTCGGGCATCGGCTCCTCGTTCGGCCCGGCCCTCCTCCTGATCCTCTTCTGGAAGCGGGTCTCCCGGGCGGGGGTGATCGCCTCTTTGCTCTCGGGGACGATCGGCACCATCGTCTGGAAGGAGTTCTTCGAAAAGCCCACCCAGGTGTCGGAACGACTCACCAGCTTCGTCTTCGCCCTGGGGATGGCCCTCCTCTTCTCGCTCCTCTTCCCCGAAAAAAAGGGGGAATCTAAAGCGACCTGACCCGCACGCACGGACAAGCCCGGGACGGCAGGATTCACGTTTGGTCAGGAACGGTCCCGATATGAAAACTCACGGCGCGGAAGGGAAGAAAAAGTGGAGCTGAGGAGGATCGAACTCCCGACCTTCTGAATGCCATTCAGACGCGCTCCCAACTGCGCTACAGCCCCACCGAAGGTTGAGACAGTTTATACCATATTTTGGCCCCCGGCGCAACCCGGGGCGGGAGGGTCAGAGGTAGCCCAGGGTCTTCAGGTTGCGCAGGAGCGATTCGCGCTGCGCGCCCAGTCCCTTGCCGTCTCCCACCCGAAGGGCGTTGCGGGCCGCCCGGCCGCGGATGGCGCGGCGATGGGCGTGGCAGGCGGCCAGCATGCGCCGTACCCGGTCGGGCTCCTGCTCGGAGTAGTCGGCCTTCTCCGCCGGGTCGCGGCCGGGGTGGTGGAGGCGCAGGTTGACCCGCCGACCCTGCTCGATCACCACCAGCTTCCAGCCCCCGTCGAGCAGGGCGTAGCGCTCCTGCCCCGGCTCGATGCGGTTCACGGCGGCGTCGAAGAAGACCGGGCGCCCTTCGCGCTCGTCCCGGCCCAGAAGGACGGAGACCAGGCTGCGGCCGCCCCGGGCCGGGAGGCCGATGCCGATCATCTCGCCCAGGGTGGGGGCGAGGTCCTGCAGGATGGCGGTGGCCCGCCGCCGGCCGGGGGGGATGCCCGGGCCGGAGACGAGGAGCGGGACGCGCACCAGGCAGTCGCGGAACAGGAAGCCGTGGCGGAACCGCAGGGGCGGGCTGAACGATTCCCCGTGGTCGGCGGTGAAGACCACGATGGTGCGGTCATAGGTGCCGCGCCGGCGCAGGGCGTCGAGGAGCCGGCCGACGCGCTCGTCGACCGATTCCACCTCCAGGCGGTAGAGGTCGCGCAGGTACGCGTCGTCGGCCTCGCTCATCCTCTTGCCGGCGTGGCGGAACCCGGCCTCGATGCGGGCGATGTCGCGCTTCAGGTACTTGGTCGGCGGGAAGGAGAGCGAGGCGGGGTCGACCTCCAGCCGCGCCAGGTAGCTGGCGGGGGGGTCGTAGGGCATGTGGGGGTCCATGAACCACTTCAGGGCGAAGAAGGGGCGGCCCGGGGCGAGCCGTCCCAGGGCGTCGGCCAGGGCGGCGTCGCGGGGCCGGCCGGGGGCGGGGGCAACCGGTTGCAATCCGCGGGTGGCGTCGGCGGAGGCGGCCAGCGGGTTTTCCAGGTCCATCAACCCGGCGTAGCCGGCTTCTTCCAGTTTCCCGGACAGGAGGGGCTCGCCGCCGTTCACCCAGTAGAAGCCGCGCTTGCGGTTCGCGCCCAGGTCGGGCAGGTACCAGGCGGAGGCGGGCGCCCCGGTCAGCAGGGCGGTGGAGGAGGGGACGGTGGCCGGCGAGGTGGTGTAGGCGTTCTCGAAGAGGGCGCCGCGCCGGGCCAGGGAGTCGATGCGGGGCGTCCGGGCGCGGCCTCCGTAGCAGCCCAGCGCGTCGCGGCGCAGGGCGTCGGAGACGATCAGGAGAACGTCGCAGTCCTGCCAGCGGGCGGGGGCCGGTTGCCGCAGGCGGTAGCCGATCCAGGCGGCGAGGCCCGCAACCGGGAGCAACAGAAGCGCTTGTCTCGCGAATCTCATCTCTCCTCCGCCAAACGAATCCCAGGACAGCCGACGGGGGGGCCAACGGCAACGGAGACGCTACTGGCCGGCGGTGCGCTTCTTGAGAAGCTCCTGCAGCCTGCGGATGTCGCTGCCCTCCAGCGACTTGGCCGCCTCCAGGTTCTTGCGCTGGATCTCCCGGTAGACTTCGGCGCGGAAGATGGAGAGTTGGCGGGGGGCGGCGATGCCGATCTCGACGAAGTTGCGGCCGACCTTGAGCACCTTGATCTCGATGTCGTTGCCGATCACGATGCTCTCGTCGGTCTTGCGGGTCAGCACCAGCATGGTCAGGGCTCTCGGGCGGGCGCCGGCCGGGCGTGCAGGGTGGAGGGCTTGAGCAGGGGCTCGGAGACCGAGTAGTCGTCGTTGAGCAGGATCACCTGCTTGCCCCGCTTGGTGCGCACGTTGATCAGCAGCGGCGCCTTGAGGTTGACCGTCACGTCCTCCAGCCGCGGCGCGAAGACCACCACCGCCAGCAGCAGGAAGTCGTCGGGGCGGGAGACCCCGACCTCGCGCAGGTCGTCATCGTGGATGCAGTACTGATACCCGGCTTCGACCATCAGCGGGTTGACCACCACCAGGGTCAGCCCGGGGTCGTCGATTCCCTGCAGGTAGGCGAAGGGCTTGAAGTCTTCCTTCTCGACGAGCAGGAACCGTTTGCGGTCGGCGATGCCGATCAGCCCCTCGGGAAGGGTGATGACGCTGTCGTCGGTGTACTCGATCTCGCCAAACAGTCTGGTTTGCAGGCGCATGCGCGTCGTCCTCCGCCTGGCCGAACCGGGCCGGCCGTCCGGTCCATTATAGCCGCCGCGCAACCGGATGTAAACGGAGCGCCTCAGCCGAGGTAGTCCATCAGGGACTGCTGGTTGATGGCGGCGCCGGCCTGCAGCATGGCCGACAAGGCCACCTGTTCGCGGCTCAGGTCGGTGATGGCCCGGGCCATGTCGGCGTCCTCCAGGCTCGACATCTTGGACTGCAGCGAGGTGCGGAACCCGGTGAGCAGGCCCTGGGTCTGGCTGAGCTGGGTGCGGCGGTTGCCGATCTGGCCCAGGGCGTCGTTGAACTGGGTGACGACCTCGTTCATGGAGGAGATGGAGGCGGTGATGGCGTCGGTGTCGTCGGCCTGCAGGGCGTCGCGCAGGTCGGCCAGGCGCTGGAATACGTCCACCGGGCCGCTGAACACCTCGCTGCCGGGGAGGTTGGTCTCCACCTGCACCGAGAAGTCCGCCTGCACGCTGATGCGCTCGTCGTTGCCGTTGTAGGCCACCACGCCGCCGGCCTCGGTGAAGGGCAGGGTGGTGGTGCGCGAGCCGGCGAACAGGTAGCGGCCGTTCTGCTGGGTGTTGGCGTAGTTCAGCAGCGACTGGCGCAGCGCCTCGATCTCGTCGGCGATGACATCGCGGCTCTGGCCGACGTTGGTCTCCGAGGCCCCCTGCTCGGCCAGGGTGACGGCCCGGTAGACCAGCGCCAGGGACGAGTTGACGGCGGTCTCGGCCGCCGCCAGCGCGGACTGCCCGGTCTGGATGTTCTTGGCGAACTGGTCGATCTGGCCGATGCGGCTGCGCAGGTCGAGCACGTAGGCCATGTCGGAGGGGTTGTCCGACAGCCGGTTCAGCTGCTTGCCCGAGGTGGAGCGGGTGATGGCGCTGTCGTAGCGCTCCTTGGTCAGCCCCAGGTTGTAGATGAAGTTGCGGTACCAGACGCTTTCCACGGATCTCATGTCACACCCTCCCCAGCTGGATCAGCGTGTCGGTCAGGCCGTTGACCACGCCCAGGAACTGGGCCATGGCCTGGTACGCCTTCTGGAACTGCATCAGGGTGGCCGCCTCTTCGTCGAGCGAGACCCCGGAGATCTCGTCCCGCTTGTTCTCCAGGGCGGTCAGGGCGGCCTGGTTGGCCTCCTGCTCGTAGCCGGCGGCGCGAACGTCGTTGCCGATCTGGGTGAACATCGTGTGCAGGTAGTCGTGGCCCGTCCACAGGCCGGCCACGCTGCGGCTGTCCATCAGGGCGGCGATGGCCAGGGCGGTGCCGTTGTTGCCCTCGGCGTTGGCCGCGTCGGCGGCGGCGATCAGCTCCGGGTTGGTCACCAGGTTGGGGTTGACCTCCAGGCTCACCGCCGCGCCGGCGTTGTTCTGCACCTGCCAGGCGGCGGCCGCGGCCGGCGGCGCGAAGGCGGTGTCGGTCTCCACGTGCAGCGCGTCGGTGACGGCGACGATCACCCGCTGCTGGGCGCCGACCTGGATGACGTCGCCCACGTGCAGGACGGCGGAGATGTCGTCGCTGAACGTCAGCGTGGTGCCGGCGGAGGTGACGGTGCCCGGGCCGGCGTCGAAGGCCGGGGTGAAGTCGACGAAGAAGTCCAGGCCGGTGGTGACGCCGTCGAGGGCGTACCCGCCGTTGTGCACGGCGTTGACGGAGCTGTTCAGCCAGTAGGCGAGGTTGTCGAGGCGCCGCAGGTAATCGGGGAGCTCCGTGTCGCGGGCCTGCAGCAGCCCTTCCAGCCTGCCGCCGCGGATGTCGCCGGTGACCGGGGCCGCGCTGCCGGTCATGGTCACCTCGTAGAAGTTGGCGTTGGCCGGGTTGCGCACCACGTCCATGGGGTAGACGGTGGCGTAGGAGACGAGCGGCCGGCCGGCCACCTCCACGGTGGCCGAGTGGGTCTCGGCGTTGTAGTAGACGTTGATGCCGACCAGGTCGGAGAGTTCCTTGATGCGCTGCGTGCGCCGGTCGATCAGGTCGTTGGCCGGGGTGGCCAGGTTCTCGGCGGCGGCGATCTCGCGGTTCAGGTCGGCGATCTCGGCGGCGAGGCCGTTGATCTCGGCGATCGCGTCGGCCACCTGGGCGTTGGCGATCTCGCGCTGGTCGAACAGGCGCAGGTAGGCGTTCTGCATGCCGGAGGCCAGCTGTTGGGCGCTGCTGACCAGGCTGTTGCGGGTGGCCACGCTGGTGGGGGTGTCGGCCACGTCGGACCACTTGGCGAAGAAGTCGGTCAGGGCGTCGCTCAGCCCGAGGCCGGTCGACTCGTCGAACAGCGTCTCCACCTGGGAGAGGATGTCGTGCAAGGTCTCGTGCTTGCGGGTCTCCTGGCGGCGCTCGACGATCTGCGCGTCGACGAACTGCGAGCGCACGGCGAAGATGCGGGTGATGTCCATGCCGCGTCCCGTGCTGATCGGGCTGGTGAGGTCGCCGGCCACGTTCTCCAGGATGGCCACCTGGCGCGAGTAGCCCGGGGTGTTGACGTTGGCGATGTTCTGGCCGATCATCTGGAAGATCTGCTGCTGCGCCAGCAGCGTGTTCTTGCCCAGCTCGATGGCCGAAAAGAGGTTCTGCATGTCAGCCCTCCTGCATCACCCGGGCGGGGCCGGCGGTCGGCGGGCGATGGCCGCCGCGCGAATACGCCTGGGGCTGGAAAAAGTCGAGCAGGCGCTGGGTGGAGTGGTTGAGGCGGGCGAAGGAGCGCAGGTGCACGGCGGCGCGCAGCAGGGCGTAGGAGAGCTCGTTGGCCGACTGGCTGAGCTCGCGGCCGAGGCCGGCGAACTCGCCGTAGCCCATGTCGGCCAGCCGGTGGAAGGTGACCCGGTCGGGGGGGACGCCCAGCTGGGCGGCGACCGCCGCCAGCGCCCGCTGCTTGCGCCGCAGCAGGTCGCGGCCGCGCACCTCGTTCACGTCCATGAAGTTGAAGAAGGCCAGCTCGCGGACGCGGCGCTCGGCCAGCAGCTGCGGCAGCAGGTGCAGGAAGTCGCGGATCTGCCGCAAGAACTCGATTTCCTCGGCGAAAACGGATCGCAGTGCCTGGCAGGCTTCGTTCATGTCAAACCTCGAGGTCGATCAACTTCTCTTCCGGTCCGCTTTCCGCGGCTTCGCCCGCGCCTTCGCCCTGCGGCTCGCGGCCGTGCCGGCCGGCGTTTCGCTTCTCCAGGCGCTTGCGGCGGGTGTCCTCGCGGATGACCGAGTTCTCGGTCTTGTCGGTGCCCTGGACGGTGGACGTGCTCTCCGTGTCGTACTTCGACATTTCCTCGGAGAAGAGCACCTCGCCGCTCTCCGGTTGCAGCGGGTCGGTGCTCTTGCGGACGATGGGGAAGGGCGGTCCTTCCGGTCCGCGGCGGATGCGGTTGATGTCGCTCATGGGGGCTCAGACCACCCGGTCGATGGTCCCCTCCGACATCAGCTGCTCGGCGATGCCCTCGGCCGAGACGCGCGTGGCGCCGCGGGAGAGCTCGGCGCGCACCCGGTCCACTTCTCCGGTCCGGATCTCGGGGGCGGCTTTCGCCAGTTCCGCCATCTTCTGCAGGTCCAGGGCCCGGGCGGAGATTTCCACCCGGTCTTCGGAAGAGGTAACCTCGGAGGTTTGATGGCGTGACGGGGTCTTCCTGTCGCTGGCGTTGAGCCGTTCGTCACCGAGCTTCTCGATTTTTTCGTTGCCGATCTTCATCGTTGCCTCCGGCCTACGCCATGACATCCCATAGATCGGCAGAATTCGCCTGAACATTAGGCGCGATGGCGGCCAGGATGGATTGCGCGTCCAGCGGCTGGCCCTCGCGCCGGACCTCGAAATGGAGGTGCGGCCCGGTCGAGCGGCCGCTGCTTCCCGAGCGGGCCACGACCGCCCCGGCCGCCACCCGCTGGCCGGCCTGCACCAGCGGCTGCGAGTTGTGCCCGTAGCGGGTGACCAGGCCGTTGTCGTGGGCGATCTCCACCAGGTGGCCGTATCCCTGCCGCCAGCCGCTGAAGGTCACCGTGCCGTCCATGAAGGCGTGCACCGGGGATCCGGCCGGGGCGCGCAGGTCCACCCCGGCGTGGAAGCGCGGGGCGCCGTCCAGCGGGTCGCTGCGCCAGCCGTAGGCGGAGGTCACCGCGCCGGAGACCGGGGCGGCGATCCGCGCCGGGGTCAGGTGGAACGAACCGCCGCCGGCCGAAGCGGCAAGCGCCGGATCCGGGCCGAGCTTCTCGGCCAGCTGGGCGCGGATGAGCTCGGCGTAGCCGAGGCCGCCGGAGCCGGCCACGTACTGCGACAGGAACATGCGCCGCAGGTCGCCGCTGGCGCCCAGGCCGATGCCGGTCTCGCTCCCCTCGCGCTTCTCCTCCGCCTCCATGGTCTTGATCAGCGTCTGGATCAGCATCTCCTCGAACTGGGCGGCGATGCGGCCGATCTTCTCTTCGCGGGTGCCCGCGCCCAGCGAAGCCAGGTCGAGGCCGCTGAGGTCGGCCGCCTGGCGGCGGGCCAGCTCGAGGCGGCCGGAGCCGGCGGGGGGGAAGTCGCTGGCGGTGATCATGTCAGAGGACCTCCAGGTCGGCCTGCAGGGCGCCGGCGCTCTTGATGGCCTGCAGGATGGCGATCACGTCGCGGGGCGTCGCCCCGAGCAGGTTCAGGGCCTTGACCACGTCGGCGATGGAGACCCCCGGCTCGACCACCGAGAGGCTGGCCTCGCTCTCCCGGACCTCCACCTCCGGCTGCTGCCGCACCACCGTCTGGCCCTGCGACAGCGGCGCCGGCTGCGAGACGATGGTCTCCGGGCGGATGGTGACGGTGATGGCGCCGTGGGCCAGGGCCACCTTGTCGATGCGAACGCTCTCGCCGAAGACGATGGTGCCGGTGCGCTCGTTGACCACCACCCGGGCCCGGGAGTCGGTGTCCACGGTCAGGTTCTCCAGCAGCGCGGCCAGGCGCACCTTCTGCTGCTGGTAGGGGGGCGGGATGGCGATGCGCACGGTGCGGGAGTCGAGGGCCGCGGCGATGGCGCCGAACTGCTTGTTGATGGCCGCCACCGCCCGCTCGGTGGTGGTGAAGTCGTCCTGCTGCATGATCAGGGTGAAGGCGCTCTGCGACTGGAATTCGAAGCCCACCTCCTTCTCGATCAGGGCCCCGTTGATGATGCGGCCGACGGTGGCGTGGTTCTTGCTGACCCCGCCGCCGCCCTGGGTGGCGTTGAAGCCGCCGATGGACAGCGCGCCCTGGGCGGCCGCGTAGACCTGGCCGTCGGGGCCGAGCAGCGGGGTGATCAGCAGCACGCCGCCCTGGATGCTCTTGGCCGATCCCAGCGAGGAGACGGTGACGTCGATGCGCGAGCCCACCCGGGCGAAGGGCGGCAGGGTGGCGGTGATGGCCACCGCGGCCGTGTTGCGCATCTGGAACTCCTTGGGCTGGATGGTCAGCCCCATGCGCTCCAGGTAGTTGGCGACGGTCTGGAAGGTGAACTTGTTCTGGGTGGTGTCGCCGGTGCCCTCCAGCCCGACCACCACGCCGTAGCCGAACAGCTGGTTGTCGCGCACCCCGGCGAAGGCGGCGATGTCCTTCAGGCGCACGCCGGCGGCCGGCAGCGGGGCCGCCAGCAGCCCGGCCAGGAACAGGATGACGGTCGGCCGCATGGTCGCCTCCTCAGAACGGCCAGATCAGGTTGAGGATCCAGCTCAACCATCCGCGCCGCGTCTGCTCCGACACCGGCCCCTTGCCGGCGAAGTTGATCTGCATGTCGGCGATCTTGGAGGAGGCCACCACGTTGTCGTAGGAAATGTCGCGCGGCCGGACGATGCCGCGCAGCACCACGACCTGCTTCTCCCGGTTGACCATCACCTCCTTGCGCGCCTCGATGATCAGGTTGCCGTTGGGCATCCGGTCGACCACCCGGGCGGCGATGTAGGTGGACAGGGAGCTGGATCGGGTGGCCTCGCCGCTGCCCTCGTTGCTGTTGTTGGTGGTCGCCCCGAACAGGCTCTTGGGGTCGAAGGAGTCGGTCAGCGTGCCCTGCAGGTCGGTCTCCAGGCCGAGAAAGGAGTCGATGCCCATGGAGGTCGAGTTCTTCTTGCTGGTCTTCAAGCCGGCCTTGTTGGAGGCGGTGCTGGTCTCGCTCACCTGGATGATGACGATGTCGTTGACCCCGCGCGCCTTGGGGTCGGTGTACAGGGAGTTGACCAGCGAGTTGCCGCGCCACAGCGAGGCGCGCTGTCCCGCGTAGTCGTCGGCCGCCTGCGGCCGCAGCGGCGACGCCAGCGCCGCCAGGCAAAGGCAGATGATCGTCGGTTTCATGGGACCTCCACCTCCAGGGCTCCGCTGCCGGTCACCCGCGCCGTCAGCAGCTGCCTGGAGCTTTCGTTCTGCGCCCGCACCCGGTCGCCGAGGCGGCCGTCGGCCAGCACCCGCACCGTGGTGGTGGCGCGGACCCCGTGGTGATCGACGGCCAGGGTGGCGGTCTGGCCGCGGCGCACCAGCCAGTCGCCCTGCAGCAGCTCGGCCGTCAGCACCGTGTTGGGGCGGATGAGGCGGGCGGCGCGGCGGCCGGCGAGCTCGGCTGGGGCGAGCACGGCGTTGCGCGTGAAGGGCGTGATCTCGCGCCGCTCCCAGCGCACGTCGGCGTCGGCGATGGCCTCGCCCGGGCCCAGGGCGCGGTTGCTCACGGCGACCGGAGCCTCGATCTTCAGCCGCGCCGTCACCCAGCCGTTGAACACCTCCCGGTCGCCGGAGCGGGCGGCGACCCGGAACAGCACGTTGCCGAAGAAGTCCCCGCCGTTGGCCGGCTGGACGATCCACTCCAGGTCTCCGCCGGGCACCGGCAGCGGCCGGCCGGGCAGCACCGTCACCGTCAGCCCGTCGCCCCAGCGCGAGTGGCGGGCCACGTAGGCGGCGATCGCCGGCTGGAAGAAGGAGGTCTCCAGAGACCGGCCGTTGCGCTCCACGCGCACCGCCGCGGCGCCCTCCAGCCGGGTGGCGGTGAAGCCGTTGCCGACCAGTTTCTCGTAGATCTCGCGGCGCGGATAGACCTGGGCGGCGCCGGGGTCGGGGGCCGCGCCGATGACCAGGCCGCCCAGGCGCGGGTCGGCGCCGGCGGGCAGCTCGGCCACGTCGGCGATGCGCACCAGCTCGGCGGAGACGGTGGCGCGCTCGCGCAGCTGAAGCGCGGCCTTCCCGTCCGCGGCCCGGGCGGCGCCGTGCCCCGACAGCAGGGCGCCGGCCAGCAGCAGGGTGAGGTGCCGGTGTTTCATCAGCGGCCGAGGTTGATCGCCCGCTGCAGCATCTCGTCGGTGGCGCGGATGGTGCGGGCGTTGGTCTCGTAGGAGCGCTGGGCGATGATCATGTTGACCAGCTCCTCCACGATGTCCACGTTGGCCATTTCCTGGTAGCCCTGGTTGAGCGTGCCGAAGCCCTCCAGCCCCGGGGTGCCCACGATGGGGTCTCCCGACGACTGGGTGTTCATGAACAGGTTCTTGCCCAGGCTCTTCAGCCCGGCGGGGTTGACGAACTTGGCCAGCTGGATGGCCCCGACCTCGGTCGGGGTGGTCTCGCCGGGCCGCTGGATGGAGACCGTGCCGTCGTTGCCCACGGTGACCGAGATGGCGTCGACGGGGATGGTGATGGCCGGCTCCAGGGGGTAGCCGTCATTGGTGACGATGCGCCCGGTGGAGTCGCGCGAGAAGGAGCCGCAGCGGGTGTAGACGATGGTGCCGTCGGGGTTGGTCACCTGGAAGAAGCCGTCGCCCTCGATGACCAGGTCGAAGGAGTTGCCGGTGTGCTTGAAGTTGCCCTGGGAGAAGACCCGGTTGACCGAGACCGGCTTGACCCCCAGGCCCACCTGGATGCCGGAGGGGATCTCGGTGGTGATGGTGGAGCGCGCGCCCGGCTCGCGGATCGTCTGGTAGAGCAGGTCGGCGAACTCGGCCCGGGCCTTCTTGAAGCCCGAGGTGTTGACGTTGGCCAGGTTGTTGGAGATGACGTCGATGTTGAGCGTCTCGGCCTGCATGCCCGAGGCGGCGGTGAACAGGGCGCGGATCATGGTCCCTCCTTATAGCGGACGCGGCAGGTCGCTGACGGTGCGCCGCAGCACCTGGCTGAGGATGGTCTCGACGGCCCGGTTCTGGAACTCGAAGGCGCGCTGCACGGTGATCATCGACACCAGCTCCTGCATCATGTTGAGGTTGGCCTGCTCCAGGGCCCCGACCACCAGCTGCGGGTTGGCCAGCGGGGCGGGGGCGGCGGCACCGTCCCGGGGGCGGAAGAAGTTGTTGCCCACCTTCTCCAGCGAGGCCGGGTCGGAGGCCACGACCTTGAGCGTGGCGGCGTAGTTGCCGTCGATGAACAGCTCGCCGCCGGGGGTGAAGTAGAAGCTCTCGCCGTAGACGGTCAGCGGGCGGTTGTTCTTGTCCAGCACCTCCAGGCCCTCGGCGGTGACCAGGCGGCGCTTCTCGTTGAGACCCAGGGCGCCGTTGCGGGTGAAGAGCGTGCCGCCGTCGGCGGCGCGCACCGCCAGCATCCCCGGTCCCTCGAAGGCCAGGTCCAGGGGCCGGCCGGTGGTCTTGATGACGCCGTTGCTCATGTCCAGGGCGGTGCCGGCGAGCAGCGGCTGCTCCTTGCCGGGGTAGGGGCCCTCGGCCAGGAAACGGATCACCTGCTCGAAGGGGATGTCGTTCTTGAAGCCGGCGGTGTTGATGTTGGCGATGTTGTTGGAGATGACGTTCAGCCGTTCGACCGACGTCACCATCCCTGCCGTGGCGCTGTAAATTCCGCACTTCATGTCGTTCCTCGGAAATATTCAAGCAATCCGGATACCAATTTGCACATGGCCGTCACACGGCCGTTTCAAACCGGACGTGCCTTCCGGCGTCGGTATTTTTTGCTTCCGGGTGGAAAAAACTGCCAAAATTCCGACGCGGCCAGCGGGCATGCCCGAGGCATCGCTCCCGCCGGCGCGGGGCAGCAATCGCGGCAGTGCGGGGCGGTGCGCGCGTGCGGGGGCGGCCGGGACGCCATGCGCGACCGGAACGCGGGTTTTGCCGGTCCTTTGGCTGAGACTTTTGCGGCGGATGTCGTATGTTCATACCAGAACGCGGTTATCCGCCGCCGGGGAGGTTCCATGCGCCGGGTTTCGGTTTTTCCGATTCTGCTGCTGCTTCTCCTGGTCCCTCTCTGCGGTCAGACCCTGCGGGTCACCTATCCCAACGGGGGAGAGACGCTCAAGCTGGGAGTGTCGTGCACGGCGACCTGGACCGGTTCCGGGGTGACCGGCAACGTGCGGCTGCTCCTGTTCCGGGAGAACACCAAGGTGGGGGCCATCGCCAGCGGGCTGGACGTCGCCGTGGGGCGCTATTCCTGGACCGTGGGCCGGCTGGCGGACGGAAGCACCGCGGAGCCGGGGGCCGGCTATCGCATCCGGGTCGTGTCCGGAAGCGGCGAGGAGGGAGTCTCTGATTTCAGCGACGCGCCGTTCACCATCTCTCCGGCCGCCGGGGCCGCCCCGCAACTCAGGATCGTCAAGCCCGCCGGCGGCAAGATGGTGCAGGGGGAATACTGCTCCATCGGATGGGAGAGCCGCGACCTGCGGGGCGTCGTGCGCCTGGCCCTGTTCAAGGGCAGCGTGAAGGTGATGGACATCAGCGGCGACCTGCCGGTCAGCCCGGGCGTGTACCGCTGGGAGGCGGGCCGGCTGGCCAACGGCGACATGGCCCAGACCGGGGACAACTACTTTATCGCCATCCAGGCCGCCGCCGGGGCGTCCGATCTCAGCGACAAGCCGTTTTCCCTCACAAAAAGAACCGGGGGACGGGCGCGGAACCATGGGGGAGTCTCGATCCTGGTCCACGGCACCCAGTTCAAGCCGGGCGAACGCCTGACCTTCGCCTACGACTGCCCCTGCGGATTTCCCACCGGCGCGGCGGAGTCCACGGAGAGCATCTTCCTCAAGCGCCGGGGATGGGAACGCTGGCGCTGGATCGGGATCGGCAATGTCACCCGCGACGCCACCAGCGGCAGCCAGACCATCGACCTGGTTCCCGGGCTGGACCAGGCCGACGACTGGGTCATCTCCATCTGGTGGGGCAACGACGACTGCTGGGGGGAGAGCGCCCCCTTCTCCATCCGCCGCCCGGCCGGCAGCCCGATCCTCCGGTTCGCCCACGACGGGGAGACCCTCTATCGCGAGTGGGATGTCGAGATCGACTGGGACCGCACCTTCCCCAACTGGGACCGGGTGAAAATCGATCTGCTGAAGGGCGAGGCGGTCGTCGAAACGTTGCGGAGCACGGGCACCACGAAGAAACAACGGTGGCGGGTCGGAACGAGCCGGTGTGAGGACAGCGGCCTCCCCGCGACCGATGGAGGGGTGTACGGGTCCTATGCCGACGGAGGCGGGTTCCGCATCCGCCTGGTCGACAGCGACACCGGCGAAACGTTGGAGAGCGGCGCCTTCTCCATCGCCACGCCCTGGATCTCGATCCTGACCCCGAACGGGCCGGGGCGGTTCAAGCGCGGCCAGCACCTTCGGCTCACCTGGCGCGGCCACCACCTGCCTCCCCGCATCACCAAGGCCGCCATCACGGGAAATGTATACCGGAATGCCACGGACGTCTCCCCGACCAATCTTCCCTCCGAATGTTACCGGACGGGGCACACCCCCTTCTTTACCCTGACCGAAGAGGCAGCGGCGGCGGAGGGAACCTTCAGCTGGCTTCTCCCGGTCGACGATTACAGCACCTTTTGGCCGCGCTCGGACTGCGATCCGTTCATGATAGAAATCGAAATCCGTTGCCTGCATGGGTCGCGGTTCAAGGCCAGGACCGACCGTCTCACCATCGAGCACGACGGCTGAGCCCTGGGGGGGCGGGACGGTGGCCGCCGACCGGGGCGGCCGTTCCGGCCGCTTCGAACGGCTCCGCGATGAGGCCGCAACGTTCCGGACGCCGGCAACCGAGTCCTGGCCGCGCTCCCGTTCAGCCCGCGCCACCCGCCCGGTTCGAACTTGACCCGCCTCCCGGCTTGCGGTAGCATGGGCCGGGAAGCGACATGGCGGAAGAAGAACGCACCGAAGAGCTGCTGGTCGTAGAGGTCGGAAAGTACAAGCGCATCAAGCAGGCGCTGGCCCAGAGCGAGGAGCGGTTCAAGTCGCTGTTCCTGAACATTCCCATCGGCATCTACCGGGCCGACCCGGACGGCGTGGTGCTGGACGCCAACCCGGCCCTGATGCGCATGCTGGGCTATTCCTCCTTCAGCGAGTTCTCGAGGCTGAACCTCAACGACGAGTGCAGCAGCGACCCGGAGCGGCGCCGGGAGATCCTGCGCCAGCTCGAGGGCGGCGGGGAGATCAAGTGGCTGGAGATCTCCTGGCGGCGCCGGGACGGGGCCGAGATCCTGGTGCGCGAGAACGTGAAGGCGGTGCGGGACGCCGCGGGCAGGATCCTCTACGTCGAGGGGACGCTGGAGGACATCACCGAGATAAAGCGCCAGGAGCGGTTGTCGCTGCGCCGCCACCGCGACCTGGAGGTCCTCAACGAGCTGATCGCCTCCGGCAACCGCGCCCCCGAGCTGGCCATGCTGCTCGACGTCATCCTGGAGGTGGCGGTCGAGCGCCTGCGCTTCGACGGCGGTGCCATCTACCTGCCCGGCGACGACGAGTCGAACCTGGCGCTGCGCGCCGGGCGCCACCTGGATCCGGGCTTCCGCGACGAGGTGGAGCGGATCACCCTCGCCGGTTCCACCTTCGGCGAGACGCTGGCCGGCGGCACGCCCCAGTTCGTCGAGGAGTACCCGGCCCTCAGCCCGGAACGGGCGGCCCGCTGGGGCTGGCGCAGCATGGCCGCCCTGCCGCTGCTGGCCGGGGGGCGCGTCATCGGCCTGCTCACTCTGGCCAGCCGCACGCTGAGGCCGTTTCCGGAGGAGGACCGCAGCCTGCTGCAGACCATCGGCCGGGAGGCGGGCTCGCTCATCAGCCGCCTGCAGGCCGAATCGTCGCTGCGCGTCTCCGAGGAGGGCTACCGCACCCTGGTGGAAACCTCGCCCTACGGCATCATGATGGTCGACCTGCAGGGCGTCATCCTCCGGACCAACCAGCGCATGCTGGAGCTGCTCGGGCGCGGCGCCGACGAGGTGACGGGCCGCGCCTGCTTCTCCTTCCTGATGGAGAGGGACACCCCGGAGGCGCGCGCGCGCTTCGCGACCAACCTCGTGTCCGGAGACTTCGGCAGCGACGAGTACGAGGTGCTCCGCCCGGACGGCTCCACCCGCCACCTGGAGGCGGGCGCCAACCTGACCCGCGAGGCGGACGACCGGCCGCGCAGCGTCATCATCTACGCCCGCGACATCGGCGAGCGGCTGGCGGCGGAGCACCGGCTGCGCGACTCGGAGGAGCGCTTCCGCATCACCGCCGAGAAGACCGGCCAGATCATCTACGACTACGACGTGGCCTCCGGCCGCTACGTCTGGGCCGGGGCCATCGAGTCGCTCACCGGCTACAGCCCGGCCGAGATGGCCCGTATCGACGACCTGCGCTGGCACCAGCTGGTGCACCCCGACGACGGGCTGGCCATCTTCCCGCTGCTCGAGAAGGTGGCGGCCGAGGGCTCCGAGTTCAACATCAACTACCGCTTCGCCTGCCGCGACGGCACCTACATCCACGTCGAGGACCGCGGGGTATACCTGCGCAACGAGGAGGGGCGGGTCTTCCGCCTGCTCGGCACCATGAACGACGTGTCCGAGCGCCTCCGCGCCGCCCAGGCCTTGCGCGACTCCGAGGAGATGTTCCGCACCACCTTCGAGGCCATCGCCGATCCGGCCTACATGTGGGAGCAGCAGCCCGACGGCCGCATCCTGCTCACCCGAGCCAACCGCGCCGCCTACGCCATCACCGACGGCCAGATCGACCGCTTCATCGGCGTGGAGCTGTGGCAGCTATACCGCGACCGCCCGGAGATCGGCAACATCGTCGCCGAGGTGATGGCCGGAGGGCGCAGCGCCCGCACCGAGATGCGCTACCGCTTTGCCAGCACCGGCAAGGAGCTGTGGCTGCTGACCGACATCGTGCGCACCGTGGAGCGGCGGGCGCTGGTGGTCACCAAGGACATCACCGAGAGGAAGCGCAGCGAGGAGCGGCTGCTCGAGTACCAGGAGCAGCTGCGCGCCCTGTCGTCGGAGCTGACCCTGGTGGCGGAGCGCGAGCGGCGGCGCGTCGCCACCGAGCTGCACGACGGCGTGGCCCAGAACCTGGCCCTGTGCAAGCTGCAGCTGAACGAGCTCCGCGGCCAGTGGCCGGGCCGGGTGCCGCGCCGCTGGAACGAGGCGCTGAAGCTGCTCGAGCAGAGCATCGGGGAGACGCGCTCGCTGGTGTTCGACCTCTCCCCGCCGGTGCTCTACGAGCTGGGGCTGGAGGCGGCGCTGGACTGGCTGGCCGAGCGGATCCGGGGGCGCCACAACCTGTCCGTCCAGGCGGGAGCCGCCGGCGTCGACCCGCTGCCCGACGAGACGCGCGTCTTCGCCTTCCAGGTCGTGCGCGAGCTGCTGGTCAACGTCGCCAAGCACGCCCGGGCCCGCCACGCGACCGTCTCGCTCCAGCGCGCCGGCGACCGCCTGCGGCTGGAGGTCGCCGACGACGGGGTGGGGATGGAATTCTCCGCCCTGCCGGGGTTGCAGGCGGAAGGCAGGGGCTTCGGGCTGTTCTCCATGCGCGAGCGGCTGCGCCACAGCGGCGGTTCGATGCACATCGATTCCGCGCCCGGGCGCGGCACGCGGGTGGAGGTGGACATCCCGCTGGCCCCGCTCCGGGGGGCCTGAGGAGGCGAAATGGCGATCCGGGTCATGGTGGCCGACGATCACACGATCATGCGCGAGGGGCTGAAGAACCTCCTCAACCGCCAGTCCGGCATCGAGGTGGTGGCCGAGGCCGAGGACGGCCGCCAGGCGCTCGAGCTGGCCCGGCAGACTCCCCTCGACGTCATCATCATGGACGTTTCCATGAAGGAGCTGAACGGCATCGAAGCCACCCGGCAGATCCTGGAGTCCCGGCCGGGGGTCAAGGTCATCGCCCTGTCGATGCACGCCGACAAGCGCTACGTCGCCGGCATGTTCGACGCCGGCGCCGCCGCCTACCTGCTCAAGGATTGCGACCTCGGCGAGCTCGTGCAGGCCGTGCGCGCGGTGGCCGCCAACCGCTCCTACATCTGCACGGCCATCTCCGGGACGGTCATCCGCGACTACCTGCGGCAGATGAAGCAGCAGCCGGAGCCGCCGCTCTCCCTGCGCGAGCGGGAGATCCTGCAGCTGCTCGCCGAGGGGCGCGCCACCAAGCAGATCGCCGCCACCCTCAAGGTCAGCGTCAAGACCGTCGAGACGCACCGCCAGCGCATCATGGAGAAACTGGGCATCTTCTCCATCGCCGAGCTCACGAAGTACGCCATCCGCGAGGGCCTCACCACCCTGGAGACCTGAGGGGAAGGAAACCCATGTCATTGTAAGGTTTTTCGAACCCGGTTTTTCGGGTTTTCCCGATTGTCCCTCCCATGCCCGGCCGGTATGCTGGGGCCAGTACTGAATCTTCAAGGGTCACAGTTGAGGGGGGAGAGATTGGAAAGGGATTGAGGGCCCCGGCTTCCGGGGCGCCTCCCTCTCCCGTCGTGCCCCGGTCCGATCTCCCGCGTTTCCGCCCAAGGGGTCTTCCTGTCGGTGAAGCGGCGCAGAACCGATCCCGGCCGCGGTTGCAATCCGGGCCGAAATCGGCTACATTACCGGCGTGAAGCGTCGCCTTTGCGCACTCCTGCTGCTGGCGGCCGCCGGATCGCTGCCCGCCGCCGCCCTCCTGCGCCTGGAGAACATCCGCACCTACACCTACCCGGAGTACACCCGGGTGGTGCTCGACCTGAGCGGCCCGGTGCGCATCCAGGAGAAGACCCTGCGCGAGAAGGACCGCGCCCGCCTCTTCTTCGACCTGCCCAACTGCCGCATCAGCCCGACCTTCCCGCCCGGCAAGCAGGGGTTCATCCAAGTCTCCGGCGGCAACCTGAAGGACATCCGCCTGGGCCAGTGGCAGCCGAAGACCGTGCGCGTGGTGTTCGATTTCGACCGCATCGGCCGCTACAACCGCTTCTGCCTGACCTCGCCCTTCCGCCTCGTGTTCGACATCTACCGCACCCCGGAGGCGGCCGAGCCGGCCAACCGGGTCGCCGCGGCGGGCCCCGGAGGCGGTGACGCGGCGGCTGCCGGGGGAGATGCCGCGCCGCCCGCGAGCGGCGGCGACGCGGCGGAGCCGCCCCCGCTGCCGCTCCCCGGCGGACCCCCATCGGTGGCCCGCCAGCTGGGCCTGGGCGTGCGGCGCATCGTCATCGACGCCGGCCACGGCGGCCGGGACCCGGGCACGGTCAACCGCCGGCTGCGGCTGGAGGAGAAGGTGATCACCCTCGACGTGGCCCGGCGGCTGCAGTCCATGCTGGCCGAGCACGCCGAGCTCGAGATCATCATGACCCGCCGCCAGGACAGCTACGTGGCCCTCGAGGAGCGCACCGCCATCGCCAACTCGCGCCGCGCCGACCTGTTCCTCTCCATCCACACCAACTCCGCGCGGCGCCCGACGGCGCGCGGGGTGGAGACCTACTTCCTGTCGCTGACCACCGACCCGCGGGCGATGGAGGTGGCGGCGCAGGAAAACGCCATGAGCAGCAAGTCGATCGGCGAGATGCGCTCCATCCTCGACCAGATCATCAAGGGCACCAACATCGCCGAGTCGCGCATCCTGACCCGGGCGCTGCAAGACAGCCTGGTCGGCCACCTGCGCCGCAAGTACCGCCCGATCGAGGACCTGGGCGTCAAGAAGGCCCCGTTCTACGTGCTGGTGGGCGCGCAGATGCCGGCCAGCCTGGTCGAGATCTCCTTCCTGAGCTGCGCCGACGAAGCGCGCCGCCTGGCCACCCCCGAATACCGACAGAGCGTGGCCGGCGGCCTCTACCTGGGGATCATGTCGTTCATCCGCGGCCTGGCCCGGCCGTGAAACCGGTTGACGCCGGACGGCGTCTATTGCATACAGTATCCTGAACAGGAGGTTTGCTGAAATGAGCGTGAAAAAAGCTGGATTGGTCGCCGGCCTGAGTTTCCTCGCCGGGGCCGTGTTCTTCGCGTTGAGCTTCGGCTACCTGCACAAGACGGCCGGAGAGCGGCCGGTGCTGAGCCCCGACGTGGCCCAGGCGCAGGTGGTGAGCAACCCGCTGCCCGCCGGCAACGTCAATTTCGTCCCGGTGGTCAAGCGGGTGCGGCCGGCGGTTCTGCGGGTGGTCTCCGAGGTGATCGTGGAGTCCCGCTCGCCATTCGGGGACGACGACTTTTTCGGGCAGTTTTTCAACATTCCGCGCCAGCCGCAGCGCCAGGTGGGCGAGGGCAGCGGGTTCTACATTTCCGCCGACGGCTATGTCCTGACCAACAACCACGTGGTGGCCGAGGCCGTCAAGGTGCGCGTCTTCAACTCCGAGAACGAAGAGTTCCAGGCCAAGGTGGTGGGCACCGACCCCAAGACCGATTTGGCCCTGCTGAAGGTGAACGTCAAGAACGTCCCCTTCATCGAGCTGGGCGACTCCACCGCCGTGGAAGTGGGCGAGTGGGTGCTGGCCATCGGCAACCCGCTGGGGCTCAACCAGACGGTCACCGCCGGCATCATCTCGGCCAAGGGGCGGCAGCTTCGGCTGGCCCAGTACGAGGACTTCCTGCAGACCGACGCGGCCATCAACCGCGGCAACTCCGGCGGCCCGCTGGTCAACATGCGCGGCCAGGCGGTGGGCATCAACTCCTCCATCCTGTCGCCGACCGGCGGCAACATCGGCCTGGGCTTCGCCATCCCGGCCGACATGGCCCGGAAGGTGGTCGCCGACCTCAAGAGCAAGGGCCGGGTGGTGCGCGGCTGGCTGGGGGTGACCATCCAGAACCTGTCGGAGGTCGACGCCAAGGACCTGGAGCTTTCCAAGGGCGGGGTCATGGTCTTCAAGGTGGAGGCCGACTCGCCGGCGGACAAGGCGGGGCTGAAGCGCTACGACATCATCACCGCCATCAACGGCAAGCCGGTGAAGGAGTCGGTCGACGTGATGCTGGAGATCGCCGACACGGCCCCCGGCGACACCGTGGCCATCGACTACGTCCGCGGCAAGGAGAAGAGCCAGGTCAAGGTCCGGGTGAGCGAGGCCCCCGACACGGTGCACGGCCGCAGCGAGCCGGAAGGCCGCCACATGGACCTGGGCATGACCCTGACCAAGAACTCCCCCTCCCTGGCCCGGCAGTACGAGTTGAAGACGTCGCGCGGCCTGGTGGTGCAGCGGGTGGAACGCGGCGGCGCCGCCGCCGAGAACGGCCTGCGCCCGGGCGACGTCATCCTGGCCGTCAACCGCACGGAGGTGGACAGCGTCGAGCAGTTCCGCCGGCTCGTCTTCCAGAAGAGCCCCGGCGAGTCGGTCTTCATGCTGGTCAACCGCGACGGCGACGAGAGCTTCATCAAGTTCCGCCTGCCCGAATGATCGTTTACAAGACGAGCTCGGCCGGCAACGAGTTCGTCCATGCCGAATCGGGCCCCGGGGTGCCGGGGCCCGATCCGGCCTCCCTGGCCCGCCGGGTTTGCCGGGAGTTCGCCGCCGACGGGGCGGTGTTTTGCTCCCCGCGCGGCGACGGGGTCGGCTTCGAGATCTGGAACCGCGACGGCAGCCGCGCCGAGCTTTCCGGCAACGGCATGGCGGGATGCGCCGCCGTCCATTTCCTGCGCCGCCGGGGCGGCCGGGAGTTGACGCTGCACACCGCGGTCGGGCCGCGACGGGTGCGCGAAATCAGCCGCCGCGGCCGGGCCTTCCGCCTCCGGGTGGAGATCGGCGCCGCCGACTTCGCCTCGCGCCCCCACTTCCCGTTCCTGGAGGCGGACCGCGACGCCTACGAGTGCGGGGCGCTGGTCTTCCACCCCGTCTCGGTCGGCAATCCGCACGCCGTGGTGCTGCTCGACCGCGAGCCGGACGCCGCCGCGCTGCTGCCCGTGGGGGAGCGGCTGGAGCGTGATCGGCTCTTTCCCGACCGCTGTAACGTCGAATTCGTCTTCCGGGATTCCCCCGGCTCCTGCCGCGTCCTTTTCTGGGAGCGCGGCGCCGGCCGCACCCTGGCCTCCTCCACCGGCAGCGCCGCCGTCTTCGCGGTGCTGCGCCGGCTCAACCTGGCCGGGGAGGAGCTGACGGTCGACGGCGGAGGCGAGCCGGTCCGCGTGCAGGCGGAGGGCGCCTCCCTCTTCGTCGAGAACACCACCCGCGTGATCCTGCGCGCCGCCTGGTGGCCGGCCTGAGCGCCGGCCGCCGGCACGCTGCGGATCGTTGACATCGTTCCGGCGGCGTGGTATGGCTCAGTTTCCCCCCGCACCGAAGGAGAGCCGATGACTTCCCCTTTTGCCTCCCACGTGTTCGATCTCGACAAGATGGCCCGGCAACTTCCGCCGGAGGTCATGCGCCGATTGCGCCGCACCATCGACCTGCGACAGCCCCTCGACGCCGACGTGGCCGACCGGGTGGCCGGGGCCATCCGGGAGTGGGCCGAGAGCCTCGGCGCCACCCACTTCACCCACTGGTTCCAGCCGCTGACCGGGCTCACCGCCGGCAAGCAGAACACCTTCCTGCACCGCGAGGGCAACGGCCGCCTGGTCCGCCGTTTCAGCGGAAACGACCTGACCATGGGCGAGCCGGACGCCTCCTCGTTCCCCCACGGCGGCATGCGCTCCACCTTCGAGGCGCGCGGCTACACCGCCTGGGACCCCTGCTCGCCGGTGTTCGTCGTGCGCCAGGACGGCCACGCCGTGCTCACCATTCCCTCGGTGTTCTACGGGTACAACGGCAAGGTGCTGGACAAGAAGACCCCGCTGCTGCGGTCCCTGGGGTCGCTCAACGAGGTCTGCGTGCGCCTGCTGCGGCGGTTCCGCCAGCCGGCCGGATGGGTCAAGAACATGGTCGGCCCGGAGCAGGAGTTCTTCCTGGTCGACGAGGCCGACTACCGCCGCCGCCCCGACCTCAAGACCGTCGGCCGGGCCATTTTCGCCGCCCGCCCGCCGCGCGGCCAGCAGATGGGCGACCACTACTTCGGCGCCATTCCCGAGCGCGTGCTGCGCCTGCTGCAGGAGATCGAGACCGAGGCGGCGGCCCTGGGCATTCCCCTGAAGACTCGCCACAACGAGGTGGCCCCGAACCAGTTCGAGGTGGCGCCGGTGTACGAGGAGGCCAACGTGGCCGTCGACCACAACCAGCTGCTGATGGACCTGCTGGCGCGGCTGGCCCGCCGCCACGGGATGGTCTGCCTGCTGCACGAGAAGCCGTTCGCCTTCTTCAACGGTTCCGGCAAGCACGTCAACTGGTCCTTGATGGACAGCCGCGGCCGCAACCTGCTCGCCCCCGGCGTCCGCCGAGGCTGGCGGCTGGTTTTCCTGGCGACGCTCACGGGTTTCCTCGCCGGGCTCAAGCGCCACCACGACCTGCTGCACGCCGCCCTGGCCTCGGCCGGCAACGAGCTGCGCCTGGGCGGGCACGAAGCGCCGCCGGCGGTCATTTCGGTGTACCTGGGCGACGAGGTGCAGGCCATCCTCGACGACCCGCGCGCCTTCCTGGGCGGCACCATCCGCTCCGGCCGCACCATGCGCATCGCCGAGACCGTCCCGGCCATCCTGCACGACCTCTCGGACCGAAACCGCACCTCGCCGGTGGCCTTCACCGGCAACAAGTTCGAGTTCCGCATGCCCGGCGCGCCGGCCTCGCTGGCCTTCCCGGTGGCGGTCATCAACATGGTCGTCGCCGAGGGGTTGCGGGTGGTGCTCGACGCCGTCGAGGGGATGGCCGCCGAGGAGAAGGTGGTCGACCGCCTGCAGGAGCTGTACCGCGAGCACGAGGCGATCGTCTTCAACGGCGACAACTACAGCGCCGCCTGGCTCCAGCGCGCCCGCGCCCAGAAACTCTACGTGCCGGAGAGCGTGCCCGAGGCCATCGACCGCCTGGCCGCTCCCGGAAGCGTCGCCCTGTTCGACCGCCACCGGGTGCTGGCCGCCGACGAGGTGGCGGCGCGCGCCGACATCAAGATCGAGATGTACGTCAAGACGGTGGAGATGGAACTGCGGGTGGCCCGCGCCATGCTGCGCGCCTGCGTGATCCCGGCGGCGCTGCGCAACCAGGCGCTGCTGCTGGACGCCCTGCGCGGCTTCCCGTCCGAGCTCACCGCCGCGCAGCCCGAGCTGCTGGCCCCGCAGCACGCCTTCCTGGCCAAGTGCACGCAGCGCATCCACCGCGCCATGGAGCTGCTCGCCCAGCTGGACGAGGACAACGAGAAGCTGAAGGAGGGCGACGACCGAGCCCGGGCCCGGTACGGCTCGGCGGTGGTCCGGCCGCGCCTGGCCGAGGCGGCGGCCCTGGCGGAAAAGATCGAGGAGCGCGTGCCGCGCGAGTTCTGGAGCCTGCCCCGGGTGGCCGACCTGCTGTTCCGCTGATTCCCGGCCGGGGAAAAAGAAAACCCCCCGGCCGGGGGGGCGGCCGGGGGGCTGGGGGGGATAACGATCCCCCGCGCCTCGCGGCGCGGGGGAGGGATTGGTTCGTTCCTTACCAGCGCTTGTTGGAGTCGAAACGGCGGTTGCCGCGACCCTCGTCGCTGCGCGGGCGGGCTTCGTTGACCTTGATGGCCCGGCCCTTCAGGTCCCGGTTGTTGAGCGCGTTGATGGCCTTCTCACCGGCGGCGTGGTCGCCCATCTCGACGAAGCCGAAACCGCGCGAGCGGCCGGTCATGTTGTCGGAGATGACCCGGGCGGACTTCACTTCGCCATAGGTCTCGAATGCCGCGCGCAGATCTTCGTCCCGCACTTCCCACGCCAGGTTACCAACGTAAATGTTCATGTGTTCTCCTTCCTGAGCTGGATTTTGTGAGCAGTCACCTGAAAGAAACGCCAGCGTTTCTCATCGCCCAAGCCGGAGAGGGAACACCGACCGGAAAATGAAGTCAGGGAACTCCGTTCGCTGTGGGAACCGACTACCGGGGATTTCGTTTCACGGACCATCACGACTCTAGGAAATCCGATTATACCCCAACCCGCGGTGGAATGCAAGGGGGTATTTGGAACGTCCCCAAAATCGCTGTATAATGAGTCCGTGCGAGTGGAACGAGACTTCCTGGGCGAGGTGGAACTGCCGGACGAATACCCCTTCGGGATCCACACCCGGCGGGCGGAGAGAAATTTCGCTTTCACCTCCGGTTGCATGCGCGCCGACTGGTTCGCCGCCGTCGTGCAGGTGAAGCGGGCGGCGGCGAGGGCCAACCGGCGCGCCGGCCTGCTGGACGAGCCGGTCGCCGCCGCCCTGGAGGGAGCCTGCGCCGAGGTGCTGGCGGACGTGGCCGCCTGGGTGCCGCCCCTGCACCCGCTGCAGGGCGGGGCCGGCACCTCGATGAACATGGCCGCCAACGAGCTGCTGGCCAACCTGGCCCTGCGCGGGATGGGCCGGGCCTTCGGGGAGTACGGGACGGTTTCGCCGCTGGAGCACGTCAACCTCTCGCAGTCCACCAACGACGTCGTGCCCACCGCGCTGCGGGTGGCCGTTCGCAAGGGGCTCGGCCGCCTGCACCAGGCGGTGGAGGGGCTGCTGCGGGCGCTGCAGGAGAAGGAGCGCCGGTTCGCCCACATCCTGAAGGTGGGGCGCACCCAGCTGCAGGACGCCGTGCCGCTGGCCCTCGGCCAGGAGTTCGGGGCCTGGGCCGAGGCGCTGGAGCGCTTCCGCTGGCGCCTGGACAAGGCCCTCGACTGGGTGCGAGAGGTCAACCTGGGCGGCACGGCGGTGGGTACAGGCGTCAACGCCGACCGGCTCTACGCGGCCTCCGTGGTCGAAGAACTGCGCCGCATCACCGAGGAGCCTCTGGCCCTGGCCCGCAACCGGGTCGACGCCACGCAGAACCTCGACCCGCTGGTGGAAGTGTCGGGGATGGTGCGCAGCGGCGCCGTCTCCATCAAGAAGATCGCCGCCGACCTGCGCCTGCTCTCTTCCGGCCCCCACTGCGGCCTGGGCGAGCTGAGGCTGCCGCCGTTGCAGGCCGGCTCGTCGATCATGCCGGGCAAGGTGAACCCCGTGCTGCTGGAGGCCGCCGAGCAGGTGGCGCTGCAGGTGATGGCCGGCGATGCGCTGCTGGCCGCCGCGGCCGCCGAGAGCGACCTCGAATTGCCGCAGTTCCTGCCGCTGGTCGGCCACACCCTGCTGGAGAGCCTGGAACTGCTGGCCGGCATGGCGGAGCGGCTGGCGCCGCACCTGGCCGGCATCGCCGCCGACGAGGCGCGCATCGCCCGCCATCTCGACCGCTGCCAGGCGGTCGCCACCCTCCTGGCCCCGGCCATCGGCTACGACGCGGCCGCCGCCCTGGTCCAGGAAGCCGCCGCCGCCGACCGCGGCGTGGTCGAACTCCTTCGCGAGAAGGGGCTGCTCCCCGAGGAGACGCTGCGCAAGCTGCTCACCCCCGAGGTGATGGCCGCCCCCGGCGTTCCGCTGCTGGACGATGACAAGCGCTAGGACGATCACCGGCGACCGCCTGCACATCGGGTTTTTCGGCCGCCGCAACGCCGGCAAGTCGTCCCTGATCAACGCCCTCAGCGGCCAGCCGGTGGCCATCGTGTCCGCCGTTCCCGGCACCACCACCGACCCCGTGTTCAAGTCGATGGAGCTGGCGCCCCTCGGCCCGGTGGTGCTGATCGACACCGCCGGCATCGACGACCGCGACGACGCGCTCGGCGCCGAGCGGAAGCGCCGCGCCGCCGAGATCCTGGCCCGGACCGACCTGGCCCTGCTGCTGGTGGAGGCCGGAGCGCGTGAATTCGCCTTCGAAGAGGAGCTGCTGGAGAAGTTCCGCACCCGGTCGGTGCCGGTCATCCTGGCGGTCAACAAGGTCGACCTGGGCATCGGAACCGAGCTCCGGGCCTGGCTGCGCGAGCGCCCGTTCGTGCGCGTTTCGGCCCGCGACGGCCAGGGGATCGCCGAGTTGCGTCAGCGGATCGTCGAGGCCGCGCCCCGCGAGTGGGAGCCGCCCTTCCTGCGGGACCTGTTCCGCCCCGGCGAGCCGGTGCTGCTGGTCGCGCCGATGGACCTGGGCGCCCCCCGCGGTCGGCTGATCATGCCCCAGGTAAAGGCGTTGCGCGACGTGCTCGACAACGACGGCCTGGCGATGCTGGTCAAGGAGCACGAGCTGCCGGTCGCCCTGCGCCGCCTGACCGTCCAGCCGGCGCTGGTGGTCACCGATTCGCAGGTCTTTCCCCGGGTGGCGGCCGACGTGCCGGCCGGGGTCCCGCTCACGTCGTTCTCCATCCTGTCGGCTCGCCAGAAGGGGGACCTGCTCGAGCTGGCCCGCTCCGTGCTCGCCGTGCGCAGCCTGCGTCCCGGGGACCGGGTGCTCATCGCCGAGTCGTGCAGCCACCACCCGCTGGAAGACGACATCGGCCGGGTGAAGATCCCCCGCTGGCTCAACCAGCACGTGGGGGGAGGGCTGAAGATCGACACCGCCCCCGGCGCCTGCTACCCCGACGACCTGGCCGGCTACAAGCTGGTGGTCCACTGCGGAGGCTGCACGCTCAACCGCCGGGAGATGCTGCGCCGCCAGGAGGCGCCGCGCCTGGCCGGCGTGCCGATGACCAACTATGGCGTGCTGATCGCCTACCTGACCGGCGTCTTTCCGCGCGCCCTGGAGCCGTTCCCCGAGGTCCACGCCCTGTTTGCCATCCCGGCTGAGACCGGCGAGCCAGGGGGGAAAAGACGCCGCCCGAGTCCCACCGAGATCTAGGCGAATTCTCATTATGAGATTTTGGCCTCGGCGTGAGCCTGCCCGGGCTGCGCTTCGGCGGCAACCCCCATCTCAAATTGAGACAGGAGGGCGAGGCGGCCGTGGGCAGGTTTCCGAACGGCCCGCCGCCCGACTCCGGATCTCAAATTGAGACAATGGCTTCGGGGCGGGAGGCGGCCGGGGGCGCGAATTGCCGATAATGAAGGGAAATAAATTTCGCCCACTTGGCACATTCCCTGCATAAGGTTTTCCAATGCAAGTCTCGAGGAGAATTGTCCTATGCCGGTTTGGCTTGAAAGGGAGCTGCCGGAAGCATTGCCCCATCTAAAGGAGGAGGACCGGTTTTCCGAAGAGACTGCGGCCGCCGCCGGGCAGAGGCCCGGCAGCGGCCGCGAATGCCGTGACCCGGACCGCGGGCGCAAGTTCCCGCCATGCCGCCGGCCAGGACGCTGACACACGCTTGGCGGTGCCTGGCCGTCGCCCGCGGTCTGGGGCGCGCCGGCTTGCCCCGCCGGCAACCCGATCTGCTACAATGGATCCGGAACCCGCGGGTTCCATTCCCCAAAGGACCGGCCGGGGTTCCTGCCGGCCCGCGTACACGGAGGTTCCCATGAATAAAAAGACAGGTGTCCGCATCATCGTCCTCTTTGCCGGGTTCGGCCTGTTCGTGCTGACCCTGAATGCGTTCTGGCTCTATAACGCGCCGCTGCAGATCAACCCCGACGGCGAGAGCGAGGCGATCCGCCTGAAGGTGGTCGATTCGGCGTCGCTGCTGCTGCAGTCCACGTCGGAGGCCTACCTGTTCATGAACGAGGTGGAACTGGCCGAGGTGCGCGGGCTGGACTTCGACGCCGCCCAGCACCGCATCCAGCTGGCCATGGGCAAGCTGGTGCAGGCGCGTGAGGCCATGGAGCGGGTGATCCAGCTCACGCTGGCCGGCGGCGTTCCCGGGGAGCGCCGGCGCACGCTGAGCGGGTTCGACTACGCCAACATGGCCGACCAGTACAGCCTCAACGGGGAGATCATGGGCAAGGTGACCTCGTTCCTGATCCGCGGCGACGTGGTCGGCCTGTACCGCCAGCACGTGGACAACCTGAGAACCATCGAGACGCTGCTGCTCTACCTGGACGGCGAGATCGGCCAGGGGCGACGTCCGGAGAACGACCGCATGTGGCCGGTGCTGCGGCTCTACAACGAGACCCTGCTGCTGGCCAACTACGCCACCATGGTCTTCTACCAGGCCTGAAGCGGCCGTCGGCCCGGTTTTGCCATTTCGGGGCGCCTCTGCTACGATGGGGCGTGCGCCATTTTTTTCGCTTCGAAATGCGCCGGCTGCTCGGCAGCCGCCCCCAGCTGTGGCTCCTGGGTAGCATCGCCTTCGCCGCCGTCTACTTCCTGGTGGTCGGCGTGCAGGAGTGGCGAGCCGAGCTGAAGCAGGTCGGCCTGCAGCTGGAGTACGAGGAGGAGAAAGTCCGCCAGTTCGCCAACTACATGCAGTATGGCGGCGTGGGCTTCAAGGTGCTGTTCGAGCCGGGAGGCGCCGGCGTCTTCTTTGCCAACACGGTCGTGCTGCGCGACGTGCAGAGCAACATCGACATGACCGAGGTGCTGCGCGTGGACGGCTCCTACAAGGGCCGGCAGCTGTTCCGCCAGCGCGGGTATTTCCGGGACTTCGCCGGCGCCATGCTGCTGCTCGGCTCGCTGCTGATGATGGTGGCCGGCGCCGCCACCTTCCCCAGCCCGCACGCCCTGCGCGTTCTCGCCCAGCGACGGCCGCTCGGCCGCCTGTTCTGCGCCACCGTGCTGGCTCGCCTGTTCTGGCTCAACCTGGCCCTGGCCCTGCTGGCCGGGCTGTGCGGCCTGGTCGCCTGGCTGGCGGGGCTGCCGCTGGGTTGGAATGACGTCGCGGTGCTGCTCCTCTCGCTGCTGTACCTCTTCGCCCTGCTGGACTTCTTCTTCCTCCTCGGCCTGCTGATCGGCCACCCCGGCGGGCGCGGCCGGCCGGTCTCCCTCTGGCTGGCGGTGGCCTGGTTCTCGGCCGTCTTCCTGGTCCCCGAACTCGGGCGCATGCTGGTCACCGCCCGCTCCATGCGCCTGCCCCCGGCCGAGCAGCTGAACCTGCAGAACCTGAAGACGCTGCTGCCGCTCGAACGGGAGCTCGGCCGGGTGCTCCAGGGGAACCCGCTGCTGAAGGACGCCGAGGTGCAGAAGCTGAAGGCGCGCTTCGCCGTCGACTTCATGAACAGCGGCTACCTGCTGAACCTGTCGCGCGAGAAACGCTACCTGCGCGAGGTGGCCGCCGTCGTCTCGGCCTTCGAGAGGCAGTCGCTGCTGTTCCCCACCACCTACTACGACTTCCTGTGCGCGGAGATGTCGGGGCGCGGCTACCACGCCTTCCTGCGCTTCATGAACCACATCTTCGAGCTGCGCAACCGCTTCGTGCACTGGATCGTGCAGAAGCGCTACTTCTCCCGCGACCGCGCCGTGCAGCCGTTCACCCGCGGGCGCGAGAACGTGTTCGTCTCCTCTTCCCGCCTGCCGGCCACCTTTCCCGCCGGCCTGGCCATGTTGCTGCTGCAGAACCTGCTGCTGTCCGTGCTCGGCTGGAGGCAGCTGCGGCGGCTGGTCTTCGCCCGCCCATGATCGAGCTCGACAGCCTCCGCCTGGACCGGGACGAGGCGCCGCTGGACTGGTCGGTCGCCGACGGCTGCGTCTCCTTCCTGCTCTGCCGGTCGCGGGACTGGCTGCGGCGCCTATACCAGGCGCTGCGCGGTTACGCGGCGCCGCTCTCCGGCTGCGTGCGGATGGACGGGCGGCCCGTCGCTTTCGGCTGCCCGGACACGGGCGGCCTCTACGCCGAGGGGCTGGAGGGCGGCGGCTCGGGTGACTGGGTGCTGGGCGACTTCCTCGCCCTGCAAATGCGCCTGTCCGCCACCCCGGAGGAGCGGCTGTGGCCGCAGCTGGTGCGCTGCGGGGTGGACCCGGCCGTGCTCGCACGCCGGGCCGGAGAGGTCGATCCGGGCACCCGCACCATGCTCTTCCTGGCCATGAGCCTGGCCGCCGGCGGCCGGAACTGGGTGCTGCTCGACGTGGTGCGCGGCCTGGGGGCGGACGCCGAGCTGCGCCTCCGGCAGCTGCTGCAGGACCACCGCCGCGGCGGAGCCGGCGCCGTGCTCTACCTGAGCGACGACGTCTTTTGGGCGGCCCAGGCGGCCGACCGGGTGGGCATCGTGCGCGGAGGGCAGGTCGCGCTGGACCTGAAGGCGGAGGCCCTGCGCGGCATGGATGTGAGCCGCCTTCACTTCGACTTTCTGCGCGGACCGGACCGGCCGGCGCGGTAGGCGGCCAGGCGGCGGTACAGGGTCGCCCGCGAGATGCCCAGCAGTTGGGCGGCCCGCTGCGGGTCGCGGCCGCACTCGGCGAAGACCCGTTCGATGTGCTCGCGTTCCCGCGCCGCCAGGCGAAGCGTTCGTCCCGGGGCCGGGACGATGGCCGGCGCGACGCGCAGGCGCGAGCGGACGAATGGCCAGTCGATCTCGTCGGCCGCCGAGACCACGAAGAACTCCTGCACCAGGTGCTTCAGCTCGCGGACGTTGCCCGGCCAGGAGTGGCGGGTCAGGGCGGCCAGGGCCCGCCGTTGGCAGCCCCGCACCCGGCGCGCGTGCAGGAGGTTGCCCTGGCGGATGAAGTGCTCGGTCAGCGGCGGCACGTCGTCGGGCCGCTCGCGCAGCGGGGGGATGTCGATGGCCAGCTGGCGCAGGCGGTGCAGCAGGTCGGCGCGGAACTCGCCGCCGGCGGCCAGCGGCCCGAGGGGGCGGTTGCTGGCGGCGATGATGCGCAGGTCCAGGCGCCGGCTGCGGTCGCTGCCCAGGGGCACGATGACCCGGTCTTCCAGGAAGCGCAGCAGCTTGGCCTGGACGTCGCGCGGCAGCTCCGCGATCTCGTCGAGGAACAGGGTCCCGCCGTCGGCCTGCTGGAAGCGGCCGGCATAGGCCTGATGGGCGTCGGTGAAGGCGCCCCGGGCGTGACCGAACAGCTCCGATTCGGCCAGGTGGTGGGGAATGGCCGCGCAGTTGACGGCGACGTAGGGCCGTCCCCGGCGCGGCGACGCCTGGTGGATGGCCCGGCTGAGCAGGTCCTTGCCGGTGCCGGTTTCGCCGCCCAGCAGCACGGTGACGTCGCTGGCGGCCGCCGCCCGGGCCCGCCCGATCACCTCGGCCATCCACCGGCTGCGGTGGACGATCTCCTCCAGCCGGCAGCCCTCGGCCAGGCCGCTGCGCAGCTCGGCGATCTCGCCCGACAGGCGGGCCAGGTCCAGGGCGTTGCGGATGGTCAGCAGCAGCTGCTCGGGCTGCGCGGGCTTCTCGATGAAATCGAAGACGCCGAGTTTCATGGCTTCGACCGCGCCCACCACGGTGCCGGTGCCGCTGAAGACGATGACGCGCCGGGGGTAGTCGCCGTGCAGCCGGCGCAGCAGCTCCATGCCGCTCATGTCGGGAAGCGTCAGGTCGAGGATGATCAGGCGGTAGCGGCAACCGGCGACCCGCTGCAGCGCCTCGGCGGCGCTGGCCGCCCCGTCGGCGGCCAGGCCGTTGCCCTCCAGGAAGGAGATCAGCGCCGTGCGCAGCCCGGCGTCGTCCTCGACGATGAGCAGCCGGTCGCTCATCGCCCGCCCGCCTCCGGCAGTTCCAGGCGCAGCGTGGCGCCGCCGCTTCCGGGTTCCAGGCCGATGGCGCCGCCCATTTCCTCCATCAGGCTGCGGCAGATGGCCAGCCCCAGGCCGGTGCCGCTCTCCTTGGTGGTGACGAACGGCTTGAAGATCTCGTCGCGCAGCCGCTCCGGGATGCCCGGGCCGTCGTCGCGGACGAAGAGCGCCAGGCGGCGGTCCGGCAGGCGGGCCACCGACACCGTGACCCGGCCGCCTTCGCCGGCGGCGTCCAGGGCGTTGAACAGCAGGTTGAGCAGCACCCGCTGCAGGCGGTACGGGTCGGCCCAGGCGCGCGCCCCGGAGGCCGCCTCGTTGGCGATGACCGTCCCGGCGGGAATGCGCCCGTGCGGGACCAGGGCGACCGTGCGCTCGACCAGGAGACCCAGGTCGACGTCGGTGCAGCGCAGGTCGCGGGCGCGGGCGAAATCGAGCAGACCGCCGATGCCGCGTTCGATCTCGGCGACTTTCTCGCGGATGGCCGCCGCCGCGTGCTGCCGGGCCGCGCCGGCCTCTCCCTCCATCCGGTGCAGCTGCAGCAGCACGGTGGCCAGGGGGGTGCGCAGGTCGTGCACCACCGCGGCCGCCATTTCGCCCAGCAGCAGCAGGCGGTCGAGCTGGAACAGGCGGACGTAGCGGCGGTCTTCGCGGTCGCGCAGCCGCTCCAGTTCGAAGGCCGGCAGCAGCAGGGCGGCCGATTCGCGGATGGCTCCGGCCAGGGGGGATCGGGGCGAGAACGCGCCGCGATTCAGGCGCAGGATCAGGACGCCGACCATGCCCTGGCGGCCGCCGAGCGGCACCAGCCCGTGAAAATCGGCGGCCCAGCCGCGGAACGGCTCGCTGGCTCGCAGGTAGGCGGCGTCCAGGCCGGGGCCCTGCAGGCAGAGGGGGTCGCGGATGGCGGCCAGCTCGTCCGCCTGGCCGGCTGCCAGCGGGAGGGAGGGCCCGGCGTTGGCCGGCGATTCCAGGCGGTCGGGATCCCGCTCGAGCAGCCACAGGCGGGCATCGGCCACGCCCGGGCAGCTGCGCACCATGGCCGGCAGCTCCTCGAACATCCGCCGCGGGGCCACGCCGCGGCCGCTCATCTCGGCCAGGCCGGGCAGCAGGCAGTCGCGTGCCGCGCGTTTGCGCATGGAATCCTCCCGCCTTCCATTCTATCACGCGCCCGGTTGGTGCGCCACGCCCCCGGTTCCGTCGATCTTGTGCTCGCCCGCGTTCTGCGATATATTGACGGGGGAGGCCCGCCATGGACACCGCTTTCATCGACCCGGCCAAGATCGCCGCCGTGCTTCAGAACCAGAAGCCGCCCGACGCCGTCGAGGTGCGCGAGATCCTCGAGCACGGCCGCGGGCTGAAAGGCATCTCCTTCGCCGAGGCCGAGCGGCTGCTGATGGTCCAGGACGACGGGCAGCTGGAGGAGGTCTTCGCCACCGCCGGCTTCGTCAAGAACGAGATCTACGGCAAGCGGCTGGTCCTCTTCGCCCCGCTGTACGTCTCCAACCTGTGCAACAACGAGTGCCTGTACTGCGCCTTCCGCAAGAGCAACGAACGGATCACCCGGCGCACCCTGAGCCAGGCCGAGGTGCGCCGCGAGACCGAGGCGCTGGTGCGCCAGGGGCACAAGCGGGTGCTGCTGGTGTCGGGCGAGGGGCTGGGAGCGGCGGCGCTGGACTACTCCCTCAAGGCCATCGAGACCATCTACTCGGTCAAGATCGGCAACGGCGAGATCCGCCGCATCAACATCAACATCGCCGCCCTGCCGGTCGAGGCCTACCGCCAACTGCGGGCCGCGCGGGTGGGCACCTACCAGCTGTTCCAGGAGACCTACCACCCCGAGACGTTCGCGCGCATGCACCCCAGCGGACCCAAGTCCGATTACCTCTACCACCTCTCCGCCATGGACCGGGCCATGCAGGGGGGCATCGACGACGTCGGCATCGGCATCCTCTTCGGCCTCCACGACTACCGCTTCGAGGTGATGGCGATGCTGCAGCACATCCGCCACCTCGAGCAGGAGTTCGGCGTCGGCCCGCACACCATCTCGGTGCCGCGCATCGAGCCGGCCACCGGCTCCGAGCTGTCGCTGCACCCGCCCTACGCCGTGTCGGACCGCGACTTCATGAAGATCATCGCCATCCTGCGCATCACCGTCCCCTACACCGGCATGATCCTCTCCACCCGGGAGAACGCCGAGACCCGCCGCCGGGCCATCCAGCTCGGCATCTCGCAGATCAGCGCCGGCTCGCGCACCGATCCCGGCGGCTACTCCGAGAGCGGCGACGGCCAGCAGTTCTCCCTGGGCGACCACCGCTCCCTCGAGGAGGTGATCGGCGACATCGTCGCCCACGGGTACGTGCCCTCCTTCTGCACCGGTTGCTACCGCCTGGGACGGACCGGCCAGGACTTCATGGACCTGGCCAAGCCGGGGCTGATCAAGGAGTTCTGCCTGCCCAACGCCCTGACCACCTTCCAGGAGTACCTGGTGCACTACGCCGGGGAGGAGACCCGCCGCCACGGCGAGGCGCTCATCGCGCGCATGGTCGACGACGTGCCGTCCGCCGAACGGCGCGCCCAGGTGCGCGACATGCTGCAGCGGGTCGTCGCCGGGGAGCAGGACCTCTATGTCTGAGCGGACGGGGCGGTCGTGACCCGGGGCCCCATCCCCGCCCCCGGAGGGGCGCAGGGATCCGTTCTGCCCCGCCTCGCCTACATCGACCTGTTCCGGGGCGTCGCCGTCCTGGCCATGGTGGAAACGCACGTGGTCAACGCCTTCCTGCGCCTCGACCTGCGCGCCACCGGCTGGTTCAAGGCCCTCGACTTCGTCAACGGCCTGGTGGCCCCGGCCTTCCTGTTCATCGCCGGCTATGCCTTCGCCCTGGTCGCCGGCGCGCGCTGGGACGGGCTGGCCGGTCTGGGCCGCCCGTTTTGGAAGCAGCTGCGGCGGATCGCCGTGATCTGGGTCGTCGCCTACTGGCTGCACATCCCGCAGATGTCCCTGCCCGGGCTGCTGGCCGAGCTGGATCCGCGCCGGCCGCACCTCTTCTGGCGGGTGGACGTGCTGCACGTCATCGCCTTCTCGCTGCTGCTGGCCCTGCTGCTGCTGGTCGTCTGCCGCCGCCCGCTGCCCTTGGCGGCGGCACTGGCCGCGCTGGCCAGCCTGGTGGTGTTCCTCACGCCGGCCGTGCTGCGGCTCCCGCCCCTGACGGCGGCTCCCGTGCCCCTGACCGCCTACTTCAACAACCAAATCCGGTCGACGTTCCCGCTCTTCCCCTGGGCCGCCTTCCTGCTCGCCGGCGCCGTGGCCGGGCTGCTCGCCGGTCAAGCCCGCCGGCGGGGTCGCGAGAAGGAGTTCTTCCGCCGCCTGGCTGCCGCCGGTCTCGCCCTGACGCTGGTCTCCCTGCTGGCGCCGCTGCGCCCGCTGCAGGCGGCGGGAGCGGGGGTGCCCTGGAAGGAGACGCCGGCCGGGTTCTTCACCCGCCTCGGGCTGGTGCTGCTGCTGCTCTGCCTGGGCCGCGCCTGGGAGGCGTGGCTGCGCGGCCGGCCCACCTGGGTGGCGGTCGCCGGCCAGGAGTCCCTGCCGGTGTACGTGGTCCACCTGCAGATCGTCTACGGCTCCTATTTCGGCGGCCACAGCCTGAGCTACCTGGTCGGCAAGACCTGTCCGCCGCTGGGGGTGGCGATCATGGCCTCCGCCCTGGTGGCCCTGATGGTGGCCCTGGCCGTCGCCTGGAACCGGCTCAAGCGACGGCGACCGGTGCCGGCGCGGCGCCTGCTGCAGGCGTTTGCCGCGCTGGTGGTCATCGTGCTGCTGCTGAAGCCGGGCTGAGCGTGGCGCGGCGGCGAAGCGGGCGGGCCCGCACGGCGGGGGGGCGGCGCCCATGAGCGACGAGGCGAACCGGGCGGGGGTGCGCACGCTGGCGGAAGCGATCGACCGCGAGGACCCCGCCGACCCCGCCGAGCGCGAGTTTCTGCTGATCGAGCTGCGGCAGTACCTGCGCGGCATCGACCGGCAGCTGGTGCAGGTCATCGAGGAGCGGCAGAACGCCGAAATCCTCGACGCGGCCACGGCGGCGAACTTCTTCCGCTCCAAGGAGCGGGTGGAGAACGACAAGCAGCTGCTGCAGTACATGATGGCCTTCCTGACGCGGCTGCCCACCGCCGAGGAGATCGCCGGCGATCTCGTCGACCCCTTCGCCCAGTTCCGGGAATTCGTCTGCGTCCAGGTCGACCAGCTGTGCGACGAGGACGTGGTCCAGGCCATCCTGCGCGAGTACCGCCGCCGCGGCCTGGTCGACGCCGACAACGAGTGGTACCACCGCCTGGGCATCGTGGAGCGCCACGAGGAGCTGCGGCAGATGGTGCGCTCGGCCTCCGGGCCGACCGCCGAGGGCTGGCGCCGGCTGTTCCTGGCCCTGCAGCGCTACTGCCGCTTCTGGTTCGACCTGCGCCAGCGGGACATGGCGCGCATCCGCCGCAGCGACGTCTTCATGTACCGCCTGAGCCGGATGCTGCTGGCCAACTGAATCCGTCATCCCGCCGGTTTTCTCGCATCCACATCCTTCGGGATGAAGAATATCATCGCCATCCCCGGCAGCGACATGAGGAAGCTGAGCCCGAAGAACGGCCCGTAGCCGAACCAGGAGGCCATGAAGCCGCTGCTCATGCCGGCGATCAGGCTGCCCACGCTCATCAAGCCGCTGCCGATCGCGAAGTGGGCGGCCTTGAACTCCGCCTTGCAGAGGCGCATGACGTAGGCGATCAGCACGACGTTCCCCAGGCCGCTGGCGATCTGGTCGAATCCCTGGACCGCGGCGACGGCGACGAGGTTCCCGGTGCCGATGGCCGCGGGCTGGGCGGCCCCGGTGTTCATCAGGACGTACGGCTGCAGCGACAGGGCCAGGGCCATGTAGACGAGGTTGGTGAGGTTCTGCGCCAGCAGGAAGGGCCAGATCGTCCGGCGCATCCCGAAGCGGGCGATCAGCGCCCCGCCCGCGAGGGCCCCCAGGATGGAGCAGGGCAATCCGACGAACCCGGAGATCCATCCGTAGTGGGCCCCGATCCCCAGGTCGACGATGAAGGGGGCCACCATGGCGTTCAGGACCCATTCGCCGATCCGGACCAGGATGATGAAGCCCAGGATGATGCCGATCTCCTTCTGGTCGACGAAGCTGAGAATGGAGCGGGAATAGAAGGAATCCGGGTCCCGGAGGATGAAGTTCCGGATCCGGCGGCGCAGCAGGGCGGCGATTCCGATCGACAGCAGCAGCAGCAGGGCCACTGTTCTGGCGAAGTCGAACTGGCGGATCCACGGGGCCCGGACGGCCAGGTCGGCGAAAGCCTGCGAGCCGAGGAACTGCCGCAGAAGCCAGATCAACAAGGCGATCCCGGTCGCCGACAGCATGAACCCCCGCCGGAACACGCGCCCGAGCAGCTGCCGGGCCCCCTTCTGCCGGATCTCCGGCTCAGGCAGGCAGAAGAGATGGAAGAGGAAGACGGCGGCGAACAAGCCCCCGGACAGGAAAAAGGCGAGCGGCCAGCCGGCGCGGCTGCCGACCGTCGCCACGACCCCGGTGCCGAAGAGCATGGCCGTGCGGTAGGCCATGATCCGGTACCCGACGAACTGGGTCTGCTGCTCCGGATCCAGGGCGGCCAGGTAGAATCCGTCGACCGCGATGTCGTGGGTCGCGGCGATGATGGAGCCCAGCACGAACAGGGCGGCGATCATCTGGAGGCCCCCGGACAACGGCGACAACGCCGCCGCCCCGATGATGATGAGCGCCAGCAGGGCCTCCATCGTCAGGAGCCAGCGCCGCTTGGTCGAGAACTCGTCCACGTAGGGCCCCCACAGGAATTTCAGTATCCAGGGCAGCCCGAAGAAGGAGGTGAGACCGACCGACTCGAGGCTCACGCCGCGGGAGCGGAAGAAGAAGCCGGACAGGTTGCGGATGACGATGAACGGGAAGCCCTCGGCGAAATAGGTGGTGAAGCACCAGACGGCGGGGCGGTGGGGCAGCGGCAGCTGGCGGGGGGGCGGGGATGGGCGCATGCCGCGATTGTAGCAGAAACCGTTCGCCGAGGCGACCGCCGCGGCCCGCAGGCCGGGCGGGCATGCGGGCGGGGCGGAGGATTCCGCCCCTACAATCTCTCCATCGCCTCCAGCATCCAGACCGCGAAGGTGCCCAGCCAGTGCTCCCCCTCGTAGGAGCCGCTGGCCACGTGCGCCAGGGCCTCGCGGCCAAGGCGGGTGGCGCCGTCGGCCAGCAGGCGGCGGCGCGGGTCGTTTTCGGGAAGGGCGGCGGCGATGCCGGCCAGGGCCGCGGCGCGGCTCAGGTTGAGGCCGTCGAGGTGCACGATCTTGGGGTCGCTGCGGTCCGACACGGTCGCCGGTCGCAGCAGGCGCAGGGCGGGCGACCCTTGTTTCAGGGGCAGAAAGCGCTCCAGCCAGGCGCCGAACTCCTCCGCCGGCAGGATGCGCCGCATCAGGTCGGCTTCCATCAGGCAGGGCGAGAAGAAGTCTTCGCCGCCGGGCTCCCAGCCGGCCGGACAGCCGGCGTCGGCCCCGTAGTAGGTCGTGGCCCGTTCCCGCACCAGGTCGCGAAGTTCGTCGTCGCCGGCCGCCGCGGCGTAGTCCCAGGCGCAGGCCAGGGCGAAGGCGGTGTTGGGGTGGACGCCGGTGCGGATGGCGTAGGTCTGCCTGGGCAGGAAGGCCTTGAGCCTGCCCACCACCTCGTCGGCCAGCGGCTGCAGGGCGCGCGCCTGGCGCCGTCCCTCCTCGTCGCCGGACGCGCGAAGCGCCTCCGCCAGCTTCAGCAGCCAGGCCCAGCCGTAGGTCCGTTCGAACGACTGGCGGTTGGCCTGGCGGAAATAGTAGACCTCGGCGGCGAGGTTCGCCGGGCGCAGGTTCTCCTCCAGCGCGTGGCGGATCCGCTCCGCCTCCGGCAAGTCGGGGAAGCGCTGCCGCAGCCGCACCAGCATCCAGTGGCCGTGAACCGCGGAATGCCAGTCGAAGCAGCCGAAGAAGGCGGGATGCAGGTTGCGCGGGCCGCGCACCTCGGAGGCGTCGGTGATGACGTGGTCGAGCTTGTTGGGGTACTGGCGCTGCACGCAGCCCAGGGCGAGGGCGGCGAAGCGGCTCGCCGCCGCGCGGGAGAGCTCCAACCGGGCCGGCTGGTCTCGGGGCGGCGGCTGGTAGTCGAGGGCGGGATCGAGGCGGAAGGCGTAGGCCCCGTCCCAGAGGGAGAGAAAGAGCAGGTCGAGGCGGGCCGCGGCAGCGGCCGATTGCAGGACGATCTCCACGTTGCGGGAGCGCAGGAAGTAGTCGCCGCTCCAGTTGGAGGTGGACACGACGCAGGCGTCGTCGTCCACCCGCAGCACCTTGGAGTGGTGCACGCGGGCGAAGGGAATGAAGCCGGAGCGCAGCGGGGGGATGGTCACGATGCGCACCTCGATGCCGGGGACCTGCGCCAGCCTCTTCAGGTCGCGCTGCTCGTCGGGCCGCAGGCTCCAGTCCGACACCAGCAGCCTCACTCCCACGCCGCGGCCGGCGGCTCGCTTCAGCGCCTCTTCCAGCGCCACGAAGCGGCCATCGTCGGTCGAGTAGGAGAGAAGCTGCACCGACACCGCCCGTCGGGCGCCGTCGATCAGGCCGGTGAGGGCTTCCAGGGCGGGCTCGACCCCCGGCGGCAGGAAGGCGGCGGGGGAGGCGGCCAGGCGGAGGCCGGGGGCGAACCGGAAGGGCGCGTGCCGCTTGAGCGCCTGGTAGGCCGCCCGGTCGCCGCCGCAGTAGTCCCAGTCGGCGGTGAAAATGGCCTCCAGGGCGGCGCACACCCCGGCGTCGCGCACCCGGAGCCCGGTCTCGTGGATCTGCTCCAGGGCTCGCCAGTCGAAGTTTTGCGATCCGACCCAGCACTGGCGCCGGTCGACGATGAAGTACTTGGCGTGCAGGATGCCCCCGGTCAGCTCCCGCCAGTCGAACCGCCTCACCTGCACGTTGGCCGTCTCCCGGAAGCGCCGCAACAGTTCGGGGTAGGTGGCCTCCATCTTCCTCTCGGCCAGCAGGCGCACCCGCACCCCCCGGCGGGCGGCATTCTCCAGGGCGGCGACGACCGAGTCAAGCTTCGTCCCCGGCCGGCTCACCAGGTAGAACTCGGCCAGGTCGATGCTCGTCCGGGCCTCGCCGATCATCTCCAGCCAGACCTCGGCCGCCTGGCGCGCCCCGGCGTCCGCCAGCGTGGTTTCCGCCGGGATGGTGACGGCCACCTCCACCTGCGGCGCCGCGGCGGCCAGCGGCCGCGCACCGAGCCACAGGACGAGGGCCAGAATCCGCGCGGGCTGCATGCTCATGTTCCGCTCCTTGCAGCGCCATGGTAGGGGAAAGCGTCGCCGAAATCAACGGCCGGGACGCATCTCCCCTCCGACTCTGGTACAATGAGAGGCCGGGAGGTGAACGATGAACAGCGAGATTCGCAAGCGGACCGCGGTCGCGGCGGTCGTGGTGGCGGTGCTGGGAGCCGCCGCCTGGGCGGCGATTGGAACCGGGGCGGTGATCGGCGGCGATCCGGAGAAGCGGCTGGCGGGATACGCCCGCCACCTGGAGATGAAGTCGGCCTCCCCCCACCGCGGGGCGACCTGGCAGTTCGTCGGCCCGGCCAACATCTCCGGGCGATGCACCTCGCTGGCGGTGGTCACCCCGAAGGGGAAACACTACACCCTGTTCGCCGGCACCGCCTCGGGCGGCCTGTGGAAGAGCGTCAACGAGGGCGTCTCCTGGGAGCCGGTTTTTGAAAACGGCCCCTCCACGGCCATCGGCGCCGTGGCCCTGGCCCCCTCCGATCCGCAGACGGTCTGGATCGGAACCGGCGAGGCGAACATCTTCCGCTCCTCGCAGTCCGGCTGCGGCGTCTACCGGTCGTCCGACGGCGGCACGAGCTGGCAGCACATGGGGCTGGCCGCCACCCACACCATCGCCCGCATCGTCGTCCACCCCGCCAATCCCGACATCGTCTGGGTGGCCGCCTCGGGCCGCGAATGGACGGAGAACGAGGAGCGCGGCGTCTTCAAGACCGTCGACGGCGGCCGGAGCTGGCGGCGCGTGCTCTTCGTCTCGGCGCAGGCCGGGGCCATCGACCTGCGCATCGACCCGCGCGACCCCGACACGCTCTACGCCGCCACCTGGCAGCGGACCCGCCGCAAGTGGAACGACCCGCGCTGCGAGCCGGGGCACACCGGCTCGGGCATCTTCAAGACGCGCGACGGCGGCTCCACCTGGGTGCCGATCAACGCCGGCCTGCCGGCGCCCGGCCAGCGGGGACGCATCGGCATCGACCTGTGCCGGGAGCGGCCGGACACCCTCTATGCGCTGCTGGACGACTACGGGACCGACTCCCGCCCCGCGGGCGATGAGACCGACGCCTACGGGCGGCCCAGCAGCGGCACCATCCGCGGGGCCACCGTCTACCGCTCGGACGATGCCGGAGCCTCCTGGCGGCAGGCGAGCGGACTGACTCCGGAGATGAAGACCTACATGGCCGACCACTCCGGCACCTACGGCTGGGTCTTCGGCCAGGTGCGCGCCGACCCGCGCGACCCCGAGACGGTCTACATTCTCGGCGTGCCGCTGAGCGTGTCGCACGACGGCGGCCGCACCTTCACGGAACTGGAGGGCATGCACGTCGACCACCACGACCTGTGGATCGACCCGGACAACACCGCCTACCTGCTCAACGCCAACGACGGCGGCATCTCGGTCTCCTACGACGGCGGCCGCAGGTGGCGCTCCTTCCTGGACAACCTGCCGGCGACGCAGTTCTTCAACGTCGCCCTGGACATGGCCACCCCCTTCCGCGTCTACGGCTCCATCCAGGACATCGGCTCACGGCGCGGCGTGGTCGACCTGGCGCGCGGCCGCGACAAGATCCGCCCGGTCGACTTCGAGTACGCGCCGGGCGGCGAGGGCTGCCGCCACGCCATCGATCCGCGCGACCCGGACGTCGTCTATTCGGCCGGCTTCTACGGCACCCTGACCCGCAGCGACATGGCCAAGCCCCGGGCCGGGCGCACGCGGGCGCTGCTGCCGCGCACCTACCCCGACGAGCCGAAGCTGCGCGGCCAGTGGCTGGCGCCCTTCCTCCTCTCGCCGCACAACCCGGACATCATCCTGCACGGCATGCAGTTCGTGTTCCGCTCCGCCGACCGGGGCGCCACCTGGGAGCGCATCTCCCCCGACCTCAGCGCCTTCGATCCCGCCGAGCAGGGGGACATTCCCTACCACACCCTGTTCGCCCTGGTCGAATCGCCGCTCCGCGCCGGCCTGATCTATGCGGGTTGCGACGACGGCAGCGCCCACGTCTCCCGCGACAACGGCCGCTCCTGGAAGCCGATGACCGCCGGTTTGGCGGCGCGGCGCTGGGTCTCCTCCATCGTCGCCTCGGCCTACGACCTGGGCACCGTCTTCCTGACCCAGAACGGCAAGCGCGACGACGACTTCACCCCCTACGTCTGGAAGTCCATCGACTTCGGCCGCACCTGGACGAGCATCGCCGCCGGCGTGCCGCTGGGCCCGGTCAACGTCATCCGCGAGGACCCGTTCCGCAGGGGCATGCTCTACCTGGGCACCGACCTGGCCGTGTACGTCTCGGCCGACTCCGGCCTGACCTGGCAGGTGCTGGGCGGCAACCTTCCCGCCGCCTACGTTCACGACATCGCCATCCACCCCCGCGACAACATCCTGGTCATCGCCACCCACGGCCGCGGCATCTGGGCCCTGGACCTGGACCCGGTCAACAAGGGCCGCGAGCGCCGGCCGTCGCGCTGGGAGGAGGAGCCGGCGGGCGAGGGGTAAGCGGGGAGCCTGGCCAGGTGGTCACTCGCCGTCGGGGACAGGGGAATCGCCGGGGACGATGAGGGAGTCGTAGGGAGCGGGTGGGCACCTGCCCGGCAAGGCGGCCTGTTCCCGCGGTTTCCGGGACGAGCGGGCCCGCCCCTGTCGGAGGCTGAGTAGACAAACGGCGGGCCTGCTCGAAGGCCGCTGCGCCGGAGGCAGGTCAACCGCGGACGGACGACCGAAGCGTCCCCGGCGATTCCCGGTTTCCCATGCGGACGATGAGGGAGCCACAGGGAGCCGGTGGGCGCTTGCCCGGCAAGGCGGCCTGTTCCCGCGGTTTCCGGGACGAGCGGGCCCGCCTCCGGTCGCTGTCCCCCAACACTTTCAGCCCAGGCGGATGCGCCAGAACGGCCCGGCCTCCCGGTCGCGCACCTTGAACTCGTCCGCGATGGGGGCGTGGGCGACCCAGATGATTCGCCTGTCGCCGTTCTCCAGCACCGGGCAGAGGAAGCGCAGGTCGGCCGGATAGCCGGCCACGCGGATGGTCTCGTAGACCGCCTGGCTCCAGGCGGCGTTCATCTTGAGGTACCGGTCGTCGCGGTTGGCGCTGCGCAGGGTCAGGGGAAACCGCAGCAGGGACTGGGACACCAGGATCTCGCTGTCCCGGCCCGGCTTGCGGAACCGCCCGGCGGGGGAGATGACCAGGGCGCAGCCGAGCTCGGGCAGGCCGACCCGACCGGGGGCGGCGATCGCCTGGCGCACGATCGGCACGGTGGTGCCGTGCGGGCGCACCCAGCCCTTGTCGAAGCGCAGGTCGCCCCCGGGCAGGGACAGGCCGCGGCCGCTGTCGAGGCAGCCCAGGAACTCCTCCACGTGCCGGTAGCCGACGCCGATAAGGTCGCCCTTGATGCGCCGCAGGTACTCGCGGGCGAGGTGGCGGCGCATGGCCAGGTGCAGGCCGGAGAAGGCGGCGGCGGGCAGGATGCGCTCGACCAGCAGGTGGCGGTGGAGCAGGCGCTGCGCCTCGCCGGCGAAGAAGTCGAACTCCTCCTGCAGCAGGCCGACCGTCTGCAGCACCCGCTCCTCGACGGCCGGCTCCAGCTCGCGCACCCGCGGCAGGAGCTCGAGGCGGATGCGGTTGCGCGTGAACTGCACGTCGAGGTTGGTGGGGTCGCGGTAGTAGGCCAGGCCGTGCCGCTCCAGGAAGGCGCGGATCTCCGCCTCGCCGAAGAGCAGCAGCGGGCGCACGATGCGCCGGTACTTGCGCTGGTGCACGGCGGTCAGGCCCTGCAGCCCGCTGCCGCGGAACAGCTTGATGAAGAAGGTCTCGAGCAGGTCGGAGCGGGTGTGGGCGGTGGCGATCAGCGTGCCCGGCTCCCGGTCGGCCACGGCGGCGAGAAAGCGGTAGCGCGACAGGGAGGCGGCCTGCTCCAGGTTGAGCCGGGCCTGGTCGCGGTAGCGGCGCACGTCGCGGCCCCCCACTTCCAGCTCCACCCCCAGCCGGTCGCAGGCGCGGCGCACCCAGATCTCCTCGGCGTCGGCGTCTTCGCGCAGGCGGTGGTTGAAATAGGCGGCGCGCAGGCGGAAGCCGAGCTCGTCGCGAAGGAGGAGCAGCAGGTGCAGCAGGGCGGTGGAATCCTTGCCGCCGGAGTAGGCGACCACGACCGAATCGCCGGCGGTGATGAGTCCGGCCGCCTGCACCCGCTCCCGGAACTGCCCGTACAGGGGGTCCATGGGTCAGCCTGGTCGCGGCGGGGAGAGGAGGATGCGGGCGTGGCGTCCCATGGCCGGTTGGCGGGAGAAAAGTAGCGGTGGAGGGACTTGAACCCCCGACGTAACGGATATGAGCCGTCTGCTCTACCGACTGAGCTACACCGCCACCCGGCCGCCATTATACCGGAAAGAGGAGACGGGCGCAACCCGTCGGCGGTCCCCGGAGGTCCGGGCCAGGGCGACCGCCCGATGCGGCGTGACCGCCGGGAGCGAGCGGATCCCGGTCACCGGTCGGACGGTTCCTCCTCGCCTTGCGGGGGGGCGACGATCAGCACCTTGTCGATCCGGTTTCCGTCCATGTCGACGATTTCGAAGCGGGCGCGCCCGTGCTCGAAGCTGGCCCCGGTCCGGGGCATCCGGCCCAGGCCCTCCAGCACGAAGCTGGCCAGCATCTTCACGCTCCCGCCCATGGCGATCCCGGTGCGGGCCTCCACGATGTCGGTGGGCAGCGTCCCGTCCGCCAGCCACGACCCGTCGGTTCTCTGCTCCATGGCCGGGCCCTGCTCTTCTCCCAGCTCCGGAATGTCTCCGGCGATGGACTCGATCACGTCGGTGAGGGTGACCAGGCCGGCCGTGGCCCCGTACTCGTCCACCACCACGGCCAGGTGCACCTTCTCCTTCTTGAAGCGGTTCAGCAGGGTGAGGACGTTGGCGCGGTCGGGAACCAGCAGGACCGGCGTCACGAGCCGGGACAGCGAGGCGCTCTCGCAGCGGAGGGCCTCGGGCAGGAGGTCCCGGACGTGGATGAAACCGGCGGGGCGGTCCACCGTCCCGTCGCACACCAGCAGGCGGGAGAAGCGCTGGGCCTGGACGGCCCCGAGGATCGTCTCGCGGCTCGCTTTCACGTCCACCCAGACGATCTCGGTGCGGGGGGTCATGATGATCCGGACCGACCGGTCCGCCAGGCGCAGGACGCCCTCGATCATCTCCTGCTCCTGGGGAACGAAAATGCCCGCCCGGGTCGCCTCGGCGATGAGCGACTTGACCTCGTCCTCGGTGACGGTCGACTCCCGGGCGCCGGCCAGGCCCAGGAACCGCAGGGCGCCCTCGGTCGACGCGTGCAGCGCCCAGGCGGCCGGAGCCGAGATGCGGGAGAGCGCCTGCATCGGTCCGGCCGCCAGCGAGGCCACCCGCTCGGGCCGGGCCAGCGCGATCCGCTTCGGCACGAGTTCGCCGACGACCAGGGTGAGGGTGGTGATGGCGACGACGGTGACGCCCATGCCCAGGGAGCGGCCGTGGGGCGACACCCAGGCAAAGGCATTGAGCCAGTCCCCGAGCCGCTGCCCGAGGGTGGCTCCGCTGAACGCCCCGGCGATGATGCCGACCAGGGTGATGCCGATCTGGACCGTCGACAGGAAGCGGCTCGGGTCGTCGATGAGGCGCAGGGCGGCGCGGGCCCCCCGGCTGCCCCGGCCGGCCAGGAGCTCGAGGCGGCTCCTGCGCGAGGAGACGATGGCCAGTTCGGACATGGCGAGCAGGCCGTTGACCAGGGCCAGCAGCAGAACCGCGAGGATCTCCAGAAACAGCACGGCCACCTCTCCTCCCGGTCCCGCGGCCTGGCGCCGGCGGCGCCGGGGAGTCCACTGTGGCATTTCCGGGCCGGATTTGCAATCCCCCGGCCGCGCGGGCCCGCGCAGGGGCCCCGGGGCCGGCGGGGAGGCGTTCGGCGGGCTCGTTGACAGTCCGGCCGGTTTGCACTAAAATAGCGGCAGAGGCGATATGTCCGGGGAAACGAAGCTGGATTCCGGAGGTCAGGTCCGCACCGAGCGCGAAGCCGAGGCGCGCGAGCCGAAACTCTACCGCGTGCTGCTGCTCAACGACGACTACACCACCATGGAGTTCGTCGTCGACGTCCTCGTCCAGGTTTTCGGCAAGCCCAGCGCCGAGGCCACCCGGATCATGCTCGACGTGCATCGCCGCGGCCGCGGGGTGTGCGGGGTCTACACCCGCGACATCGCCGCCACCAAGGCCGCCCGCGTGCACGAGCTGGCCAAGCAGCGCCAGTTCCCGCTGCGCTGCCTGGTGGAGGAGGCCTGAGGAGGGCTCCGTGGGCGTCGAACTCCACGAGGAGCTGAACCAGATCCTGCTGGCCGCCTACAACGAGGCCCGCCTGCAGAAGCACGAGTACCTGACCCCCGAGCACATCCTCTACTCGTCGCTCTTTTTCCCCACCGGCAGCGACATCGTGCGCTCCTGCGGCGGCTCCCCGGACTCGCTCAAGAAGCGGCTGCAGGAGTTTTTCCTCCGCCACGTGCCGCAGAAGGGGAGCGGCGACCCGGACCAGTCGCTGGGCTTCCAGGCGGTGCTGGAGCGGGCCGTGCTGCATTCCATGTCGGCCGAAAAGAAGCTGGTGGGCATCGGCGACGTCTACGCGGCCATGCTCGAGGAGAAGGAGTCGCACGCCGCCCACTTCCTGCGCCTGGAGGGCATCAGCCGCCTGGTGCTGCTCAACTACATCGCCCATGGCATCCGCCTGGAGGGCGCCGGGGAGGAGGGGGGGGCGGAAGTCGGCGAGGCGGAGGGCCGCGAGGCGGCACCCGGTGCGGCGTCGGCCGGGAGGGAAACGCCGCGCCCCAAGCAGAAGCTGCTGGCCCTGTACGCCAGCGAGCTGACCGAGCGGGCGCGCCGCGGCGAGCTGGAGCCGCTGATCGGCCGCCAGGAGATCCTGCAGCGCACGCTGCAGGTGCTGGGCCGGCGCTTCAAGAACAACCCGCTGCACGTGGGCGAGGCCGGGGTGGGCAAGACGGCCATCTCCGAGGGGCTGGCCCAGGCCATCGTCGCCGGCCAGGTGCCGCCGGCCCTGCGTCCGGCGCGCATCTATGCCCTGGACATGGGGGCGCTCCTGGCCGGCACCCGCTACCGCGGCGATTTCGAGGAGCGGCTCAAGCGCGTGCTGGCCGAGCTGAAGCAGGAGAAGCACGCCATCCTGTTCATCGACGAGATCCACACCGTCATCGGCGCCGGCGCCGTTTCGGGGGGCACCCTGGACGCCTCCAACCTGCTCAAGCCGGTGCTGGCCTCCGGCAAGCTGCGCTGCATCGGCTCCACCACCTACGAGGAGTACCGCAAGTACTTCGAGAAGGACCGCGCCCTGTCGCGGCGCTTCCAGAAGATCGACATCCCCGAGCCGACGGTCGAGGAGACGGTCCGCATCCTGGAGGGGCTGCGCCGCCGCTACGAGGAGTACCACGACGTGCGGTACGCCGACGGCGCCTTGCGCGCCGCCGCCGAGCTGTCGGCCCGCTACGTCAACGACCGCTTCCTGCCCGACAAGGCCATCGACGTCGTCGACGAGACCGGCGCCGCGGCCCGGCTGGCGGCCGGCGACGGCCCGACGGTGGCCATCGGCCCGGCCGACATCGAGGCGGTGGTGGCGCGCATGGCGCGCATCCCGCCTCGCAGCGTGGCCCTGTCCGAGAGCGGCCGGCTGCAGGGGCTGGAGGAGGAGTTGAAGAAACGGGTCTTCGGGCAGGCCCAGGCGGTCGGGAAGGTGGCCTGGGCGGTCAAGCGCGCCCGGGCCGGCTTCCGCGAGCCGGAGAAGCCGATGGCCCAGTTCCTCTTCGTCGGCCCGACCGGGGTCGGCAAGACCGAGCTGGCCCGCCAGCTGGCCGCCGTGCTGGGCGTCGCCCTGCACCGTTTCGACATGAGCGAATACCAGGAGAAGCACGCGGTGGCCCGCCTCATCGGCGCCCCGCCCGGCTACGTCGGCTACGAGGAGGGCGGGCTGCTGACCGAGGCCATCCGCAAGACGCCGCACTGCGTGCTGCTGCTGGACGAGATCGAGAAGGCCCATGCCGACATTTACAACACCCTGCTGCAGGTGATGGACCACGCCACCCTGACCGACAACGCCGGCCGCAAGGCCGACTTCCGCAACGTCGTGCTGATCATGACCTCCAATGCCGGGGCCAAGGAAATCGGCAAGGCCCGGGTCGGTTTCGAGGGCCGCTTCGAGTCGGCGGCGGTGGTCTCGCAGGCGGTCGAGCGGGTGTTCGCGCCCGAGTTCCGCAACCGCCTGGACGCCGTCGTGCTGTTCAACCACCTGGAGCCGGCCGTGGCCCGCCAGATCGCGCGCAAGCTGGTCGCCGAGTTCCGCGCCCAGCTGCGCGAGAAGAAGGTGGAGCTGAAGGTGACCCCGGCCTGCATCAACTGGCTGGCGGCGCACGGCTGTTCGCCGGTCTTCGGCGCCCGCGAGATGGCCCGCCTGGTCCAGGAGAAGGTCAAGAACCCGTTCGTGGACGAGGTGCTCTTCGGCCGCCTGAAAGGCGGCGGCAAGGCGGTGGCGTCGCTGGAGAAGGACGAGGTGGTGGTGCGCGTCGAGGCGCCGGAGGGCTAGCCGGCCCGCTCCGGCTCCCCGCCCAGCACCTGTTTGTCCCCGGCCAGGTAGCGGTCCATCAGCAGCAGCAGCTCCAGGTCGGGGCTCTTCCGCTTCAGCAGGTGGGGCTCGCCCGGCTCGACCAGCACCACCGCCCCGGCGCCCAGGGGCCACTCCCGGCCGTCCACTTCCAGCACGGCGCTCCCGGCCAGGACGATGAAATACTCGCTCGCCCGGCGGTGGAGATGGCGCACCTCGGGGTCCGCGCCGCCCCGCTTGTGGGCGATCTGGAGGGGGCCGCCGAAGGCGGCGTTGCCCATGAACCAGCCCTGCACGAGGCGGAAGTCCTCGACCCGTTTCATGTCGCCGGATGGAAACGCGGCGGCGCCGGACCGGTGGGGGCGACGCCTATTTGGGCGGCTGGGCGGGCTGCGGCTTTTCGATGGCCAGCAGCTCCACCTCGAACACCAGCACGGCGTTGGGGCCGATCGCCTGGCCGGCGCCCCGCTCCCCGTAGCCCAGCTTGGAGGGAACGAAGAGAAGGTACTTCGCGCCGACCGGCATGAGCTGCAGGCCCTCGGTCCAGCCGGGGATGACCCGGTTGAGGACGAAGGTCACCGGCTGGTTGCGACGGTAGGAGGAGTCGAACTCGGTGCCGTCGGTGAGGGCCCCGCGGTAGTGGACCTTCACCGTGTCGCCGGCCTTCGGTTTCGGGCCGTTGCCCGGGGCGATCACCCGGTACTGCAGGCCGCTGGCGGTGGTCTTGACCCCCGGCTTCTTGCCGTTGGCGGCCAGGAAGGCCTCGCCCTCGGTCTTGTTCCTGGCCGCGACCGCCGCCTGCTTCTGCTGCATGATCTGGGCGGCCTTCTGCCGGAACCCGTCCAGCACCGTGCGCATCTCCTCCGGGCTCAGGCGCAGCTTGTCGCCGCCCGCCATGGTGTCGCGGATGCCCAGGATCAGGCTCTCCAGGTCGATCTCGTTCCGGAAGTCCCGGATGCTCGTGCCCATGTCGCAGCCGATGGCGTAGCCGATCTTGGCCTTGTCCGTGGCCAGGCCCGCCTTCTTCTCGACCGCCTGCCCCGGCTGGGCGCCGATGAGGGCCAGCAGCGTTATGGTCAAGATCCACGTGATTCCCGTTGCTCGTTTCATGTTGTTCTCCATAAGTGGGGATTCCGACACGATCCACTATACCACAGATCGGCCCGAAAGCGATGCCGGCGCGGGTCGGATTGCCCCCCGCCGCGCCCCCCCCTATAATGGGGGCGGAACGACATGCCGATATTCAGACTCGACCACACCCCGGAGTTCCCGCCGGTCGAACGGGCCGGTCCGGAAGGGCTGCTGGCCGTCGGCGGTGACCTCTCCGTGCGCCGCCTGCTGGCCGGATACCGGCGCGGCATATTCCCCTGGTATTCCGAGGGCGAGCCGATCCTCTGGTGGTCGCCCGACCCTCGCTTCGTGATCGTGCCCGGCGAGGAGCACGTGTCGCGGAGCATGGCGAGGACCATGCGCCGCGGCCTCTTCCGCATCACCGTCGACGCCGGTTTCGCCGCCGTCGTCCGCAACTGCCGGGAGGCCCCGGGGCGGCGCGGGGCCACCTGGATCACCGCGGAGATGGCCGCCGCCTACGAGCGGCTGCACGCGGCCGGTTACGCCCATTCGCTGGAGGCCTGGGCCGGGGCGGAGCTGGCCGGCGGGCTTTACGGCGTCCAGCTGGGGGGCTGCTTCTTCGCCGAGTCGATGTTCTTCCGCTTCCGCGACGCCTCCAAGGCGGCGCTTCTCGCCCTGTGCCGACTGGCGCCGCGGGCCGGCATCGAGCTCATCGACTGCCAGGTGCGCACCGCCCACGTGGCGCGGCTGGGGGGGCGCGACATTCCGCGCCCCGAGTTCCTCGCCCGCCTGCGCCGGGCGCTGCGCCGCCCGGCCGCCCCCCTCGCCCTGGAACCGGACCAGGAAGGGGGCGGCATCTGACCCCCGCTTGTCTTCGCCCCGCCGCTGGGGTACAATGCCGGCGACCCGGAACCGGGAGCCCCCATGTTCGAAAACGGGACCGCACGCCTGCTGCTGCGCATCGGCACGCCCCTGGCCATCGTCCTGGCCGCCCTGCTGCTCGGGCTGCTGGTGCAGCGCCTGCTCTTCCGCCGCCTGCACCGGCTGGCGGCGCGCACCGCCAACCGCTGGGACGACGTCCTGGTCGGCGCCCTGCGCGGCGTCGCGCCGCTGGCCGGCCTGCTGGCGGGCGTCGCCCTGGCGCTGAAGGCCACCCCGCTTCCGCCGCCCACGCTGCACCTGCTGGCGCGCCTGGTGGCCGTGCTGGCCATCGCCGCGGCGGTCTTTTTCACTTCCCGGCTGGCGGTGGGCGTGGTCGGGGTGGCCATCGGCCGCATGGCGGGCATGCCCACGACGATTTTCAAAAACGTGACCGCCGTGTTGATCTATGTCCTGGGCGCATTGGTCATGCTGGACTACCTCGGCATCTCCATCGCTCCCATCATCACTGCCCTCGGCATTGGCGGCCTGGCCGTGGCGCTGGCCTTGCAGGACACGCTGGCCAACCTGTTCGCCGGCATCCATCTGCTCGTGTCCCAGAAAATCCGCCCGGGAGACTACGTCAGGCTGGAGGGCGGCGAAGAAGGCCATGTCACCGACATCACCTGGCGCAACACCACCATCCGTGCCCTGGCCAACAACCTCTTCGTGATTCCGAACAGCAAGGTGGCGTCATCGGTAATCACCAATTTCCACTTGCCCTCCCGCGATCTTTCGGTGCTCGTCGATGTCGGGGTGGCCTACGGCAGCGATTTGGAACGGGTGGAGGCTGTAGCCATCGATGTCGCCCGCCAGACGATGCGCGACGTGCCCGGAGGCGTTCCGGAGATCGAGCCGTTCATCCGTTTCAACCGTTTCGCAGACTCGGCCGTTTTGTTCACCGTCATCTTGCGCGGGCAGGAATATGTCGACCAGTACCTGATCAAGCATGAATTCCTGAAGCGGCTGCATCGGCGATTCCTCCAGGAGGGGATCGAGATTCCGTTCCCGACGCGAAGCCTTTTCCTGCGCGAACGGTTGCCGAAATGACGCCGATGCATTGGGGGAGAGGGCGATCATGCGCAGGCTGAAGGAGCGGCTGAAGGAGCAGGAGGGCGACGGCGTTCGCCGCCGCTGGGAGAGCATCGACGGCGAGCCGGAGCTGTCCACCCGGGAGAAGCTGGAGAAGCTGGTCAGTCTCTCCCTGCGCCGCCAGGGCCGTCCGGAGGCAGCGCGGCCGGCCGCCGCCCCTCGGCCGGCCGCCGGCGAGCCGTTCGAGACCCGTGACTTCTCCTACTCCCTCGACGCCCCGTTCGGGCCGGTGCGCCTCGGCCAGTGGCGGCAGGTGCCCCCGGCCAGCCTGGCCCGGCTCGCCAACGACGACGGGCTGGCGGCGGTCGATCCGCAGAAACTGCTGTTCATCGACACCGAGACCACCGGCCTGGCCGGCGGCACCGGCACGGTGCCCTTCATCGTCGGCCTGGGCTGTTTCGACGGCGACTGCTTCCGGGTGCGGGAGTACGTGCTGCGCGACTTGGGCGCCGAGGGCGGGATGCTGGCGGCGGTCGACTCCTTCCTGGCGGAGCGCGGCGTCTCGGCCGCCGTCTCCTTCAACGGCAAGGCTTTCGACTACCCCCTGCTGGAGGCGCGCTACGTGCTGCAGCGCCGCCGCTTCCCGCTGTTGAAGGTGCCGCACCTCGACTTCCTCTTCCCGGCCCGCTCCCTGTGGAAGCACACCTACGAGTCGCGCCGCCTCGGCTACCTGGGCGAGATGCTGCTGGGCCTGTCGCGCCAGGACGACATCGAGGGCGCCGACATCCCGGCCCTCTACTTCAGCTTCCTGCGCTCCGGCGCCTTCTCCCTGCTGGAGCCGGTCATCGAGCACAACGCCCTGGACCTGGTCGGGCTGGCCGCCCTGCTGCTGCTCGCCTGCCGCTACCTGGAGGACCCCGCGCGCACCCGCGACGAGGGAGAGCTCCTCGGCCTGGGGCTCATCCACGAGCGCCGCGGCGAGCTGGGCAAGGCGGAGGAGCTCTACCGACTGGCGCGCGCCGGCGGCGTGCGCCGGGACGTCTCCGCGCCGGCCGCCCGCCGCCTCTCCGCCCTGCTCAAGCGGCGCCGGCTCTTCGACGAGGCGCGCATCCTGTGGCAGGAGCTGAGCCTCCTGGACGACGCCGCCTCGGTGCGTGAGCTCAGCATCCACTACGAGCACCGGCTTGGCGACTACGGCGGCGCGCTGACGGTGGTGGAGGAGGCCCTCACCCGGGTGTCGCTCACCCCGGCGCGGCGCCTCGACCTCGAGAAGCGGCTGCAGCGGCTGCAGAAGAAGCTGGCCGAGCTGCCGGACGTAACCGAGGCGGAATGAGCCCGCGATTTCTCTCCATGACCCGGCGCGGCGCGTGCGCCGCCCGGCTGGCGCTGCTCCTCGCCCTGGCCGGGCCCGGGGCCGGGTCGGCGCTCGCCGCCGGCGAGGCGCCGACGCGCGAGATCGCGGTCACCGTCGACGACCTGCCGGGAGTCAAAACGGGCGGCACGGAGGCGGCCGCCGCCCGGCGCGTCTCGCTTCGCATCGTGGCCGCCCTGCGGAAGCGGGGCATTCCCGCCGTCGGCTTCGTCAACGCCGGGCGATCGTTTCCCGACGACCCGAAGGCGACCCGGGAAATCCTGAAGGTCTGGACCGACGCCGGCATGGAACTCGGCAACCACACCGCCCGCCACTCCAGCCTCCACCAGGTGGCCGTCGAAGACTTCCTGGCCGACGTCCGCGACGGCCTCAAGTCGCTGCGCTCCCTGCTCGCCCCGGGCGCCCCGCCGGTGCGCTATTTCCGCCATCCCTGCCTGCACACCGGCCGCTCGCCGGAGGTCCGCCTGCGGGTCGAGGCCCTGCTGCGGGAGCTGGGCCTCACCACGGCCCCGGTCACCTTCGACAACGGGGAGTGGATCTTCGCCGCCGCCTACCACCGGGCCGTCCTGGACGGAAGGAGAGGGGAGCGGCGACGGATCGCGAACGCCTACCTCGGCTACATGGAGCGCAAGCTGGCCTACTTCGAGGGCCAGTCGCAGAAGCTCCTGGGGCGGGAGATGCCCCAGATCATGCTGGTCCACGCCAACCGCCTGAACGCCGACCTCCTGCCGCGCCTCCTCGACCGACTGCAGGAACGGGGCTACCGCTTCGTCTCCCTGGCGCAGGTGCTGCGGGATCCGGCCTTTTCGCTCCCCGACACCTACACCGGACGGGGCGGCATCTCCAGCCTGCACCGCTGGGCCTATACGAAGGGAGTGGACAAGGAATTCTTCGCCGGCGAGCCCGAGGTGCCGGCCTGGATCCTCGAGCTGGCCGGGGTCACGTCGGAGTGAATGGCCTCACCCCCCTTTCCCCTCTCTTGGAGGAGAGGGGCGGGGAATGGGGCCCCAGGCTCAGGATCTGGAACGCTTCGCTTCCCGACGGTGGCGCAGGAACTCGATCAACCCGGGGAGCAGGGAGACCAGGATGATGGCCACGATGACCAGGGTGAAGTTCTCCTGCACCAGGGGGATGTTGCCGAAGAAGTAGCCGCCGAAGACGAAGACCGCCACCCAGCCCACCCCGCCGATCACGTTGTAGGCGATGAACCGGCCGTAGCTCATGGCGCCGATCCCGGCCACGAACGGGGCGAAGGTGCGCACGATGGGCACGAAGCGCGCGATGATGATCGTCTCCCCGCCGTACTTCTCGTAGAAGCGGTGGGTTTTCTCCAGGTACTCCTTGCGGAAGACGCGCGATTTCTCCTTCTGGAACACCTTGGGCCCCAGCCAGTGGCCGATCCAGTAGTTGACCGTGTCGCCCAGCACGGCGGCGAGGGAGAGCCCGATGAAGAGCCACCAGACCGAAAACGAGCCCCGGGCGGAGAAGGCGCCGGCGGCGAAGAGCAGCGAGTCCCCGGGCAGGAAGGGGGTGACCACCAGGCCGGTCTCCAGGAAGACGATGAGGAAGAGGATGAAGTAGGTCCAGGCGCCGAAGTACTGGATGAGGATCTGGATGTACTTGTCCAGGTGCAGCACGAAGTCGACGGCCTTCTCGAGCGGGTCCATGGGGCTCCTTGGCGGCGGATGGCGATGGTAAGAGCTCTTATACTACAGCCTCCGCGGGCGGTCAAGCACAGCCGGGAAGGCGGTTACCGTTTGCGGAGCCCTGTCAGCCGCGCGCGCGCCTCTCCGGCCAGGGCGGTGTAGGGGTTGGCGTCGATGCAGGCCTGGTAGCCGCGGCGCGCCTCGTCCGTCTCCCCGGCCAGGCGCATCACCTCGCCGTAGAGCCAGGCGTCGTGGAAGAGCCAGAGGCGGGCCTGGAGGTCGCCGCGGGCCCGGTCGGCCAGGCGTTCCATGGCGGTGCGCGCCTTGGCCGCGGCCTCGCGCAGGTCGCCGCGCCGCGCCAGCAGCCAGGCCAGGCACATGTCGGGGGCCTCGCGAAAGCGGGGCGAGTGGCGCTTGAGGTCGCTCAGGAAGAAGAAGGCCTTGTCCGCTTCCTTTCCGGCCAGCAGCAGGGCCCGCCCCAGCAGCATGCGGTAGTCGCGGATGTCGAGCAGCATCCGCGGTTGCTGCAGCGGGTAGCGCCGCAGCCCGGACAGGGCGTCGTCGTAGCGGCCGGTGAAGAGCTGCAGCAGCGGCAGCAGGGATAGCTCCTCGGCGGTCGACAGGCGGGCGGCGACGGTGCGGAACTCGTTCTCGGCGTCGTGGAAGAGCCCGGCCTGCAGGCAGGCCAGACCCCGGAACAGCTCGGTGCCGCAATCCGGCAGGTTCCAGAAACGGACGGCGCGGCCGGCGAGGCGGCCGATGCGCTGCACCGCCCCGAGCGGGTCTCCGGACAGGAAATCGATTTCGCACAGGCGCTGCACGGCGAAGTCGTTGCGCCGGTGTTCCATCAGGGCCAGCTCCAGCGAGAGCCGCGCCGAGGCGTAGTGGCCGAGGCGGGCCAGCAAGTCGCCGGCCCGGGCGTCCAGCAGGGAAAGCAGGCTGGGGTTGCGCAGCGGCAGCGCCCGGGCCTGGTAGACCGCCGCCAGCGCCCGCTTCGGATCGCCCTCGCGGGAGTCCAGGCGGACCGCCTCGTTGAGCAGGGAATAGGCCTGCCGCAGCATGGCCGGCTCGTCCTGCAGCGGGTAGCCGCCCTCCCGCCCGGCGCTTCCCTCCCGGGCCCAGCGCCACACCCGCAGGGATCCGGCGCCGTCGGCGGTGTAGAAGTCAACCCAGCCGTCGCCGAACCAGCGGCACTCGCTGGCAACCCAGCCCCGCGGCAGCAGCCACTGGCGGGCGGGCAGTTCCGGCGGCCCGCCGCCGTCCAGAACCGGGAATCCGTCCAGGCGCGTTTGCGGCAGCCGCAGGTTGACCTCGGCCAGGAAGCCGGCGTGGTCGAGCCGGTCGTTGGTGCCGTGGAAGAGCAGGTCGGCCCGGCCGTCGCGGTCCAGGCGCCGGTCGAGCAGGGCGAACTCGCCGGGCGATGTGAAGGAGAAGACGCGCAGGCCCTTGAGCAGCACCAGGGTCGACGGTCCCCGGCCCTGGTACTGGCGGATGAGCAGCTGGATCTCGGTGGCGCCGTCACCGTCGGCGTCGAGGCGCGTGAACGAGCCGATGTCGTAGGCGCGCGCGCTGTCGCCGTCGTCGCGCACGAACGCCTCGAACAGGGACTTCTGCCAGCGCACCTCGCCCCGCTCGTCGAGCACGGCGACCTGGTTGTCGAGGCGGCCGGCGATGATCGAGTCCCAGTCGGAGAAGGGGTGCCGGCGCGGGTTGATCAGGAAGACGACCACCGCCGGGTGCCCGGCCAGCACCGTTTCCAGCGGGGCGGCGGCGACGGTCTCGTGGGTGCGCTCCGGCAGCAGGCTGCGGTTGGCGGTGAGGTGGGCCTGCAGCACCCCGAAGGGGGCGAAGTCGCGCCGCCACAGCTGGCCGCCCAGCCGGTTGCGGCCGGACACCGTCGTCGGGCCGGTGTCGAGGCTGCGCAGGCTGCCGGCCGCCAGCGCCAGCACCGCGCCGGTCACCCCCAGCAGCAGCAGGGCCGCGACGCCGATCAGCATCGGGTTGGGGAAGCGGCGCATCGTCGTCCGCAGCCGGTCCCACACCGGGGCGCGCGCCAGCCGGAAGCATTCGATCATCTGCTCGATGTCGTGGAAGCGGAGCGCCTTCTTTTTCTCCAGGGCCTTCTCGATGCCGTAGCGCACGTACGCCGGCAAACCCAGGCGCTGCGAGTCCACGCGCGGCGGCCGCTCGTGCAGGTGCTTGACCATCAGCTCCATGGTCGTGGCGTTGCCGAACGGGTGCACCCCGGCCAGGGCTTCGTAGAGGATCAGGCCGAGCTGGTAGATGTCCGACTGCAGGTCCAGCTCGGAGCCGGCGATCTGCTCCGGGGTCATGTAGAACGGCGAGCCGACGATCTCGCCCATCGCCGACGTGCTCTCGTTGTCGGTCAGATCCTTGGCCAGCCCGAAGTCGAGGATCTTGACCAGGTTGTCCCGGGTGACCAGGATGTTGGTGGGCTTCAGGTCGCGGTGGATGATGTTCTCCCGGTGCAGCGCCTGCATGCCCTCCAGGATCTGCAGGAAAAGGGGGTTGAACTCCTCCCAGGGGAAGCGGCCCCTCTCCTTCATCATGTCGCGCAGGCTCCAGCCCTCCACCAGCTCCATCACCAGGAAGTGCACGCCGCGCCACTGCTCGAGCGAGAAGATCTTGGCCACGTGCGGGCTGGTCAGCCGCCGGGCGATGTTGATCTCGCGCTGCACGCGCAGGAACTTGCGGCGGTCGCCGGTGTAGCGCGGGTCGAGAAACTTGAGCGCCACGAAGCTCAGCAGCACCGTGTCGGTGGCTGCGAAGACGATTCCGAAGCCGCCCTTGCCGATGGTGCGCTCGATGCGGTAGCGCTCGTTGATGACCGTGCCGCGCGGCATTTTGAGCAGCTGCAGGTAGTGGAGGGCCGCTTCGTCGTCGGCGGGACGTTCCGGCGCGCCCCCCCCCACGGGGATGGTGTTCCTGGTCATGAGCGCCGCCAGTGTACCAATTTTCGGTTCGCGCGGCAAGCGCCGGCCTCACCTCGCGATGAGCCGCCGCCGCGCCTCCGCCGCCAGCGCGGTGTAGGGATTGGCGGCCAGGCACAGCTCGAAGCCGCGTCGGGCCTCGCTCCTCTCGCCCAGACGCTCCATGGTGTCGCCGTAAAGGAAGGCGTCGTAGAAGAGCCAGAGGCGGGTGTTCATGTCGCCTCGGGAGCGTCGGCCCATGGTGGCCAGCGCGTCCACGGCCAGGGTGCGGGCTTCGTGCGCCCGGCCCTGGCGCGCCAGCAGCCAGGCCAGCGACATGCCGGTCAGGTGGGCGAAGCGGTACGAGTTCTGGCGGATGTCGGCGAGGAAGAAGCGCGCCGTCTCGAGATCCCGCTCCGTCAGCACCATGGCCCGCGCCAGCAGCAGCCGCCACTCGCGCAGGTCGAGCAGGGTCGGGTTCTTCTGGATCGGGTACTGCCGCAGGCGCTGCAGCACCTCCCCGTAGCGCCCCTGGAAGAGGTCGGGCAGCGCCTGCAGCGTGAACCGCTCGTAGGGGAAGGAGCCATGGCTGGAGACCCGGCCGAACTCGACCTGGGCCTCGCTGTAGCGGCCGGTCTGCAGGTAGGCGTAGGCGCGGAACAGACTCACCCCGTTCGCGGCCAGGCCCCAGAAATTGGGGGCCTGGGGCGACAGCTGGCGGATTCGCTCCAGGGAGGCGAGCGGGTCGCCGCGCAGGAATTCGATTTCGCACAGCCGCTGCAGGGCGTCCGGATTGACGGGGTCGGCCTGCAGGGCCGCACCGAGGCAGCGCCGCCCCGCCTCGTAGTCGCCCAGCAGCACGTGCAGGTCGCCCTGCAGGGCCAGGATGACCGAGCGCAGGTGGGGGTTGCGGATCGGGACGGCGGCCGCCTCGTCGAGCAGCTCCAGCGCCCGCTTCGGGTTGTCGTGGGTCATGCGGCGGCGCAGCGCCGCGCCCAACAGGCCGAAGACCTGGCGCAGGGGGTCGGGCGGATCCTGCAGGGCGGCGCCGGGCGGCGGGGAGCCACGCCACAGGGTGAAGCGGCGGCCGCTGACCGGGTCGTGCACGCCGATTCGGCCGTCGTTGAACCAGCGGTTTTGCTCGCGCGGCCACAATTGGGGGATGATCCACAACCGGCCCGGGTCGGAGGCGCTCACCTCCGGGGAGAGAAACGGGGGCAGCGCCTGGATGGGGCGGCGGGGGTCGAAGGAGACCTCGGCCATGAACGCGGTGTGGGCCAGCAGGTTGTGCGAGCCGACCAGCAGCAGGTCGAGCCGGCCGTCGGGGGTCAGCTGCAGCGCCTCGCTGTCGAAATTGCCCGAGGCGGTGTAGGTGTAGAGGCAGAGCCCCTTCAGGAAGGCCAGCGCGGTCGGGAACATCATCTGGTAGTGGTGGACGCGCAGCAGCAGTTCCTGGCGGCCGTCGCCGTCGAAATCGGCGGGGGAATAGCCCTCGATGTTGTAGGCGCGCGAATAGTCGAAGTCCTCGTGGAAGAACGCTTCGAAGAACGTCTTGCGCCGGCGTACCTCCCCGTGCTCGTCGAGCACGGCCAGCTGGTTGTCGAGGGCGGTGGAGGTGATGGGCTCGCGGTCGCTCGGCGGCCGGCGGCGGGGGTGGGTCAGGAAGGCGACCACCGCCCGGTGGCCCCTGGGCACCGCGTCCACCAGCGCGGTGCGGGCGTCCTGGATGCGCTCCGGGACGTCGAAGTCGTTGCGGGTGAGGAACGCCTGGACGATGCCGAAGGGGGCGAAGTCGCGCCGCCACAGGGTACGGCCGATGCGGTTGCAGCCGACCAGCTCGCCCGACTCGATGCGCACGGCCGCCAGCTTCGGCGAGCCGATGGTCAGCCGCCAGACGCCGCCGAGCACGGCCACCGCCAGCAGAGCCGCCGCTCCGACGCGCCAGCCCTGGCGGACGGCCACGCCGCGCAGCCACCGGCGCAGGCCCACCCGCCCGGATTCCAGCAGCCGGCGCATCTCTCCGACGTCGGCGAAGCGGTTCTGCTTCTTCTTCTCCAGCGCCCGGCCGACCACGAACCGCACGTGGCGGGGCAGGCCGGCGTCGGGGCCGATGGCCGGGGGGCGCTCGTTCAGGTGCTTGACCATCAGCTCCATGGTCGTCGAGTTCTCGTAGGGATGGGCGCCGCTCAGCGACTTGTAAAGGACCAGGCCCAGCTGGTAGATGTCGGAGCGCTGGTCGGGCTCGCGGCCGGCGATCTGCTCCGGCGACATGTAATAGGGCGAGCCGACGAGTTCGCCGACCGAGGAGGTGCTCTCGTTGTCGGTCAGCTCCTTGGCCAGGCCGAAGTCGAGCAGCTTGACCTGGCCGGTGCCGTCGACCATGATGTTGGAGGGCTTCAGGTCGCGGTGGATGATGTTCTCGCGGTGCAGCGCGGCCACGCCGTCCAGGATCTGCAGGAAGAGCGGTTGCAGCTCCGGCCAGCGGAAACGCCCCTTCTCCCTGAGCAGGTCGCCGAGGGAGCGGCCGTCCAGCAGCTCCATCACCAGGAAGTGGAGACCGCGGGTCTGCTCGAGCGAGAAGATCTTGGCCACGTGGGCGTCGGTGATGCGCCGGGCGATGTTGATCTCGCGCTGCACGCGCAAGAACTTGCGGCTGTCGCGGGTGTGGCGCGGGTCCAGGAACTTCAGGGCCACGGCGCTCTGGAGCACCGTGTCGACGGCCGCGAGGACGATGCCGAATCCGCCTTTGCCGATGGTGCGCTCCACCCGGTACCGGTCGTTGATGACGGTTCCGGCCGGGGTCTGCGCCAGCTGCAGGAACTCGAGGTAGACCTCGTCCGTACGCGAGCCGCCCGGCGCATCCGGCGGGTGAGAAGCCTGGCTGTCGGTCCCCATCGGGGGGCCATTCTAGCAGGGAACGGGCCGGTTGGCAAACCGCGGCAACCGACCCCGGGCGGTTGATTTCGCTTTTCCGATATGGTACATTTTCCGCTTATGCTCGACCTAGACGTTTCGTTGTTCGTGGTTTTCGCCCTCGTCTGGCTGTTGATGATGGTTCTGGACCGCCTCTTCTTCCGCCCGGTCGGACGGATCATCGACGAGCGGGAGACGCGGGGGCGCCGGGACTCCGAGAAGCTGGCGGCGCTGCTGGCCGAGACGGAGAAGAAGACCCTGGCCGTCGAGACCCGGCTGCGAGAGGCCCGCCGCCACGCCGCCCTGGCGCGCGAGGAGTGGGTGCGGCGCGGCGAAGCGGCGCGGGCCGCCATGGCCGAGTCGGCCCGCACCGAGGCGGCTCGGAAATTGGAGGCCGGAATGGCCCGGCTGGACGGCGACATCGCCGCCGCCGAGGCCCGGTTGCGGCTCGACGTGGCCTCCTTCAGCGACCAGATCCGGCGGGCCTTCCTATGAAGAAGACGACCGTGGTTGCCCTGCTGCTGCTGGCCTCGCCGCTGGCCGCCTCCGCCGAGGGCGGGGCCCATGGCTTCGACTGGACGGCGTTCCTGGGCCGGGTGTTCAACGCCGCGGTCCTCTTCGGCGCCCTGTTCGTCCTGCTGCGCAAGCCGGTCGCCGGGTTCTTCGCCAAGCGAAGCCGGGAGGTCCGCCAGGGCATCGAGGCGCGCCAGGAGGAGATCGCCCGCGCCGGGGACCGGCTGCAGGGCATCGACGACCGCCTGGGCCGCCTGGAGGCCGAGATCGCCGCCATCCGTCTCGCCGCCGACGAGGGGGGCAAAGCCGAGATGGCCCGCCTCGACGAGGCGGGCCGCCAGGAGGCGGAGCGCATCCTGCAGCTGGCCGACGCGCAGATCCGCCAGCGGGTGGACGTCGCCCTGCGCCAGCTCAAGGAGCGGATCGCCGACCTGGCCATCGAGCGCTTTCGCGACGAGATGAAGGGCGCGCTCGACGAGCCGGCCCAGCGGCGCGTCATCGACCGCAACATCCGCCAGAGCGGGGAGCTCCATGAGCGAGAATAGCCTGGCCCGGCGCTACGCGCGGGCCCTGGTCGCCTGCCTGGCAGGCGAGGAGCAGTACCGGCGCGTGCGCGACGACCTGGACCGTTTCAACCAGGTTCTCGACGGAGACGAGCAGCTGCGCACCGGGATGCAGACCTTCCTGTTCTCGACAGCCCAGAAGCAGACGGCCCTGGCCGCCGCCGGCGCGGCGCTGGCCATGGACCCGCTGACCCAGCGTTTTCTCGGCACCCTGCTGGAGGAGAACCGGCTGGCCTTGCTCCCCCACCTGGGCGGGGAGGTCGACCGCCTGTGGCGCGAGCGCCAGGGCCAGGAAACGGTGGTCGTCTGGTCGGTGCTGCCGCTGGAGCCGCGCCAGCGCGACGAGCTGGCGCGCAGCCTGGAGCGCTCGTTCAAGCTCCGGGTGGTGCTGGAAAACCGCATCGATCCCGGGCTGGTCGCCGGCATCCGCGTGGAACGGGGCTCAACGGTATACGACTTCTCGCTGCAGGGCAACCTGCAGAAGCTGCGCGAGGCCATCGCAGGAGACTGAACATGCAGATCAAAGTCGACGAAATCAGCGAGTTGATCCGGCAGAAGATCGCCGGCTTCAGTTTCGACTTCCGCAAGGAGGAGACCGGCGTCGTCATCTCGGTGGGCGACGGTATCGCCCGCATATACGGCCTCGACAACGTGATGTTCAACGAGTTGCTGGAGTTTCCCGGCGGCATCAAGGGCATCGCCCTCAACCTGGAGGAGGACAACGTCGGCTCGATCATCCTCGAGGAGAGCCACACCATCAAGGAGGGCGCCATCGTCAAGCGCACCGGGCGCATCATCTCGGTGCCGGCCGGCGACGCGGTGGTCGGGCGCGTGGTCTCGCCCCTGGGCGAGCCGCTCGACGGCAAGGGCCCGATCGAGAGCCGGGCGCTCATGCCCATCGAGGCCATCGCCCCCGGCGTGGTCGAGCGGCAGCCGGTCAAGGAACCCCTGCAGACGGGCATCAAGGCCATCGACGCCATGATCCCCATCGGCCGCGGGCAGCGCGAGCTGATCATCGGCGACCGCCAGACCGGCAAGACGGCCATCGCCCTGGACACCATCATCAACCAGAAGGGGCAGAACGTCGTCTGCATCTACGTGGCCGTCGGCCAGAAGCAGTCGACCGTCGCCCAGGTCATCAAGACCCTGGAGCAGACCGGGGCCATGGCCTACTCCACGGTGGTGGTGGCCTCGGCCTCCGACCCCGCCGCCCTGCAGTACATCGCTCCCTTCGCCGGCTGCGCCATGGGCGAGTACTTCCGCGACCACGGCGGGCACGCGCTGCTGGTCTACGACGACCTGTCCAAGCACGCCGCCGCCTACCGCGAGATCTCGCTGCTGCTGCGCCGGCCGCCCGGCCGCGAGGCCTTCCCGGGCGACGTCTTCTACCTCCACTCGCGGCTGCTGGAGCGCGCGGCCAAGATGAGCGACGCCAACGGCGGCGGCTCGCTGACGGCGCTCCCGGTCATCGAGACCCAGGCGTCGGACGTCTCCGGCTACATCCCCACCAACGTCATCTCCATCACCGACGGCCAGATCTACCTGCTGCCCGACCTGTTCAACGCCGGCCAGCGCCCGGCCATCGACGTCGGCATCTCGGTGTCGCGCGTCGGCGGCAACGCCCAGATCAAGGCCATGAAGCAGGTGGCCGGGTCGCTGAAGATGGACCTGGCCCAGTTTCGCGAGCTCGAGGCCTTCACCCAGTTCGGCTCCGACCTCGACAAGGCCACCGTGGCCCAGCTGGAGCGGGGCCGGCGCCTGTCGGAGCTGCTCAAGCAGGACCAGGGCGTGCCCCTGCCGGTGGCCAGCCAGATCGCCGCCATCTTCGCCGGCACCCGCGGCTTTCTGGACGGGTTCCCGGTGGGCGCCGTGCGCCGCTTCGAGGCCGGCCTGCACCCGTTCATGAACAGCCGTCACCCCGACGTGCTGCGCGACATCGGCGCCCAGAAGACGATCAGCGCGGAGCTGGAGGCGCGCCTGACCGGTGCGCTGGGCGAGTATTCGCAGGAGTTCGCCGCCACCCTGGGCAAGTAGACCATGGCCGGCAACCTGATCGAGCTGCGCCGGCGCATCCGCTCGGTGCGCAACACCCAGAAGCTGACCAAGGCCATGAAGACGGTCTCGGCGGCCAAGCTGCGGCGCGCCTCCGGCGACCTGAAGAAGAGCGGCCCCTACGCCGACAAGCTGGCCGGGCTGCTGGCGGCGCTGGCGCCGCGGCTGGAGACGGCGCACCCCCTGATCGCGCCGCGCCCCCCGGGCAAGCGCCTGCTGGTGGTGGTGGCGGCCGACAAGGGCCTGTGCGGAGCCTTCAACTCGCGGCTGCTGAAGCGGGCCGAGGAGCGGCTGCAGGAGCTGGCGGGGCGCGGCGAGGGCGACGTGCGCCTGGTGGCCGTCGGCACCAAGGCCTGGCGCTACTTCGCCAAGCGCCACCCGGCCCGGATCGACCGCCACTACGCGGGGGTGATGGGCCGGCTGACCTTCGCCGACGCCCGCGGCCTGGCCGACGACCTGCTGGCCGCCTGGCGGGGCGAGACCTTGCACGCCATCGAGTTCGTCTTCACCGAGTACCTCTCCGCGTCGCGCCAGGCGGTCACCGTGCAGCCGCTGCTGCCGGCCGCGCCGGACGTGGCCCCGGGGGCGGCGGCGCCCGACGCCGACCTCATCCTGGAACCGTCGGCGGCGGCGATGGTCGAGGCGCTGCTGCCGCTGTGGCTGCGCGCCCGGGTCTACCGCTTCCTGCTGCACTCGGTGGCCGCCGAGCAAGGGGCGCGCATGGTGGCCATGGACCTGGCCACGCGCAACGCCAGCGACATGATCCGCTCGCTGACCCTGACCATGAACAAGCTGCGCCAGGCCTCAATCACCAAGGAACTGCTGGAGATCATGACCGCCACCGAGGCGCTGAAGAAATAGGAGGACGCATGAGCACCGAATCTCGCGGGAATGCCAATACCGGCAAGGTGGTCGAGGTCATCGGCCCGGTCGTCGACGTGGAGTTCGCCGAGGGGCAGCTGCCCCAGATCCTCAACGCCATCGAGGTGGTCTCCGACGGCTTCGACGTGCCGCAGCCCATCCGCATCACCACCGAGGTGCAGTACCACCTGGGCGAGAACCGCGTCCGCACCGTGTCCATGCACCCCACCGACGGCCTGGTGCGCGGCATGAAGGCCGTCGATTTGGGCGGGCCGATCACCGTGCCGGTCGGCCGGGAGACCCTGGGGCGGGTGATCAACGTCATCGGCGAGCCGGTCGACAAGCTGGGCCCGGTCGGCGAGAAGAAGCGCTACCCCATCCACCGCCCGGCGCCCGCGCTGGAGGAGCAGGACACGAGGCTGCAGGTGTTCGAGACCGGCATCAAGGTCATCGACCTGCTCGAACCGTACCTGAAGGGCGGGAAGATCGGCCTGTTCGGCGGCGCCGGCGTCGGCAAGACGGTGCTCATCCAGGAGCTGATCCACAACGTGGCCAAGAAGCACGGCGGCTTCTCGGTGTTCGCCGGGGTGGGCGAGCGCACCCGCGAGGGCAACGACCTGTGGCTGGAGATGAAGGAGTCGGGGGTCATCGCCAAGACCGCCCTGATCTACGGCCAGATGACCGAGCCGCCCGGCGCCCGCCTGCGCGTGGCCCTCACCGGGCTGACCGTGGCCGAGTTCTTCCGCGACGAGGAGAACCAGGACGTGCTGCTGTTCATCGACAACATCTTCCGCTTCACCCAGGCGGGCTCGGAGGTGTCGGCCCTGCTCGGGCGCATGCCCTCGGCCGTCGGCTACCAGCCGAACCTGGCCACGGAGATGGGGGAGATGCAGGAGCGCATCACCTCCACCCGGAAGGGCTCCATCACCTCGGTGCAGGCCATCTACGTGCCGGCGGACGACTACACCGACCCGGCCCCGGCGACGACCTTCGCCCACCTCGACGCCACCACCAACCTGTCGCGGGCGCTGACCGAGATGGCCATCTACCCGGCCGTCGACCCGCTGGCCTCCTACTCCCGCATCCTCGACCCGCACGTGGTCTCCCCCGAGCACTACCAGGTGGCGCGCCGCGTCAAGGAGATCCTGCAGCGCTACAAGGACCTGCAGGACATCATCGCCATCCTGGGCATGGAGGAGCTCTCCGACGACGACAAGCTGATCGTCGCCCGCGCGCGCAAGATCCAGAAGTTCCTGTCCCAGCCCTTCTTCGTGGCCTCCGAGTTCACCGGCCGCGAGGGCAAGTACGTCGAACTGGCCGACACCATCCGCTCCTTCAAAGAACTCGTCGAGGGAAAGTACGATCACCTGCCCGAGCAGGCGTTCTACATGTGCGGCGGCATCGAGGACGCGCTGGCCAACGCCCGCAAACTGGGATTCGAATGAGCGGTCTGCTGAAACTGGAGATCATCACCGCCGCCGACACGGCGCTGAAGGCCGAGGTGCGCGACGTCTACATCCCCGCCTTCCTGGGGGAGGCCGGGGTGCTGGAGCACCATCGCCCCTACCTGTCGCTGCTCAACGCCGGCGAGGTCTCCTACCTCGACGCCGGCAACCGGCGCCGCTACCTCCACATCCGGGACGGTTTCCTCCAGGTGGCCGGCGACCGGGTGACCATCGTCACCGAGAGCGTGCGGACGGGGGAGGAACTGGACGTCGCGGGGCTGCAGGAGGAGCTGCGCTCCAGCGAGGCGCGGGTGAAGTCGGCGTCCCGCGGCGAGATCACCCCGGCGCAGCTCGACGCCGAGCTGAAGGTCCTGGCCGACCTGCGCTGCCAGCTGGACGTGGCGCGGAAGGCGGGGAAAACCTAGGGGCGGGGTCGCCCCGCCCGGTCGTGACCCGGAAGGAAACCCGCCCGGCCGAGCGGCCGGGCCATCCATGAACCGCCCCTGCGAAGAGATGCGCGCGTGAAGAACCCCTTCCCCCGCCCATGAAGCGCCGCATCATCGTCCGCCTCTTCCCCTTCAACCGGCTCACCTTCCCGCTGCTGCTGAACGTCTGGGAGGAGCATCGCCTGGACCGCGAGTTCGAGATCCTGGCGACCGGGGCGGACACCCGGGCCGCGGGCCCCCACGCCCCGCCGCTGCATCGCGAGACGGGCCCGTTCCGCCCCGGCGACGTGCTGCTCTACTCGTTCATGACCCCGCACGCGGCGCGCATCGCCGCCGAGGTGGAGCCGATCGTCGCCGCCCGGCGCGCGATGCGCGCCGGTTTCCCGCTGCTGGTCGCCGGCGGGCCGCACGTGAGCGGCGACGCCGGACTGCCGGCCCGGCTCGGCTTCGACGTGCTCGTCCGCGGCCCCGGCGAGGAGGCGTTCCGCCGCCTCGGCGAGGAGCTGGCCGGCGGCGGAGCGGTCGCCGGCGAGGGACCGCCGCGGGTGGTCGACGCCCGCCCGGGGGGGAACGCCGCCCCGCCGCCGGAGGCGTGGCACCGCTACCTGCCGGTTTCAGGCTATTTGCGGACCTTCCCGCCGCTGGAGATCATGCGCGGCTGCCGCTGGCGCTGCGGCTACTGCCAGACCGGGGGCGGCCGGCCCCGCTTCCGGCCCCAGGAGTCGATCGCCCGCTGGATGGCCGAAATGCGCCGCCGCGAGGTGGAGCGGGTCAACTTCATCTCGCCCTCGTCGCTGGAGTTCGGCGGCGAGCCGGCGCTGGAGGAGCTCCTCGGGTCCGCCCGCGAGGCCGGTTTCCGCTTCGTCGAGTACGGCATCTTTCCGTCCGAGGTGCGCCCCGGCACGCTGTCGGAGGAGAACGCCGCCCTCCTGCGCCGGCTGGTCTCCAACCGCCGTCTGACCATCGGCGCGCAGAGCGGGCTGGACGACCGGCTGCGGGCCATCCGCCGCGGCCACTCCTGCGCCGACGTGGAACGGGCGGTGGAGATCGCCAACGCCGCCGGCTTCCGGGTCAACCTCGACTTCATCCACGCCCTGCCGGGCGAGACCGAGGCGGAAACCGCGGCCGGCGTGGCCTTCATCCGCCGCCTGCACCGGCGCCACCGGGTGAACGTCCACCTGCATCATTTCTTCCCGCTGGCCGGATCGGCTCTGGGTCGGCGCTGGCCGGCCCGGCTGAACGCCCGCCAGCGGCTCCTGCTGCTGGATCTCCACCGCCAGGGCATCGGCAACGACTGGTGGCTGGAGGGGGAGAGGCAGGCGGCGGGATTCCGCTCCTGGATGGAGACCCGCTTCCCCGACCTGGCGGAGCGCTTTTCACCCTGACACCGGATCCGTTTTGAACCCAGTCCCGCTAATCGAGACTGGTTCCGTAGGGGCAGGTTTGCAACCTTTCCCGTACCGGAAACGGGCGGGTTTGGCAGGGACCGGTGTGGAGACCGGTCCCTACATTTCCCTCTCCAGGCGGATGGTCAGGGTGAATCGCTCCTGGCGCGGCACGGTGACGCGGCGGCGCTCACTGCGGAACCCGGGCTTGAACACGGCGAACTCGTAGTCGCCCGGGGCCAGCTTCAGGTTGTCGATGCGCCCCGATTCGGGGGCCAAACCGAAGAACCGGCCGTCGATGTAGATGGCCGCCTCGGGCGGCGCGATCTCCAGGGCCACCGGAACCGGGCCGGCGGGAGGTTCCGGGGGAGAGGCGGGCTCGGGCCGGGGTTCGGCCGCGGCGGGCTCACCCTCCGGCGCGGAGGCCGGGGGACCGCTGCGGCGCATGTCGACCTGCACCACGATGCGCTCGTCGCGGGAGGCGGAGAGGTCGATCACCTCGTCGTCGTACCCCGCCTTGCGCAGGGTCAGCTCGTGGAAGCGGGTGGCCAGGCGAAGGGCGGACCCGGAGTCGGCGTACTCCAGGGCCAGGCCGACGAAGCGGCCGTCCAGCAGAACGTCGGCATCGTCCGGCTCCACGCGCAGGATGACGCGCACGCCCGGGTTTCCGAAATCGCCGTAGGGCAGGTGGATCGAACAGGCGGTAGCCGCGAGGGCGGCGACCGCCAGGAACAGCAGTCGTTTTTCCATGCCCCCATTGTACCACACGGCCGCCGCTATTGATTCGCCGGGCCCGACTGTGCTACAGTTTTACCGTTATGCCCCCGTTTCCGAAGTGGATTCCGCTGGCCCTGCTCCTGGCCACCTTCACCTGCGCCCCGCTGGCGGGCGCCAAGAAGCACAAGGCGGCGCCCCGGCCGAAGCCCGCCGCCGCCGAGCCGGAACTGCACGTCTTCGCCGACGAGAAGACCTACACCGAGGAGAAGCTGCACGCCCGCGGCCACGTGGAGATCGTCTGGGGCGACTACCGCATCTACGCCGACGAGATCGAGTACAACTTCAAGAGCCGCGTCCTGACCGCCGACGGCCGGGTGACCATGTCCGCCAAGGAGACGGTGCTCAGCGGCGAGAAGCTGCAGCTCAACGTGCGCACCCGCCGCGGCGAGCTGGTCGAAGCGTTCGGGCTGGTGAGCCCCACCGTCGGCTACGAGACCGACCGCCTGGTGCAGACCGGCGTGGACACCTTCACCTTCAACCGGCTGAAGCTGACCTCCTGCGTGCAGATCGCTCCGCGCTGGCGCATCACCTGCCGCAAGGGGACGATCAAGCGGGACCGCTACGTGGACATGCGCGATGTCTGGTTCAGGGTCAAGGGCGTGCCCATCCTCTACCTGCCGGCCATGCGCTACCCGGTCGGCAAGGACGGCCGGGCCACCGGCTTCCTCTTCCCCTCAATCGGCTTCTCGCGGCTGCGCGGCTTCTCCCTGCTCAACTCCTTTTTCTGGGCCATCCGCTCCAACCTCGACCTGACGCTCAGCGCCGATTACTACGGAAAGATGGGCTGGGGGTTCGGCCAGGAGGCGCGCTACCTGTTCCGCGGGGTCGAGGGCAACGTCAAGTTCTACCGCTTCGGCTACAACGACCTCTTTCGCAGCGACCCGGCGCGCACGGCCTTCGAGCGGACCCTGAAGAGCGACTACTATCTCCAGGGCACCCACATGCAGGACCTCCCCTTCCTGAACTCGCGGCTGGTCGCCAAGGCCCACCTGCAGAGCCGCCCCAACTTCATGCGCCTGCTGTCGAACACGTTCGACCGTTCCATCAACACCAATTTCATGACCTCGGCGCAGTGGAAGTCGAGCTGGCGATCGCTCTCCCTCACGGCCCGGGCCAGCCGCCAGGAGACCTACTACAACGAGCTGGACAAGTCCAACATGCTGCAGTACCTGCCCCAGGTGGCCCTCCGGATGAAACAGCAGCGGCTGGGGCCGCTGCCGCTCTACCTCTCCTGGAGCGCCCAATACGACAACTACCGGCGCGGCGGCGTCTCCTACGAGGACGAGGCCGCCTACGTGACCGACATCACCTCGCGGCGCATGCGCCTGGAGCCCGCCCTGCAGGTGCCGCTGTTGCGGCTGCCGTTCCTGCGGCTGTCGCTCAAGGGGGAGTCGTCGTTCAGCCGCTACGACAAGCGCCGCGACCCGGACAGCCGGAAGGTGGTGGAGGAACCGATCTGGGTCGTCAACCACACCGCCGAGGCCACCCTGCAGGGGCCGAGCTTCTTCCGCGTCTTCCACTCGCGCCGCGCCCGCTTCAAGCACGTCATCGAGCCCACCTTCAAGGCCCGCTACGCCGCCCCGGTGGACAACACCGACCAGGTGCTCACCATCGACGGCAGCGACTACCCCTCCTTCTCCTACGCCGGTGCGGCCCTCACCACGCGGCTGTTCATGAAGTCCGCTCCCTACAAGGGGTCGCCGCGGGAAATCCTGACCTACTCCATCGGCCAGGACTACTACTTCGACCCGGAGGCCGCCCACCGCTTCCGGCCGGTGGAGGGAGAGTTCCCGAAGTTCTCGGTGCTGGCGCAACAACTGCGCGCCCGGCCGTTCAGCGGCCTGTCGCTGGACGCGTCGCTGGACTACCACCACACCCTGCGCATGTTCACCCGGGCGGTGGTCGGGCTGCGGCTGGAGCGAAAGAGCCTGCCGGTCTCCGGACGCTTCCACCTCAGCTCTTACCGGAGCCCCTACAACAGCTCCGTGATCTACAACCGCACCGTGGTCGGCGGCGAGCTCAACGTCGCCGCCCCCTCGTTCCCGGTCCGGCTGGACAGCGGCGCCAGCTACGACTTCGCCGCCAAGGAGTTCCGCGACGCGTACCTGCGGGCCACCCTGGACTACCAGTGCGTCCTGCTCACCGCCGAGTTCAAGATCATCACCCGGTACATCAGCGGCGTGCTGCTTACCGACCCCTCGTTCCGGGTCTCGGTCTCACTGGGCAACCTGGGCATCGTTTCCGACCTGCTGGGAGGTGGGCGATGAACGTGTTGGGCTCCACCGTGCGGCGCATCCTGGTGACCGGCGGGGCCGGCTTCATCGGCGCCAACTTCATCCGCACCGTCCGCCGGCTTCACCCGGACGTCGACATCGTCAACCTCGACAAGCTGACCTACGCCGGCAACCCCGAGAACCTGGCCGGCATCGAGGACCGCTACACCTTCGTGCACGGCGACATCCGGGACCCCGCCGCGGTGGCCCGGGCCATGGACGGCGCCGAGGCGGTGGTCAACTTCGCCGCCGAGACCCACGTGGATCGCTCCATCCACGATCCCGGCGAGTTCATCCTGACCGACGTCTACGGGGTGTTCGTCCTGCTGGAGGAGGTCCGCCGCCAGCCCCAGGTGCGCCTCTTCCTGCACGTCTCCACCGACGAGGTGTACGGCAGCATCCGCGAGGGCGCCTTCGACGAGGCCAGCCCGCTCAACCCCTCGTCCCCCTACTCCGCGTCCAAGGCCGGCGGCGACCGCCTGGCCTACTCCTACTTCCGCACCTACGCCTCCCCGGTGATCATCGTCCGGCCGGCCAACAACTACGGCCCCTACCAGTACCCCGAGAAGCTGATCCCATTTTTCATCACCTCGGCGCTGGGGGACAAGCCGCTGCCGCTCTACGGCGACGGCACCAACCGCCGGGACTGGCTGTTCGTCGAGGACACCGCGCACGGCATCCTGGCGGCGATGGGCCGGGGAGAGGCCGGCCAGGTGTACAACATGGGCGCGGGGCAGGAGATGGCCAACGTCGACGTCACCCGGCTCATCCTGGGCCGGTTGGGCAAGCCGGAGTCGCTCATCCGCTTCGTCGGCGACCGCAAGGGGCACGACTTCCGCTACGCCGTGCGTTCCGAGAAGCTGCATGCCCTGGGCTGGCAGCCGCGGGTGCCGTTCGCCGAGGGCCTGCCCCGCACGGTCGACTGGTACCGCCAGAACGAGGGGTGGTGGCGGCGGCTGATCGAGAAGCGCGACTACCGACAGCACCTGCAGAAGAACTATGGCTAAGGTCCTGGTCACCGGCTGCTCCGGCTTCCTGGCCGGCCACCTGCTGCCGCGGCTGGCGGCGGGGCCCGGCGACCGGGTCTTCGGGCTGACCGAGGTGGAGGGCTTCGCCCCGCCGGCGGGCGTGCAGCGCGTCTATCCAGTCGATTTGTGCGACCGCCGGCTCCTGCCGGAGGTCATCGCCGAGGTGCGGCCGCAGGTGGTCTACCACCTGGCGGCCATCACCAACGTCGGCTTCGCCTGGAAGAACCCCCTGCTGACCTACGAGGTCAACGTCATCGGATCCGTGGCCCTGTTCGAGGCGCTGCGCCGCTTCGCGCCGGGGTGCCGGGTGCTGGTGATGAGCTCCGCCGAGGTGTACGAGAACCGCGGCCAGCCGCTGACCGAAGCCAGCCCGCTGCACTGCCTCAACCCCTACGCCCTGTCGAAGATGACCATGGAGATGGCCGCCGGGATGTACGGCCGGGTCCATGGCCTGGAGGTGATCCGCCTGCGGGCCTTCAACTTCACCGGGCCGGGCCAGGACCGCAAGTTCGCCGCCTCCGACTTCGCCTGGCAGATCGCGCGCATCGAGAGGGGCGAACAGGAGCCGCTGATCCGCATCGGCAACCTGGAGGCGGTGCGCGATTTCTCCGACGTTCGCGACATCGCCCGCTGCCTGCAGGCGGTGGGCCGCGGCGGCCGCAACGGCGAGGTGTTCAACCTCTGCTCGGGGCGGCTCTACTCCATCCGCCAGATCCTCGACCAGCTGCTCTCCCTCTCCGCGCGGGCGATCCGGGTGGAGGTCGACGCCGACCGCCTGCGGCCGTCCGACGCCCCCCTGCTGGTGGGGGACGGCGGCCTGTTCCAACGGCGCTTCGGAACCGGCCCCGAGATCCCGCTCGAGCGGACCCTGGCCGACCTGCTGCAGTGGTGGCGCGATACGCTCGGCGCGGCGGCGGGCTGAGCCGGGCATGCGCGTCGCGGTAATCAAGGTTGCGGCCATCGGCGATTTCCTGATGGCCACGCCGGCCCTGCGGGCGCTGCGGGGGGCGCCCGGGGTGGAGTCGCTGGTGCTGGTGGCCGGCCACTCCATCCGCGACGCGGTGGCGGCCGGGCCCGCGGCCGACGAGGTCGTCTGGCTCGACGACCACGCGCTGTTTCACGGATCCGTCTGGCAGCGAGCCGCGGTGGCGTGGCGGGTCGCCCGCCGCCTGCGCCGGCTGCGCGTCGACGTGGGGCTGAACTTCCACCGCGACTGGCGCTACACGCTCATCTTGTGGCTGGGCGGGGCGAAGCGGCGCATCGGCTTTCGCGCCGCCCAGCGCGGCCGGCTGCTGACCGACGCGCTGGACGTCCCCTTTCCCACCCACCACGTCTTCCACTACTGCGCCCTGCTCCGGCCGCTGGGCCTGGCCTGCGCCGACTTCCGCATGGAATTCCGCCTGGCCGGCGACGCGTCGGCCGAGGCGCGCCGCCGCTTCCTGGCCGACCGCGGGCTGGAGCGTTTCGTGGCCCTGGCGCCGGGCGGCGCGGCCAACGTCAAGGAGACGATGGCGTCGCGCCGCTGGAGCCCGGGGCGCTTCGCCGCCCTCGCCCGCCTGCTGGAAAACGACGGCTGGCCCCTGGTGGTTCTCGGCGGCGAGGCGGACCGGGCGGCCGCGGGGGAGGTCGTGCGTCTGTGCCCGCGCGCCGTGGATCTGACCGGGCAGACCACCCTGGTCGAGGCGGCGGCGCTGCTGAAGCAGGCGCGGCTGGCGGTGAGCAACGACTCCGGCCTGATGCACCTGGCCTCGGCCATGGGCACGCCGGTGCTGGCCCTGTTCGGCCCGACCCACCCCGAGGAGAAGCGGCCCCTGAACGAGGGCAGCGTGGCCGTCTGGAAGGGAGAGAAAATGGAATGCGCCCCCTGCTACCGGGACGGCCGCTTCCCGGCCTGCGAGCACGTCGACTGCCTGGCGCGCGTCTCCGCCGAGGAGGTTTTCGGGCTGGCGCGGCGGATGCTCGCGGCGAAAGGCCCGTGAGCCGGACCGGCACTTCCCGAATTCGCCGTTCCGTCGCGGGGAATCGGTAACCCGCCATGCTGCGGAGCGCGGCCCGATTCTACCGGAGCGCCTATGCCGGCCTGCCCCGGGCGGCCTGGCTTCTCTCCCTGGTCACCTTCGTCAACAGCTCCGGCTCCATGGTGCTCTTCTTCATCTCCCTGTACGTGACCCGCCGGCTCGGGGGCACCTTGCTGCAGGCCGGCCAGGCGGTGTCCGCCTACGGCCTGGGGGCGCTGGTCGGGGCCTGGCTCGGGGGCTGGCTGACCGATCGCATCGGGGTGCGTCGCGTCCAGTGGCTGTCGCTCGTCGCCATGGGCGCCTGCTGCCTGGCCCTGTCGCTGCCGCGCACCCTGCCGCCGCTGCTGGGGCTGATGACCCTGTTCGGGGTGAGCGCCGCCGCCCTGCACCCGGCCAACGCCACGGCCATGGCCCAGGTCTGCCCCAACGGGCTGCGGCTGCGCGGCTTCGCCCTCAACCGGCTGGCGGCCAACCTGGGGGTCTCCATCGGCCCGGTGGTCGGCGGCTTCCTGGTGGCGATCGATTACCGGCTGCTGTTCTGGGCGGACGGGCTGACCTCGTGGGTCGCGGCCGGTCTGTTCGCCTGGATGGTGCAGCGGGCCGCCCTGCCGCCGGCTCCGCCGGCGGCGCCGCTGGGCCGATGCGACCGGGCCGCCCGCTCCCCGTGGCGCGATCCCCCCTTCCTCTTCATGATGCTGCTGGTGTTCGTCGTCGGCGTGATCTTCATCCAGGTCTTCACCGCCTTCCCGACCTACGTGCGCGGCGCCTGGGGCATGGCGGAGAGCGACATCGGGCTGCTGCTGGCCGTCAACACGGTGATGATCGCGCTGTTCGAGATGGCCCTGCTGCGGCTCCTGGAGGGGCTCGGCCGGACGCGGCTGGTGGCCCTCGGCGCCCTGTTCCTGGGCGGCGGATTCGCCTTGATGCCGCTCGGGCGGGGCGCGCTCTTCGCGGCCCTGACGGTGGCGGTCTGGACCGTGGGCGAGATGCTGGCCATGCCGGCCACCTCGGCGCTGGTGGCCGAGCAGGGAGACGAGGCCAGCCGCGGCCGCTACATGGGCGTCTTCAGCTTCTCCTTCGCCATGGCCAACGTGCTCGGGCCCCAGCTGGGGGCCCGCGTCTACGCGCGCCGAGGCGGCGACGCCCTGTGGCTCGCCTGCGGGGTGGCCGGGGCGCTCGTCAGTGCGGGGTTTCTGGAGCTGGGGCGACGCCGGGCAGCGGCGGCAGCAGCCGCGCGAAGAGGTGCAGGAACTCCTTCTGGCTGAGAAAGCGGCGCACGCCGAACTCGTGGACGGAGCTGGCGGCGAAATTGCGGGACTGCTCGACGATGAAATCGAGGTTGGTCTCCGGGTCGCGCCCCTGGTTGTGGACGTAGATCCTGCGCAGCAGGTCGATCTGGCCGGTCATCTTCGTTTCCAGGGACGGCGCCGGGGCCGTGGTGGCCGGCCGGCGCTGCAGGCCGAGCATGTCGCGCAGCCGGGTGTCGAGGTCCGGTCCGCTGCTCTCCGGCTTCCGGGTCTGGTAGTGGTGGCGCACCAGGAACGGCACGCCGCTCTCGGCGGCGTCCCGGATGCGCTCGTCGTAGACGAGCCAGCCGAGGTTGTGCACCGCCACCCGCGGCGACAGGTGCCGGTAGAGGTGGGTGACGAAGGGCTTGACCACGGTCTCGAACGACTCGTCGACGGAGTTGAACTGGTTGAGCACGTAGTAGACGCGGAACAGGGAAAGGAAGCGGCGCAGCGCCTGGGCCAGCGGGTGACCGGGCAGGTCGGCGACGATCAGGTAGTCGTCGACGGTGGCCAGCTCCCCGCTCTCCAGCCCGGGCAGCTTCTCCTGGAGCTTCTGCAGGGCGGCGTCGGCGCCCGGTCCGCCGCGCGCCAGCAGGATCTCCCGCCCGGTCGGCGATTCCAGGAACAGGCGCATGGAACGCAGCAGCACCGCCTTGGCCATCTCGGCGGCGGTGCGGGTGGCCGCCTTCATCTTGGGCGTGAAGAGCAGGATGCCGGAATTGGTCCAGGGCAGGAAGTCGACCACGTGCTCGTCCAGGCCGGCCTTCATGTCGATGATGACGTAGTCCGCCGGCAGGTGGTTGATGGCCGACGACAGCTGGGCCCGCCCGGCGGAATCCAGGTTGACGATGTCGTGGATGAAATGGCGCGGCGAGGCGATGAAGGAGAAGTTGCCGAAGACGCCGTCGGGGTCCATGGCCGGCGGAAGGCGGGTCAGGCAGTCGGCCAGCGGCACCCCCTTGCGGAGGAAGGAGTGGAGGTCGCGGCTGACCGGCACGTCCAGCGAGTGGCGCAGGCTCGAGGTGCCGGTGTCCAGGTCGAGCAGCACGGTGCGCTTGTGCTTGGCCAGGCTCAGGGCGAAGTTGAGGGCGAAGGTGGTCTTGCCCACGCCGCCCTTGCCCGACGAAACCGGCAGTATCCTCATGTGGCGTCCATGTTTCCGGGCTGATTATATCACAAGCGGGCTTCCGTTCCCTCCTTTCGCGGCTCAATTTCCGGCGGGAAGAGGCTGAATCCCGTCCGCGCCAGCTCCTGCTGGAAGGGGACCACCCGCTCGTTCCACAGCCGGGCAGCGTCGAGGCGGGCGGGCTCCAGCCGGGCCTTCACCCGGGCGTGCTTCACCCGGGCCGCCTGGGAGGGCGCCTCCCAGGCGTCGGCCACGAGTTCGAGCGCGGCGCGGATGCCCTCCAGGAGCAGGTCGGAATCGTCATTGAAGCCCTGCAGCTCGGGGTCGCTGCGCAGCCGGTTGGCGAATTCCTTGAGCCCGTCGTCGAGCCGGGCCGCATCCTCGCGCATCGCGCGCAGGGCCGGATTCTCCGTCTCGCCGATCGTTTCCCGCACGATGCGCAGGGCCTGGCGCGCCTTTTCGCCGCGCCGCAGCCAGGCGGAGACTTCCTCCAGCCAGCCGCCGATCTCCAGGGCCAGGGCGTGGCTTTCGGAACGGCCCTTTTCGTCGCCGGCCAGGCGCGGATCGCCGCGCACCCGGAAGGACCGGACGATCTCCGCTCCGCCGGCCTTCAGACGGACGCGGTAGGCGCCGGGCGGCACCAGCAGCCCGCCCGCCTGGCGCCAGGGCGCGTCGCCTTCCTCCCCGCCGGTTTCCGGGCCGCGGAAGGCGGTGCGCCGCAGGTCCCAGACCACGCGCAGCAGCCCGGCGGCGGGCTTGTCGGGGAGCTTCAGCTCGCGAACCAGCTGGTTCCGGTCGTCGAGGATTTCCAGCCGCGGCGGTGCGGGGGTCGCGGCGGCGGCAGTCGCCGGCGAGGAAGCGGGGGGAAGGGTCAGGGCGATGATCGCCCCGTTGGGCCGGTTGGCGCCCTGGAAAACGGCGTCGCCGGGGGAAATGGAGGAGGGCATCCAGCCCTGGCGCAGCTGCACGGTGTCGGGCACGGAGAAGAGGCGGGCGCCGCCCGTTGCCGGCTGCGCCGCCCACTCGCGCAGGGGGGTGAGGTCGTCCAGGATGTAGGCCGATCGTCCGTGGGTGGCGATGACCAGGTCGCCCGCGCGTGGCTGGATGACCAGGTCTCGCACCGGGACGGTGGGCAGGCCATGGCGCCACTTCTGCCACGAGCGGCCCCCGTCCAGGGAGACGAACAGCCCGAATTCGGAGCCGAGGAAGAGCAGGTCGGGGTTGACCGGGTCCTGGCGGAGCACGTGCAGGAAGCCATCGATCTGCGGCGTGACCAGGCTGGCCCAGGAGCGGCCGTAGTCGCGGGTGACGAAGAGGTAGGGGGCCCAGTCGGCGCGCTGGTGGTTGTCGAAAACGGCGTAGGCGACCGCCGGGTCGTGCGGCGAGGGCTCGATGCAGGGAACCGCCGAGCCGGCGGGCACCGGGGTCCGCCCGCCGCCGGCGAGAGACTCCCACACCGGCATCCAGGAGCGGCCGCCGTCGCGGGTGACGTGGATGCGGCCGTCGTCGGAGCCCGTCCAGAGTAGGCCGCGCTGCTTCGGACTCGGCGCGATGACCAGCAGGGTGGTGTGGTTCTCGGCGCCGGAGACGTCGCGGGTCAATCCGCCGCTTTCGGCCTGCCGCTGCTTGCCCGGGTCGTTGGAGGTCAGGTCGGGGCTGATGATCTCCCAGGTGCGGCCGCGGTCGGGGGAGCGGTGCACGAACTGGGAGCCGTAGTAGAGCACGGCGGGGTCGAACGGGTCGATGGCCAGCGGGGCGTTCCAGTTGTAGCGGTGGCGGACCTCGGTCTCGGTGGGGCGAATGGAGCGCTGCAGGCCCAGGCGCAGGTCGAACGCCGACAGGTAGCCGGCCTGGGACATGCAGTAGCCGCGGCTGGAGTCGGCGGGGTCGGGCAGGGTGGTGAAGCCGTCGCCGAAGCCGACCATGCGCCAGTCGCCGTTGGCGGTGAAGCGGCTGGTCAAACTGGAGGAAGGGCCGCGCCACGAGCCGTTGTCCTGGAAGCCGCCGTAGACGTTGTAGGGGATGTCGTCGTCGACGGCCACGTGGTAGAACTGGGCCAGGGGGAGGTTCTCGGCGAACCTCCAGGAGCGGCCGCGGTCGTGGCTGATGACCACGCCGCCGTCGTTGCCGACGATCATCGTCTCGCCGTCCGGGTGCAGCCACATGGCGTGGTAGTCGGAGTGGCTCTGTCGGAAGGAGGCCAGGGGCCGGAAGGAGCGCCCGCCGTCCTCGCTCGCCCGGAGCTCGGTCTGCAGCAGGTAGACGATGTTCTCGTTGCGCGGGTTGACCCGCAGGTCGGCATAGTAGAAGGGGCGGTCGGAGATGCCGGGCGTCTGGTTGACCGTCTTCCAGGAGCGGCCGTTGTCCGCGGAGCGCAGCAGCACGCTCTTTTTGGCCTCCACCAGCGCGTAGGCCACCTCGGGCCGGCCGGGGGCGAAGGCCACGCCGATGCGGCCGAGCTCCCCGGCCGGAAGGCCGTCGTCGGGGCCCAGTTTCTTCCAGCTGGCGCCGCCGTCCCAGGTGACGTGCAGGCCGGAGCCCGGGCCGCCCGACTGGAAGAGCCAGGGCCAGCGCCGGTGCTGCCAGATGGCGGCGACCAGGTGGTTCGGGTTGGCCGGGTCGATGGCCAGGTCGGCGCAGCCGCTGCGGGCGTCGACGAAGAGCACCCGCTTCCAGGAGCGGCCGCCGTCTTCGGTCTTGAAGACGCCGCGCTCCGCGCTCTCCCCCCAGGTGGCGCCGGTGGCGGCCACCCAGAGCGTGTCGGGGCGGTGGGGGTGGACGACGATGCGCGCGATGCGCTCGGTCTTCTCCAGGCCGCAGGGATGCCAGGAGCGGCCGCCGTCGAGCGAGCGGAAGAGGCCGCGGCCGACGCCGGCGGAGTTTCGCGGGCTGGCCTCGCCGGTGCCGGCCCAGACCACGCTGGGATCCTGCGGGCAGATGGCCAGGGCGCCGATGGAGGAGGTCGGCTGGTCGTCGAAGACCGGCTCCCAGGTGGTGCCGCCATTGTCCGACTTCCAGATGCCGCCGGTGGCGGAGCCTACATAGATGGAGCCGCCGGGCCGGGCGGCGATGTCGCCGATGCGGCCGCTCATGCCGGCCGGCCCGATGGCCCGTGGCGTCCAGGCCGCGAACGGGGCGAGGTCGGTGGCCGCCGGCAGGACGGCGGCGGCGAGGAGAGAGACGACGGCGATGAGGGACAGCGGCTTCATGGCACCTCCTGGCGGGCGGCGCCGGGCCACCCCGCGTCATTATAGGCCAGCCCCCGCCCGGGGCACAATCCTGCGGCCGGTCGGCGTGGCCGTTGAGATTTTTTCGCCGGGTGGATATTTATCCCGCGGGGCCGTCGAAGGCGGACCCGGTTCCAGGCGGCGGTTGAAATCTTCCGCGCCCGATGACATAAGGAGGGACCGGGGCCCGGAGAAGCGAATGCCCCTCACAGGAGGATAGAATGAAATTCGCCGCACTGATCGTGTTGCTGGTTCTGGCCACGCTGCCGGTTACGGCCAACGTTGTCAAGGTCGTGGCCCAGGTGGACCAGGCCGAGTTCAAGGGGGCGTGCCCGCACAAGTTCACCTTCAGCGCCCGCATCCGCGTGGACGCCCCGGGAGAGGTGACCTACCGCTGGCTGCGCTCCGACGGGGCCATGGCCCCGGTGCAGAAGCTGGTGTTCCGCAAACCCAGGCAGGTCCAGATCGTGACCACCACCTGGACGCTGGGCGGGGCCGGGAAGAGCTACGAGGAATGGCAGGCGGTGGAGATTCTCACCCCCAACTCCATGACCTCGAACCGGGCCGCCTTCAAACTCGCCTGCGACCAGCTCCAGCTGGTCAAGCCGATCGACGCGCGCGTCCGCATGGTGCCGCCCGGCGGCCTGGTGACGGTGAAGCCGTGCATCGACCCGGCCGCGTTCGAGGTCCGCTTCGACATCGTGCAACGCCACGACACCTGGAAGGCGCTCATGAAGATCACCGGGGTGGTCAAGAACGTCGGCAACCAGCCTTTCGTCTCCGATCCGCGCCAGGCGGTGGCCTATCTCTACGAACTGCCTCCCGGCGCCACCACCGGCGGCACCCTGCGCGCCCAGAAGCAGTTCGGCGACCTGCCCGTCGGCGGCACGGTGGAAGTCTCCTGGGAGCGCGAGTGGAACTCCTCCTCGCCCAGCGAGGGTGAATTCCCGCCCTCCTACCGCCTGCTGATCGGCTACGATCCCGACATCTACATGGACGCCAACAAGCAGAACGACGACTGCGACCAGTCGAACAACAGCAAGACCCGCAGCGGCATGGACATCAACTCCATGCTGCACTGAGCGGCGGTTCACGCGGAGCCAAGCGGCGGGGCCCGGTTTCCCGGGCCCCGCCGCTTGACGAACGGGGGGGTTAGTTGGCGCCGAGAAGCTCGTTGGCCAGCTTTTCGGCTCCGTAGATCTTCTTGAGGGCCTCGATCATGCCCGCCGAGTGCACGGAGACGGTGCGGTTGGCGGTCTCGTCGTACACGAAGCGGCCGACCAGGCTCTCGATGTTGCCGTCGAACACCAGGCCGACCAGTTCGCCGGCCCGGTTGACGACCGGCGAGCCGGAGTTGCCGCCGATGATGTCGCAGGCGCAGACGAAGTCGAGCGGGGTGGAGAGGTCGAGCTGATCACGCTTCTCCAGGAAGCGCTTGGGCAGGTGGAAGGGGGGCTTGAAGTCGAAGGAGGCGGCGCGGTCGTACAGGCCGTAGTAGGTGGTCTTGGAGGGGGCCACGGTGCCGTTCATGGGGTAGCCCTTGACCGCCCCGTAGGAGAGGCGCAGGGTGAAGGTGGCGTCGGGGGGAGTCGTCTTGCCGTAGACCGCGAAGCGCGCCTGGCCGATCTTCTCGCCGGCCGGGCGGGTGACGCTCTCGATGTTCTCCTCCTGCCACTTGTTCATCTCGCGCAGCAGCGGGTCGAGCTGGCGGGCCAGCACCACGAGCGAATCGGTGGACGCGGCCACCGCCGCCTGGCCGCCCTCGACCAGCTTCCGGCGCTCGGCCGGGTCCATCAGCCGGGTGCCGGCCAGCAGCGCCTTCATCGCCTCTTCCGGGCTCTTGCCGCCGAGGCAGATCTTGGCGTAGGGATCGTCGGCGCCCAGCTGCTCGACCATCCACTTGAGGTTCTCGACGCCCATCGCCTCCTCGAGGCCCATGTAGACGGGAGCCGGCGAGAAGAGGCGGAAGCGCAGCGACTCGAGCTGCGAGTCGTGGAAGCCCTCCAGGCGCTGGCCGTCGGGCTTCTTCACCTCGGTCACGTAGCGCACGATCTGCAGGGCCAATCCGCCCAGGCGCAGTCCGGGCAGGCGGCGGAAAGAGTACTCCTTCATGCGCGGCTTCATCTTCTCGATCGAGGCGGCGATCACGTCCCAGGCGTCCCCGTAGGCGTTCTGCCACTCCGGGTTGGCGGCGATCCGGGCGCGGAACTCCCGCTCCTCGCGCGCCTTCTTCTCCATCAAGGCCGGGGTCTTCAAGCCGTCGTACTCGCCCCCGGAGGCCTTCAGGCTGTTCTCGATGCCGAAGATCATGCCGGCGGCCTGGCGGGCCTCTTCCGTGCCGCGGGCGGCGTAGGCCCGGGCCACGGCCACCATGCGCTTGGAGAGTTCCTGGCGGAGCGGATAGGCGATGTCGCGCTGGAACTCCAGCTGGGCCAGGGTCTGCATGCGGTTGGTCGATCCGGGGTGGCCGGAGACAAACACCAGCTCGCCGTCGGCGGCGCCGTTGGCGCTCCACTTCAGGAAGTGGGCGACCTTCGCCGGCTGGCCCTTCTCGTAGGCGCGGAAGAGGGCCATGTCGAGGTCGTAGCGGGGGTAGGTGAAGTTGTCGGGATCACCGCCGTAGAAGGCGGCCTGCTGCTCGGGCGCGAAGACCAGCTTCACCTCGGTGTATTTCTTGTACCGGTAGAGCCAGTACTCACCGCCGCTGTAGAAGGTGACCACGTCGGAGCGCAGCCCGGTCTTCTTCAGGCTCTCGCGCTCGATGGCGGCGATCTCGGCCTTGCGGGCCTCCAGGGCCTTCTGCGCGCTCATGCCCTTCTTGATGGCCTTCATCACCCGGGCGGTGACGTTCTCCATCGACATCAGCACGTTCATCTCCAGGTCCGGGCAGGGGATCTCCTCGGCCAGGGTGGCGGCGTAGAATCCGTCCATGACGTAGTTCTTCTGCGCGGTGGACACTTTCTGCAGCTGGCTCAGGGCGACGTGGTGGTTGGTCAGCACCAGGCCGTTGGCCGAGACGAACGATCCCGAGCCGCCGTCGCCGATGCGCACCGACGAGAGGCGCAGGTGCTCCAGCCATGCGGGGGTGGGCTCGAATCCGTACTTTTCCTTCAGCTGCTTCAGCGGCGGGTTGTCCAGCGTCCACATGCCTTCCTCGGCGTGGAGCGGGACAGCCGGCAGCAGCAGGGCGGCGATCGCCAGGGCGGAGAGAAATCCGCCGTGAATCAGGGACATGCGTCTGTTCATGGAACCTCCTGGTAACTCGTTGGGATTACTCGGTGATACGGAAAAAGGGCGCCGACCGTTTCCCGGAACTCAGCGCGGATCACGGGGAAGCTCCCGGAAGACCAGGCTGCAACAGGTGACCGCCCCCTCGGCCTTGGCCATCTCGGAGATGTCGACGGGGGAAACGGCGATGCCCTCCGCCTCCAGCCTGGCCCGGGTGCGCGGGAAGGCGGCGGGGTAGACGAGGCCGTCGCCGATGCGCAGGGCGTTGGCCGCGAACGGTTCGCTGGGGTCGACCGGCATCGTTACGAAACCGGGGAAGGAAGCGGGATCGACCCACTCCGGGTTGAGCAGCAGCCGCCCCGGGGCCACTTCCGAGACCGCCGTCTTCAGGTGCAGGCAGCCGCGCACCGGGACGGCGGAGACGGCGTACCCGTGGCCCGCCAGCAGGCTGCGCAGGCGGGTCACGGCGGCCTCGTTGCTGCGGGCCGAGAGGCCCACGAACAGCGCCCGGCCGCAGACCATCACGTCGCCGCCGTCCAGGCAGCCAGGGGCCTCGATGAACGCCAGCCGGCGGTGGGGGCGCAAAGCCAGCACGACCGAAGGCGACTCCGCCCGCCGCTCCGCCGCGCCGGGGCGGGTGATGATGGCCAGCTCGTCCAGGACCACGGCCTGGTCCTCGACGAAGACCGAGTCCGGCAGTTCCGGCTCCTCGGGCAGCTGCTGCACGCGGCAGCCCAGCTGCTCCAGCGTCCGCTCGTACTCCCGGTGCTGGCGGCGCGCCTTGTCGATGTCGATGGACTGGCGCGGGAGGTGGGTGAGGCAGCAGCGCTCCATGGCGCGGCTGACCTGGCGGGTGATGGCGACGGTCACGATCTCCTCCATGGGGAAGTGAGCCCCATTATACTCCCTGGCGTCGGTCCGGGAAACCCCGGCGGCGGCATTGCATTCGACCCGCTTTTAGGCTTGAATGGGAGGCATGGAGCGGAAGCGAATCGGGTTCAAAGCCGCCGGGTGCCTGGCTGCGGCTCTCTGCATCCTGGCCGCGGCGCGGGGCGGCGGCGGGGCGGCGGCCGGGGAGATGATCTTCGTCCGCGGCGGCGTCTTCACGCCGGGGAGCCAGGCGCGGGCGGCCGACGGCTCCCGGTGGGTCGGCCCGGTGCGGGTGGGCGACTTCTGGCTGGGGCGCACCGAGGTGACCGTCGGGCAGTGGAGGCGATTCGTCGCCGCCACCGGCCACGTCACCCGGGCGGAGCGGCGAGGGGGCTGGGCGCGCTGGCGGGCGGGGCTGCAGCTGGAGCCGGAGGCGAACTGGCGCAATCCGGGCTTTCCGCAGGGCGACGATTCGCCGGTGGTGCTGATCGACTGGCACGACGCCCAGGCCTACCTCGGCTGGCTGGGCCGCGTCACCGGCCGCGCTTGCCGGCTGCCGACCGAATTCGAGTGGGAGTACGCCTGCCGCTGCGGCTCGGGCCCCGTCCGCTACGGCCCGCTCCCCGAGGTGGCCTGGTTCGAGGACAACTCCGGCGGACGCACCCATCCGGTGGGGGGCAAGCGCCCCAATGCCTGGGGTTTCCACGACATGCTCGGCAACGTCTGGGAGTGGTGCGCCGACCGGCGCCACGGCGATTTGCGCGCCAGCCACGGCGGGTCGTGGTGCAGCAGGCGGCCGCGGGTGCGGGCCGACTTTCACCGCCTCGACCCGGCCGACTTCAGCTTTTTCCGGCTGGGGTTCCGGGTGGCCCGGGACGGGTAGGGGGGCTTCAGTCGCCTTTCCGCTCCAGGGCGGAGTCGAGCAGGGCGGCCATGGTGCCGCTGCCGTCCCGCCCCTGGGAGCGCTTCAGTTCGGCCAAATCGGCGCCGACGTCCTGCTCCGGCTCTTCCATGGTCAGCTGGATGGTTTTCTGCTCCAGGTCGAGGGAGATCACCCGCACACTGACCGTGTCGCCGACGGTGAGAACTTCCTTGGGGTGGGCGATCCGCCGGCCCTGTCCGAGGCGCGAAACGTGCAGCAGGCCGACCACGCCGGGGAAGATCTCGACGAAGGCGCCGAAGGGGCGCAGCCGGACCACCTGGCCGGGAAACTCGCCGCCGCCGGCCAGCTTCTGGGGCAGTTCCTGCCAGGGATCGGGCTGCTGCGCCTTCAGGCTCAGCGAGATCTTCCTCTTTTCCTGGTCCAGGGCGATGACGGCCACCTGGAGTTCCTGGCCCACCTGCAGCGCCTCGCGCGGGTTGTTCACCCGCTGGTGGGAGATCTCCGACACGTGCAGCAGGCCCTCGATACCGCCGATGTCGACGAAGGCGCCGTAGTCGGTCAGGGAGGTGACGGTGCCGGGCAGCACCTGGCCCACCTCGAGCTCCTGCCAGATCCGGCGCGCGCGCTCCTGCTCCTCGGCGCGCAGCAGGTCTTTCCGCCCGAGGACGATGTTGCGCCCGCCTTCCTCGTACTGGCGGATCAGGAAGGCGTAGGTCTTGTCCAGGTGCAGGGACGGGTCGGTGCAGAACCCCTTTTCGATCTGCGAGATCGGGCAGAAGGCCCGCTGGCCGAGCACGACCACGTCGAAGCCGCCCTTGTTGACGGCCTTCACCTTCCCCTCCACCGGGATGCCGGCCAGGAAGGCGTCGTTCAGCTTGGCCAGGGCGGCGGAATCCTTCCCCGCCGCCGGGGAGCCGGGGCCGGCGCCGAGACGGCGGGTGCAGCGGAACATGCCGTCGCGAAAGCCGTTCACCAGCACGGTGACGGTGTCGCCTTCCTTCAAATCGGCGCGCCCCTCGCGGGCGAACTCCTCGCGCGCCACCACCCCCTCGGCGCGGGTGCCCAGGTCGAGGAAGACCGAGTCGCCGGAGACGGAGATGACCCGCGCCTCGACACGGTCGCCGGGCCGCACGGTGACCTCCTTGCGCAGGGAGGCGTGAAACATGTCGGCGAAGGAGGGCTCCTGGCCCGCTTCGGAAATGTCCGTATTTTTCTTTATGTCGGTCATGCGATTGTCCTTTTCGTCTGGATTGGGGCGAGACCCGAAAGACGGAAACAAAGTATAGACGAACCGGGCCCGAATGTCAACCCGGTCGGGGGAGGCGCCGTCTCCCGGGTGGCGCGCCGGGCCGTGGCCGGATCACTCCGTCAGGATCAGGGCGGCGTCGCTCCAGTCGGAGAGCAGGCCATCGTTGGAGACGATGCGCACCCGGTAGT
>CAYZNT010000009.1:0-108807 GCA_964479735.1 uncultured Clostridia bacterium
GCCTGGCTCGGCAGGTAGAAGATCATCTCCACCTGGGTGCCGACGTTCTTCTCCGACAGGATGACCAGCTTGTCGGCGAAGCGCTTCATGTTGGCGATACCCATGCCGGCGCCGAAGCCGAGTTCGCGCACGTAGTCGGGGGCCGTCGAGTAGCCCTCCTTCATGGCCTTGTCCAGGTCCTCGATGCCGACGCCGTTGTCCACCACCCGCACCATGATCAGGTCCTCGTGCAGGAAGCAGTAGATGTCGCCCGAGCCGTGGGAATGGATGACCACGTTGGTCTCGGCCTCGTAGGTGGCCACGCCGACCCGGCGGGTGATCTCGGCCGGGAACATCTTGTCGTTGAGGAACTTCTTGAGCAGTGCGGCGCCGGTGCCGGCGGCGTTGATGTCGGTGGTGTCGATGTTGTAATGGTACTCGGCGTCGGCCACTTTCAGCTTCTCCCCGGTGATGAAGGAGAACTCCGAGTTGAGGGTGGAGATGCGCTTCTGGTCGTGAACGTAGATGAGGTTGAACTTCTCCAGGACGCCGTTGAGGATGTCCTCGCGGCTGATGATGCCTCGCAGCACATGGTCCCCGTCGACGACCGGGAAGCGGCCGTAGCGGAATTCCTCGAACTTGGAAACGATCTCGCTCAGCGGCTCGTCGAGGCCCACCGAGACCACGTCGCGGGTCATCAGGTTGCGGATGGGCTCGTTGATGCGGTTGAACTCGAGGGCGTTGATGATGTCCTCGACGGTCACGATGCCGATCAGCCGCCGCGCCTCGTCGACGACCGGGATGCCGGAGATCTTCTTGATCTTCATCATCTCCTTGGCGTGGGAGATCTTCTTGTCGGCGGGCAGTGCCGTCACCGTGGAGGTCATGATGTCGGCGGCGCGGATGTCCGCGAACAAGGTGGCGTATTTCGCCAGCTTAATGTTTTCGTTCATCGACGCCACGAAGGCCGGCGGCGTAGAGCCTGCCGCAGGCGGCGTACATGTAGCACTTGGTCCGCAGCAGCAGGAATCCGTTCTGGCGGGCCAGCTCGATGGTCTCGGGCGGCACGTTCTTGCCGCGCACCACGACCAGGCCGAGCAGCTCGGAGACCATGGCGGTGCGAACCACCTGCGGGTAGGTGTAGCCGGTCAGCACCAGCTGGCCGGGGCGGGAGAGGGCCAGGATGTCGCTCATCATGTCTGCGGCGCCGCCGTGCTTCACGTCCAGGTCCAGCCACTCTTCTCCGGAGAGCACCTCGGCTTCCAGCAGCCTCACCACCTCGCGAACGGTCATCCGGGTTCTCCCTGCGGGCGGAGCCGCCCCGGGCCCCGCCGCGTGGCCGGGCCCGGGCGGAACGCCGGTCAATTCTCGCGGTAAATGTCCTTTTCGTACTCGGTTTCCAGGCGCAGCTTGTGCTTGGCCTCTTCCTGGGCCAGGGCCAGGAACAGGTTGCGCATATCCTCGTCGCCGCTCATGGCGGCCAGGTCGTTGTAGAGCTTGAAGGAAGACTTCTCGCGGCGCATGGCGATGATGAGCGCTTCCTGGTAGTCCATGTCCGGCGTGGGCACGATGTCCACCAGGTAGTCGACGATCTTCAGGTCGGTCACCTTGGCCGCGGAGTTGGCCTTGAAGGTGCTGCCGCTCCGGACCCGCTCCAGCTTCTCCTTGTGCTTCTGCTCCTCACCGGCGAAATTGCGGAACAGTTCCTTGAGATGCGCGGCCTCCAGCTTGCCGGCCCACTCCAGATAGAATTCCTGCGCTTCCGCCTCTTTTTCGATGGCGAAATCGAGCACGTTGTTCACCGACTGGAAGTTGGTCAGCGGCTCCATCGGCTCGCCGCAGCAGACCAGCGGCCCCTTGCCTTCCTGGATCACCTTGACGATGCGGCCGCAGGCGCCGCACTTGAAGAAATCGGTCATGACGTACCTCCTCTGGCAGGAGCGATTGTATCATGGCGCCGGGCAAAGAGCAACGAGGGGAAACGACGTGGGGATCAGGCGGGGCAGTGGACCACGAAGCGGTTGCGGCCCGCCAGCTTGGCGGCGTACAGCGCCTTGTCGGCGGCGGCAATCAGGTCGCCGACGCTCATGTCCCGCTGCGGCGTCAGGCTGGCCAGGCCGATGGAAACGGTCAGTCGGGCGTGGTAGGGGCTGGCGCTGTGGGGGATGGCCAGCCTCTCGACCCCGGCCAGGATGCGCCCGGCCAGGACCTGGGCCCCGGCGCTGTCGGTGGCCGGCATGATCAGGATGAACTCCTCGCCGCCGTAGCGGCCGACGAGGTCGGCGGAGCGCTTGGCCAGCCCGGTCATCACCCCGGCCACCTGCTTCAGGCAAAGGTCGCCGGCGACGTGCCCGTAGGTGTCGTTGTAGGCCTTGAAGAAGTCGACGTCCAGCAGCAGGACCGACATCTCCACGGCCGGGCGCATGGAACGGCGCCACTCGCGCTGCAGCCACTCCTCGAAGCAGCGCCGGTTGGCCACCCCGGTCAGGCCGTCGGTGTTGGCGATCTCCTCCAGCTTGCCGAGCGCCTGCTCGAGCTGGGCGGTGCGCTCGTGCACCTGCCTCTCCAGGGCCTGCTTCTGGAGCCTCAGCCGGCGCAGCCGCAGCCGCACCCCGATCAGGGTGAGCGCGCCGGCCAGCGCCAGCAACAGCAGCCAGAACCAGGGGGTTTGCCGGAAGGAGGGCCGGAGACGGAAGCCCAGGCGGGCGCCGGAGTCGTTCCACAGCCCATCGTCGTTGCAGGCGATGACCTCGAACGAGTAGGCGCCGGGCGGGATGTTGGTGTAGAACGCCTCGCGCCGGTCGCCGGCCTCCCGCCAGGCGGTCTCGTACGGCCGCAGGCGATACCGGAAACGCACCTTGGCCGGCACCCGCAGCGAGAGGGCGGTGAAGCGGAACTCCAAATCGTTGCGCCCCGGTTGGAATTCCTGCCCCTGCCGCGGCGGCATCCACCGGCCATTGACGCGCAGGTTCTCGATGTGCACGGGCGGCACCACGCGGTTGATGCGCATCCGCTCCGGTTCGATGACGGCCAGGCCGTCCATGGTCGGGAAGCAGAGCCGACCGTCACGGGCGCGCACCCCGGCCGGGAAGCGGGCGCCGTTGCACTCGCTGTTGAGCATGCCGTCGTGGTCGTCGAAGGGCTCGCAAGTAACGCGCGCCGCCCGGGTCTCGGCCACCGCCAGCAGGTCGTCCTTGGCAACCCGGAAAATGCCCTTGTTGCAGCTGATCCACAGGTTGCGCCGCCCGTCCTCGAGGATCTGGTAGGCGTAGTCGTCGAACAGCCCCTCGGCGGTGGTGATGCGCGTGAAGCGTCCGCCGCGCAGGAGCACGAGGCCGCTGTTCCGGCTGCCCAGCCAGAGGGTGCCCTCGGAGTCGGCATGGCTGCAGAGCAAGGCCGTGGCCGGCAGTCCGCTGCCGGCGCCCCAGGCGCGCATGTTCCCGGCCCGCAGACAGCTGAGGCCGGTGTCGGAGGCCATCCACAGGCTGCCGTCCGGACCCTCGCTGAAGGCCCGCACCGAGTCTCCGGCCAGTCCGTCGCGGGTGGAGTAGCGCCGCCATCTCCCGCCGTCCCGGCGGAACACGCCGCCGGCGGTACCCACCCAGATGCCGCCGCCGCGGTCCTCGTATACCGCCCACACCGTGCGCTCGTTGAGCGTCGAGCCGAGCGGGACGGGCCGAAAGCGGCCGCCGGGATCCATGCGGTACAGGCCGTGGCTGCCGGTGCCCGCCCACAGGGAGCCGTCGCGGCCCTCGCACAGGCCGGTGACGACCAGGTCGGCCAGGCCGTCGCGCGGGCCGTAGGCCGTCACCCGTCCGTCCGGATGGAGGCGGTTCAGCCCGCCGCCGTTGGTTCCCATCCACAGGGAACCGTCGCGGCTTTCCAGGACGGTCCACAGGACGGAGTAGGTCAGTCCCTCGGATAACGAAATGGATTTCACCTTGCGGTCGCGGAGGCGGTTGACGCCGCCGCCGGCGGTGCCGATCCAGACGCTGCCCTCGCGGTCGACGCACAACGAGATGACGGCATCGATGGCCAGTCCCTCGCGGCTGGTCAGGGACAGGGCGGAACTCTCGCGCCAACGCGCCAGTCCGCCGTTCTCGAAGCCGATCCAGACGTTGCCGAGGCGGTCGTCGGCCAGGGCGCGGATCCGGTCGCCGAAGGGGACGGCCGCCCGCCACACCTCGACGATGCGATCGCCGGAGATGCGGCACAGCCGTTCGCCGCTGCCGACCCAGATGGCGCCGTCGGCGGCGGTGGCCAGGGCGGAAACCCGGTCGTCGGGCAGGCCGCGCTCGCGTCCGAAGGGCTGCAGCCGACCATCACGGAAGGCGTACAGCCCGCCCTCGGCCGTGCCGATCCAGAGCGTGCGGTCGGCGGCGGCCAGCAGGGTTCGGACCTGTTCGTCGGCCAGTCCCTGGGCTTTGCCGAAACGGGTGAGCACGCCCCCCTTCAGTCGCAGCAGCCCGGACTCGGTGCCGATCCACAAGGCGCCGTCGCCGCCCTCGGCCATGGCATTGATGACCCCCGAGTTGCTCGGCAACGGCACCGGCGCCAGCTGCAGCTCGCCGGGGCGGTAGCGGTAGATGCCCTCGCGCCAGGAGGCGGCCAGCAGCCCTCCGTCGCGGCAGCCGAGCAGGGCGGAGAAGTGGCCGACCCGCAGGCCGGGGGTGTTGGTTTTGTCGAACACGCGGAACGAGACGCCGTCGAAGCGCGCCAGGCCCTCCTGGGTGGCGAACCAGACATAACCGTCGCCGGTCTGGGCGATGGCCGTGGCCGTGTTCTGGGGCAGGCCGTCGCGGGATTTCCAGCCTTCCAGGATGTGGGAGGAGAGGATGGTCTCGCGGGCCGGGAGGCGGACCGCCAGCGCGGCCAGAAGCAGGGCGATGCCCCACGAACCGGCCCGCTGCCAGCGAAAGTCTCTCCGCCCCATTATGGATATGATTATAGGCCAGCATCGGAGGCGGATGCAACCCCGGCATCGAGATCAGTCGCAGAAACTGTACAGCAGGCGGATCTCTTCCGCCCAGCGGTTCTCGTCGATGGTCTCCAGGATCAACGGCATCTCCTCCAGCCGCGGGTCGTTCATGATGAGGCGGAACGGTTCCAGCCCCAGCTCGCCCTGGCCCAGGCTGTGGTGACGGTCGACGCGCGAGGCGAACTTCGCCTTGGAGTCGTTCAGGTGCATGGCCTTCAGCAGCGGCATCCCCACCACCCGGTCGAACTCGTCCAGGGTGCGCTCATAGGCGTCGCGGCCGCGCAGGTCGTAGCCCGACGCGAAGAGGTGGGCGGTGTCGAGGCAGACCCCGACGCGCCCCGGCCGGTGGGTGAGCTCGGCCAGTCTCTTCAGGTGCTCGAAGCGGTACCCGACCGCGCCGCCCTGGCCGGCCGTGTTTTCCACCACCGCCGTCACCCCCGGGCAGGCGTCCAGGGCCAGGGCCATCGATTCGGCGACCCGTTCGAGGCAGGCCTCCTCGGAGATCAGCCCCTTGTGCGAGCCGGGGTGGAAATTGAACAGCGTCAGGCCGAGCTCGGCGCAGCGCCCCATCTCGGCGATGAACGCCTGGCGGGACTTCTCCAGCCCGGCTGGATCGGGATTGCCCAGGTTGATGAGGTAGGTGTCGTGGGGCAGGATGTGGGCCGGGGCGTAGCCGAACTCCACGCAGGCCTGCCTGAATTGGGAGACCTGGGCGGGGGTGAGGGGGGCGGCCTGCCACTGCCGCTGGTTCTTGGTGAACAGGGCGAAGGCCCGGGCACCGATGGCGGCCGCGTTGCGCGGGGCCTCCTGCACCCCCCCGGCCGCGCTCACGTGGGCTCCGACCCGCTTCATGGTCACCTCGCGCGCCGATTATACCCGAATGACCGGCTGTTTGCCACCCGCCGCCCGGGGGGCAATTCATGTTACTACGATAACCGTTTGAAAAAAAATTTCGGAGCAAATTTATTATTGACAAAGAGGGCTTTTTTCACTACCATACCGACTGTAGCGAACCGATAGAGGCGTCGACCGGTACATAGATGTTCACGGTTCACGATCGGCCATGATATCGAAGGCACAATGCTCTGCTCGGGAGTGGGCACCATGACCGTTGTGGAAATGGCGGACAAGCTGGGGCTGAAAACCCTGGTGGCGGGAAACGACCGCCCGGTGACCGGCGGCTACGTCTCCGATCTTCTCTCGGACGTCATCGCCAACGCCGAGGAGGGCCACGTCTGGATCACCGTGCAGCGGCACCTGAACATCATCGCCGTGGCCCAATTGAAGAAGGTGGCCGCCGTGCTCCTGCCTCGTGGCAGCGCCCCGGACGCAGCGGTGCTGGAGCGGGCCCGCCAGGAGGGCATCGTCCTGCTCCAGGGCGACACCGACGCCTTCGAGCTCTGCGGCCGCCTCTACGGCCTTCTCCGCCCCGGCTGCTGACCATGGCCGTTCCCACCCAATCCATTGTGTAAAAAGGAGGCATCCATGGAGACTTCACCGATCCATATCCCGGACAACGCGCAATACCGGGAGCTGAAACGGTTCATCGACGAGAACCGGAACGTTCCCGGGCCGCTGATCCAGGTCTTGCACCGGGCACAGAAGATTTTCGGTTACTTGCCGATCGAGGTGCAGCACTTCGTGGCCCGCGAGCTCCAGGTTCCCCATGCCAAGGTCTACGGGGTGGTGACGTTCTACAATTTCTTCCGCACCGAGCCGATCGGCGACCACATCGTCAACCTCTGCCTGGGCACCGCCTGCCACGTCAAGGGCGCCTCCGACATCATCAAGGCCCTGGAGAAGTCGCTGGGCGTGCGCATCGGCGGCACGACCCCGGACCGCTTCTACACCCTGTCGACGGCGCGCTGCTTCGGCGCCTGCGGCCTGGCCCCGGTCATGATGATCGACGACGAGGTCTTCGGGCGGCTCAACGCCCAGAAGACGGTCCAGATCCTGGACGAGCTTCGCAAGGAAAAGAAGACCAACTAACCATATGAAGGAGGCCTCATGAAACTCGAGGAACTGCGCAAGATACGCGAGAAGTCGGCCAAGGAGATGGTGCTGCGCGATGGCAAGGCACGGATCAAGGTGGTCGTCGGCATGGGCACCAGCGGCATCGCCGCCGGCGCGCGGGAAACGCTCAAGGCGCTGCTGGACGACGTGGCCAAGCGCGAGCTGAAGGACGTGATCGTCACCCAGGCCGGTGAGCGCGGGCTCAGCTCCCACGAGCCGGTGGTCTCCGTGTTCGAGGAAGGCAAGCCCACGGTCGTCTACGGCAACGTCACCATCGACGTGGCCCGCAAGATCGTGGCCGAGCACCTGGTCAACGGCAACCCCGTTTCCGAGAGCGTCATCGAAGTGCTGGGTTGAGTGAGGCGGCCATGAACAAGCGGCTGGATGTCCTGATATGCGGTGGGGGCGCCTGCATCTCCTCGCATAGCCACGAATTCAAGAACGCCCTGCTGCAGGCGATCGCCGACCGCGGCCTCAGCGAAGAGGTCAACGTCGTCGAGACGGGCTGCATGGGACCCTGCGAGCTCGGGCCGGTGATGGTCGTCTACCCCGACGGCTCCTTCTACATCAAGCTGAAGGAGAGCGACGTCGGGCGCATCGTCGAGGAGCACTTCCTCAAGGGCCGGCCGGTGCAGGACCTGCTGTGGCTGGCCCCCGAGGCGCGCAAGATCGTCGAGCAGAAGAAGCAGGTGCCGTTCTTCGAGAAGCAGCAGAAGATCGTGCTGACCAACTGCGGCAAGATCGATCCCGAGAACATCGAGGAATACATCGCCCAGCGCGGCTACGAGGGCCTGGGCACGGCACTGACCACCATGAAGCCGGCCGAGGTCGCCGCCGCCGTCGAGAAGGCCGGCCTGCGCGGTCGCGGCGGCGCGGGTTTTCCCACCGGCCTGAAGTGGAAGCTGACCCTGCAGAACGAGAGCGACCAGAAGTACGTCATCTGCAACGCCGACGAGGGAGATCCCGGGGCCTTCATGGACCGCGCCGTGCTCGAAGGCGACCCGCACGCCGTGCTCGAGGGCATGGCCATCGCGGGGTACGCCATCGGCGCCGACAAGGGCTACGTCTACGTGCGCGCGGAGTACCCGCTGGCCATCGAGCGCCTCAACGTGGCCATCAAGCAGGCGCGCGACCTGGGCCTGCTCGGCGAGCGCATCTTCGAAACCGACTTCAATTTCGACGTCGAACTGCGCATGGGCGCCGGCGCCTTCGTCTGCGGCGAGGAGACGGCGCTGATCGCCTCTGTCGAGGGCAAGCGCGGCCAGCCCCGGCCCAAGCCGCCGTTCCCGGCAGTGCGCGGCCTGTGGGGCAAGCCCACGGTCATCAACAACGTCGAGACCCTGGCCAACGTTCGCCACATCTTCGTCAATGGCCCCGAATGGTTCGCCGCCATCGGCACCGAGAAGAGCAAGGGCACCAAGGTTTTCGCTTTGTCGGGCAAGGTGGTCAACACCGGCCTGGTCGAGGTGCCCATGGGCATCACCCTGGGCGAGCTGGTGTTCGACATCGGCGGCGGCATCCCCGACGGCAAGGCCTTCAAGGCCGTGCAGACGGGCGGCCCCTCCGGCGGCTGCATCCCGGCCAAGTACCTCAACACCCCCATCGACTACGAGTCGCTCAAGCAGCTCGGCTCGATCATGGGCTCGGGCGGCCTGATCGTGCTCGACGAGGACTCCTGCATGGTCAACATGGCCAAGTACTTCCTCGAATTTTCCCTCGAGGAGTCATGCGGCCAGTGCGTGCCCTGCCGCGTCGGGCTGAAGCACATGCATGCGTTGCTTGAAAAAATCACCATCGGCCGGGGCACCATGGCCGACCTTGAACAGCTGGAGGCGCTGGCGCACACCGTGCGCGCCACCTCGCTGTGCGGTCTCGGCCAGGCGGCCCCCAACCCCGTCATCTCCACCCTGAAATACTTCCGCCACGAGTACATCGAGCACATCCGCGAGCGCAAGTGCTCGGCCGGCGTGTGCGCGGCGCTCTACCATGCGCCCTGCGAGAACGCCTGCCCGGCCAACGTCGACGCCGCCTCCTACATCTCCTACATGGGCGACGGCAAGCTGATGGAAGCCTATTTCAAGCATATGGAGAACAACCCGTTTCCCAACGCCTGCGCCCGGGTCTGCCCGGCCTTCTGCGAGAAGAAGTGCTCGCGCGGGAAGTACGACGAGCACATCGCCATTCGCGAGGTCAAGCGGTTGTTCGCCGATTGGGCCATCGAGCAGGGCATGGGCTTCACCCCGCCCAAGAAACCGAAAACGGAGCGGGTGGCGGTCATCGGCGCCGGGCCGGCCGGCCTCTCCTGCGCTTTCTATCTGACCCGCCTGGGCTACCGGCCGGTGGTCTTCGAGGCCCTGCCCGTGGCCGGCGGCATGATGAAGGTGGGCATCCCCGACTACCGCTTCCCCAAGGACAAGCTCGACGCCGAGATCGGCGTCATCGAGCGGGCCGGGGTGGAGATTCGCCTCAACACGCCGGTCGACTCCATCGAGGAACTGATGGATCAGGGCTACCGGGCGGTTTTCGTGGCCACCGGGGCCCACCAGGCGCAGCCGCTGAACGTCGACGGCCACGACCTGCCCGGCGTGGTGTCGGGCATCGACTTCCTGCGCCAGGTCAACCTGAACCAGCCGTTCCCGGTCGGCGACAACGTGGTGGTCGTGGGCGGGGGCTCCACCGCCATGGACGCGGCGCGCACCGCCAAGCGCCTGGGCGCGCGCAACGTGCGCGTCGTCTACCGCCGCACCCGCACCGAGATGCCGGCCCAGGTGGACGAGGTGGTCGAGGCCGAGGAAGAGGGCATCGAGATGGACTTCCTGGTCAACCCGCTGCGCATCGTCGGGGACAAGAAGGGAGTCTCGAGCATCCGCTGCATCAAGACCGAACTGGGCGATTTCGACGATTCCGGCCGGCGCCGCCCGATCCCGGTGGACGGCAGCGAGTATACCATCCGCGCCAACCTGATCATCCCCTGCCTCGGCCAGCGGCTCAGCCTGGGCCTGACCGGCGGCAAGCTCAACCTGGACCGGCGCGGCCACATCGCCGTCGATCCGCAGACCGGGGCCACCAACGTGCCGGGCGTGTTCGCGGGAGGCGACGCCATCAACCCCTCCACGGTCATCGAGAGCGTGGCCCAGGGGCGCAAGGCGGCCATCCACATCGACAAGTACTTCGGCCATGACGGCCGGCTGTTCGACCGCGAGCGCAAGCCGGTGAAGGTGGAATACGACGAGGACGCCTACCTGAAGACGCTGCCGCGCCAGAAACCGCACCTGGAGAGGGTGGAGAACCGGATCGTCTCGATGGCCCTGGAGGTCAACCGCGGCCTCACCCTGGACGAGGCCATCGAGGAGGCGCGCCGCTGTCTGCACTGCGACCGAAATCAGCCGGCGGTGCACCAGCCGGTTGAGGAGCAAACGCCGCACATCGAGGCCATGCTGTGAGGAAAACCATGAATGTGCAAGCGATTCTGAGCAAATACGACAAACAGCCGAACAACCTGCTGGTTCTGCTGCACGATCTGCAGGATGCCCATGAGCAGCACTATCTGACCCCCGACAGCATGCGCGCCGCCGCCGAGCACCTGGGGCTGCCCTCCAGTTTCGTGCACGGCGTGGCCACCTTCTACACCATGTTCAGTCTCAAGCCGCGAGGCCGGCACATCGTGCGCATCTGCCAGTCCCCGCCCTGCCACCTGCTCGGCGCCACGGACGTTTCCAAGGAACTCATGAAGGCGCTGGGCATCCGCTTCGGAGAAACCACCCCCGACGGCCTGTTCACCCTGGAGATGTCGTCGTGCCTCGGCGTCTGCGGCGTGGCGCCGGCCATGATGATCGACGGCGAGGTGTACGGCAACCTGACCGTTCCGCGCATCCGCGAGATCATCGACGACAAGAGGAGGGGAAAATGAGCATCTTCCGCACCCACATCCTGGTCCCGGTGGACGAGGGGACCGTCCAGGCCGGGGTGTTCGAGATCAAGAGGAAACTGGAACAGGAGATACGCGACAAGGGCCTGGAAAAGGAAGTGAAGGTCCTCGAGTCCGGCACGGTGGGCATCGTCGGCAAGGGAGTCATCCTGGTGGTCTACCCGGAGCGCATCTACTACACGAACGTGCAGCCAGGTGACGTGACGACAATCGTGGATGAACACCTGATCAAAGGGCGCATTCCGCGCGATTTGAAATTCTTCACCCTGGACATCAAGGGCGGTCTGAAATCTCAGCACACCACCGGCCTGACCCGGCAACAGAAGCGGGTGGTGCTGGACAAGGCCTGGAAGATCGATCCCGACAACATCCACGAAGTGCTGGCCGTCGGCGGATACCGCGCCCTGGAGAAGATCCTCGGCGAGAAGATCACGCCCGAGACGGTCATCGGTGAGATCAAGAAGTCGGGTCTGCGCGGCCGCGGCGGCGCCGGTTTTCCCACCGGACTGAAGTGGGAGTTCACCCGCAAGGCCGCCGGCAGCGAAAAGTACATCATCTGCAACGCCGACGAGGGCGAGCCCGGCACTTTCAAGGACCGCCTGATCCTGGAAGGCGATCCCCACAAGCTGATCGAGGCCATGAGCATCGCGGGGTATGCCATCGGCGCCGGCAAGGGCTACGTCTACATCCGCGGCGAATACGGGCTTTCGATCGAGCGCATGCAGAAGGCCATCGACCAGGCCCGCGAATACGGCCTGCTCGGCGCCAATATTCTGGAAACCGGTTTTTCCTTCGACCTGGAGATCAAGAAGGGGGCCGGCGCCTACGTCTGCGGCGAGGAAACGGCGCTGATCGAGTCGCTGGAGGGCAAGCGCGGCCAGCCGCGTCTCAAACCGCCCTATCCGGTAACCAACGGCCTGTGGCAGAAGCCGACCGCGGTCAACAACGTGGAGACCCTGGCCAACGTTCCCGAGATCATCACCCAGGGCAGCGAGTGGTTCCGCAAGCTGGGGACCGAGAAATGCACCGGAACCAAGGTGTTCACCATCCTGGGCCACGTCGAGTTCCCGGGCCTGATCGAGGTGGAGATGGGCACGCCGCTGCGCGAGATCATCTTCGCCTACGGGGGGGGCGTTTCCGGCGGCAAGAAGTTCAAGGCGGCGCTGCTGGGCGGCGCTTCGGGCGTCTTTTTGTCCGAAAAACTGCTCGACGTGCGCATGGACTTCGAGAGCCTGAAGGAGAACAAGGCGGTGCTCGGCTCGGGGGCCGTGCTGGTGATGAACGAGGACGCGTCGATTCCCGACATGCTCTTTTCCATTCTCAAGTTTTATGCCCACGAGTCCTGCGGACAGTGCGCCCCCTGCCGTATCGGCACCCACCAGTTGTTGAGCCTGGCCTGGAAACTCCGCCAGGGCAAGGGGCGGGTCGAAGACATCGACACCATGCTGCGCCTGGCCGAGGTGATGTGGCGCTCGTCGCTCTGCCCACTGGGCCAGTCGGTGTTTACCCCCGTCAAGAGCGCTATCGAAAATTTTAAAGAAGAATTCATGCTGGCCATCAGCCCAGCTGAGATATCTTAATGGAGGCATTCATGTCGGAAATAGTGACCATTTGGATTGACGGGAAGGAAATCAAGGCGGAGAAAGGTGCCAACCTGCTGAAAGTAGCCCGGGACAATGGATTCAACATCCCCGGCCTTTGTTTTTACGAGAGCATCACACCCACCGGCGATTGCCGGCTGTGCATGGTCAAGCTTGAAGGGCGCCCCGGCATGGTTCCCTCGTGTCTGCTCAAGGTGGAAAACGGGATGAAGGTCACCGCCTTTGACCAGCAGCTGGAAGACACGCGTAAGATGCTGGCCGATGTGCTGCTTTCCGAGCACAACGACGACTGCATCACCTGCGAGCGTGACGGTGACTGCCAGATGCAGGACCTGGCGTTCCGCTATGGTCTGGATACCCCCAAGCGAACGTTTCCTCCTCTCTGGAAGGAGATCCCCCAGGCCCCCGACTCGTCGGCACCGGTGTTGGCCTACGACTCGTCCAAGTGCGTCAAGTGCGAGCGCTGCGTAAAAGCTTGTTTTGAAATCCAAGGCAAGGGAGTTTTGAGCATGGCCCAGCGCGGCATTCACAGCCACGTTGTATCCGGCTCCGGCCTATGGTCGGGATCGGAGTGTGACGGCTGCGGTGAATGCGTCCAGGCCTGCCCGGTCGGAGCGCTGATGGAAAAGCCGGTTTACGGCAGCAAGGTGAAGGCCAAGGACATCCAGCGGAAAGTGGTCACCACCTGCCCGTACTGCGGTGTTGGCTGCCAGCTCGAGCTCTGGATCAAGGACGACAAAATCGCCAAGGTCAAGGGCTTCAACTCGGTGCCCAACTTCGGGTCTTCCTGCGTCAAGGGGCGCTTCGGCCTCGATTTTGTCCAGCGCTCGGACCGCCTGACCAGGCCGCTTATCCGCAAGGATGGGAAGCTGGTAGAAAGCACCTGGGACGAAGCCCTCGACATGGTGGCCAGCAAGCTCGGCGCCATCAAGAAAAAGCATGGCCCAGCCGCCCTGGCAGGGCTCTCCTCGGCCAAGTGTACCAACGAGGAAAACTTCGTCTTCCAGAAATTCGTGCGCACCGCCTTCGGCTCCAACAATGTTGATCACTGTGCCCGGCTTTGCCACGCCTCGACTGTGGCCGGCTTGGCCCGCTCGTTTGGCTCCGGGGCCATGACCAACTCCATCGAGGAGCTGGAGCATGCCGCGGTCATCCTGGTCACCGGCTCCAACACCACCGAAACCCACCCGGTCATCGCCACCCGCATCAAGAAGGCGGTCCTCTTCCACGGCGCCAAGCTGATCGTCATCGATCCGCGCCAAATCGACTTGGTCCCCTACGCCGAAAAATACGGTGGCATCTGGTTGCGCCAGAAGAATGGCAGCGACGTGGCCTGGGCCAACGGCATGATGAATGTCATCATCACCGAGGGACTGCTGGCCGAGGAGTTCGTCAAAACCCGCACCGAGGACTTCGAAGCTCTGAAAAAAATCGTCTCCGGTTTCACCCCGGAAAAGGTGGAAGAGATTACGGGCATCCCGGCCGCCAAGTTGAAGGAGGCGGCCCGCCTGTATGCCGGGGCCTCGTGCGCTTCCATCGTCTACTCCATGGGCATCACCCAGCATACCACCGGCACCGACAACGTCATGTCCATGGCCAACCTGGCCATGGTCACCGGCAACCTGGGCAAGGAATCGGCGGGGGTCAATCCGCTGCGCGGCCAGAACAACGTGCAGGGCTCCTGCGACATGGGGGCCCTGCCCAACGTCTTCCCCGGTTACCAGGCGGTGACGGATGCCGCACTGCGCGAAAAGTTCGAAAAAGCCTGGAACGTCAAGCTGGACGACAAGGTCGGCCTGACCGTGGTGGAGATCATGCACCAGGCCGCCGAGGGGAACATCAAGGGGCTGTACATCATGGGTGAGAACCCCATGGTCTCCGATCCAAACCTGGGGCATGTCAAAAAGGCCCTGGAAAAACTAGACTTCCTGGTCGTCCAGGATATCTTCCTCACCGAGACGGCCCAGCTGGCCGACGTGGTGCTGCCGGTGGCCTCGTTCGCCGAGAAGCAGGGGACGTTCACCAGCACCGAGCGCCGCGTCCTCTGGGTGGAGAAAGCCATTCCCGCCCCCGGCGAATCGCGCCTCGACTGGGAAGTCATCCGCGACGTCTGTACACGCATGGGCTATAAAATGGAGTACGACACCCTGGAGGACATCGTCCACGAAATCAACAAGCTGGTTCCGCAGTACGCCGGCATCACCTACGCCCGGCTGCTGCGCGGCGACAAGCTGCAGTGGCCCTGTCCCAACCCCGAGCATCCCGGGACGAAATTCTTGCACCGCGACAAGTTCACCCGCGGACTGGGCAAGTTTTTCGCCATCGACTACATCCCGCCGGCCGAATTGCCCGACGCCAAGTATCCGTTCATGCTTTCCACCGGCCGCCTGCTCTACCACTACCATACCGGTTCCATGAGTCGGCGCACCGTGGCCCTGCCGCAGTACGCCCCGGGCCCCTTCATGGAAATGCATCCCAATGATATGAATCGGTTGGGTGTCATTGACAAGGAGAAGGTCAGGGTTTCGACGCGGCGGGGCTCGTTGACCATCGAGGCGCGCGAGAGTTTCCGCGTCGAAAAAGGCTCGGTATTCATCACCTTCCACTTCGCCGAGGCGGCGGCCAACGTGCTGACCAACGACGCCTTGGACCCCATTGCCAAGATCCCCGAGTTCAAAGTGGCGGCCTGTCAGGTGGCAAAGCTCTGATGCGAAGTGGAACGGGCCGGTGTCTGGCGTGCGGAAGATAGCCGAATATCTGGCTCTGCCAGGCGCAGGTTCCGGACTATTGCCCGGTCGGAGATCCCGCGGGATCTCCGACCGACATCCCCGCGGTACTGGAGGCGCGGGGCGCACGGATGCCTGACTTGAGCGCCCTGGTCCTGGCGGGAGGGAAAAGCTCCCGTATGGGCCGGGACAAATCCCTGATCCCCATCCACGGCACCCCTCTGATCGAACTCATCGTCCAGCAGCTTCGTCCGTGGTTTGCCGAAGTGATCATTTGCGCCGATCGAAAGGAACGTTTTGCCCACCTTGGCTGTCGGGTGATCCGGGATGAAACGCCCGGTCTGGGCCCCCTGATGGGCATCGTCTCCGGACTGAAGGGTGCGCGAACCGAATTGAATTTCGTCTTGGCCTGCGATATCCCACGGATCGATCCGCCTTTCATCCGGCGGATGATCCAGGCCGCCTCCGGATTCGATATACTCCTCCCGCGGCACCCCGATGGCAGGTATGAACCTTTGCTGGGGATCTATTCGAAGCGGATCGTCCCTATCGCCGAAGCGATGATCGACCGGGGAATCCGGAAAATCGACCGAATCTATCCAGCGTGTCGGCTGGGTTTCCTCGATTTCAACGAATTCGCCTGGCTGAAAAACATAAACACCATGGAAGAGTACAACGCCTACGTGAAGAACATTGCTGGAAGGTCCTGAAAAGAGTTTTCCATGAGCGAACTCCGCACCGAACCCAGGGAAACAATCGGGATGGTTCCCCTGCCGGAGGAGGCGATGGTTAGCCTGGTAACGAACGGGCAGTTCCTGGCCCGGATGAGTTGTTCTCCGACCGAATTGAAGGAACTTGCGGTCGGATGGCTCTTTGCCCAAGGTGTCATCGAAAGCGCTGCGGAAATCGCCGAGTTTTGGCTTGAACATGGATGCGGGAAAATCAGGGTGTCGTTGATCGAACCGTTTTTGGACCGTTTTGCCAGTTTGAAATTTGGCCAGAGTTCTGCCTGCGGCGGGGGGAGTTTCAACTCCCGCCTGGTCACCAATTTGCGCCCGATAGAGCGCACGTACCCGCTGGAACTTGCCCGGTTAAAAAAGATCATGCAGGAGATGCTCCCCAGAGAGACAATGTACAAGGTTCACGGAGGAGTCCATTGCGCCATGCTGGCCGTCTGCGACACCGGCGAGATCGTCGTGGCGATGGAGGACATCGGACGCAACAATGCGATTGACAAGGTGATCGGCTGGAGCTTGCTACACTCCGTCGACTTGCCAAACCTGGTCCTATTCGTTACCGGACGAATTTCCTCCGACATGATCTTGAAGGCCTATGGGGCCCGCATAAGCACTGTCGTCTCCATGACTACCGCCACCACCCTGGCCTACGAAATAGTAAAAAAAACGGGACAAACCCTGATTTGCCATGTGCTCAAGCCAAAACCGATCCTGATCAATTTCTGAACTTTCGAAGCGGCCTTGCACGTTCCGTGCACTGGAGTTGGATCCCGCGATTTTTCCCGGGCCTCATCGCCGGTTGTACCTTCCGGCAAAACCACCTCGACCCGGGGGATGATTCCCAGGGGGCTGCCGGATCTGAATCAACCGCCGGCGGTCTGCGGGAAGGCGGTGTTGGAGTAAAGGTACTCGACCTTTTCCTTGTGTTTGAGTTCTTCGTTGGCCATCTTCAGCAGCATCTCTTTGGCTTCGCCATCCGGTTGCACCGAGGCCAGTCCCTTGTAGAAGTTATGGGAGTTCCATTCGCGATGCGCGGCCACCAGATAAATTTCGCTGCTGTTCATGTCCTTCTGGATATCAGGTTTGTCGGCATACTGGGCGATGTGATAATCGATCGGTTCGCCTAGCCCCAGCGCGTTCAGGCTCTTTTCCCCCTTCAGGTAGGCGGCCAGAAAGTCCCGGTGGCCCCTTTCCTGGCCGGCCAGAAACTCGAGCGTTTCCTGCGCCGACTTGTCTTTCACCCTTTTGGCTAGATCCTCATAAAAAAAATTGGCCGCTTCTTCGTTCTTGATGGCCATCTCGATCAGGCTGCGCAAACTCTTGGCTTCCATTTGTTCCTCCCTTGGATGAATGGTTATTATACCTTGGCAGAATCATTTTCATCAATAGGGAAATTCAGGCCTGCCTGGATGCTTGCAAAGCTTGCAAATTCGCTTTTTCCTGTGGTAATATCCAGCTTCACTCCGAGCAAAAAAAAAGGAGAAAAAATGGCTGAAAAAATCAGGAACCGATGGCTGATCGCCATTATGGGAACGGTTCTGCAACTGGCTCTCGGTACGGTTTACGCGTGGAGTTTTTTCCAGAAGCCGATCATGACATCATTCGGCTGGTCAAACGTCACCACCATGTGGATCTTCAGTTTATCGATCTGTTTCTTGGGTTTATCTGCCGCCTGGGGTGGAGTGAAACTCGCCAAGATCGGCCCGACCAAATTGGCAGTCACCGGAGCGATACTCTGGGGCTCCGGCTGGTTGATCGGAGCGTTGGCCATGTCCATGCAGAGTGTCGTTCTTCTGTACATCGGTTACGGCGTGATCGGAGGCATCGGACTCGGACTCGGTTATGTCACTCCGGTCGCCACGGCCGCCAAATGGTTCCCGGATAAAAAAGGCTTTATTACCGGCATGGTCGTCATGGGATTCGGGCTCGGTGCGCTGATCATGTCCAAGTTGATCGCCCCCGGACTCATGGCCAAATTTGATGATATCCTCAAGGGGATCCCGGCAGAATCATTCGTTGACGGGAAGCTTGTTGACGAAACGACAAGGGCTCTGCTTCAGGGTCAGTTGGTCCATGTTTTCTTGTTCTCAGGCATCATCTTGTTCGTCATTGCGCTTACTGCCGCCGTATTCATGAAAAATCCTCCCGCTGGGTACGTACCGGCAGGATTCACTCCGCCTGCAAAAAGCGCTGCCGCGCAGGGTGGAGAAGACAAACTCACCGTGAACAGATGCCTGACGTCCAGCAAATTTCTCAGAATGTGGCTGATCTTCTTTTTGAACATCTCCGCCGGCATCATATTCATCGGGCTGCAATCGCCAATGTTGCAGGATCTCTTGAAGAAAACCGGTTCGGCGATGGATGCCGCCGCTCTGGCAGCCGCCGGCGCCACCCTGGTCGCCATCAGCTCTCTGTTCAACGGCATCGGGCGATTCTTCTGGGGCGGCCTCTCTGACAAGATTGGCCGGATCCAGGCTTTCCGCCTGATCCTAGGAACTCAGCTGATCGTGTTTCTTTCACTCGTCGTCGTCAAGAATCCCTGGATATTCGGAATACTGGTGTGCTACGTGCTGCTCTGCTACGGCGGCGGTTTCGGCACCATGCCTTCTTTCATCGGGGATATTTTTACGGCAAAACTGATGCCCGTCGTGTATGGTACGGTGTTGACCGCCTGGTCCATGGCCGGGATCGCGGGACCGCAGATTGCCGCGTACATCAAGGACCACTACAAGGCCGATGCACCCACCTATACATTTGTCACCGGCGCGGTGCTGCTGGCTATCGGTGTGGCCATTTCGTTCACGCTGAACAACAAGTCGCTGGCCGAGGAACAGAAATAATTTTTGGATTGTGATTGCGAGAGGGCAAGCTCCTTCAGGAAGCGAAGGCGTTTGCCCTCTCGAGTTGAAACGAAGAAAAACGTATTCCATGCCGGTGCCATTCAATGTACTTGCCAAAAGTTCAGATACTCGATGAGGAGAATTGAATGAAGATGAAGTGTATTGCCTCGGTTGCACTGGGATTTTTTTCCTTGGCCCTCAGCGTATTGCCGATTTCTGCCGATGTCGTCCTGATGGATACAGAAAAGAGCAAGTTCAGCTTCTATGGTTTTGTGAAGCTGGATGCTGGGTACCAGGATGGCGGAGTCAACAGCATGACGGTTGCCCGCTATGCGACTGCCGGCCAGGGAAATCTTTTTTTAAATGCCGCCAACAGCCGCTTCGGTTTCAAATTCAGCGGCGCCCCACTGGACAGCGGCCTGAAGATCGGTGGCAGCCTGGAGTTCGACCTGCTCGACACGGCCACTCCCAACCAGATGAAAATCCGCACCCGCCAGGCTTTCTTTTCCCTCCAGAAAGGCAACTCGACTTTCGTCTTCGGCCAAGCGTGGGACGTTTTTTCGCCGCTCGGGCCGACTACCCTGAACACGAACGGCTTCCTGTGGCAAGTCGGCAACCTGGGATTCCGGCATGCGCAGGTCCGTTATTCGCTTGGTCTGCCGCGGCTCGATTTCTCCATCAGCGTCAGCGACCCGGCTTCCGGCAACGGTTGGAAATCCAAACTCCCCGTGCTGCAATCACGGCTTGCTCTCAAGCTGGCGGAAAAAGGGAAGATCCAACTGGGCATATCCGCAGCCTATGGCAAGGAAAAAACCGAGAATACCGCCCCGCTGTACAGCAGCAATGTGAACGCCATGGGGATCTGCTTCGATTGGATTCTGCCGCTCGTGAAAAGCCTTACCCTCAAGGGCGAATTCGCCTTGGGCGAAAACTTGGCCAATTTTCTGGGCCGCGCCGGGGTTTACAACAATGTGGCGGCCATGAAATTCGAGGCCAAAAAATCGAATTCTCTCTGGGCAGAACTCGTCTATGTGAAAAAGGAATGGACCGCCTGGGCCGGCTACTCGTTCGAAAGCCTGACCACCGAGAGTCAGTTGACCGCGAACGAACTAAAGGATACCAGCTGCATCCTGGCGGGCATCCAGTATGCAATTGGCAGCGGGGTGACCGTCGGCATGGAGTATTCGCGTTTTCTGAGCGAGTGTATGAATTCCGCCAAAAGTACCACCAACCAGTTCATGCTGAGCGGAATTTATAGTTTCTGATACACCCAAGCCATGAGAATTTTTGCTCCTTCCCCAATTTTGAAGCCGGGAGCCCCCCCTGTTCCCGGCTTTTTCTTGGACGAGTCACTGTTGCCTGAATGAGTTTGGAAATCTGTCTTTTTTGTGCTGCTAGTCGATTTCACTCTGAGTCTGTGATGCTAAAGCACTAGGCCATGCATTCAGACCGGTGTCCGGCCGTTTCCATGCGCCGGACCAAGGGTTCAGCGGGAAACGGCTGCGCCTTCCGTCATCGAAAAGGAGATGAATTGATCGCTTTGCTTTTCGAATTGAAGGGTTTCGCTGCGGAAAAGCAAGCGACCTCCTCTTCCCGAACCCGACGTTGTGATCCGGCCGGATCGCGTTTTCACAAATTTGAATGGTTATTCAAGGAGGGACTGTTTCATGATCCAAGAGCTCATCCAGTTGCAAGTTGATGGTCGAGAGATTGTAGTGGAGGCCGGTTCCACCATCCTTACCGCTGCGAGCAAGTTGGGAATCTCAATCCCGACTCTTTGTCATCATCAAAACCTGAGACCCACCGCCTCCTGCGGGGTGTGCGTGGTGGAGATCGAGGGCGCACCGGCCCTGAAGCGCGCCTGCTGCACGCCGGTAGAAAAAGGCATGAAGGTGGTGACCAACTCGCGGCCGCTGCGCTCGCTGCGCAAGTCGCTGGTCGAGCTGATCCTGTCCAACCACGCGGTGGAGTGCCCGACCTGCGTCTCCAACGGCAAGTGCGAGCTGCAGGACCTGGCCAACTTCATGGGCGTCGAGTTCGACCGCTTCGCCAAGGTGGTCGACGAGCGCCCCTCCGACCAGAGCAGCGTCTCGGTCTGGCGCGAGCCCCGGAAGTGCATCGCCTGCGGCCGTTGCGTGACCGTCTGCAGCGACATCCAGACCGTGCACGCCATCACCATGGCCGACCGCGGCTTCGAGGTCAACGTCAACACCTTCTTCAAGGACGGCCTGGGCAAAAGCTCCTGCGTCAACTGCGGCCAGTGCACGGTCTTCTGCCCGACCGGCGCCCTGCGCGAGAAGTCGGAGATCGACGAGGTGTGGAACGCCATCCTCGACCCCAAGAAGGTCGTGGTGGTCCAGGAGGCCCCGGCCATCCGCGTATCCCTGGCCGAGGAGTTCGGCATGGAGATGGGCGACGTGACCGTGGGCAAGATGTACGCCGCCCTCAAGAAGCTCGGCTTCGACTACGTGTTCGACACCAACTTCACCGCCGACCTGACCATCATGGAGGAGGGCACCGAGCTGATCGAGCGCGTGAAGTCCGGCGGCAAGCTGCCGCTCATCACCTCCTGCTCGCCGGGCTGGATCAAGTTCATGGAGACCTACTTCTCCGATTTCAGCGAGCGCACCTCCACCTGCAAGTCGCCGCAGCAGATGTTCGGCGCCCTGGTCAAGACCTATTTCGCCAAGGAGAAGGGCCTCGACCCGGCCAACATCGTCTCCGTCTCCGTCATGCCCTGCACGGCCAAGAAGTTCGAGGCGCGGCGCCCCGAGATGTGCGATTCCGGCTTCCAGGACGTCGACTACGTGCTGACCACCCGCGAGCTGGTGCGGATGATCCGCGAGGCGCGCCTGGACTTCAAGAACCTGCCGGAGGAGCACGCCACCGACATCATGGGCGCCTACACCGGCGCGGCCACCATCTTCGGCGCCACCGGCGGCGTCATGGAGGCGGCCATCCGCACCGCCTACTACATCCTGGTGGGCAAGCCGCTCGCCAACCTCGACGTCAAGATCGTGCGCGGCATGGAAGGCATCAAGGAGGGCACGCTCACCATCCCCACCAAGGACCTCGGCAAGCTGGACGTCAAGGTGGCCGTGGCCCACGGCCTGGGCAACGCGCGCGCCCTGCTCGACAAGGTGCGCCAGCAGATCGCCGAGACCGGCACCAGCGAATATGCCTTCATCGAGATCATGGCCTGCCCCGGCGGCTGCGTCGGCGGCGGCGGCCAGCCCTACGGCTGCTCCATCGCCGACCGGGCCCGCCGCGGAGAGGGCCTCTACCGGGAGGACGCCGGCCTGGCCAAGCGGCAGTCGCACGAGAACCCGGAAGTGGAGCGCATCTACAAGAACTTCCTGAAACACCCCGGCTCCGAGGTCTCGCACCAGCTGCTGCACACCTGCTACTGGGAACGCTCCATGCAGAGCGGATCCTGCGTGCGGGTGATGACCCACAAGCACGACGCGCAGCACGGGAAATAGTCTGGTATTCATCCGATAGGAGGCCGGGAGCGCCCCCCCGCTCCCGGCCGTTTCTTTCCTGCCGCGGCGAACCTCGGCGCTCCCCTTGACAACGGGGAGGCCTTTCTCTATGATTCCGGCAAAGTGGCCGGCCGCCGTCCCGCCGGGACGCGCGCCAGGCACCCAGGGGAGGATGCATGAGTGAGCACGTTTCTATTTCACCGGATGGAATCGCCTACCCGCTGCCCAAGCCCGAGGAATACAAGGCGGAATTCGCCCGCATCCGCAAGCTGGCCGAATCCGCCCGCGCCGAGGGCCAGGAGGTCGTGGTGGTCATGGGCGTGGGCTTCGTGGGCGCGGTGATGGCCGCCATCGTCTCCGACTGCACCGACCCACGGGGGCGGCCGACCAAGTTCGTGATCGGCGTGCAGCGGCCGTCGGTGCGGTCGTTCTGGAAGATCCCCACCCTCAACCGCGGCCTGTCCCCGGTCCGTTCCGAGGATCCCGAGGTCGACCCGCTGATCCGGCGCTGCGTGCTGGACAAGAAATCGCTGTTGGCCACCTACACCGAAGAAGTGCTCACCCTGGCCGACGTGGTGGTGGTCGACGTGCAGCTGGACTACCTGAAGAACGAGCTCGGCAACGTGCGCAACGGCCAGGTGGAGATGAGCGCCCTGGAGGAGGCCTTCGAGATCATCGCCGGCCGCATCCCCGCCGGCTGCCTGGTGCTGATCGAGACCACCGTCGCCCCGGGCACCACCGAGCAGATCGCCCTGCCGCTGATGCGCAAGATCTTCCGCCAGCGCGGCATCGCCAGCGACCCCCTGCTGGCCCACTCCTACGAGCGGGTCATGCCGGGGCGGGACTACGTGGCCTCCATCCGCGACTTCTGGCGGGTCTGCAGCGGCGTCAACCCGGAGGCCCGCGAGAAGGTGGTCCGGTTCCTCAACCAGGTCATCCACACCGACAAGTTCCCGCTGACGGTGCTGGATCGGCCCATCGAGTCGGAGACAGCCAAGATCGTGGAGAATTCATACCGGGCCGCCACCCTGGCCTTCATGGACGAGTGGTCGCTGTTCGCCGAGCGCAACGGCGTCGACATCCGCAAGGTGATCCAGGCCGTCCGCGTGCGCCCGACCCACTCCAACATGATCTTTCCCGGCCCGGGCATCGGCGGCTACTGCCTGCCCAAGGACGGGGGCCTGGGCATCTGGGCCTACCGCCACATATTCGGCTTCGAGGACGACATCTTCCGCATCACGCCTCGGGCCATCGACATCAACGACACCCGCGGCCTCCACGCCGCCCAGCTGGTGCGCGACGCCCTGCGCAACATGAACGTGCCCATCGCCGGCGCCGAAGTGCTGGTGTGCGGCGCCTCCTACCGGGAGGACGTGGGCGACACCCGCTACTCCGGATCGGAGATCATGGTCCGCCGCCTGAGCGAAATGGGCGCCGAGATCCGCGTCCACGACCCCTACGTGGAGCGCTGGTGGGAGTTCGAGAAGCAGGGGGAGTACCCCCAGCACGGGCGCGAGAACTTTTTCCGCAACCAGAAGAAGCTGAAGCAGCTCCCGGTGCAGAAGGACCTGCCCCACGCGCTGGCCGGCTGTGACGCCCTGGTGCTCGCCGTCCGGCACCAGGCCTATTTGGATCTGGACCCCGCGGAGATCGTGCGTCTCGCCGGTCACCCCGTCGCCGTCATCGACTGCTTCTGCATCCTGAGCGACGAGCAGATCCGGCAGTACATCCGCCTGGGATGCGAAGTGAAGGGCCTGGGCCGCGGCCATATCCGCCGCCTGAAGGAAGAGATGAAGCGAGGCTGACCGGCGGATGCCTCAGCGTCCGCCGTTCTTCAGCAGGAAGTAGAGCGCGCCCGGGCGCCGCATGACGCCCGCCCGCCGGCCGGCCTCGTCGCCGGAACCGAAGAACAGGTCCACCCGGTCCGCACCGCGAATGGCGCCTCCCGTGTCCTGGTTGAGGACGAAGCGGCGCAGCGGCGCCCAGGTGACGGCGCTCCCGTCGACGAGCGGCTCCTCGGTGACGGCCAGGCACAGGGCGTGGGCCGGGAAGAGGCGGCTGTCGGTGGCGATGGAACGGCCGCCGGTGACCGTCACCCCGGACGAACCGACCGGGCCCTCGGGGGTGTCGCGGAAGAAGATATAGGAGGGGTTGGCGTTCAGCACCGCGGACATTTCGTCGGGGTGGGCGTTCAGCCAGGCGCGGATGGCTTCCATCGACGCCTCCTCCCTGCTCATCGCCCCGCGTTCGATCAGCTCCCGGCCGATGGCCCGGAAAGGGTGGCCGTTCTGCTCCGCGTAGCCCACCCGCATCTCCGAGCCGTCGTCCAGCAGGACCCGGCCCGAGCCCTGGATGTGCAGGAAAAAGACGTCCAGCGGATCGTCGATCCAGACGATCTCCAAACCGCGCCCCGCCAGCTTGCCCCCCTCGATTTCGGTTCGCGTCCAGTAGGGCAGAACCCGCTTCTCCGGAGTCAGCCGGCCGCGGATCTGGCGCGGCAGCCCGGGGTGGCGGGAGAAGAACGGGTACTGCGACAGGTCGACCAGCACCATGTCGTCCGGCCTGCCGTAGAGCGGCCAGGCGTAGCGCTCCGATTGGCGGAGCGAGCCGCGCAGCGTCGGCTCGTAATAGCCGGTGTAGAGCACGGAAGAGGCGGCGGAACGGAAAAAACGGTAGTGGGCCCGAAGGCAGGCGTCCAGCTCCGCGGTCAGCCCGTACCGGGCCAGATTGTCGCGGAAGTCGAGCAGCGTCTCCTGCATCCGGGCCAGGGGCACGAGCTCGCGACCGAAGCGGAAGGTGACGCCCGCCGGCAGTCGCGCCAGCCCGGCCAGGGACCGTTCCAGCGCCTGCTGCAGCGGCGCGGGGTCGGGGCCCCGCTCCAGCCCCGGAGCCCCGGCGGGGCGCATGGCGCTCTCCGCCGTCCAGGCCGGTGCCGTGCGCGGCGCCCGTCGGCAGGCGGACGCCAGCAGCAAGGCGAGGGACACGACCAGCACCGCGAGACGGGGACGTGGTGGCACAGCCCCTTGTAGCCGAATTCCGGCCCGGAGTCAATCGGCTCCCATCCGGGGTCGCCGCTCCTCCGGCGGGGCGACGATACTCCGGTGCCTCGCGACTGCGGCTGTGCTACAATGGGGGAACCGGAGCATGGCGATCATGAAAAGCGGAAGAAGAAGCGCGGCTGGGCGGACCCCAGCCCGCCCGGCCGTCGAGGCGCCCGGCGTCATCGGCGACGACAAGTACAGCCAGTTGCAGCAGGCCCTGGAGGCGGCCGGCATCGGGCTCTGGGACTGGGACCTGGGCACCGACCGCGTCACCATGTCGGCCAACATGAGGCCGCTGCTGGGCATCGGCGGGGACATGGGCAGCTCGCACGCGGAGTTCCTGCAGGCGATCCACCCGGCGGACCGGGAACGCGTCGAAACCGCGTTGCGCCGGGCCATTCGCCGCCGGGGCTCGTTCGACGAGGAGTTCCGGGTGGAGGCGGGCGACCAGGCGATCCACTGGATGCGCATCCGCGGCCGGGCGACGATCCGCTCCGGCAACCGGGCGGAACGGGTCATGGGCAGCATCCACGACAAGACCGAGCGCCGGATGGCCTACGACGCGCTGGCGGCCGCCCGCGCCGAGCTGGAAGGCAAGGTGCGCGAGCGCACCCGCGAGCTGCTGGATGCCAACGAGCGGCTGCGCCAGGAGATCGCCATCAAGAACAACCTGCAGAGACAGATCATGGAGATCAGCGAAAAGGAGCAGCGGCGCATCGGCCAGGACCTGCATGACAGCCTGTCGCAACAACTGGGCGGCATCCTGTTCATGGGCCAGGCGTTGCAGGCCAGGTTGGAGTCGGGCGCCCGGGGCGAGGCCCGGGACGCGGCCCGGCTGGTCGGCCACCTGCAGAACGCCCTGACCTACACCCGGGACCTGGCCCGGGGGCTCTATCCGACCCTCGGCGCGGGCGGGCTGGGGACCGCCCTGGAAGAGCTCGCGCTGGCGGTGACCGAGCTGTTCGCCGTGCCGGTGGCGGTCCGATGCGGCCGGAACGTGGCCATGGCCGACGAAACCGCCACCATCCACGCCTACCGCATCGTCCAGGAGGCGGTGAACAACGCCATCCGCCACGGCCAGGCGAAGCGCATCGTCATCCGCCTCTTCCGGCGGCAAGGCGCCATCGTGCTGACCGTGGCCGACAACGGCGTCGGGTTCCCCCAGAAGCCCAACCGCAAGGGGATGGGGCTCAACATCATGAGGTACCGCGCCGCCTCGATCGGGGCCAGCTTCGACATCGCCACCGAACGCAACCGCGGCACGGTGGTGACCTGCGTCTTCAACCGCCGCGGCGGTTCGCCGCGGGGCAGGCGGGGGGGGACGTGAGCGGGGCGGGGCGCAAGCAATCGGTGTTCATCGTCGACGACCACCCGCTCATGCGTGACGGGATCTCCCAGCTGATCGAGCAGCAGCCCGACCTCGCGGTGTGCGGAACGGCCTGCAACGCGCCCGACGCCCTCGCCGCCCTGGCCCGGGCAGAGCCCGACCTGCTGCTGGTGGACATTTCCCTTCCCGGCATGGACGGTCTCGAGCTGATCAAGATCGTGCGCAAGCGGCACCCGCGCCTGCCCGCGCTCGTCCTCTCCATGCACGCGGAGGCGCTCTACGCGGAGCGGGCCATCCACGCCGGCGCCCGCGGCTACATCATGAAGCACGCCTCCGCCGACGCCCTGCTGGCGGCCGTCCGCCGGGTATTGTCCGGCAAGGTGCACCTGAGCCCGGCCATGGCGGAGCGCATGCTGGAGAAGGCGAGCGGCGGCCAACCGGAAGGGGGCGAGTCGCCGGTCGACCGGCTCAGCGACCGGGAGCTGGAAATCTTCAAGCTGCTCGGCCGAGGCACGCGCCCGCAGCGCATCGCCGACGTCCTCCAGCTGAGCGTCAAGACCGTGGAGACCTACCTGTCTCGCCTCAAGCAGAAGCTCAACGCGCGCGACGCAGCCGAGCTCCTGCAAATGGCCATCGCCTGGCACCGGGAGCTCGAGTAGTCCGCCGCCTTCCGCCTGTCGGGGGAACCCATGACACCAGAAACGTGGGTTTCCCCTATTGTCCGCTTGCCGGGGCAATGCCATATTTCACACCGGATACGATTCGTTCACAGGAAGGTGGCGCATGGGTGAAATCAAGGCGAGATGGGAGTGGCGGACGTTCGGAGAGTCGTTCGGGGACGGGGAGGCGAAGATCCGCGCCTTTCCCTGCGACAAGGTTCGACACAGTTCGGAAATCTACATCCTGTCGAAAAAGAGCCTGGACAACACCAAGATCCGCGACATGCTGATGGACATCAAGACGCTGCAGCAGGTCAACGGGGACAAGCTGGAGCAGTGGTTCCCGGTCATGAAGGCCGGCTTCCCGCTGGACCACGACACGCTGAAGCGCGTCTTCGGCGCCTGGAAGGCGGCTCCGCCGGCGTTCCAGCGCGAGTCGTACGGCTACGAGCAGTTCCTGGAGGAACTGGTGAAGCCCCATGCCGACCTGCGCGCCGTGGCCGTCGACAAGGAGCGCCACGGGTTCATGATCAACGGCTGCATCGTGGAGATCGCCAACCTGTCCTTCGACGGCCGGCCGATCCGCACCGTGGCCGTCGAGATGGAGGACCCGGACACCGTGATCCAGACGGTGCGCGACATGAAGCTCGATTCGTTCGAAAACGTCAACTATCTGAAAGCGTTGAAACGGTTTGCGGGCATGGACCCGAAATAACCGAGGAGGACTCCATGAAAAGAACGCTTTGGCTCTTCGCATTGCTGGCCCTGTTCACCCTGTCGGCGCTGGCCGAGGAAGTCGAGTCGCGTGACCTGACCGGCCGCAGCGACGACGGCCTGCTGCTGTTCCAGTCGGCCGACGGCAAGTTCAAGTTCCAGCTCGACGGCCGCATCAACCTGGTCGCCGCCCTCTACTCCGGCAGCGAGACGCCGCTGGCCAACGGCATCGAGGCGCGCCGCGCCCGGCTCGGCTTCAAGCCGGTCTGGGGCGACTGGTCGGCCCAGTTCGACGTCGACTTCGACGGCGTCGGGGCCGAGATCAAGGACCTGTGGATCGGCTACGGCGGCTTCAAGAACACGATGATCACCCTGGGCAACCACAAGGGGCAGTTCAGCGTGGAGGAGGTCACCTCCTCGCGCTTCATCACCTTCATCGAGCGAGGCCTGCCCAACGCCTTCGCCCCTGACCGCCGCATCGGCGTCAGCGTGGCCAAGTGGGGAAAGAACTGGCGCGCCTTCGCCGGCATCTTCGGCGAGGAGGCGGCCAACGCCGACGAGATCGGCGAGAACGAGGCCCTCAACTACAACTTCCGCCTCAACTTCCTGCCGATCCTCAAGGACAGCGGCTTCATCCACCTCGGCGGCGCCTTCGGCCACTCGCAGCCCAACGCCAACGACGAGGGCACGGTGCGCTTCCGCGCCCGCCCCGAGACGCACGTGGCCGACATCCGCTTCCTGAACACCGGCAAGATCAAGAAAGTGGTCTCCTGGGACTCGTACGGGCTCGAGCTGGCCGCCGCCTTCGGCCCGGTCCTGCTGCAGGGCGAGTACATGTCGGTCAACGTCAACCGCCTCGCGGGCAGCCCCAAGGCCTCCTTCTCCGGCTACTACGCCTTCGCCAGCTGGATGGTCACCGGCGAGAACCGCCCCTACAGCATCGAAGAGGGCGAGCCCGCCGGCCGCATCCATGCCCGGAAGAAGGGGCTGGGCGCCATCGAGCTGGCCGCCCGCATCAGCAACCTCAATCTCAATGACCCCGACTCCGGAATCATGGGCGGCGAGGGCAACAACATCACCCTGGCGGCCAACTGGTACCCCTATCCCAACCTCAAGTTCAGCGCCAACTACGTGATCATCAACCACGACGAGTTCGCCACCGGCGGCGGCGACTACGCGGGCAACGACGACTACAACGTATTCCAGTTCGGGTTCTACTACTCGTTCTGAGCGGGTGGTCGGCTTCAGGCAAGACGCACGGGGGCAGGGCGACCTGCCCCCGTGCTATAATCCAACCTACTGGGGAAAAAGAATGGGCAAGGAAATCGAACGGAAATTTCTGGTCCGGGGCGAGGAGTGGAAGAAGGGGGCCAAGGGCACGGTCTACCGCCAGGGCTACCTCTCCTCCGTCAAGGAGCGGGTGGTCCGGGTGCGGACGATCGAGAGCAAGGGCTTCCTGACCATCAAGGGCATCACCCGGGGGGTCTCGCGGTCGGAATTCGAGTACGAGATCTCCGTCGTGGACGCCAACACCATGCTCGACGACATCTGCGAGAAGCCGCTCATCGAGAAGAAGCGGTACAAGATCCCGGTCGGCGGCCTGGTGTTCGAGGTGGACGAGTTCTTCGGGGAAAACGAAGGCCTGGTCGTGGCCGAGGTCGAGCTCGCCGACGAGAAGCAGAAGATCGACCTGCCCGCATGGGCCGGTGCCGAAGTGTCCGGAGACCCCCGCTATTTCAATTCGAACCTGATCCAGCGCCCCTACAAGACGTGGTGAGTGCGTACGCGGGAGCGGGAGGCCGATGACATGGACGGAGAACGAAACCCAGCCGTCGGGACCGGCACAGCTGCCGTCCATGGCAATGACGCCGAGCTCGACGACCTGCTCGACCTGAGCAAGCACAAACTTTCGACCGTCGCGGAGCGCCAGCCCAGCGGCGTCGAGCGCTGGATGAAGTACCTCGGCTTCCCCGTGGGGATCGGCCTGTTCCTGCTGCTCTACACCATGCCGACGCCCGTGGGCCTGACCGGTTCCGGGCAGGCGGTCCTGGCCTGCTTCGCCATGGCCCTGGCCTGGTGGATCTGCGAGCCGGTGCCAACCTACGTCACCTCGCTGCTGCTGATGATCGCGCTGGTCCTCAGCGGCGGGTGGGACCAGGACCACGTGCTGGGCGTGCTCGGCTACGACGTCATCTGGCTCAACGTGATGGCGTTCATCCTCAGCTCCATCCTGGTAAAGACCAACCTGGCCCGGCGCATGGCCCTGAACCTGATCATCCGCTTCGGCCACAGCGCGGGGCCCATGCTGTTCGCCTTCATCGTGCTGCAGCTCTCCCTGGCGCCGCTGATCCCGGCCACGGCCCCGCGCGCGGTCATGACCCTGCCGCTGATGCTGGTGGTGGCGGCCATCTACGGGTCCACCAGCGACAAGCCCAACCACTTCGGGCGCAACCTGATGTTGCAGAACCTGCTGGGCATCAACATCTTCTCCGCCGGCTTCATGACCGGCTCCACGGCCAACCTGATCGCCATCTCGCTGATCCTCTCCCTCAGTGGCGAGAAGGTCTTCTACACCGACTGGATGTTCGCCAGTCTCCCGGTGGTGCTCGTCACCATGGCCATCGCCTGGTTCATCGGCCCGAAGCTGCTCTTCCGGCTGAAGGCGGAGGAGCGGCGGCCGGTCATCCCCGGCGGCATCGAGGCCCTGCGGCGCCAGCTGGCGCGCATGGGCAAGATCTCCTTCCCGGAGAAAAAGGCGGCGCTCATCTTCGGCCTGGTCATCTTCCTGTGGGTGACCGACCGCTTCCACACCGCCTGGTTCGGCTTTGCGATCGACCCGGTGCTGGCGGCCATGATCGGTGCGGTCATCACCTTCCTGCCCAAGATCGGCATCATCAAGTGGAACGAGGCCGACATCCCGTGGCACCTGATGCTGTTCAGCGCCGGCGCCTACGCGGGGGGCATGGCGCTGGACAACTCGGGAGCGGCGCGCTGGGCCATCGGCAACCTGTTCGCCTACCTGAACATCGGGCCGGGCACCAATTTCTGGCTCGTCTACGTCGTCATCATTGCGGCCAACATGTACGCCCACATCGTCTTCACCAGCAAGACCATGCGGGTCATCATCATGATGCCCATCGTCATCGCCGTCGCCCAGCAGCTGAACTTCCCGGTGCTGGCGCTGGCCCTGCCGGCCGCCTTCACCACCGACTGGGTGATCACCCTGCCGATCAACGCCAAGCCGAACGTCATCCTCTTCAGCACCGGACAGTATTCGGTGCTCGACAACATCAAGTACGGGCTGATCGTGTCGACCATCGGGGTCGTCGTGCTGACCCTCGCCGGCATGACCTGGTTCCGCTTTCTGGGGATCGTGCCATGAGCTCACGCATGAGATGCCTCCGGGTCCGCACGCTGTGCGCCTGCCTGTGGCTCCTGGGCGCCGCCCTTCCATCCGGCGCAGCCGGTCCGAAGGTGGCGGAGTACGGGGAGCGGGTCCTGCTGCGCGCCGACGGTTCCGCCTCCGTCTCCCTCTCCCTGACGGTCGCCGCCTTGGGGGCCAACGGGATCCGCATCCCCGTCCGCCACGCCTCGCTGCACAGCCTGGACGCGCAGGGGCCCGGTCCGGTCGGCGCCCGGGTGCGGGAGGAGAACGGCCTCCGCTTCATCCAGCTCGCCATTCCGGCAGTGGCGCCGCGGCCCCTGACCCTCCGCGTATCGTACGAGGTAAAGGACTACACCGGGGGGGGCGCCGGCCTGCGCAGCCTGGACTACCGGTTTCAGAACCTGACCTTCGACCGGATCCGATCATTCCGGGCCATCCTCGCCCTTCCCGAAGGCTACATCGTCCAGGCTGTCGGGGAATTCCTGCCCAAGCCGGCCAAGGCCGGGGCGCCGCCGCCGTATGCCCTGTTCCGCGAGGGGGGGCGGCGCGGCGTGCGCATGGGCACCACCGACGTCGGCCTGGGCGACGAGATCGCCCTCCAGGCCACCTTCCGCCACTCGCGGCGGTCGAAGCCGTTGTTCCTGGTTCTTCTCGCCGCGGCGCTGGCGTATCTCGTTTTCTACCGGGACATCCTGAAGAATCCCCGGAAAGGCGGCGGCGCGGAGGGATGAACCTCCGCCGGCGGGAGACGCCCGAAGACGGCCGCGCCAGGAGAAGCGCATGAGCATTTTCCATCTGAAGAAGTCGAAGGTACTGGAAGCGCAGGTCGACGAGTTCCTGGACACCGTCAGCCGCGCCTCGATCATCTTCCGCTCCGGCATCCGCGAGTACCTGGACGGAGGGATCGAGAATTTCGAGAACGAGATCGTCGAGATCGCCAAGCTGGAGAACCGCGCCGACGAGCTGCGGCGCACGGTCGAAACCCAGCTCTACCGCTACTCCCTGATCCCCGAGAACCGCGGCGACGTCCTGGGGCTGCTGGAGAGCATGGACGCGGTCATCAATACCGAGAAGAAGACGCTGAACCAGTTCGCCGTGGAGATGCCGGAGATCCCGGCGGAATACGCCAGGGACTATCTGGCTCTCACCGACGTGTGCGTCAACTCGGCAGAGACCCTGGTGGCGGCCTGCCGCGCGTTCTTCCTCGATTTCAACCAGGTGAAAAACCACCTGCACAAGGTCTACTTCTTCGAAAAGGAGGCGGACAAGATCAGCGACCGGCTCAAGCGCCGGATCTTCCGGTCCGAGCTCGACTTGAGCCGGAAGATTCACCTGCGCTACTTCACCCTGCACATCGAGACGATCTCCGACTGCGCCGAGGACGTCGCCGATCGCCTGAGCATCAGCACCATCAAGCGCGGTTTCTGATCCGGAGCGCCCCGTGGTCTTCTTCTTCCTCACCAGCGGATTGTTCCTGGGGTGGTCGCTCGGGGCCAACCACGCCGCCAACGTGTTCGGCACGGCGGTGGCCTCGAAAATGGTCCGCTTCGGCACCGCCGCCCTGCTCTGCAGCGTCTTCGTCGTCCTCGGCGCGGTCGTGGAGGGGGCGGGAGCCTCCGGCACGCTCCACAGCCTCGGCGCCGTGAACGCCCTGGCCGGTGCCTTCATGGTCACCCTGTCGGCGGGGCTATCCGTCTCCTGGATGACCCGCCTGAAGCTGCCCGTCTCGACCTCCCAGGCCATCATCGGTGCCATCCTGGGCTGGAACCTCTTCTCCGGCTCGGCCACCGACTTCGGATCGCTGGCGCGGATCGTCTCCAGCTGGATCGCGGCCATCCTGCTCACGGCCACGATCTCGGCCGCACTCTACGTGCTGATCCGCGCCCTGCTCAAGCGGACCCGGATCCACCTGCTCACCCTGGACTCGCTGACCCGGGTGGGGCTGATCGTCGTCGGCGCGTTCGGGGCCTACAGCCTGGGCGCCAACAACATCGCCAACGTCATGGGCGTGTTCGTCCCGGTGGTCCCGTTCCGCGACATCGGAGTGGCCGGGCTGTTCACCCTGACCGGAGTGCAGCAGCTGTTCTTTCTCGGCGGGGTGGCCATCGCCGTGGGCGTGTTCACCTTCTCCCGGCGGGTCATCCAGACCGTGGGCAACGACCTGCTGCGGATGTCGCCCATCGCCGCCTTCATCGTCGTGTTCGCCGAGTCGCTCGTCCTCTTCCTGTTTTCCTCCCGCGGCCTGGAGAGCTGGCTGATGGCGCACGGCCTGCCCACCATCCCGCTGGTTCCCATCTCGAGCTCGCAGGCGGTCATCGGCGGGATCATCGGCATCGGCATCGTCAACCGCGGCCGGGAAATCCGCTACCGGGTGTTGGGCGACATCGCCCTGGGCTGGCTGGTCACGCCGTTGCTGGCCGGAACCATCACCTTCTTCGGCCTGTTCATCCTGCAGAACGTTTTCCAGCAGGAGGTCTACCGCCGTCCGGCGGCCGCCGTCCCGACCGCCCGCGCGGCGGAGTTCCGCATCGACGGGGCCACGGCGGCGCACCTCGAAAAGACTCTCGGCGTGGGCGGATTCGGCCGCCTCCGCGATATCCCCTTCCGCACTGCGGCGACGTTCGATAGATTCCTGGCGCGCAACCTGCGGCTCAGCGCAACGCAACGCCGGGCGGTTTTGCGTGACGCGGAGGCCGTCGAGCTCTTCGTGGATCCGCTGGTCATCCGGCGGGAAACCGGCCGCAGGCGATTCACGGACGGCCAGATGCAGGCGCTGCGTCGCATTGAAAACGCCTCCTTCCGGTACCGCTGGCAGCTGTTCGCCGCCCTGGAACGATTCGGCCCGGAGTGGCGAGCCCGGCCCGATTCGCCGCAGAACCGCAACGACAACCTCGCCCTGGAGGCAGACCGCGAAGCCCTGGTGCAGATGCTGCGCACCACCCGCGACGAAGCCGCCGCCCCCCGGTAGCCCCGGAGCCGCCCCGGCCCCTTTGCCACCCCGTCGCCCATCTGCTACAATGGCCCTATCGTCGCATGGAGGTGGGCATGAGCGGATATGCACTGCTCGTTCTGTTTCTGGGGGGAGCCGCCGCGATGGCCCTGGCCGGTCCGGCGACTCCGCAGGCGGACACGTTCCCCACGAAATCCGGGGACCTGCAGATCACCTTCGTCGGCCACGGCACGCTGATGTTGACCTGGAACGGGGTGGTGGTCCACGTGGACCCGGTTTCCTCCATGGGCGACTACTCCCGCCTGCCCCGCGCCGACGTGATCCTGGTGACCCACGAGCACGGCGACCATCTCGACGCGGCCGCCATCCGGACGCTGACCAAGGAAGACACGGCCCTGGTCTACACCGCCGCCTGCGCCGCCAAACTGCCGGGCGGGGAGGTCATGGCCAACGGCGACTCCCGCCGCGTACGCGGCATCTCCGTCACGGCGGTGCCGGCCTACAACGTCGTCCACCAGCGCAGCCCGGGGGTGCCGTTCCACCCCCGCGGCTCGGGCAACGGCTACGTGCTGGAGTTCGCCGGCACCCGGGTCTACGTGGCCGGCGACACGGAAAACGTTCCGGAGATGGGCGACTTGAAGGGCATCGACGTGGCCTTCCTGCCGATGAACCTGCCCTACACCATGACCCCGGAGATGGTCGCCGACGCGGCCCGGGTCCTGCGCCCGAAGGTCCTCTACCCCTACCACTACGGGGCCACCGACCCGCAGCGGCTGGTCGAACTGCTGCGGGGGGAGGCCGGTATCGAGGTGCGGGTCCGCGAACTGCGCTAGGCAGGCGCCGCCGCGCTGCGCCGGGCCCGTACCCGCAGGGTCATGCCGACCGGGGTATGAGGAATGCCGCTTCGTTACAACCGGAAGCGATAGGTCGCCTTCAGCATGACGGCATTGTTGCCCGGAGCGGTCAGCAGGTCTCCCAGGTCGCGCCAGAGCCGCATGTGGCCGGGATGGGCGAAATCGGCGCGGTCCTGGGTCCACACCACGTAGAGGGTAGAGCCCAGACGGTACTCCCAGCGAAGCACGGCGGTGCCGCGCAGCGACTTGAGGTTGAAGTCGGGGTCGGCGAGGGTGAATGCCGGGCCGGGGCCGGGGCCGTCCGGGTCGACGGTCACCCGGCCGTCGAGGCGGACGATCTCCGATCCCCCCGTGCCGAAGACACGGAAATCGAAGCTGGAGGGGCGGGCCAGCTCCTTGAACTCGTGGTAATGTCCGACCGCCAGGTAGGGCTGCAGGTAGAGCTGCAGGCTGAGGCGCGGGGTGAAGACCCAGGAGAGGCGGATGTCGGTGGCCAGCGTATTCTGGTCCAGGCGGCCGAAGACGTAGCGGGCGCCGTGGGTGGCGGTCATCGCGGGGTCGGAGACGTTGCTCACCCATTGGGCACAGACCCGGTCGCGGCTGTACACCGGGCCGGCGGAGAGGTGGACGTTGTCGCGCGGCTTCCAGGTGATGCTGGGCTGGACCATCCAGGACGATCCCCCGGCGCGGTTTGCCGAGACGTAGCCCGACATCATCAGCTCCAGCGACCGGCGGCTGTCGCTCCAGGCGAGCAGGTTGGCGCTCCACGATTCCGGGTTGCGAAGCAGGGGGCCGCCTCGGGTGGCGCTCTTGCTGTAGGCGGACGGCGAGAGGGACGCGGTCAGGGAGCCGCCCCAGTAGTTGCGCAGCGTCCCGTTCAGGAACAGGAAGTAGCCCCCCCCGACGGGGTTGCCACCGAAGTCGGCCGAGCGGTAGGTGGCGATGCGGATCGATCCCTGGCGGAAGACCTTTCCGGGCTTGAGCCAGCGGTAGCCGGCGACGACGTGGCCATTGACCAGGTCGGCGTTCCACTGGTAGCCCATGTCGTTCAGCTCCAGGCCGGGGGAGAGGGCGCCGAGGGCGGCGTTGAACATGAAGTTTCCCCGCTGCTTGTTCAGGGCCAGCCGTCCGCCCCAGCCGGCCAGCCGGGTGGCCGACGGGTCGAGCTCCAGGTGCCCGGCGTCGGGGCGCTGGAAGTAGTGCAGGCTGGACCGCTGCAGCCGTTCGATGGCCGGGGCTTCGCCGCGGACCAGCGAGCCGACCCACCAGCCGGTCAGTGCCCAGGTCTGCTTCCCGCCGAGGCGCAGCCAGCCGTCGATGCCGCCGTTGAAGGCGCGGCGCGGCAGCAGGTCGGCCAGCGAACCGGTGAGATCGCGGCCGACGCCCGTGGCCACGAAGCCGAGCCCCTGGCGCCCCCGGTTGAACTCCTTCTGGGCCCGCACGGTGGCATAGCCGCTGAAGGGTTCCACCTCCTGCCGGGACCGCTGGCCGTTCTGGTCCAGGATCGCGTACTCGCGGGCGGTCAGGGCGCCCAGGGCGGCCAGGTTCCAGGATCCGAGCCGGCCGGAGAGCTTGGCCGCGGCCAGGATGGTGGTGGCGTCGGGCAGGTCGGCGTACCCGTCGCCGCTCACGCCACCGCGGGGCGGGCGGCCGATGCGTCGGCTGTAGAAAACGTCGGGGATGCCGAAGTTGAATCCGTAGGTGGAGTTGGTGCCCCCGGAGCCAAACGTGCCGTAGAGGCTCGAGCCCTCGATGAAAAACGGGCGCTTCTCCGAATAGTAGGTCTCGAAGGCGCTCAGGTTGACTTCGGCCGGATCGACCTCGACCTGGCCGAAGTCGGGGTTGAGGGTGAAGTCCAGGATCAGGTCGCTGCGCAGCGCCAGCTTGCCGTCCAGGCCGGCCTGGGCCCGGGCCTCGCTGCCGGTGCGGAAGGGGTTGCCGGGCTCGCGCGGCGAAAAGAAGGCGCCCGCCGCCGTGTAGGGGAGCAGCTCCGGGCGCCGGCCGGGCTCGATGCCGCGCACCCCCTCCAACCGGGCGAAGCGGGAGACAAAGCCGGTTTCTCCCTTGGGGGTCCAGACGAACGAGCACTTCTCGTTCTTGCGGCTGATGAAGCGGATGAAGCTCAGCCCCCACACGTAGCCGTCACGCTTCGCGAAGCGCAGCTGGTCGAAGGGGATGCGCATCTCCACCGTCCAGCCCCGGCCGTCGACGGCCGCGGCACTCTCCCAGACGCCGTCCCAGGAGTCGTCCTCCCAGCCGTCGTTGGACAGCGTGGCGTCGCGGATCGATCCGGCCGGGTTGACCGCGAACAGGAAGCCGCTGCGGCGGTCGTAGTAGGGGTCGATGGCGAAGGTGAACCAGTCCGACTCCGGGGCCGCGTCGCGCCGTCCGAGGCGGCGCACGATCCGCTGCGGCTGCGAGTCCTCGAGACGCGCGGCCACGTAGAGGTTGCGGCGGTCGAAGGCCACCCAGACGGTCGTCTTCTCGCTGGGCGGGGCGCCGTCCTGCGGTTCGTTCTGGGTGAAGTCGGTGTAGCCCGGCGACTGCCAGGGCATTTCGTCCAGCCGGCCGTCGATTCTCATCTCGGCCGTGCAGGGGGCGGCCTGAACCACCTTTTGAGGGGGGTCGGCCGGCGCGGCGGCGGCGACGGCGACCGGCAGCAGCCACAGCAGCGGCAGAAAGGTGCGCTTCGCGTTCATGTCTCGGCTCCTGGCAGGGGGAAAGGCCACACCCTTTAGACGGAACAAACCCGCGATTCGTTTAGCCGGTTAGCCGAACCCGGGGCGATTCAGGCGGGGGGGAATACGATGTGGGCGCGGAACAGGGCGGAGTCGGGGGTGCGGCGGTAGACGGCCAGAAACTGGCCCTCGTCGTCGAAGACGCGGAAGAATTCGTCGTTCTCGGCAGGCAGGAATTTGTGGACGGCCGAGGGCGCCAGCGGCATGCCGTTGAGCGTTCCACGCCGGCCCTCGGGAGTGACGATCAGCTTGGGGAACTCGGGCAGCAGCGTCTCGAAGGGCATGACCACCGACAGCAGGTCCGAGGCCGCGACGCGGCGCTCGATCTCGTCCAGCGGCAGAGCCTGTTCGACGGTGAAGCGGCCGATGCGTTCGCGCCGCAGCTCCTGCAGGTAAGCGCCGCAGCCCGCCCGCTGGCCGATGTCGTGGGCCAGCGAGCGGATGTAGGTGCCGGCCGAGGTGACCGCCTCGAACTCCAGCTGGTCGGGGCCCCGCACGCGGCCGCACAGCGAGCGGATCTCCACCCGGGCCGGGCGGCGCTCCACCTCCTGGTGGCGGCGGGCGTAGCGGTACAGCGGCTTGCCGCGGAACTTCTTGGCCGAGTAGGGGGGGGGCAGCTGCTCGATGCGGCCGCGGAACGGAGCCAGCAGCGCCTCCACGTCCATGGCGCCCAGATCGACGGCCACCGGCGCGCCCAGCGGCTCGCCCTCGCCGTCGTAGGTGGTGGTGGCCTGACCGAAGCGGATGACCCCGCGATAGCATTTCTCGGTGCGCACGTAGAAGTCGAAAAATCGGGTGGCGTGACCCAGCGCGATCAGCAGCACGCCGCTGGCCGCCGGGTCGAGGGTGCCGAAGTGGCCGGTGCGCGGCGTGCGGAAGAGCTTTTTCAGGCGGGCGACGACGTCGTGGGAGCTGATCCCCCTCTCCTTGCAGACGACGACCAGGCCGTGGATCATGCCAGCTGGTCGCGGATGACGGCCAGGATGTCGCGCTTGGCGGAGGGCAGGTCGCCGCGGTAGAAGAAGCCGGCCGCGTGGTGGTGCCCGCCGCCCTGGAACGCCTGCGCCACCTTCTGGGCCGATATGTCGTCGCGGGAGCGGATGGAGACGCGGAACAGGTCGTCTTCGATCTCCTTGAAGAAGAGCAGCACCTGGACGTCGGCGATGGACCGGGCGATGGCCACGATATCCTCGGTCTCGATGTCGTGCAGGCTGATGGTCGGCAGGAAGGATCGGCGGAACTCGATGGACGCCACCCGGTTGTTCAGCGACATCTCCAGCGTGCCGAGAACCATTGACATCATGCGGATCTTCTCCAGCGGGTTGGAGTTGAACAGCAGGTTGGACACCTCCACCGGGGCGAAGCCGCCGAGGCGGACGAGTTCCGAGGCGATCTGCAGGGCTCGATGGCTGGTGTTGGAGTACTTGAAGGAGCCAGTGTCGGAGACGATGGCCGCGTAGAGGTTGAAGGCGACGTCGCGGCGGAACGGGGCCCCCAACTCCTGGCCCAGTTCGAAGATGAGCTCGGCCACGGCCGAGGCCTCCGGAACGACCCAGTTGAGGTCGGCGTCGTCGGCCGAGGTGCTGTGGTGGTCGATGTTGATGGTGAAGTAGTCTCGCAGGTGCGCCTGGCCGGTGCGCTCCTCGGTGCCGCCCTCGATCAGCACCACCGCGTCGAACGGCTCGGGATGGATCTGGCGGTATTCGATGCGGCCGTACCCGGGCAGCCGCGGCAGCGGCAGAGGCGCCTTGTCGGTGTTGCAGTAGCGGACCTGCTTGCCCAGGCTCTCCAGCATCATGGCCAGCGCCAGCCCGGAGCCGATGGAGTCGGCGTCGGGGCGGACGTGGGAGGCGATGGCCACGCGGTTCACGGACAGCAGCTTAGCGGCGATCTTCGCCTTCACGGGGATCTCCCTTCAGGAAGTGGCCGATGGCCTGGTCGGCGCGGAATCCGTCGTCGGCCACGAAAGTGAGCTCGGGCATGTACTTGAGCGCCATGTGCCGGGAGAGATGGCGCTTGAGAAAGCCGGTGGAACGGGTCAGCTCGGCGATGCGCTCGGCGATGGGGCCGTCGGGGCAGGACACGGCCACTCGGGCGTGGCGCAGGTCGGCCGACACGGTGACGGCCGACACCGTGACGGTCCGCAGGCGCGGGTTTTCGCTGTCGGTGAGCAGGATGGTGGCCAGCGCCTGCTGCAGCGTGGAAGCGAACTTTTCGGTGCGGATGGACATGGCGGCGTCACATGAAATCGAGGCGGCGGCTGACCGGTTGAAGCCCGTACTGGTCGAAGATGAAATCCTCGACCTCGCGGAAAATGGCCTCGAGGCCCGCCCGGCTGTGGTGGATGCCGGCCAGCGACAGTTGCATCTTCTGCCACAGGTCCTGGTGGCCGCTCTCGGCCACGGCCAGGTTGAAACGCTGGCGCAGCTTCTGCTTCATGCTGGCCAGCACCTGGCGCTTGTCCTTGAGGCTGTGGAAACCGTCGTGGAAGAAGTCGAGGGTCAGCATGCCGACGATCATCAGACGAAGGTGGTCTCGTAAATCTCCAGGATGTCGCCGACCTCGAAGGCCTGGAAGTTCTTGATGTGGATGCCGCATTCGCTGCCGGCCTTCACTTCGGAGGCCTCGTTCTGGAAATGGCGGAGGGTGCCGATGTCGCCCTCGAAGACCAGGTCGCCCGAGCGCGTGACCTTGACCCGCGACTTGTTGGTCACCCGCCCGTCGCGCACCGCGCAGCCGGCGATGACGCCGATGCGGGCGATCTTGAATTTCTGGAGGACCTCGGCGGTGCCGATGCGCACGTCCTGCTTCTCCGGCTTGATCATGCCCTTGATCGCCTTCTCCAGCTCTTCGACCAGGTGGTAGATGATGTTGTAGAGGCGGATGTCGACCCCCTCGCGCTTGGCCAGTGCCGGGATGTTGCCGGGGGCCTTGACGTTGAAGCCGAGGATGACGGCGTTGGCCGTCGCCGCCAGCATGATGTCGCTTTCCAGGATGTTGCCCACGCCGCTGTGGATGATCTCCAGCTTCAGCTTCTCCTGGCTCAGCCGGGCGACCAGCTGGTTGAGCACTTCGACCGAGCCGAACGAGTCGGCCTTGACGATGAGGGGGAAAACCTGGATCTTGTCCTGCTCCAGCAGCGAAAACAGGTTCTGCAGGCTGAGCTTCTTCTCGGCCTGGACGTCGCGGTTGCGGGCGGTTTTCACGCTCAGGCGGCGGCTGTCCACGACGCGGCGCGCCCGCTCGGGGTCGGCCACGACCTGCAGCACGTCGCCGGCCTGGGGCAGGGTTTCGAAACCCATGATCTCGACCGGGTCGGAGACGCCGGCCGTGCTGAGGGGCTTGCCGGAGTCGGAGAATATCGTCTTGACCTTGCCCACGGCGTTGCCGCAGATGAAGAAGTCTCCGCGGCGAAGCTGGCCGTGCTGGATGAGCAGGGTGGCCATCGGGCCGAGCTGGGCGTCGTGACGCGCCTCGATGATGACGCCGCGCGCCGGGATCTCGGCGTAGGCTTTCAGTTCCTGCATCTGGGCCACCAGGTGGATCATCTCCAGCAGCTGGCCGAGGTTCTGGTTCAACTTGGCGGAGATGTCCACCGAAACGACGTCGCCGCCCCACTCCTCGACCAGGATGTTGTGCTTGGTCAGGGACTGCTTGACCCGGGTCGGGTCGGCGCCGGCGATGTCGATCTTGTTGACCGCGACGATGATCGGCACCTTGGCCGCCTGGGCGTGGTGGATGGCCTCGACGGTCTGGGGCTGCACGCCGTCGTTGGCGGCGACCACCAGCACCACGATGTCGGTCACCGAGGCGCCGCGGGCGCGCAGGTTGGTGAACGCCTCGTGGCCCGGGGTGTCAATGAAGACGACGTTCCCGTCGGTTCCGGGGAGCTTGTAGGCGCCGATCTTCTGGGTGATGCCGCCGGCTTCCTTCTCGGCCACGCGGGTCTTGCGCAGGGTGTCCAGCAGGGTGGTCTTGCCGTGGTCGACGTGGCCCATCACCGTGACCACCGGGGGGCGGGGTTTCGGCTGGGCCTTGCGCCCCTCGATGGAGGTGCGGAACAGGTACTCCTCGTAGGGCAGAACCTCGACCTGGACGGCGATCTCCTGGGCGAGGCGGGCGAGGTCCTCCTGGCTCACGAACTGGTTGCTCTGGTAGTCCATGTGCAGCTGGCCCATCTTCTCTTCCAGAAAGCGCAGCTTGCAGCCGAGCTTCTCGGCGATCTCGCGCGGGGTCACGTAGTCGGCCACCTGGATGGCGGCCGGCAGCTGCGGCGCCACCGTCTCCTTCGGCTTGACCGGGACGGCCGGGGCGCGCTTGTGGTAATCGGAGTGGCGGCTGCCGGACGGGCCGTGCATGCCGGGGCGGCGATGCGGCTCGTGCGCGCCAGGGCGGCGCATGTAGGGCGGAGGCGCCTTCTGCACCGGTTCCAGGCGGGATTTTTCCATTACCGGGGGGCGGGGCGGGGTGGGACGCGGGCCCGGCGGCGGGGTGGGAGCGGGAGGCTGGGCCGGCGGCCGGGGGGCGGTTTTGACCGGAGCGGCGGCGGCCGGGGTGGCGGGCTTCACCGTGGCGGGGGCTGATGGAGCGGGTGTACTCGGGGTGGCGGGCTGGGGCTTGGCCTCCGCTGTCTTGGCGGCGGGCTGGGGCTTGGCCTCCGCTGTCTTGGCGGCGGGCTGGGGCTTGGCCTCAACTGCCTTGGCAGCGGGTTCGGCGGCCGGCTTCTCTTCTTCCGACGGCTTCTTCGCCGAAGCGGCGGGCTTGGCGGCCGGCTTGGCCGGCTCCTTGGGGGCGACCTTGGCCGGCTCCTTTTCGGTCTCGGTTGGCGCTTCCTCCCCGGCGGCTTCGGCCTTCTTGTCTCCGGCTTTCTTCTTCGCCTGCTTTTTTTCCTTCTCGGCGGCGGCGAATGCGGCGTCCACCTTGGCGTACTTGGCCGGGGTCTCGGCGTACTCGCGCAGCGCTTCCAGCATGTCGGGGGTCAGCACCGACGAATGCGATTTGACCGGCATGTCGAGCTTTTCGAGCAGGAACATGGCGAACTTGTTGGCGATCTTGAATTCCTTGGTCGCCTCGTGGAGTTTGATGGTGGACATGCCGTGTCCTCCTAAGGTTTTTTCAGTGCGTCCCCGGTTCGCTCGGCGTTGCGGTTGGCGATCTGGATGTCCCAGCTGGTCAACTTGGAAGCCAACTTGATGTTGACGCCCTTCTTGCCGATGGCCGCCGACAGCGTCTCGTCCTTCACCGTCACCTCGGCCACCTGGTTGTCGCGGTCGATCAGGGTGACGCGCACGACCTCGGCCGGGGTCAGCGCCGAGGCGATGAAACGCTCCGGCGAGTTGCTCCAGGCGATGACGTCGATGCGCTCGCCGCGCAGCTCCTTGGTGATGGCCAGCACGCGGTTGCCGTTCATGCCGACGATGGCCCCGACCGGGTCGACCGTCTTGTCGGTGGAGTAGACGGCGACCTTGGTCTTGACCCCCGGTTCCCTCGAGATGGCGGCGACCTTGACGATGCCCTCGGCCACCTCGGGGACTTCCTTGCGGATCAGCTCCAGCACGAAATCGTTCATGTAGCGCGTGGCCAGGATGAGCGGCCCCTTGCCCTCAGGGAAGACCCGCTTGATCAGGAACTTGATGATTTCGCCGCGCTTGAAGGAGTCACGCGACGACAGCTCCTTGGGCGGCAGGATACCCTCCCCCAGCTCCAGGCCGAGGATGATGTTGCCGTTCTCGACGCGGCGGATCTCGCCCGACTGCAGGGTGCCGGTGAGCGGGAAGTATTTCATGTATATCTTCTGCTGCTCGGCCTTGAGCAGCTTCTGCAGGATGATCTGCTTGGCCGTCTGGGCGGCGATGCGGCCCAGCGTCTCGCCCGGCATGGAGATGCGGACCTCGTCGCCCTCCGTCGCCTTGGCGTCGTAGGTCAGGGCCTCTTTCCAGTGGATCTCGCTGAGCGGATCGGTCACTTCCTTGACCACCAGCTTGGTGATGTAGACCTGGATCTCGCCCTTGTTCTCGTCGATTTCCACCTGGACGTCGGTGCCGGGGTCGAAGTATTTCTTGGCGACGGCGAGGAGCGCTTCTTTAATGGCGGAGAAGAACACGTCGGGGTTGATGCCCCGTTCGCGGCTGATTTGCCTGATGCTTTTCAACAGTTCTTCTGCCATTGCGTGTCCTTGCGCGTTCCATCTGCAGCCCAACATTATATGGGATTTCGTCCCAAAAAGCAAGGGAGGGGGCGGAGGCCCCGGTACGACCTAGGCCTCGGCCGCCGGATGGCTCCGCCAGGCGATGCGCGCGGAGGCGACGAAGAGGCGCACCCTGTCGCGGTCCTTGCGGCCGTCTGCCCCCTCCAGCCCGGTGTGCGCATCCACCCCGGCGGGCCGGACGGTTTCGATGGCGGCGGTCACGTTTTCGGGGGTCAGGCCCCCGGCCAGGATCAACGGCCGAGGCGACAGCTCCCGCAGGCGCCGGCTGACCTCCCAGTCGTGGGTGCGGCCGGTGGCGCCGCGTGCGCCGCTGCGAGGGTCGTGGGTGTCGGTCAGGAAGGCGTCCACCAGCGGCGAAAGCCCGGCCACGGCCTCCTCCAGCTCGGTGAGGTTGGCTCCGTCCTCGCGCACGACCAGGCTGCGGATGATGAACAGGGCGGGGGCGCTGCGGCGCAGGCGGTCGATCTCGGCCGGGGGCGGGTCGCCGTGCAGTTGCACGGCGCGGCAGCCCACCGCCGCGCACAGGGCGAGGATCTCGTCGGCCTGCCGCTGGTAGGTGATGAGCACAGCGGCGCAGCGGGGCGGCAGGGCGCGCACCGCGATGGCCGCCCGGGCGTCGCTGATCTCGCAGCGGTGCCGTTCCGGCCTCAACGGCAGGCCGATCCAGTCGACGCCTTCCGCCGCCAGCAGGAGCGCCTCGCGCGGGTCGTGAATCCCGGCCACTTGAACCAGGCCATGGCGGGGCAGGGTGAGTTTGGGCATGCCGGACATGTTATATTCCACCTCCGCCGGAGTTGGCAAGAGGGGCGGCGCACCGGCTTCCCCCGCGCAAACCTGCTATTGACAATGGTATTGAATTGGGGTACAGTACCCTTTCCATTCTTTAGGAGGAACGGAGTATGAACAAGATCGAGCTCGCCACCCGCATGGTCAAGGATTCCGACCTGACCAAGGTTGATGCGCTGAAAGTGGTCGATATGCTGGTCACCATCGTTGGCGACACGCTGAAGAAGAGAGACGGCAAAGTCACCCTCGTCGGGTTCGGCACGTTCAAAACGATCGACAAGAAGGCCAAGGAAGGACGGAACCCCAAGACCGGGCAGAAGATCCGGATCCCCAAGAAGCGCGTCCCCAAGTTCATCGCCGGCAAAGAACTGAAGGACAAGGTCAAGTAAGCAGCCGTCACCCCGGAATGCAGGCGCGTAGCCCAGTTGGTTAGAGCGCTACCTTGACACGGTAGAGGTCGGCGGTTCGAGCCCGCCCGCGCCTATTCCCCATCCTGCCATGGCCAAAGAAAAGCCGGTACTTCTCAGCGTCAACGGCGAGTTGCGCGACGTCGGCGCGCCCGTCCAGCCCGCGGACGATGTCCGCGAGGTGCCGGCCGGCGCCCCCGAGGCGCTGGACGTCTTCCGCCACTCCTGTTCCCACCTGCTGGCCCACGCGGTCACGGATCTGTTCCCCCAGGCCCAGTACGGCATCGGGCCGGCAGTCGAAAACGGCTTCTATTACGATTTCCTGGTTCCCGCCCCGTTCACTCCCGATGATCTTCAGGCGATCTCCAAGAAGATGGCCGAGCTGGTGCGGCGCAACCTTCCCGTCGAGCACCTCCGGTGGGAGCGCCAGCAGGCGCTCGACTATTTCGCCGGCCGCGGGCAGAACCTGAAAGTCGAGCTGATTCGCGAGAAGGTCAGCGAGGGGGAGGTCAGCGTCTACCGCCAGGGCGACTTCGTGGACCTGTGCCGGGGCCCGCACCTGCCCTCCACCGGCCTGCTGAAGCACTTCAAGCTCCTCTCGCTGGCGGCCGCATACTGGAAAGGCGACGAGAAAAGCCACTCCATGCAGCGCATCTACGGCACGGTCTTTCCCACCGCCGCCGCGCTCGACGCCCATCTCGCCTTCCTGAAGGAGGCCAAGGAGCGCGACCACCGCACCCTGGGGCGCGTCCTCGACCTCTTCTCGCTGCAGGAAGAGGCCGGCCCCGGGCTGGTCTACTGGCATCCGCGCGGCGCGCGCATGCGCCACCTGATCGAGGAATACTGGAAGAAGCGCCACTACGAAGGGGGCTACGAGCTCCTCTACACCCCGCACATCGGGCGCGAGTGGCTGTGGCAGACCTCCGGGCACCTCGACTTCTACAAGGATTCGATGTATTCCCCGATGGACATCGACGGGCAGAACTATTACCTGAAGCCGATGAACTGCCCGTTCCACATCATGATCTTCAAGTCCTCCGGGCGCTCCTACCGCGATCTTCCCCTGCGCTGGGCCGAGCTCGGGACCGTCTATCGCTACGAGCGCTCGGGCACGCTGCACGGCCTGCTGCGGGTGCGCGGCTTCACCCAGGACGACGCCCACATCATCTGCACCCCGGATCAGATCGACGACGAGATCCTGCGCGTGCTCGATTTCTCGCTCGACCTGCTCGGCGCCTTCGGCTTTCGCGACGTCAAGATCGAGCTGTCGGTGCGCGATCCCCAGAACCCCGGCAAGTACGCCGGTTCCGAGGCCATGTGGGTGCAGGCCGAGTCGTCGCTGGTGCGGGCGCTGGAGGCCCGCTCCGTCGCCTACGAGCGGATGGAGGGGGAGGCGGTCTTCTACGGCCCCAAGATCGACATCAAGATCCGCGACGCCCTGGGGCGCACCTGGCAGTGCACCACCATCCAGTTCGACTTCAACGAGCCGGAACGGTTCGACATGAAGTACACCGGCCCCGACGGCGCCGCGCACCGCCCCTACATGGTGCACCGGGCGCTGCTGGGCTCGATCGAGCGCTTCTTCGGCGTGCTGGTCGAGCACTACCGCGGGGCGTTCCCGCTCTGGCTGGCGCCGCTGCAGGTGCTGGTGGCCCCGCTCTCGGACGCCTACCTCGACTACGGCCGGCAGGTCCTCGACGGCCTGCAGCGGGCCGGGCTGCGAGCCAGCCTGGACGCCCGCAGCGAGGGGCTCAACCGAAAGATCCGCGACGCCGAAGTGCAAAAGGTCCCCTACATCGTCATCGTGGGCGAGCAGGAGAGGCAGCAGGGCAACATCGCGCTGCGCATCCACCGCCTGGGCGACCGGGGCAAGATGCCCCTGGCCGATTTCATAGCGAAGGTGAAACCATTGATCGAGGAGAAACGTGCAGCGTATGAGATTTGATCCGCGCCGGCCGGCCAAGAAGAAGAATCCGCACCGCATCAACGAGGAGATCACCGCCCGCGAGGTGCGGTTGATCGACGAGAACAAGGAACAGGTGGGCATCGTGCCTGTCCCCCGTGCGCTCGAAATCGCGCGCGAACGGGAACTCGACCTGGTCGAGATCTCGCCCGAGGCCGCCCCGCCGGTGTGCCGGTTGCTGGACTACGGAAAATTCCTCTACTCGCTGCAGAAGAAGGCGCACGAGGCGCAGCGCCACCAGCGAAAGATCCTGGTGAAGGAGATCAAGTTCACCCCGGTCATCGGCGGCCACGACGTCGACGTCAAGATGCGCAAGATCCGCGAGTTCCTGGAAGAGGGCAACAAGGTCAAGGTGACCGTCTGGCTGCGCGGCCGCCAGAAGCGCAAGCCGGAGATGCTCGAGGCCATGGTCGATCGCATCATGGTGGTTCTGAGGGAAATGGCCGAGATCGAGTCGCCCCCCAAGCGGGAGGGCTTTTTCTGTCATATCATGATTGGCGCAAAAAAAGGAGGAAAGGATGCCAAAACTGAAAACCCATAGAGGCGCCGCCAAGCGATTCCGCTTCACCGCCAGCGGCAAGATCAAGCGCAGCAAGGCCTTCGGCAGGCACATCCTGACCAAGAAGAGCGCGAAGCGCAAGCGCGGCCTGAAGACGGCCACCTACGTGGTGAAGGAAGAGCGGCAGAAGGTCAAAGAGTATTTCCCCTACCCGAAATAGGCACGAGAGCACTTAACAGGAGGACATCATGCCTCGCGTAACCCGTGGAAACAATCGACTGCAAAGACGGAAGAAGATACTGGCCCTGGCCAAGGGGTTCTGGGGCGGCAAGCGAAAGAACTACCGCGTGGCCAAGGAAGCCGTGGACAAGGCCCTGGAGTACGCGTACCGCGACCGCCGCGACCGCAAGCGGGACTTCCGCCGCCTGTGGAACATCCGCATCAACGCCGCCGTGCGCCCCTACGACTTGAGCTACTCCGCCTTCATTCACGCCCTCGACCAGGCCAACGTCAGGCTCAACCGCAAGATGCTGGCCAACCTGGCCGCCACGGAGCCGGACGTCTTCCGCCAGATCATCGAGAAAGTAAAGCCCCAGGCATGAGTGGAGGGCTGGCGCATGAGATCGAGGGGGTCCGCCGATCGTTCGCCGATGAGCTGAACCGCCTCCAATCTCAGAAAGGGCTGCTGCAGCTGCGGGAAACCTATCTCTCCCGCAAGAAGGGCGTCGTCTCCGCCCTGCTGATCCGGCTGCGCGAGCTGCCGCCCGAGGAACGGCCCGGGGCCGGGAAACTGATCAACGATTTGCGCGCCGAGGTCGAGGCCGGCCTGGAGGCCGCCTCCGGGCGTTTCGCCGCCGTGCGACGCGGACCCGACGCCACCCTGCCCGCCCCCCCGCGGCCCGGAGGGCGGCTTCACCTGCTGAGCGAGATCCGCCGCCAGATCGAGGAGATCTTCCTGCGCATGGGCTACGAGATCGCCCATGGTCCCCAGGTCGAGACCGAGGACAACAACTTCACGCTGCTCAACATCCCCGAGCACCATCCCGTCCGCGACGAGCACGACACCTTCTTCCTGGCCGGGCTGCCGCGTCGCATCCTGCGCACCCACACCTCGCCGGTGCAGGTCCGCTACATGCTGAGCCACCCGCCGCCCATCCAGATCATTTCTCCGGGAATGACCTTCCGCAAGGACGACCCCGACCCGACCCATTCCCCGGTATTCCACCAGGTGGAGGGACTGCTGGTGGACCGCGGCATCCACTTCTCGCACCTCAAGGGGACGCTGGAAACCTTCATCCACGCCCTGTTCGGCACCCAGGTGAAGGTCCGTTTCCGCCCCGGCTTCTTCCCCTTCACCGAGCCGTCGGCCGAGGTGGACATGAGCTGTTTCCAGTGCGCCGGCCTCGACGCCGCCTGCCGGGTCTGCAAGGGCAAGGGCTGGATCGAGATCCTCGGCTCGGGCATGGTGCACCCGGCGGTGCTGGCCAACTGCGGCATCGACCCGGAGGTCTATTCCGGCTTCGCGTTCGGCATGGGCATCGAGCGGGTGACCATGTTCAAGTACGGCGTGCCCGACCTGCGGCTGCTGTACGAAAACGACCTGCGCCTGCTCAGCCAATTCGGGTGACCCATGCGAATCCACGGCGGATACCTCAAGCGTTTCGTCAACTTCGCCGGCACCCCCGGCGAGCTGCGCGACCTGCTGGTCTCGGTGGGCATCGAAGTGGCCTCGGTCACGCCGCTTGACGGCGAGAATGCGGTGCTGGACATCGAGATCACCCCGAACCGCCCCGACTGGCTCTCGCACTGGGGGGTCGCCCGCGACCTGGCCGCCCGGATCCCCGGAGGCCGCCTCACCCTTCCCGACCTGCAGCCGCCGACCGAGACCGCCGCCGAGCGCTTCACCCTGGAGATCGAGGACCCGGCGGACTGCCCGCGCTTCACCGGCTGCCTGGTGAAAGACGTGGCCGTCGCTCCCTCGTCGCCGGCGCTGGTCCGCCTCCTGGAAGAGCTCGGCCAGCGGCCGATCAACAACCTGGTCGACATCTCCAACCTGGTCATGCTCACCACCGGGCAGCCGCTCCACTTCTACGACCGCCGGCTGCTGCGCGGCGACACCCTGAGGGCGCGGCGCGCCGTGGCCGGCGAGCGGGTGATCCTGCTCGACGGCACCGCCCTCGACGTCGGCCCGGCCCACCTGGTCATCGCCGATGCCGAGCGCCCGGTCGGCCTGGCCGGCATCATGGGCGGGCTGGATACCGGCGTCAGCCCATCCACCCGCGACCTGTTCATCGAGTGCGCCGCCTTCGCCCCGACCGTCATCCGCCGCACCGCCCGGGGCGGAAACCTGCGCACGGAAGCGTCCTACCGCTACGAGCGCGGCTGCGACGTCGGCATCACCCCCCGGGCCGTGGCCCTGGCGCTGCAGTGGATCGAAACGGAGACCCGCCAACCGGCGCGGGTCACCTGGTACCGTGACCTGTGGCCGCGCCCGACCCGGGCGGCGCCCATCCGGCTGGCCAAGGGGTACCCGGCGGCGTACATCGGCATCGAGTTGAAGCCCGACCGGGTGGAGGACATCCTGCGCCGGCTGGGCTTCGACGTTCAGGACCGGGGCGACGCCTGGGAGGTCACGGCCCCGACTTTCCGGGTCGACATCTCGGTGAAGCAGGACCTGGTCGAGGAGGTCGCCCGCCTGCACGGCTACGACAAGCTGGGCTCGGCCATGCCGCCGATCGTCGGCCGGGGCGGCTTCGATCGCGGCCGCGACCGGCACCTGCTCATCAAGCAGCACCTGGCCTCGACCGGGTTCCACGAGGCCATCAACTACGCCTTCCAAAGCCCCGGCGAGAACCGCCTGTTCTCGCCGCCGGAGAACGCCTTCGTCGGGATCCAGAACCCGCTGGGCAGCGATTTTTCGGTGCTGCGCAACTCCCTGCTGGGCGGCCTGCTGCGCAACACCGCCCACAATCTCCACCAGGGGGCCGCGCAGGTGTGCCTGTTCGAGACGGGCAAGACCTTCGACCCCGGGCCCGACGGGCCCCGGGAGACGGAGCGGCTGGCCGTCATCGCCAGCGGCGATCTCGGTCGGGCCGACTGGCGCACCCCCCGCCAGGAGTTCGACATATTCGCCTTCAAGTCGATTCTCGGCTCGCTGCTGTCGAGGCTGGGCATCGATTCCGATCTCGCCCTCGCCGCGCCCTGTCCCGGCTATGCCGCCGATGCCTGCTTCCGGGTCCTCGTCGCTGGCCGCGACGCCGGCCGGGCCGGCCGGCTGGACGACGCGGCCGGGGCCTTCTTCCGTATCACCCAGCCCGTTTTTGCGGCGGAGCTGGAGCTGGCGCCGCTGCTGGCGGCCGGCCGCGAGCCGTGGTTCGCGCCGTGGAGCGTGTTCCCCGCCACCCGCCGCGATTTTTCCTTCCTGATCCGCGACGATGTGGCCTACGAGCAGCTGCAACGGGCGATCGAAAGAGAGAAGCCGGCCGAGCTGGAGAGTTACGAGCTGATGGACCGGTTCGCCGGAGAGGCGGTCCCGCCCGGGACGGTCAGCCTGTCCCTGGCCTTCGTCTACCGTGCAAACGGGCGAACCCTGTCGGGCGACGAGGTCAACGACCTGCACCGGGCCCTGACCGCCCGGTTGTGCCACGCGCTGCAGCTGGTGCAGCGATAAGGAGTGCCGATGAGCGGCAAAGAGAGCATCGCCAAGGAGAGCATCAGGGAATTCGATAAACTGGAAGAGAAGATCGGCCGCCTGGTCCAGAGCATGCGGGCGCTGCGCGACGAGAACGCGCGCCTGAAGAAGGAGCTGGACGGGGTGCGGTCCGATTCCGCGCAGCGCGACGGTGAGCGCAGCGAGATCCGCAAGAAGGTCACCGCCCTCCTGCAGCTGGTCGAATCGGTCGAGGAATGAAACCGCGCGAAATCGACATCCAGATCCTGGGCAGGACCTTCACCTTCGTCCTGAGCCCGGATGTCTCGCCCGACGAGTTTTTGCAGATCGTCGACTACGTGGAAGGGAAGATCACCAAAATCAAGACCAGGATGAATGAACTGGATTCGTTCAAACTGGGGCTGCTGGCGGCCATCAACGTCGCCCAGGAGCTCCACGCCTTGAAACGGGAGAACGAGAAACTGCGGCAAATCCTGCAGAACATAGATGGATTGCTTTCTCCGGAGACCGAAGACGACCGTTTGACCATCCGTTTTTCATCCTGACACGAGGAGGAAGACAATGGGGCTGCTCATTAACGCAGCAATCGCCATCATCGGCATCATCCTCGGCGCCGGGTTCGTGTTGCTGATCAAGAAGAAGATATTCGCCGGCGACTACCGGGCCCTCGAGGTCCACCGCCTGGAGCTGGAGAAGAAAACCCAGGCGGAGCTGGAAAGCCACCGCCGCCAGGTGACGCTGGAGCTCAAGAACGAGCTCAACGAGTGGAAGAACGAGTACAACCGCAAGCAGAACGAGAAGATCAACCGCCTCAACACCATGGAGAAGCGGCTGCTGCAGAAGGAGGAAACCCTCGACCGCCGCTACACCAACCTGGACAACCGGGAAAAGGAGCTGAAGAAGAAGGAGAACGATCTTTCGGTTCATGAAGAGGAGCTCTGCGCCTTGCGCAACGACCTGCAGAAGACGCTCGACGAACAGCGCCAGAAGCTGGAGAAGATCGCCGGGATGACGGTGCAGGAGGCCAAGGAGATGCTGATCCGGCAGTGGGAGGGCGAGGCCCGCCTGGACTCGGCCCAGAAACTCAAGGCCATCGAGGAGGAGCTGAAGGCCAACGGCCAGAACATGGCCAAGGAGATCATCTCGACCGCGGTGCAGCGCATCGCCACCGAGCACGTGGTCTCCTCCTCGGTGTCGGTCATCGACCTGCCGTCGGACGAGATGAAGGGGCGCATCATCGGCCGCGAGGGCCGCAACATCCGCGCCCTGGAGAACGCCACCGGGGTCGACTTCATCGTCGACGACACCCCCGAGGCCATCCTGGTCTCCTCCTTCGACCCCATCCGCCGCGAGATCGCCAAGCAGGCGATCGAGACGCTGATCGCCGACGGCCGCATCCATCCGGCTCGAATCGAGGAAGTCGTCGAGCGCCTGAAGACCAATTTCGACGCCTACCTGCGCCGCGAGGGAGAAAGCGTGGTGCTCGAGCTCGGCGTGCGCGACCTCAACCCCGAGCTCTTTTTCTACCTGGGCAAGCTGAAGTTCCGCACCTCCTACGGCCAGAACGTTCTGGAGCACTCCAAGGAGGTGGCTCTGGTGGCCGCCATGCTGGCCCGGGAGATCGGCGCCAACGTCCACATCGCCAGGCGCGCCGGTTTGCTGCACGACGTCGGCAAGGCCATCGACCGCGAGACCGAAGGCACCCACACGTCGCTGTCGGTCGAGCTGGCGCGCAAGTACGGCGAATCGCAGGCGGTGCTGGACGCCATCGCCTCGCACCACATGGACGTCGAGTTCCGCTCCATCGAGGCGGTGCTCATCCAGGCCGCCGACTCCATCTCCGCCGCCCGGCCCGGGGCGCGCCGCGAGATCCTGGAAACTTACATCAAGCGCCTGGAGAAGCTGGAGGAGCTGAGCAAGTCCTTCGCCGGGGTGACCAAGGCCTTCGCGTTGCAAGCCGGCCGCGAGGTGCGCGTCATCATCAACGCCAACGAGCTGGACGACAACCAGACCTTCCTGATATCCAAGGACATCGCCAAGCGCATCCAGTCCGAGATGGAGTACCCCGGCCAGATCAAGGTGACCGTCATCCGCGAGGTGCGGGCCATCGAATATGCCAAGTGAACCGCTGCGCTTGATCCTCATCGGCGACGTCATCGGCCGCACCGGGCGCGACTTCGTCGCCCGCGCCATGCCGCTGATCCGGGCCCGCCTGCAGCCCCACCTGGTGGTGGCCAACGGCGAGAACAGCGCCGGCGGCCTGGGCGTCGTCCCCCGCACCGCGGCCGAGCTCTTCGCCGCCGGCATCGACGTGCTGACCGGCGGCAACCACGTCTTCGACAAGCGCGAGGGCAAGGCGCTGCTGGCCGCGGAACCGCGCGTGCTGCGGCCGATCAACTACCCGGCGGCGGCGCCCGGGCGCGGCTTCCGGGTCGTGGCCACCCCGCGCGGAGCGGTCGCCGTCGTCTCCCTGCAGGGGCGGGTGTTCATGGAACCGGTGGCCGACAACCCATTCGCCGCCATGGAGGCCTTCCTGCGCGAGCGCCCGGCCGCCGTGGTCTTGGTCGACTTCCACGCCGAGGCCAGCGCCGAGAAGCAGGGACTGGGATATTTCCTCGACGGCCGGGTGAGCGCCGTGCTGGGCACGCACACCCATGTGCCGACCGCCGACGCGCGCATCCTGGCCGGCGGCACCGCCTACCAGACCGATGTCGGCATGACCGGCGCCCTCGATTCGATCATCGGCATGGAGCGCGCCCCGATCATCGAGAAGTTCGTCACCGGCGTCGGCCAGCGTTTCGAGGTGGCGGGAGGCGACGCGGTGCTGGACCTGACCGTGGTCGACGTCGACGGATCCAGCGGAAGGGCGCTGGCCGTGCGGCCGCTGCGGCTGACCCATGACGACTACGAACGGCAACTCGGTGCCTGACCGCATCCTGCGCGTTTCCGAGCTGGTGCTGGCCCTGAAAGGCCACCTGGAAACCCGCTTCGCCCTCGTGCGCGTGCAGGGCGAGGCGTCCAACGTCACCCTGGCTCCCTCCGGCCACCTGTACTTCACCCTCAAGGACGGCGCCGGCTCCCTGCGGACCGTGATGTTCCGCTACCAGTCCATGCGCAGCTCCCTGCGCCGGGTAGAAAACGGCCAGCAGGTGGTGGTGACCGGGACGGTGTCGGTGTACGCCGCCCGCGGCGAGATGCAGCTGCTGGCCTCCGACATCCAGCTGCAGGGCCGCGGCGACATCTTCGCGGCCCTCGAGGAGCTCAAGCAGCGCTACCTGGCCAAGGGCTACTTCGCCGCCGAGCGCAAGCGCCGGCTGCCGCTGATGCCCCGCGTCATCGGCGTGGTCACGTCGCCGACCGGGGCCGCCATCCGCGACATCGTGCAGGTGATGCGGCGCCGGTTCCCTTCCATCCAGCTGCTGGTCTACCCGGCGCGCGTCCAGGGCGAGGAGGCGGCGCGGGAGATCGCCGCCGGCATCGAGTACTTCAACGGCCGGCCCGCCGGCGACGTGGACGTGCTGATCGTCGGCCGGGGCGGCGGCTCCTACGAGGACCTGTGGGCCTTCAACGAGGCCCCGGTGGTCGAGGCCATCTACGCCTCGCGCATCCCGGTGATATCCGCCGTCGGCCACGAGGTCGATTTCACCATCGCCGACTTCGTCGCCGACCTGCGCGCCCCCACTCCCTCGGCCGCGGCCGAGCTGGTCGTCGGCCGCCGCGAGGAGTTCGAGCAGCGCCTCGACCTGCTGCGCTCGTCCCTGCAGCGGCTGCTGGAGCGGCAGCTGGGCGCCATGGGCCGCCGCCTGACCCGCCTGGCGGCAGAGTCCGAGCTGGCCCGCTTCCCCGGCCGGCTGCGGGAAACGCTGCAGCGCGTGGAGTCGCTCGACTTCGCCTGCCGGGACGCGCTGGCCGAGAAGGCGCGCCGGGCGCGGCGGCGCCTGAACGCCTGGTGCGAGCGCTTCGCCGCCTGCGACCCGGTCTCCCGGGTGCGGCGCCAGGCGCTGCTGCTTCGTCAACTGGGATTGCGGCTGCAGGGGGCGGAAGCCAACCGCGCCCGGGCGCAGCGGGAGAGGCTGGACCGCCTGCAGGGGCGACTGCTGGCGTTGTCCCCGCAGGCGGTGCTGGACCGGGGCTACTCGGTCACCTTTCGCGCCGACGGCCGGGTGGCCCGCGACGCCGCCGCGCTGCAGGACGGCGAGCGGCTGCGCATCCGCCTGGCGCGGGGCGAGACGGCGGCGCACGTGGAGAAGGAGCCGACATGAAGAAGGAAAAACCGACGTTCGAGGAGTCGCTGAAGCGGCTGGAAGAAATCGTGGCCCGGCTGGAGAATCCCGACGTGCCGCTGCTGGAGGGCTTCGCCCTGTACGAGGAGGGCATGAAGCTGACCGCGCTGATGAAGCGCGACCTGAACGACATCGAGAAGAAGGTCAAGCTGCTGCAGCGCAACGGCCGCGGCGAAATGGAGGAAGGCGATTTCGCCGGCGAGGATGAAGGACTATCTTGAGGGGTTGCGGCGGCAGGTGGACGCCGAGGTGCTGCGCGGGCTCGATCCGGCCCGGGGCGCCCTGGAGGCGGCCATGCACTACGCCCTGGCCATCGGCGGCAAGCGGCTGCGCCCGCTGCTCTTCCTCTCCCTGCTCGACGGCCTGGATGCCGGCGGTGACCGTCATGTCGACGTGGCCGCGGCCATCGAGATCATCCACACCTACTCGCTCATCCACGACGACCTGCCGTGCATGGACGACGACGACTTCCGCCGCGGCCAGCCGACCGTGCACAAGCGTTTCGGGGAGGCGGTGGCGCTGCTGGCCGGCGACACCCTGCTGACGCTGGCCTTCGAAAAGATCGCCGCCAGCCGGCTGGTGCCGCGCCACGGCATGGCCGTCATGCGCCTGGTCACCCGGGCCATCGGCCTGTCGGGCATGGCCGGCGGCCAGGCCCTGGACCTGGAGTTCAGCGGCGACCGCGCCGCCATCGAGCCGATCCACCTCCTCAAGACCGCCGCCCTGATCCGGGCCGCCCTGCTGGCGGCCGCCGAGATCGCCGGCGCCACCCGCTCCCGGCGCCGGCACCTGGAGGAGGCGGGAACCGACATCGGGCTGGCCTTCCAGCTGGCCGACGACCTGCTCGACGTCACCGGCGACGAGCGCGAGGTCGGCAAGAAACTGCGCAAGGACCAGTCCAACCGCAGTCCCAACGCCGCCCTCTTCTGGGGGGTGGACGAGGTGCGCCGGCGCATCGACGAACGCTACGCCGCCGCCCGGCGCCACGTGGCCGCCGCCGGCATCGCGTTCCCGCCGTTCCTGCAGCTCCTCAGCGACATGGTCTACCGGAGCCGGTGATCGCCGTGCCGCTGCTCGACGCCATCCACTCTCCCGCCGACCTGCGCCGCCTCTCGATCGAAGAAATGCGGGCGCTGGCCGAAGAGATCCGCGCCCTGATCATCGAGGTGGTGGCCCGCAACGGCGGCCACCTCTCCTCCAACCTGGGGGCAGTGGAGCTGACCCTCGCGTTGCACCGCGAGTTCGAGGCCCCCCGCGACCGCATCATCTGGGACATCGGCCACCAGTGCTACACCCACAAGATCGTCACCGGGCGCCGCCCGCGCATGGGCACCATCCGCACCCGCGGCGGGCTGCTCGGCTTTCCCGACCGCGACGAGAGCGAGTACGACGTGGTCAACACCGGCCACGCCTCGACGTCGCTGGGCTTCGCCGCCGGGCTGGCCATGGCCCGGGACCGGGCGGGGAGCGACGGGCACATCGTCGCCGTGGTCGGCGACGGGGCGTTGACCGGCGGGGTGGCGCTGGAGGCGCTGAACCACATCGGCCAGCTGCGCCCGCCCCTGATCATCGTGCTCAACGACAACAAGATGTCCATCTCGCCCAACGTCGGCGCCATATCCAAGCACCTGAACTACCTGGCCCTGGGCCGCCCCTACATCCGCTTCAAGGAAGTGCTGCACCGCATCCTGACGGCGATCCCGCTGGTGGGCCGGGGGCTCTTCCAGCTGGCGCGCAAGGTGGAGATCCTGGCCCGCACCATGATGGTGCCCGGCTCCCTGTTCGACGAGCTCGGCATCAAGTACATCGGCCCGATCAACGGCCACGACCTGCGCGAGCTGCTCAAGGAGTTCCGCGAGGCCAAGGCCTACGACGTCCCGGTCCTGCTGCACGTCGTCACCCGCAAGGGCCGGGGCTACGAGCCGGCCGCGGACAATCCCAGCTCCTTCCACTCCTCGTCGCCGTTCAACATCAGCAACGGGCAGTTCCTCAAGAAGGAGGCGCACGTCTCCTACTCGGAAGTGTTCGGCCGCACGGCCGCCCGCCTGGTGGCGCTCGACCCGCAGACCGTCGCCCTCACCGCCGCCATGCCGGAGGGAACGGGGCTGGACGCCGTGCAGCGCCAGTTCCCCGAGCATTTCTTCGACGTCGGCATCGCGGAGCAGTACATGTTCGATTTCGCCGGCGGCCTGGCGCTGGCCGGCCGGCGGCCGGTGGTCGGCGTCTACTCCACCTTCCTGCAGCGGGCCCTCGACCAGGTCATCCACGACATCTCGCTGATGAACCTTCCGGTGCTGGTCGGGCTGGACCGCGCCGGCCTGGTCGGAGGCGACGGCCCCACCCACCAGGGGCTGTACGATATCGCCATGCTGCGCCCGGTGCCCAACCTGCTGCTGCTGGCGCCGCGCGACGAGAACGAGCTGCAGCACATGCTCTACACCGCCTTCCGGCAGAAGAAGCCGGCCTTCGTCCGCTTCCCCAAGGAGCCGGCGCGGGGCACCCCCCTGGACGGCGAGCTGCGGGAGCTGCCCGTGGGGCGCGCCGAGGTGATGCGACCCGGCAGCGCGGCCACCATCCTGGCGGTCGGGCCGCTGGTGTGGCGCGCGCTGCAGGCGGCCGAGCGACTGCACCGGCGGTTGGGTCTCGACATCGAAGTGGTCGACGTGCGCTGGATCAAGCCGCTCGACGAAGAGCTGCTGAAGGCGCGGGCGGCCGCCGCACGGCCGCTGGTGACGGTCGAGGACGGCGCCCTGGCCGGCGGCTTCGGCACCATGGTGCGCGAGCGGATCGACGCCCTGGGTTTTCCCGGCGTCCGCCTGCTGCGCATCGGCGTGGCGGAAGAGGTCGTGCCGCTGGCGTCGCGCGCGGAACTGCTGGCCCGCTACGGGCTGGACGCGGAAGGCATCGAGCGGCAGGTCGGCGAGTTCCTGGTTCCGCCCCCGTTCCGACCCGTCCCGGCGTCGCCTTGACATCGAGGCGGGCTTCGTTTACGATAGCGCCATGATCGTCGGATTCAACACCGATATCAAGTACCGCAGCGAAGTCTTCCACATCCAGACCGAAGATAAGGGCGCCAACAACCCGCTCATCGAGACCCTGGTCTACCTGCACGGCGAGATCCTGCTCTCGCGCCGCCTCTCCTACGCCCAGTTGATCGATTCCACCGAGAAGGTGAAGAAGATCAAGGCGATGATGAAGACCCAGCACGACCAGGTCATCAACGAGCTCAAGAACGGGAATTTCTCCCACCTCCTGCAGATGGACACCCAGAGCATCGAGGACAAGACGCTCGACGAGATGGTGATCGACTACCTGATGAATCCCACCAGCAACTGAGTCCATGGCGGATCGACTCCTGCTGATAGACGGCATGTATCTGGCGTTCGCCTCGTTCTACGCCAACCCGCAGATGCGCACCCTGGAGGGGCTCCCCACCGGCGCCGTCTTCGGGTTCGTCTCGCGCACCGAGGCGCTGCTGCGGGAGCTGCAGCCCGGGCGGGTGGCCGCCGCCTTCGACTCGCGCGAGGAGAACTTCCGCAAGAAGCTCTACCCGGCCTACAAGGAGGGGCGCCAGCAGGCGCCCGAGGACCTGATCGCCCAGCTGCCGGACATCGCCGAGTACCTGGCGCAGCGCGGCATCCCGCGCCTCGAAGCGCCCGGCTGGGAGGCCGACGACATCATCGCCTCGCTGTCTCGGCGGCACGCCGCCGACGGCGGCGAAACGGTCATCTTCTCGGCCGACAAGGACCTGTTCCAGCTGCTCGGCCCGCGCGTGGCGGTGTTCCATCCCAAGCTCAAGCGCCTGCTGCGGGCCGAGGAGCTGCCGGCATTCTTCGGCGTGCAGCCGGAGCAGGTGGCCGATTTCCTGACCTTGACCGGCGACGCCTCCGACAACGTGCCGGGGGTGGCCGGGGTGGGGGAGAAGACGGCCTTGAAGCTGATCGCACGCTTCGGCTCCCTGGACGCCCTGCTCGCCCGGATGCCGGAGCTGGAGGAGAAGACCCGCCGCAAGATCGAGGCCGCCGCGGCCGAGATCCCGCTGTGGCGGCAGCTGCTCGACCTGCAGCGGGTGCCGGAGGCGCCGGTGCAGGTTCCGCCGCCGTTTGCCGACCGCCCCGGGCCGGGGCTGGCCGGGCTGTATCGCCGCCTCTCCTTCCAGAGCCTGCTGCGCAACCTGGAGGGGGAAGGGAGCGCGCCGGCGATTGCCGCGGAGGACCCCGTGGTGCCGGTGACCGTCGTGCGGGACCGCGCCGGGCTGCGCCGGGTGGCCGGTCGGATGGCGACCGCAGCCGGTGCCGCCATCGACGTGGAGACCACCGGTTTGGATGCGGCGCAGGCCCGGCTGGTCGGCCTCTCCGTCTCCTTCGCGGGCGAGGGCTACTACATCCCGCTCCGGGCCCCCGAAGACGAAGCGGGTCCCCTGCCGGGGGAAGACGACCTGCGCGCCGAACTCGGGCCGGCGCTGGCCGACCCGCGCCTCGGCAAGACCGGCCACAACCTCAAGTTCGACCGGCTGCACCTGCGCCGGGCCGGCCTGGACCTGAACGGGGTGGCGGACGACACGATGATCATGTCCTACCTTCTCTTTCCCAACCGCCGCGCCCATCACCTGAAGGAGCTCACGGCCGAATTCCTCGGCCGCCGGCAGACGGAGTACCGCGAGCTGGTGGGCAAGGGGCGGGAGGAGCGGCCGCTCGACCAAGTGCCGCTGGCCCGCGTCGCCCGCTACTGCGTGGACGATTCCGCCCTGTCGCTGCGCCTGGCCGATGCCCTCCGGCCGCGCCTGGAGGAGGGCGGGTTGCTCGGCTTGTACCGCGACGTGGAATTGCCGCTGCTGCCGGTCCTCGGCGACATGGAGGAGATCGGGGTGCGGGTCGACCGCGGCTTCCTCCGGCGGGCGGGGGCGGTCCTGGGCGGACGGCTGGCGGAGCTGGAACGGGAGGTGCACCGGCTGGCGGGCTTCGAGTTCAACCTCAACTCGCCCCAGCAGCTCGGCGCGCTGCTGTTCGAAAAGATGAACCTCCCCCAGGGCAAGAAAACGCGCAAGACGGGCACCTGGTCTACCGACGGCGAGGTGCTCAACGAGCTGCGCGGCGTCCCGCTGGTGGAGAAGGTCATCGAGCACCGGGCCATCAAGAAGCTGCTGTCCACCTACGTCGAGGCGCTGCTCGCCGGGCTGGACGAAAACGACCGCGTGCACACCTCCTTCAACCAGACCGTCACCGCCACCGGCCGCCTCTCCTCGTCCAACCCCAACCTGCAGAACATCCCGGTGGGCGAGACGGCCGGGCTGGAGCTGCGCCGCGCCTTCGTGGCCGAGCCGGGCTGGCGCCTGCTGTCGGCCGACTACTCGCAGATCGAGTTGCGGGTGATGGCCCACTTCGCCGCCGACCCCCGGCTGACCGAGGCCTTCGCGGCGGGGCGCGACATCCACCAGCACACGGCCGACCTGGTCTTCTCCGGAGATGTTTCCGTGCCGGCGCGAGAGCGGCGGCGCCGGGCCAAGATCGTCAACTTCTCCATCATCTACGGCAGCGGCCCCTTTTCGCTCTCCAAGGAGCTCGGCGTCCCGGTCGCCCAGGCGAAGGCCTTCATCGACCAATACTTCGCCACCTACCACGGCGTGCGCCGCTTCATCGACCAAACCATCGCCGCGGCGCAGCGGACGCCCGAGGTGCGCACCCTGCTCGGCCGGGTGCGGCCCATCCCGGAGATCCAGAGCGCCAACCGCACGGTGCGCGAGAACGGCCAGCGCATGGCCGTCAACACCATCATCCAGGGTTCGGCGGCCGACATCATCAAGCTGGCCATGATCCGCATCCACCGCCGCCTGGCCGGCATGAGGAGCCGGCTGTTGCTGCAGGTGCACGACGAGCTGGTGTTCGAGTGCCCACCCGACGAAGAGGAGCCGCTGGCCGGGCTGGTGCGCCAGGAGATGGAGGGTGCCGCCGCCCTGGCGGTGCCGCTGCGGGTCTGCGTCCGCTGCGGAGCCAGCTGGGCCGGGATGGCCGAGCGGCCGCCGGCCTGAGAGCCCATCGTGGACGGCCCCGTGGTCATCAGCGGCGCCTCGGGCCTGGTCGGCCGCGCTCTCTGCCGGCTGCTGGCGGCGGAAGGCCGGGAGGTGGTCGCCCTCTCGCGGCGGCCCGGTTCCCTTCCCGGCGTCGCCGCCTCCGTCACCTGGGACGAGCTGCGAAGCAACGGCTGGACCGGCCGGTTGGACGGGGCCGACGCCGTCGTCCACCTGGCCGGGGCCACCATCGCCGAGCGCTGGAGCGCCGCCCGCCGCCGCCTCATCCTCGACAGCCGGGCCGGCAGCGGGAGGCTGCTGGCCGAGGCGATCGCCGCCGCGCCGCGCCGCCCGCAGGTGTTCCTCCAGGCCTCGGCCGCCGGCTATTACGGCTCGCGCGGCGACGAGGTGCTGACCGAGGAGTCTCCGCCGGGAAGCGGCTTCCTGGCCGACGTCTGCCGGCAGTGGGAGGCGTCGACCGCCCCGCTGGCGGCGCTCGGCGTGCGCCACGTGGTGGCCCGCAGCGCCATGGTGCTGGACGCCGCGGCGGGGGCGCTGCCACGCCTGGTGCGGCCATTCCGCTGGGGCGCCGGGGGCCGGCTGGGCGGCGGGCGGCAGTGGGTGGCCTGGATCCACCTGCGGGACGAGGTCAAGGCCCTGCGCTTTCTCCTCGCCGATGAACGCTGCGCCGGGGCCTTCAACCTGGCCGCCCCGGGCACGCTGCGCCAGCGCGATCTGGCGCGCCTCCTCGGCCGGCAACTGGGGCGCCCCGCCTGGCTGCCCGCACCGGCGCCGCTCCTGCGCCTGCTGCTGGGCGGGATGGCCGACGAACTGTTGCTGGCCAGCCAGCGCATCCACCCGCGCCGGCTTCTGGAAGCCGGGTTCCAGTTCGGCCATGCCTCGCTGGCGGACGCCCTGGCGGCTGTCGTTCTCCGCTGATTCCCGGTTCGCGCCGGCTTGAAAATTCCCCCGAATTTGTGTCTAATGGCTTCGCCTATCCCGGTGACGAGCCGGGGACCGGAGAAACGCGGATGGAGGCCAGCATGGGACGCAACATGCGGAACCTGGGGATGCAGGTGGTCGTCCTTTTGCTTTGCGCTCCGCTGGGGCACGCCCAGCGGCAAGATGACCTCTTCACCATGTCTCTGTCCGACCTGATGAACGTGCGGGTGGTGACCGCCAACCGGATCACCCAGGACGTCGCCGATATCCCGGCCAGTGTCGTGGTCATCGACCGCCAGGAGATCCGCCGGCGCGGATACACCACGCTGGTCGAGATCCTTCAGCACATTCCCGGATTCTTCCTCGTCAACCAGTACAACTGGAGCGGCGTGACCGGTTTCGGCGTGCGCGGCTACTTTACCGAGGGCGCCTTCGCCCACGTGGTGATCCTGGTCGACGGCTGCCGGGTGCTGCGCGAGGGGTACATCAACCAGTACGTGCTGGCTCGCATCGCGCCACCGGTGGAGGCCATCGACCGCATCGAGGTGATCCGCGGTCCCATGTCGGTGACGTACGGGCAGGACGCCTTCTTCGGAGCGGTCAACATCATCACCTGGCAGCGGGACAAGGGCCGGCCGGAGCAGGTGGCCGCGGCCTGGGCGGGCGCCGGCGGCGAGCGGGGAGTCGCCGTGCGCGCCGAACGCGCGCGCCCGGACCTGTCGTTCGTCTTCAACGCCGCGCTGCGCCACGACGGCGGGATCGACGTCCCCTACCGCTCGATGACCCGCAACCCCCCGGTGACGCTGCCCGGCGGCCATTCCACCTCCTACCTGCGCTCCGTCGGGCTGGCCGACGATGCCGTCACCGGCGGGCAGCTGGCCGCCAGCGGCGGCTACGCGTCGCTGGGCGTGGACTACCGCGGTCTCCGCGTCACCATCGCCCATGCCGCCGACGCCCACGGCACCCTCTGGCGCGCCCCCTCAAGCAGCCCGGACGGCAGCCCCGTGCGGATCTACGGCTCCGACGTCAGCGCCCAGTACGAACTGCCTCTCGGCGGCGGCTGGTCGTTGACCGGGTACGGCCAGTACGCGGATTACCGCTCCTCCACGCTCTACCGCCTGAACGGCGACGATCACTTCGGCGAGTCGTTCGTCCACTCGGCCATCCTCTACGGCGCGCTCGACCTCCACTCCCGGTCGAACCGGCGCCTCAATCTCAGCGGCGGACTGTCGGTCGAACGGATGAGCGATGCCGGGGACGACGTCGACATCCCGGCCATCCCGAACGTGGGCAACAGCTCGTGGCGCCTGAAGGATGGGGACGCGATCCACTCCGCCCAGGCGTACGTCCAGCTGCGCTGGCGCCCATGGCCGCGCCTGCTGCTGGTGGGCGGCGGCCGGCTGATCCGATTCGGCGATTTCACCTACCAGCGGCTGCGGGATCGCGGAGGCCCCGGCTTCGCCGTGGAGGAGAAGCGAACGCGCAACGAGCGCCCTTCGCTGGCCAGCCAGCTGGCCGCCATCGTCCGCCTCGGCGAGCGCCACGCGGTGAAGGGCTTGCTGGGCACGGCCGTCACCGTGCCCAACCTGCGCCAGTACACGACCCGGCTGGATTTCGCTCTCGCGCACCCCGGCGTCGATATCCGCCAGCTGCCCGAGTTGCAGCCGGCGCATATCACCACCCTGGAAATGCAGTACCTCGGCTCCCCCTGGCGGCAGGGTAGCGTGAGCCTGTCCCTGTTCGCCAACTTCCTGCAGAAGCTCATCGTCTCGTCCGGCACCGTGCTGCCCGATGGCCGCTACGTCGTCGTGACCCAGAACAGCGGGCGCATCCGCACGCTCGGCGCCGAGGCCGGAGTCAAGGCGAGGCCCCTGCCTTCCCTGGACCTCGACGTCGGCCTCTGCCTGCAGCGATCGCGCAACCGCGAACCGGGCTTCGCCGGGATCGCCGTGCCGTACTCCCCCGGTCTGCTGGCGAACGCCAGCGCCGTCTGGCGGTTGACCCCCGACGTCAGCGCCTCCCTCGGTGGAATCTTCGTCGGGCGCATGGAGAGCAGCTGGCAATGGGCGGGGCCGGACCCGCAGCTGGGCCGGAGGGTGAGCGACGCCGTCCCGGCGTACCTCTCGGTGGACGCCAATTTTCGGGTGGAGCGCCTGTTCGGCAGCCGTCTCTTCCTTTCCCTGCACGGCTCCAACCTGTTCGGTGCCGATATCCGATATCCCGCCGATCCCGGCAACGCATGGGCCGACAAGGGGCTCGCCGGCCCTGGCCGGCGCTGGCTCGTCTCGGTCGGTTGCCGCTATTAGGCGCCGTGGGCATGGCGCCGAGCCTCCGGACGTTTTTCCCCCGGCGGGGCCGTTCCCCGCGGGATCGGCGGCGAGCCTGGCTGCCACTGGCCGCCGGGCTGGCCGCTTTCGCCCTGTCGGCCAGTTCCCCGCAGGCCGACGGCGCGGCGGACGAATACCTGGTCAAGGCTGCGTTTCTGGAAAAGTTTTGCCGCTATGTCGAGTGGCCGCCCCGGGGGGAGGGCGAAGGGGCCTTCGACATCGCCGTCATCGGCGAAAACCCGTTCGGCGGAGCGCTTCGACAGCTGGCCGAGAGCGTGCGCATCCAGAACCGGGCGATCCGCCTGCACGACGTGAAGACCCTGGCGGACCTCGGCTCCTGCCAGTTGCTGTTCGTGGCCCGCTCGGAGTCCGCGCGTCTCGCCGGCATCGTGGATTCCCTGCGGGCGAAGCCCGTCCTGCTCGTCGGGGACAGCCCCGGGTTCGCGGCCGCCGGCGTGCACATCAACTTCTACATCAGCGGGCAGGGATCGGTTCGCTTCGAGGTCAACCCGGATCGGTTTGCCCAGTCGGGACTGAGGGTGGACACCTACCTGCTCGAATACGCCCGGGTGGTCCGATGATCCGTCTGCCGCGGTGGATCCGTGACATGTCCATCCGGTTCAAAATCGTGTTCGTCGTCCTGCTGGTTTCCACCCTGACCAGCGCAATCAGCGCGCTGATCAGCTACGCCGCCATGGTGCGAAAGCACGCCGATTCGCTCCTCGGTATCACCGTGGCCAATACCCGCCTCGTCGCCCAGTACTGCGTGATGCCGCTCGAGTTCGCGGACGCTGCCAAGGCCGAGGACGTGCTCGGCAAGCTCCGTGCCCTCAGTTACATCCAAGACGGCCTCGTCCTCGGGCCCGACGGCCGCGTCTTCGCGTCCTTCCACCGGGCCGACGGGGGCCCCCAAAGACCGCCCCCGGGCATGCCGGTGGACGGCTACCTGGCCGAAGCCGACTTCCTGCACGTGCAGACCCCGGTGGCCTACCGGGGCCGGGTGTACGGGAGCGTCTACCTGCGGGTCAGCACCGACAGCCGGGCCATCGCCCGCAAGACCCTCTTCACCTGGATGGCCATCCTGGCCTCCATGTCGGTTTTGGCGGTGCTTCTGGCGCTGCGCTTGCAGCGCATCGTCTCCGTCCCGATCCTCCGCCTCACCCGCTTCACCCATGATCTGGTCGAGCAAAGGGGGACCGGGGCGCGCATCGAGAAATCGGCGGCCGACGAAACGGGCCGGCTCTACGACGCCTTCAACCACATGATCGGCGTGATCCAGTCCCGCGAAGCCGATCTGCGTTCGACCACGGAGGAGCTGAACCGGTTTTTCGACATCAGCCTCGACCTGCTGTGCATCGCCGACACCGGCGGTCGTTTCTTGCGCCTCAACAAGGCCTGGGAGAGGATCCTCGGCTTCCGCGTCGACGAGTTGCTGGCAAAACCTTTCCTCGAGTTCGTGCATCCCGGCGACCTGGCCGCCACCCAGGCGGCGATGGCCGCGCTCTCGGAAGGCCGGGAAGTGGTCGACTTCATCAACCGCTTCCGCTGCCAGGACGGGGCCTACCGCTGGATCGAGTGGCGCTCGGTGCCGGTTGGCCACCTCATCTACGCCGCCGCGCGCGACGTCAGCGAGCGCATGCAGGCCGACGAGGCGATCCGCCGCTCCGAGGAGTTCCTGCGCCAAGTCATCGAGAACGCATCCGGGGTCCCGTTCCAGCTGGCGTTCGGCGAGGATTTGGGGGCCGGTCACTACACCCAGGTCGGAGCGGGCATCGAGAGGCTCTTCGGGATCAAACCCGACGGTTTCACCGAGTCCTTCTTCGTCTCCATCGTTCGTGAAACGGTCCTGCGCGTGCCCGGCGTTCCCGCCGATCCCGTCGAGTGCCGCCGGCGCATGCGGGCCGGCGAGATTTCCCGTTACCGGGCCGACATCCGCGTCCAACTGCCCGACGGCACCGTCAAGTGGGTCAACGACTCCTCGCTCCCCGTGCGCGACCAGGAAACCGGACGCGTCGTCGGGGCCATGGGCATCCTGCTGGACATCACCGAGCAGGTGATCCGCGAGGAGGAGGTGCGCCGGCTCAATGTCGAGCTCGAACAGCGCGTGAGCGAGCGCACGGCCCAGTTCGTCGACGCCAACGAACGGCTGCAGCGTGAAATCGCCGGGCACATGCAGGCCGAGGAGCGCCTCCGCATCTTCCAGCAATTCGTGGAAGCGTCCGGGCAGGGATTGGGCATGGCCACTCCGGATACCCGGATCATCTACATGAACTCGACCCTGTGCCGCTGGCTCGGCGAGACACCGGGCGAACCCGCGTCCTGGAAGACGTTTCTTCACTATTATCCGCCGGAAATGCGCGAGCGCCTGCAACACGAGGTGATCCCGGAGGTGCTCCGCGCCGGGCAGTGGGCGGGCGAGCTGGCGCTGCTCGATCCGCAGGGCAGCCGGATTCCCACCATCGAGAGCTTTTTCGTCATCCGCAACGCGGAGGGTCAGGTCGCCTACCTGGCCGACGTGATCACGGACATCTCGGAGCGCAAACGGAGCGAGGAACAACTGAAACGGAACCGCGACCAGCTGGCCAGCGCCAACAAGGAGCTCGAGAGCTTCGCCTACTCGGTCTCCCACGACCTGCGCGCGCCGTTGCGCGGCATCGACGGCTGGAGCCAGGCGCTCATCGAGGACTACGCGGGGTCCCTGGACGCCACGGCGCGCGGCTACCTGGAAACCGTCCGGGGCGAGACGAAACGCATGGCCCAACTGATCGACGCGCTGCTGCAGCTGTCGCGCGTGGCCCGCAGCGAGATGAAGCGCGTGCCGGTCGACCTGAGCGCGCTGGCCGGCGAGGTGGATGGAGAACTGCGCCTCTCCCAGCCGGAGCGCGACGTCGAGTTCCGGCTGACGCCGGGCCTCGATACCGTAGGCGACCGCACGTTGCTGCTGGTGCTGATGCGCAATTTGCTTGGCAACGCCTGGAAGTTCAGCGCCGGGCGCCGGGGGGCGATCGTCGAATTCGGCCGAAGGGCGGGTCCCGAGGCGGCGTTCTTCGTGCGCGACAACGGCGCCGGTTTCGACATGGCGTTTTCCGGCAAGCTGTTCACGCCGTTCCAGCGGCTGCATGGCCAGGAGGAGTTCCCGGGCACCGGCATCGGCCTGGCCACGGTGCAGCGCATCGTTCACCGCCATGGGGGCCGCATCTGGGCCGAGGGCGAGCCGGGAATCGGGGCGACGTTTTTCTTCACGTTGTGAGCAGGGAGGGAAGCATGGAGACACGAAGCATTTTGCTGGTGGAGGACAATCCCAGCGACATCAAGCTCACGCAGCGGGCGCTGAGCAAGAACCACGTGGCCAATGAACTGCTGGTCGCCAGAGACGGCCAGGAGGCGCTCGACTATCTCTTCGGCACCGGCGCCCATGCCGGCCGCGATGTTTGCCGGCAGCCGGCGCTGATCCTTCTCGACCTCAAGCTGCCCAAGGTCGACGGCCAGGCCGTGCTGGCGCGGATCAAGGGAGACGAGCGCACCCGGAGCATCCCGGTGGTGGTGCTGACGACGTCGCGCGAGGACCGCGACATCGAATCCTGTTATGCGCTGGGCGCCAATTCCTACATCGTCAAGCCGGTCGATTTCGACCAGTTCGTGCGCGCCGTCGCCGAGATGCAACTGTACTGGCTGGTGCTGAACGAGTCGCCGCGCCCCTGCACGGGAACGTGATGGGCCAGCCGCTGCGCTTGCTGATCGTCGAGGACAACGCGTCCGACGCCGACCTGATCCAGCGCCACCTGGCCCGGGGCGGCTTCGATCTGAAGGAGGCGCGGCGGGTGGAAACGGCCGACGGGCTGGCCGGGGCGCTGGCGGATGCGGAGTGGGACCTGGTCGTCTGCGACTACCATCTTCCGCACCTGGACGCGCCCACGGCCTTGCGCATCGTCCGCGAGAGCGGCCGGGACGTCCCCTTTCTCATCGTCTCCGGCACCGTGGGAGAGGACATCGCCGTCGACATGATGAAAAGCGGCGTGCACGACTACCTGCTCAAGGACAACCTGGCGCGGCTGGTGCCCGCCGTGCAGCGGGAGTTGCGCGAGGCGGTGGAGCGCCGCGAGCGCCGGCAGGCGGAAGCCGCGCTGCGCGCCAACGAAGAACGGTTCCGCGACCTGGCCCGGCTGCTCGACCTGGCCCGCGACGCCATCCTGGTATGCGATCTCGATGACCGCATCTCCTACTGGAACCGGGGCGCCGAGAGGCTCTACGGCTGGACAACGGAGGAGATCCAGGGGCAGAGCATTTGCGGGCGGCTGGTCACGGACCCGGAGTTGTTCGCCGGTGCCAAGCGGGAGCTGCTGGCGTCCGGAGAGTGGCGGGGCGAGATGCGCCACGTCACCCGCTCCGGGACACCGGTCAGCGTGAGCAGTTCCTGGAGCCTGGTGCGGGATGAAAACGGCCAGCCCCGGTCGGTGCTGGTCATCAACACCGACGTCACCCAGCGCAAGCTGCTGGAGGCGCAGCTGCTGCAGGCCCAGAAGATGGAGGCCATCGGCCGGCTGGCCGGGGGGGTGGCCCACGATTTCAACAACCTGCTGACGGTCATCCTGGGTTTCACCCAGCTGCAGCTGATGCGGGACGACCTGGACGCCGACGCGCGCGCCAACCTGCAGCACATCCTGCAGGCCGCCGAGGGGGCCAGCGGTTTGACCCGCCAGCTGCTCACCTTCAGCCGAAAGCAGGTGATGCAGCCGCGCGATCTCGACCCGCTCCAGCTCGTCCGCAACCTGGGACGGATGCTGGAACGGGTCATCGGCGAGCCCATCGCCCTGGCCATCGAGGGCGCGCCCGACTCCATGGCCATCCGGGCCGATCCCCACATGATCGAGCAGGTCGTGCTCAACCTGGTGCTCAACGCCCGCGACGCCATGCCCAACGGGGGCAGAATCACCCTGACCGTCGCGCCTCAGGCCATCGACGCTTCCCGGCTGGCCGACCATCCGCGCGGGCGCGTGGGAGAGTTCGTCTGCCTGGAGGTGACGGACACGGGGTGCGGCATGCCGGAGGAGGTGCTGAACCGGCTGTTCGAGCCGTTCTTCACCACCAAGGAGGCGGGCAAGGGGACCGGGCTGGGTCTGGCCACCGTGTACGGCATCGTCGAGCAGCACGGGGGCTGGCTGGAAGTCTCGAGCCGGGTCGGCGCCGGCTCCGTCTTCCGCGTTTTCCTCCCCGCGGCGACCGCCGCCGACCGCGAGAGCCCGAATGATGCCAGCGGCGGCCAGGTCCGCGGCGGGAGCGAGGCGCTGCTGCTGGTCGAAGACGAACAGGCGGTGCGCCTCATGGCCCGGGAGTTTTTGACCGGGCTGGGGTACCGGGTGTGGGAGGCGGATGGCGGAAGGTCCGCCCAGGAGGTCTGGGCGGCGCATGGGAGGGAGATCGACCTGCTGGTCACCGACATCGTCATGCCCGGGGGAGTGAACGGCATCGAGCTGGCCGCCGCCATGCGCCGCGGGCGGCCGGACCTGGGCGTGGTCTACATCAGCGGTTACGCCGACGGCGGCGGAAATGCCCGCAACCCCAAGCTGGTCGAAGGCGAGAATTTCGTCTCCAAGCCGTTCAGCCTGGGTTTTCTGGCGGCCACGGTGCGCCGGGCGCTCGATCGGCGGTGAAATCGCGGGGGAAAAGGGAATGCCCAAAACCAAGGAACCGAGCGGACGCCATGCCGGCCCCCGTCCCCGAGGCGTCAAGCCGGCAACCGGAACGGCTCCGGGAACCCGGAAACGCCCGGCGCGGCGGCCTGACCTCGCCTTTTTTTCCAGCGTGGTGGAAGACCTGCACTGCATCGCGGGCCTGGATGGGAGCCTGGCGTACGTCAACGAGGCCTGGGAGCGGGTACTGGGATTCCGCCGGGTCGAACTCGAGGCGGGGCGGTTCTTCGATTACGTCCACCCCGACGACCGGGAGCGCACGCAGGAGGCGGTTTCCCGGCTCCGGACGCGGCGGCGGGTCATCGACTTCGTCAACCGCTACCGCTGCCGCGACGGGTCCTACCGCTGGCTGGAGTGGCGCGCCGCCGTCCGCGGCCGGGAAATCTACGCCACCGCCCGCGACATCACCGGACGGCGCCAGGCGGAGGAGGCGCTGCGGCTGAGCGAAGAGCGCCTGCGTCTGGCCCACAAGGCCACCAACGACGTGGTGTGGGACTGGGACATCGCCAACGACTCCCAGCGCTGGAACGAGGCGGGGGCGGTGGTCTTCGGCTGGACGGAGATCGTCGAGCGCCCGGTCACCGCCGCCTGGTGGCTGGAGCGGGTCCATCCCGATGACCGGGAGCGGGTAAACCGCGGCTTCTGTGCCGTGCTGGAAGATCCGCAGGCCTTCAGCTGGGAGGACGAGTACCGGTTCCGCCGCGCGGACGGGAGCTACGCCCGGGTCGCCGACCACGGGTTCGTGATGAGGGATGCCGGGGGCCAGGCGGCCCGCATGGTCGGCGCCATGCAGGACATCAGCCTGCGCCGGCAGCAGGAGGAGGCCCTGCGCGCCAGCGAGGCCTTCCGCTCCCTGCTGCTCGACACCCTGCCCATCCCCTTCTTCTTCAAGGACACGGAGGGCCGCTACCAGCAGTGCAACCGCGCCTTCGAGTCCTTTCTGGGAACGACCCGCGAGCGGATCATCGGCAAGAGCGTATTCGATGTCAGTCCCCCGGAGCGGGCCATGGTCTACCATGCCCAGGACGCGGTGCTCTTCGAGAACGTGGGCACGCAAATCTACGAGTCCCAGGTGCAGACCGCCCAGGGGATGCGCGACGTGGTGTTCCACAAGGCGAGCCTCACGGCCGGTGACGGGACCATCATCGGCCTGATCGGCGTCATCCTGGACATCTCCGACCGCCGGCGCGCCGCGGAGGCCCTGCAGGCTAGCGAGGAGAAACTGCACCGGCTGTTCGACACCATGGACCAGGGCGTGGTCTACCACGGCGCCGACGGCCGAATCACCGACGCCAACCCGGCGGCCCTGCGAATCCTCGGCCTCTCCCTGGAGCAGATCCTGGGCCGGACGTCCCTCGATCCCCGCTGGCGGACCGTTCGCGAAGACGGCTCGCCCTTCCCCGGCGATCAGCATCCTGCCTCGGTCGCCCTGCGCAGCGGGCAACCGGTCCGCGACGTCATCATGGGGGTGTTCCATCCCGGGGAGAACGAGACCCGCTGGATCCTGGTCGGCGCCAGCCCCCTCTGCCGGGCTGGCGAGACCATCCCCTTCCAGGCGATCGCGACGTTCACCGACATCACCGCCCGCATGCGGGCCGAGACCGCCCTCGCCGAGCGGGAGTTCTGGCTGAGCGAATCGCAGCGGGCGGGCCGCATCGCCACCTATCACCTGGACATCGCCGCCGACCGGTGGCGTTGTACACCGGTCCTGGAGGAGATTTTCGGCATTCCCCCCGATTATCCCCGGACGGTCCGCTCCTGGGACGAGCTCGTCCACCCCGAGCAGCGGAAGTCGATGCTGGCCTACTTTCGAGAGGAGGTGATCGGCAAACGCCAGCCGTTCGACCGCGAGTACCGGATCCGGCGGCCGCTGGACGGCCAGGAACGCTGGGTCTACGGCCGCGGCGAGCTGCAGCTGGACGAGCACGGCGAACCGGTGGCCATGATCGGCACCATCCAGGATGTCACCGGGCGCAAGCGGGTGGAGGAGGAGTTGCGCCACAGCGAGCGGCGCTTGAGGGCCATCGTGGACTCCGCCCCGTTCGGGGCCCATATCTACCAGCTGGATGAGGATGGCCGGCTGGTGTTCGTCGGCGCCAACCGGGCCGCCGACGCCATCCTGGGCGTCGACCACCAAGACTTCGTCGGCCAGACCATCGAGCAGGCGTTCCCGCCGCTGCGCGGAACGAGGATCCCCGACGCCTATCGCCGTGTGGCCCGGGGCAGCGGCAGTTACGTGGCCGACCAGGTGGACTACGACGGGAAGACCATCCGCGGCGCCTTCGAGGTCCATGCCGTGCAGATCGGGCCGGCGCGCATGGCCGCCTTCTTCCGGGACATCACCGAGCGCGTGCGGGCCGAGGCCGCGTTGCGTGAGAGCGAGGCGAAATACCGCCACCAGGCCAGCCTGCTCGACATGGCCCACGACGCCATCGTGGTCCGCGACCTGGACGACCGCATCGTCTACTGGAACCAGGGCGCCGAGCGGCTGTACGGGTGGACGGCCGCCGAGACCATCGGGCAAGGCGTTCGCGGACGGTTCTTCCGTGACCCGTCCCGGTTCGACGAGGCCAAGCGCCGGCTGCTGGCCGAAGGCGAGTGGAGCGGGGAGATCCAGCACCTCACCCGAAGCGGCGAGGAGATCACGGTCAGCAGCCGCTGGAGCCTGATGCGCAGCGCCGACGGCCAACCCGAGGCGGTGCTGGTCATCAACACCGACGTCACCCAGCGCAAGAAGCTGGAGTCGCAGCTGCTGCAGGCCCAGAAGATGGAGGCCATCGGCCGGCTGGCCGGGGGGGTGGCCCACGATTTCAACAACCTGCTGACGGTCATTCTGGGTTTCACCCAGCTGCAGCTGATGCGGGACGACCTGGACCCGGATGCGCGCGGCAACCTGCAGCACATCCTGCAGGCCGCCGAGGGAGCCAGCGGTTTGACCCGCCAGCTGCTGGCCTTCAGCCGCAAGCAGGTGATGCAGCCGCGCGAGCTCGACCTGAACGAAGTCGTCAATCGCCAGGCGCACATGCTGCGGCGCATCATCGGCGAAGACATTTCCCTGTCCATATCCGCGTCGCCCCGCCTGCCGGCGATCCAGGCCGACCCCGGCATGGTCGAGCAGGTGGTGATGAACCTGGCCATCAACGCCCGTGACGCCATGCCGGGGGGTGGTCAGCTGCGCATGACGGCCGGCACGGTGACCCTGAAGGATTCCGACTTGGCCAGCCATCCCCGGGGGCGCCCCGGGGCGTTCGTCTGCCTGGAGGTGACGGACACGGGGTGCGGCATGCCGGCGGAGGTGCTGAACCAGCTGTTCGAGCCGTTCTTCACCACCAAGGAGGCGGGCAAGGGGACCGGGCTGGGTCTGGCCACCGTCTACGGCATCGTCGAGCAGCACGGGGGCTGGGTCGAGGTGGAGAGCCGCGTCGACCTCGGCTCCACCTTCCGCGTCTTCTTCCCTCCCCTGGCCGGCGATCGGCGCGACGACGGCGATCAGCCGGCCGCCCGGAACGCGGGTGGCGGCAGCGAGACGCTGCTCCTGGCCGAGGACGAGGCCATGGTCCGCTCCATCGCCCGCGACTATCTGACCCATCTCGGGTACCGCGTGCTGGAGGCCGAATCCGGCCCGGCCGCGCTCGTCTTGTGGGCGGCGCACGAGACGGAGATCGACCTGCTGATCACCGACATCGTCATGCCCGGGGGCATGTCCGGACCGGAACTGGCGGCCCGGCTGAAGCGCGACCGGCCCGGGCTGGGCGTGATCTTCTCCAGCGGGTATTCCAGCGAGGCCAAGCTGGACGGCCTCGAACTGCGGGAGGGGGAGAACTTCCTCCGCAAGCCGTTCCTGCTGCGGGGGCTGGCCGAGACGGTCCGCCGGGCCCTGGATCAGAAGAGAGAGTCGTAGAGGCGGCGGTTGATCTCCCCCTCGCTGGCCGGCAGGCCGGGAAAGACCTCGGCCCACATCGCTTCGTCCTCCATGCACAGGTAGAGGGGGATGTCCCGGGACACCTCGCGCGCGATGTGTGCGCGCAGGTGCCGGAACAGTTCCAGCCGCAGCGGACGCAGGTAGCGGTACTTGCCGTCGAAGCCGGGCACGAGCTCGCCCCAGAAGAGCCGCGAGCCGCCGTGCCGGAAAAGGTGCGGCCGCAGGGCGGGGGGAAACCGAAGCGCGCCCAGGCTCCACCAGGCGACGCGGCCGGGGTCCAGTTTCCGGGCCAGCTCCCGCACCAGGCCGGCGTAATGCCGCTTCCAGCCGGGGAAAAGCAGCAGCGGATCGAAATGGACGGCCACACGGAAGCCCTTGGCCTGGACGGCGGCCAGGGCGGCCAGGCGGGCCGCCAGAGGCGGGGCGCCGTGCTCCTCGCGGGCGATCGCCGGCGCCGGGTTGAGAGACCAGGAGACGACGACATTGGCCGGCGCCCGGGGGAGTTCCAGCAGCCCGGCGATGCGGTCGGATTTGGTCTTGAGCTCGAGCACGGCCCGGGGGAAGCGGGAGAACAGCCGGCACAGGCGCGCGGCCGTCCCGGTCCGGTCGTCCCAGGCCAGCGAATCGCTCAACTCGCCGGTGCCGATGCGCACGCGGTCGCGGCGGGCCGTGAACTCCCGGAGCTCCCGCTCCAGCCCGCTCCAGTCGCCGCGGAAGCGCGGTCGCTTGTCGGGCAGGTAGGCCTGCAGGATGCAGTAGGAGCAGTCGTAGGGACAGCCGCTCTGCAGATCGAGGTTCCAGTACCCGCAGGAGACGGCGCCCGGCGAGCAGGGACAATGGCGCAGGAACGGGCCGCGCTCGGTCGGAGGGGCGTCCATGCTCAGGGAATGGCGAACAGGCGCAGGTCCATGACGTTGGTGCGGGTGGGGCCGGTGATGACCAGCTGCCCGAGGGCGGCGAAGAACCCGTAGGAGTCGTTGTTCTGCAGGTGGCGGTCGATGTCCAGCCCCAGGCGGGCGGCGCGCGCCGCCGTCCGCTGGTCGATCCAGGCCCCGGCGGCGGGGGTGGGTCCGTCGATGCCGTCGCTGCCCATGCTGAGGGCGAAGAAGGGGCGGGAGGTCTCGCCGCCGAGCTGCCGGAGCAGGTGCAGCATGAACTCCTGGTTGCGGCCCCCCCGGCCCCGGCCGCGCACGGTCACGGTCAGCTCCCCGCCGGCGATCAGCAGAAGCGGAGGCCGGCCGGGCTTCCGCCGGGCCAGCGCCCGGCGCACGGCGTCGGCGTACACCAGGGCCGCCGCGGCGGCGTCGCCGCGGTCCTCCGCGCTGAGCAGGCGCGCCTGGAAGCCGAGCCCGGCGGCAACCTGGCGCGCCGCTTCCAGCATCCGGCGGTTGTCGCCGATCCGGTGGCAGGTCCCGCCGGTCAGCAGCAGGTCCCCGGGCTTGGGGGTCTCGGGCAGCCGGCCGCGCCGTCCGGCGGCGAAGAAGCCGCGGAGCGTTGGGCGGATTCGCGTGAGCAGATCGTACTTGGCCAGGATCTGCCAGCACTGGGCGAAGGTGGAGGAGTCGCCCACGGTCGGCCCCGAGCCGACGTCCTCGAGGGGGGAGCCGACGATGTCGGAGAGCACCAGGGTGACGTGGCGGGTTGGGTAGAGGGCCTCGGCCAGGCGCCCGCCCTTGATGGCCGACAGGTGCTTGCGCAGGCAGTTGATCTCGCGGACATCGGCGCCGGCGGCCAGCAGCAGCCGGGTCAGTTGCCTCTTGGCGGCCAGCGGCACGCCGGGCATCGGCAGGGCGGCCAGGGCCGACGCCCCGCCGCCGACCAGCACGAAGACCAGGTCTCCGGGGGCGACCCGGCGGCGCGCGTAGGCGAGCAGGGCGCGGCCCGCCCGCAGGCTGCGCCGGCCGGGAAGGGGATGGTCGCCGGCCAGGAAAGAGACCCGCGGGTGGCGGAAGGCGTGCGCGTCCAGCGAAACGACGAGGCCGCCGTCCATCGGCCGCCGCAGCGCCCGCTCCAGGCCGCGAAACAGGAACGGCGCCGCCTTGCCGATGGCCAGCACGTGAATGCGCCGCTTCTCCAGCCGGGCCGCCTCGCGACCGCCGACGAGCAGCTGCTGGCCGCGCCGGCTGACCTCGAGCGGCACCAGCCGCAGCGGGTCGACGGCGGCCAGCGCCCGGCGCCACACCCGCCGGCAGGCCGGCTTAACGCCCCTGGATGCGGGCGGTGACGACATCGTCCTGGCCAAGGTACTTCCCGTCCAGCTCGTCGTAGGCGCGAAGCGGGGGCTCTTCGCCGCCGAAAAAGACGAGCTGCACGATGCCCTGGTTCGCGTAGAGGCGCACCGGCGCCGGGCCGCAGTTGGCGATGGAGATGGTCAGGTAGCCGTGCCATCCCGGCTCGAGCGGGGTCACGTTGACCAGGATGCCGCACCTCGCGTAGGTGGACTTGCCGAAGGCCAGCCCGAGGACCTGGCGCGGCATGCGGATGTATTCCAGGCTGCGGCCGAGGATGAAGTGCCCGGCGGGAAGCTCGATGACCCCGGCGCGCCGCGCCTGCCACTCCTCGTCGCGGATTGCGTGCGGGTCGAGCGGGGCGCCGCACTCCGAACGGACGCGGAAACCGGCGTCCAGGCGCAGGTCGTAGCCGTAGGGGCCCAGGCCCCAGGAGATGACCCCGTCGCGCACCGAGCGGTCGCTGAAGGGCTCGATCATGCGGTCCAGCCGGCAGCGATCGAGGATCCAGGAAGAGGACTTGAGCATTCAGACGATGGAGAAACGGGCCACTTTCAGGCTGATCTGGGAGTTGAGCTTGGTCAGGTACTTGATGTCGTTGACCAGGTCCTTGGAAAACTTGGTCACGTACCGCACGTAGCTGTTCTCCTCGCGCAGGCGCAGCCGGTTCTCGAAGTCCTGGGTGAAGTCGCGCAGCTCGACCATCAGGTTCTGGATGTGCAGCAGGTTGTCCGCCGTCTCCGCCAGGGTCACCGTCGGCGCGGTCTTGAGGTCGCAGCGGGGCAGCAGCTTGATTCGCTCCAGCGCCTCGCCGCAGACGTCCTTGGCCAGGTAGTCGATCTCGTCCAGGTCGGATTTCTTGTAATCGTCGTAGTAGCGCAGCTTGTGCTTGGCGCGCTCCTGGATCTTGGCGTTCTGCTCCAGGATGGAATGGAAGTACTCGTTCAGCCCGAGGTACTCCTTGGCGAACTTCTCCAGCTCGACGAAGACGCGGCCGAGGTAGATCTTGTCGTTGTAGGCGTTCTGCAGCTCGTCCTGGTAGTGGGAGTAGAGCTTCACCTCGAAGCGGCCGTTGCCGCGGTGGATCATGCGGGCGATGAGGATGTCCTGCTCGCCGGAGAGGTAGTAGGCGTTTTCCTCGATGACCGCGCTGTAGACGAACAGGGTGTTGAGGATGAACTCGCGCAAGGAGTCGAGGAGCGCTTCGTCGTCCTTGATGAAGGACTCCAGCTCGCGGAACGATTCCCCGCGCAGCAGGGTGTAGAGGGGGGAGAGCAGGTAGTTTTCACCCTTGAACTGGAATTCGTAGTGGAAATTTTCGGCGATGCGCCGGTAGAGGTTGACGTGCGGGATGGCGGGGTGGTCCAACTTGCGGCCGCTGAACGATTTCAAGGTCTTTAGCGTTTCCACGGGAGGCCCTCCGCCTCCATTATAGGGAAGGGGGATGGAAAAGTAAAGGTGCCGCCGCGGAGTTGACAACGCGAACCGCTTTTCATAAGATGACGGTTCGGCGCCATGAAAAACGCCTTGCGCTTCGCCTTTCCGCCCGCGTTCGCGGCCCTCAACGGCCTGCTCCACCGCACCCTCTTCCCGCCGGTGGCCGGGGGCGTCGGGGACGCCGCCGCCGGGCTCGTGGTGGCCGCCGCCCTGGCCTGGAGCGCGATGATCTTCATCCGCTCCCCGCAGCTGCGGTGGGCCAAGGCCGGATGGGCCGCCCTGGGCGTGGTTGGGGCCTTCGCCCTGGCCGAGGCGGCGCGGGTGCCCGCCGGCGAGAGGTTCTGGCTGCGGGCGATGGCCGGCCTGGTCCTGTTCGGAGTGGCCGGCATCCAGCTCTACCTGACGATCCTGCGGCGCGACAAGGCCGCCTGATCGCGGACGAATCCCCCCCGTCCTCCGATTTCCGTTGAAAACAAAAATATTAACGATATATTATTCTTGGCGAAACAGTGGCCCTGTCAGGAGGTCTCGTGTACAGGATCGAAAAGAAGCCCTATGGCTTCCACATCAGCTTCGACGGTTTCATCAAGGCCGAGGAGATGGCCCAGTGGGTGACGGAGTCCGGAGCCGCGCTCGCGGACGTGCGCGGCCACTTCGGGGTTTTCGTCGACATGCGCAACCTGAAGCCGCTGCCGCAGGAGGCGAAGTCGATCATGGAAACCGGCCAGAAGATGTACAAGGCCAAGGGCATGCAGCGCTCGGTGGTGGCCGTGGAGTCGGCCGTGGTGGCCATGCAGTTCAAAAAGCTGGCCCAGGAGAGCGGCATCTACGAGTGGGAACGCTATCTTGACGTCTCGAAGACGCCGAACTGGCAGGAGGTCGGCCGGGAGTGGCTGGAGAAGGGGGTCGACCCGGACAAGAAGTAGCGGGGCCTAACGGGGGCCCGAACCGGGACGGTACACGTCCGGTTCGATGAAAATGCGCTGCACTTCCGGGTGGCGGCGCCGGATGTCGGCCTCGAAGGCGTTGATCAGGTTGGCCACCTGGGCGGCGTTGAGCCGGGCGTTGAACTCGGCCTTGATCGCCAGCAGCACGTCGTCCGGGCCCATCTGCAGGGAGCGGATGTGGATGACCCGCTCCACGCTCTCTTCCTGGCGCATCATCTGCATGACCTGGCGGAGCAGGCGGGGGTCGGCGCTCTCGCCGATGATCAGCGATTTCGTTTCGTAGCCGACGAACAGGGCCACCACCGCCAGCAGCAGGCCGATCAGGATCGAGGCCAGGGCATCGAATACCAGGATGCCGGTGAAGTACTCCGCCGCGAGCAGGCCCAGCGCGATCGCCAAACCGGCCAGGGCGGCGAGGTCCTCGAGGAAGACCACGATCAGTTCCGCCCGCTTGCAGCGCCGCAGGTAGGTGAAGAGCCCCATCCGCCCCTTCTCCGCCTTGATGCGGCGGTAGGCCAGCCGGAAGGAGAGGGATTCGGCGACGATCGAGAGGCCCAGGACCAGGAACGCCCAGTGCGGGCGCCGCAGCGGCTCGGGATGCATCAGCTTGTGCACGCCCTCGAAGACGGAGAAGACGGCGCCGACGGTGAACAGGAACACGGCCACGATGAAGGACCAGAAATAGGTTTCTCCGGAAAAGCCGAACGGGTGCAGGTCGTCGGCCCTGCGCCGCGCCTGGCGCAGGCCGATGTACAGCAGTACCTGGTTCAGGGTGTCGGCGCAGGAGTGGATGGCCTCGGCCAGCATGGCCGAGGAGCGGGTCACCGCCGCCACCACGAACTTCACCGCGGCGATGAACAGGTTGGCGAAAAACGCCGCCAGCACGATGGAAAGGGAGCTCGAGCGCTGTTTCATGAACGGCCCATTGTATGCCGGACGGCGCCCGCTTGTCAATGCGGGCATTCCCTTCCGGCCCGCGGCGGCGTATCATGGCGGCTGTGGACGGAATGGAAAACCGGGAAGGCGCAGAAACGGCGAGAAGCGATCCGGGGAACTGGCGCTTCGGGCCGGCCGGGTGGAGCTACCCCGACTGGCGCGGGACGGTCTACCCCGACCCGGCGCCGCGCGGCTTCCGGCCGCTGGCCTTCGTGGCCGAGCGCTTCGACTTCGTCGAGGTCAACACCACCTTCTACCGCATTCCCGAGCCGCGCCTGGCCGCCGGCTGGATCAGCCAGACCGGCGGCCGGCCGGAATTCCGCTTCTGGGTGAAGCTGCACCACGCCTTCACCCACGAGCGCCGCCTGGAGCCGCACGCGCTGGAGGCGTTCCGGAGCGCCGTGCGGCCGCTGCAGGCGGCCGGGCGCCTGGCCGGCCTGCTGGCGCAGTTCCCCTACTCGTTCCACCTCGATTCCGGCGCCAAGCGGCATTTGGCCGCCCTGGCCGACCAGTTCGCCGCCTACCCCCTGGCGGTCGAGTTCCGCCACGCCGCCTGGCACGATCCGCGCGTGCTCGACTACTGCCGGCAGCGCGGGCTGGCCTGGGTCAACGTCGACCAGCCGGCGGTTTCCGCCAACCTGGCCCTGACCGCCGAATGCACGCGCCCGGACCTGGCCTACGTGCGCCTGCACGGGCGCAACGCCCGTGACTGGTTCGCGGGCACCGGCCGGGACGCCCGGTACGACTACCTCTATTCCGGGCAGGAGCTCGACCAGGTGGCGGGAGTCATCCGGTCGCTCCAGGAGCAGGCGCGCCAGGTCTTCGTGTCCGGCAACAACCACTACAAGGGCAGCGCGCTGCGCAACCTGCTGGAGCTGAAAAAGAGGCTGGCCGCGGCGACGCCGGAGGGAGCATGAAGCAGGGCGACGGGTGCCGGCTGCTGTTCGTCGATTGCTATGCGGGCCGCCCGGGAAGGGACAAGGCCGCCGCCTACACCGGCATGCTGCGGCGCGCCGCCGCCGGGCTGGGCCTGCGGCTGGTGATCTCCCGGGCGACCGACGGCGCCCTCCCCGCCGGCGCCGAATCGTTCGCCGCGGCGGTGATTTCGGGGTCGCACAAGATGGTCGGCGACGGGCAGTTCGAGCCGTCCCTGGCCGGCTTCCTGCGCGACTTCCGCCGGCCGCTGCTGGGCATCTGCTACGGCCACCAGCTCCTGGCCCGCGCCTGGGGCGGGACGGTGGTGCGCGGCGCGCATCCCCGCCTCGGTGACGAGGAGATCCGCCTGCTGGAGCCGCACCCGCTCTTCGCCGGCTTTCCGGAGCGCTTTCCCGTGAACGAGAGCCACCACGAGGTGGTGCTCCGGGACGACCCGCTGCACCAGGAGTTCCGGCTCCTGGCGGTGGACGGGGGGGGGCAGGTGGAAGCGATCGCCCACCGCGAGCACCCCCTCTACGGCGTGCAGTTCCATCCCGAGCGCTCGGGGGCCTGGGGCGAGAAACTGCTGGCCAATTTTCTCCAGCTGGCCCCCGAAACCGGCTGAACGAGCGGGGCGGAGCAGCGGGACTCGACCTCCCGGAAAGGGGGCTGCCTTCGTTTTGTTTCCGATCTCGGGACCGCTCTTACCGCTTGGTCTTTTTCAGCGCCTCGGCGGCGGCCTCGAGCAGGGGCTTGACGGAGATCTCGCTGCCGGTGGCGATCTTCATCCAGGCGTCGGGGGTGAGGCGGCCAACCGCGCACATGCGCTCCATTTCCGCCCCCAGGCTGCGCCCTGCCAGGTGGCGGCCGATCTGGAACTCGATGAGCTGGCCCAGGGGGTAATCGGACAGGTAGAGGGGATAGTGGATCATGTGCGAGTATACGGCCAGGATCACCTGGTCGCGCACCCCGAACACGTCGGCGTAGTACTTGTTCCAGACGTCGCGGGCGATGGAGATGACCGCCCGGCGCAGGTCCTCGGGGCGGGCGGCGGGGTTCTGGTACAACCACTCCCAGACGCGCATGTCCACCAGGGACACGCCCATGATCTCGTAGCACGACCAGAGGGCGTCCAGCGCCTGCAGGAAGTGGGACTGGGAGTCCTCGCGATTCAGCCCGAGCACCTCCAGGTCGCGCCCCTGGAAGATGAAGGCGAACGCCTCGCTGAAGGCGGAGTTGGGCACACCGGCCAGCATGGGGTGGTCCGCGCGGTGCATCGACAGCACCTGCTCCACGCAATGGCCCAGCTCGTGCAGGGCGATGTTGAACCCCTTGTAGTTCAGGCCGGCGGCCGGCACACGGGTTCGCAGGTGCGCCTTCTCGGAGCGCATGGCCGGTCCCCAGGCGTGGCCGATGCCGCGGGCGGCGTCCACCTCGATCCGCGCCGCGATGAAGTCGGCCGGCCGGGCGCCGAACCCGAGGGTGACCAGGATGTCGCGGAGGTCCTGCTCGAACGCCTGGGCGTCCGGGTAGCGGCGGGCCACCAGCCGGTCCAGCTCCGCCTCCTGGGGGGCGGAGCCGCGGAAGCCGTTGTACCAGATGTCGAAGGGGCGAAGCTTGCGGCCCAGGCGCTTCTCCACCAGGAGCGCCACCTGGCGCACCTCGGGGGCCGAGAGCAGCTGGGTGAACATTTCGCTCACCTGCTCCCTGGGGATCTCGCGCCCGCTCTCGAACGAACGCTGGATGTAGGTCGGCATGGCGGGGTGGCAGGCGTCGAGCTCGCGCGCGGCATGAAAGATGTCGAGCAGGTGCAAGTAGCGCGAATTGGGCTCGGGGGTCCAGGCGACCTCCTTGCCGTCCCGCCACAGGCGGTTGCTGAAGGGGTTCCACTCGCAGGCCGGCGAGTTGATCACCGGGCGCGGGATGTCCTGCTGGACGATGCGCTTGAACACCTCGTAGATCGTCTCCTGGCGGGCCAGGCCGGCGCGATCCGCGTAGCGCGCCCGGATCTCGTCGCGCAGGCCCCAGTGGCTGATCAGCTTCAGGTCGGGCGGGAAGAGCCGCTGGCCGTCGCGGCCGAGCAGCCTCCCCAGGTAGATGTCGTACTCGGAGATGTAGGTCTGGGCCCGGGTCCGGGCTCCGGCCATCTGTTGTCGGACCCGGGCCGGCACGCGCGCGGTGAAGTGGTCCCCCAGCCGCGCCATGGCCCAGTCCAGGCGGTTCCAGCGGGCCGCCGCCTCGCCCTTTTCGCTCAGCGTGTAGTGGGGAAAGTTGAGCATGACCAGGAAGGCGATGCGGTTGGCGAACAGGTCGTCGGTGAGGTGGGCCCCGGGATCGTACTGGCCGAACAGCTCGTCGATGGTTCCGATCTCCCCGGCGTCCTCGTCCAGCGGCCGTTTCAGGTCCAGGCTGATCCGGTTGAAGTGGCCGGCCAGGGTCTCGAAGTGCGCCTCCAGGCGGGCGAAGGCGGCGTTCAGGGCCGGGCCGGCGGGGAGGAAGTTCTCCTTGCAGAATTTCTGGAACTCCCCGGCGCTGCCGTCGCTTTCCAGCCAGAGCGCCGCCACCTGGCCCACGCCCTTGTCGATCCGCTCCTTCTGGCCCTCGCCGAATTTCCCGGCCAGGAACTGGCGCACCAGGGTCTGGGTCTGCTCGTCGATGAAGGAATCGTCTGCGCCAAGGGGCTCCGCCGCAGCCAGCAGCAGGGAGAAGGCGACGCAGAGGATGGGGATCGATCGGTTCACGGGCTGTCTCCTGGCGCTACTCTACCATGACCGGCCTGGGCAGGCAAGGGCGGGCGGGAAACGTTTGCTTGCAATCCGGCTCTTTGTTAAAATCGTCCCGGAAAATTTGCAGGCCGGGAAAACCGGCAGGAGGGCGATGGACAAGTCCGAAGCGATTGCCCGGATCGAGGCTTTTCTGCTCTCCCTGGACTCGCTTGCGCTCCGCGGGCTGGTCTCCGGGCTGCTGGCCACCCTGTCCGCTCAGGACATCGCGGCGCACCTGCTCCAGCCGGCCCTGGAGCGGATCGGCGAGAAGTGGCAGCGCGGGGAGCTGGCCCTGTCGCAGGTCTACATGAGCGGCAAACTGTCCGAACAGTTGCTTGACTCGTTCCTGCCCGCCGCTGACCCGCAGCGGAAATCGGAGCCGAAGATGGCGATCGCCGTCCTCGAGGACTACCACTTTTTAGGCAAGCGCATCGTTCATGCACACCTGCGCGCGTCGGGCTTCGAGCTGTTGGATTACGGGCGCCGTGAGGCTGGGGATCTGGCCGAAAAGGCGGGGCACGACCGTCTGCAGGTGCTGCTGATCTCTACCCTGATGTACCCGTCGGCTCTCCGCGTTCGTGAGGTACGCGCCCGCCTCGATCGCCTGGCGCCCCAGGTGCGCATCCTGGTCGGAGGGGCGCCGTTCAACCTGGACGAAACCCTGTGGCGGTCGGTGGGAGCCGATGCCATGGGCCGGGACGCCGCCGCGGCGGCCCGCCTGGTCGTCCAGCTGGGCGTGAAGGCCCCGGGGGCGGCATGACCTCGCTGGAGCGCGTATTGACCGCGCTGGGACATCGTGAACCCGACCGGGTGCCTCTTTTCCTGTTGCTGACCATGCACGGTGCGAAGGAGCTGGGGCTTTCCATCCGGGAATACTATTCCCGGGGGGAGAACGTGGCCGAAGGGCAGGTGCGCCTGCGCCGCAAGTATGGGCATGACTGCCTCTATCCCTTTTTCTACGCTCCTCTGGAAATCGAGGCCTGGGGCGGAGAGGTGATCTTCCGAGACGACGGCCCGCCCAACTCCGGGGAGCCGTTCATCTCGTCGCCACGGCAGATCAGCCATCTGGAGCCGCCGCGGGTCAGAGATGCAAAGTGCCTGTCCAAGGTGTTGCAGGGCATACGCCTGCTGAAGGAACGAGTGGGGGACCAAGCCCCCATCATCGGCGTGGTCATGTCGCCCTTCTCCCTGCCGGTCATGCAGATGGGGTTCGAAGGCTATCTCGATCTGATGATGACCCGCCCCCGGCTCCTGCACCGGCTGCTGCGGCTGAACGAGGCCTTTGCCGTGGAGTGGGCCAACGCGCAATTGGCGGCGGGGGCGACGGCCATCTGCTATTTCGACCCGCTCTCCTCACCCTCCATGGTCCCCCGCGACCTCTTCCTGAAAACCGGCTACCGCGTCGCCCGGCGCACGCTGCCCGCGATCCGGGGGGCGATCGCCGTTCACCTGGCCTCCGGGCGCAGCCTGCCGATCATCGACGACGTCATCCGGGCCGGGGCGGCGGTGGTCGGTACCAGCAGCGTGGAGGACCTGGCCGAGGTGAAGGCGGCCTGCGCGGGGAGAATGACCGTGCTGGGCAACCTCAACGGCATCGAGATGTGCCGTTGGTGCCCGGCGGAGGCGGAGGAGGCCGTGCGCAACGCCATCGCCAAGGCGGCCGCGGGAGGAGGCTTCATCCTCTCGGACAACCACGGCGAGATACCCTTTCAGGTGGGCGACGACGTGCTTGCGGCCATCGCCGAGGCGACGCGGCGACACGGCACCTACCCCATCGGGGAATGATCTCGGCATGGATCGGCCGGTTCGGCTGCTGATTTGCGGGAATTTCCGCGGCGAAGCGCTGGCCGCCCTCTCCGCGGGCGACTGGCACGGGGTGCGGGTGGACTTCTTTCCGGCAGCGTGCGGGAAGCGCGCCCTGTCCGAGAGGGACCTGGCCGCCTGCGCGGGCGGGATCGACGACGGCGAGGAGGGTTTGATCGTGGGCTCCGCTTGCCTGGCCCAGGTCGGGCACCTGGACGGCCCGCTCTCCCGGTTCGGGCTCCTGCGGCAGGAGCTTTGCTTCCACATGGTCGCCGGCAGGGACCTGGTCCACTCCTATACCGCTTCGGGCGCTTACCTGGTCACTCCGGGCTGGCTGGCCGACTGGCGGGAGAACGTCGCCCGTTGGGGAGACCCGGAGGCGGTCCGGGCCATGTTCGCGGAATCGGTCAGCCGCCTCCTCCTGCTGGATACCGGAGTCGATCCGCGCAGCCGCGCGCACCTGGCCGACATGTCCGCCTGGATCGGCCGGCCTGCGGAGGCCCTCCCCGTCGGGATCGATTTCTTCCGGATGTTCCTGCAGAACGAAATCGGCAGGCTGCGCTTGAAAAGACGGGGAGCTCCTCCCATCGACGTCCCGGAGCCGGAGCCGGCACGGGCGGCCGACTACGCCATGGCCCTGGAACTGCTGGGCGACATTCCGCGCACGGAGCGGGAGGAAGCCGTGATCACCCGCATCGCCGACTTGTTCAAGATGCTCTTTTCGACCGGCTATTTCCGCATATTGACGATCGTCGAAGGTCGGCCGGGTCCGCTTTGGTCATCTCCGCCGCTGCCCGATGCGGCGGAGGTGCGGCAGGAGCTGGAGGCGTTTGATCTGCCGTTCGAGATGCTCGAAGACCGCCAGGGATTCCGTCTCCGGGTCGGCTCTTCCGAAGGCACTCTGGCCGTGATCGAGGCGGGCGGCATCTCTTTCCCTGAGCACCTGCCGCGCTACTTGAACCTGGCCCTGGGGCTGGTCAAGCTGATCGTCCTGGCCCTGCAGAACGCCCGCGTCTTCGAGCAGCGCGAGAAGCTGCTGGCCGAGCTGCAGGGCGCCCTCGGCAACGTGAAGCGCCTCAGCGGCCTGCTGCCCATCTGCGCCAACTGCAAGAAGATCCGCGATGACCAGGGCTACTGGCAGCAGGTGGAGACGTACATCGCCGAGCATTCGCAGGCCGACTTCACCCACGGCATCTGCCCCGACTGCATGGACATTCTCTACCCGGGTGCGAGCAAACGCATCAGGCGCTCCAAGAAGGGGGGGGGAGAGGGGTTGCCGGGAGACGATACCGAATAGGCGGTCCACGCCCCGGCGCCGGGGCGGCAGGGCAACCCCCATACGATTCCCCCGCCTCTGTGTTACAATATGGTCCGAATGGCCACGAGAGATTTTTCCCGGCTCATCTCGGACAACGAACGCTGGCTCATGCGCCGGGTGCTGGAGTACGCCCGCGCCCACGGCTATACCCGCTACACGTCGACCCTCGAGGAGGCCTGGCGCGTCTCCATCGCCGGCTTGAACGAGCGCCTTCTGGCTGCGTGGGAGAGCGACCCGCGACCGCGGGAGCTCGGCCCGGACGAGGACTACACCCGCGACCCGGCCGCCGCCTTCGGCATCCTCGAGGCGCAGCGACACCGCTCGCGCGGCATCACCCTGCCGATGTTCCTGGGATTGATGAAGTACTACCGTCAGGCCTACGTCGACCTGGTCGAAGAGATGGGCGAGCCGCTCCGGCGGGCCGAATGGCGCCGGTTCGTCGACCGCTTCTTCGACCGCGTTGAACTGGGGTTCATCTCGGAGTGGGGCGCCTGCCGGGACGGCGACCGGCTGGCCGAGCTGCAGGCGCAGAACCGCTCCATGACCAACGAGAAGAACAAGTACCTGACCATCTTCGAGAGCCTCTCCAAGCCGGTCTTCCTGCTGAACGAAGCCCACCTGGTCGAAAACGCCAACCACGCGGCCGTCTCGCTCTTCCTGCCCGGCAGCTCCCCCGGGGCCGTCTACTACCGCGAGCGTCCGCTGCAGGAGTCCCTGCCCTGGCTCTTCCCCGAGTTCGCCGCCTTCGCCTCCGGTGACCATGTGGAGCTTTCGTTCGAAAAGCGCCTGGAATGCCGCGAGGGAGGCCGCGATTTCCAGGTCCGCCTGCGGCGCATGCTCGACGTCTCGGGGAAGTTCACCGGCACCACCGTGATCCTCACCGACATCACCGAGCTGCACCAGGCCTGGGAGCAGGTGAACCAGCTCACCGGACTGCTGCCCATCTGCGCCAACTGCAAGAAGATCCGCGACGACCAGGGCTACTGGCAGCAGGTGGAAACCTACATCGCCGACCGTTCCCAGGCCGATTTCACCCACGGCATCTGCCCCGAGTGCATGGAGACCCTCTACCCGGGGGCAAGCGAGCAGATCAAGCGCCGGAAGAGGAACGCCAGCCAGACGACTCCACGGCGGGATGGCGACTAGGCGGGTTTCCCTCCGGCAGGAGCCGGTGGCCTGGGTTCCCCCCCTGCTCTCCTGGTTCGCCGCCAACCGGCGCGACCTCCCCTGGCGCCGGCGGCGCACTCCCTACCGGGTCTGGGTGTCGGAGGTGATGCTGCAGCAGACCCGGGTGGAGACGGCCGTTCCGTATTACCTCCGCTTCCTCCGCCGACTCCCGACCCTGGCCTCGCTGGCCGCCGCCGACCTGCAGGCGGTGCTGAAACTGTGGGAGGGGCTCGGCTACTACCAGCGGGCGCGCAACCTGCACCAGGCCGCGCGCCGGGTGATGGCGGAACACGGCGGGCGCATCCCCGCGGACGCCGCGCGCTTCGGCTCCCTGCCCGGGGCCGGGGAGTACCTGACCGCGGCGGTGCTGAGCATCGCCGCCGGTCTGCCGCTGGCCGCGGTGGACGGCAACGTGCTGCGCGTCTGGGCGCGCCGGGCCGGCCTGCGCGCCGACATCGGCTCCGCGGCGACCCGGCGCCGGGTGCGCGATGCGCTGCAGGAGATCATCCCGCGCGACCGCCCGGGAGACTTCAACGAGGCGATGATGGAGCTGGGCGCCCTGGTGTGCACCCCGCGCCGCCCCTCCTGCCCCGAATGCCCGCTGGCTTCCTCCTGCAGGGCCAGGTCCCTCGGTTTGACGGAAAAGATCCCGGTGCGGAAGAAGGCCCGTTTCGTCCCCACCCATCGCGTGGCCGTGGCCGCCCTGGTGCGAGGCGACCGCTTCTTCGTCCAGCAGCGGCCCGAGGGCGGCCACCTGGGGGGGCTCTGGGAGTTCCCCGGGGGCAAGGCGAAGCCGGGGGAAGACCTCGAGGAGGCCCTGCGCCGCGAGCTTCGCGAGGAGCTGAACATCGGGACCGACATCCTGGCCGAGCTGGATACGGTGCGCCACGCCTACAGCCACTTCGCGGTCGTGCTCACCCTCTTCGCCTGCCGCCCGCGCGGCCGCATCCGCTGCGCCGCCCCGCACCGCTGGATCACCCCGGGAGATATTCCCGGCCTGCCCTTCCCGAAGGCCAACCACCGCCTCTTCCCGGCGCTGACCGGCTGGCTGGAAGGGTATTGGCCGCGCGGGCAGGAGCAGAGAAGATCCGCGCGGCTGGCAAAAGGCGGGGGTTTGTGATACCCATATGGTCGGACCCGAAGCACTCCGGGAGGAGAACATGACAACCTGGAATCACCGCCGATGGATCGGAGCCGGCTGCATCGCGCTTCTGGCCGCATTATCGCCCGCGGCCCTGCCCGCCGCCGGCGAGGACCTGGCCGCGAGGCTGCGGCCCTACGTCAAGAAGGTGCTCTTTTTCGAGAGCGGCTGGGAGACGCCGGCCTACGGCAAGCGGGACTACCGCACCCACTTCATCGAGTCGCTCACCCGCTACCTGAACTGGGAGATCGACCTCGAGATGCCCGCCCCGGGGAAGCGCATCGACTACGAGATCGAGGTGGTGTGGCGGCGGGCGGACGGCTCGATCGAGGCGACCCAGAAGAAAAAGACCTTCATCGAGGCCGACTGGACCACCCCCTGGACCTCCTGGGGCTACGGCCGGCGCAGCCCCGGGGCATGGAAGCCGGGCGCCTATACCGTCGAGTTCCGGGTCGGCGGCCAGATGCTGGCCAGCGGTTCGTTCACGGTGCTGAGCCAGGCTGAGGCCGGCGTGGCGCCGGCCACCATGCTGGCCGGCTCCGTGCCGGTATGCCCCGGGGCGCGCCTGCTGTCGCTGGAGGATCTGGCTCCCGGCTCCACCATGGGCCACGCCGAGCTGGAAGTCCCCGGGGACAAGACCTTCGCCTTCGGCTGGTACCGCGACCAGCTGCAGGCGCTGGGCTGGAAGCTGGACACCGCCCTCGCCGCCGACAAGGAGGAGGGAGCGCTGAAGGACAAGGCCAAGGTGTGGGGGTTGCTCAACCTGACCCGCGAGGGCCGCAGCGTCACCGTGCTGGTGCCGGCCGACGGCCAGTCCAACCCGCCGCACACGAGGCTCGACATCACCCTGCTCGACCCGCTGGCCGGCGCCTCGGTGGCCGACCTCGTCGCCCGGCTGCCCCGGCTGCACGCCGCCGACCACAAGATGAACCAGCGCCTGCAGGCGGGGGAATGGGCCTTGACCGTGCTCTCGGCGAAGATCGAGGGCCGCACCATCACCAAGAAGTGGCCGACCGGCGCCTCCTACACCTTCTCCGCCGTCACGCCCAAGACCTACCTGCTGCGGGTGATCGTCGAGCTGGAGCGGCTCAACGGCAAGCCGATCAAAAAGGACTTCCTGGTGGCGGCCGGGGTGCGCGACCCGGCGGGAAACCTGTATCCCTGCGTGGGCGCGGGCACCGATCTGGGCGAATACTACAACTACACCCAGGGCGGCAACCAGTCGCTGCTGATGCCGGTCACCGCCAAGGACAAGCTCGAATACGTCTTCGCCCTGCCGCTCGAAGCGGCCGCCGCGGAGTTCATCTGGCCCGGGTTCGAACCGGTGCCGATCGACGTGACCGGAAACTAGCCCCCCGGACCCACCCCAGCAGAACGGGCCTGCGGCGCCGCCGTCCGGGCGGCGCCGCGGCTTAACCCGGAATTAACCGTCTTTTCATCCCTCGTTAACCCATCGCGCGCATCATGGGGCCTGCCGGCAAACGGCGAATTCCTACAAGGAGAAATGGATGAAAAAGACGATTCTCTTCGTGCTGGTCGCAGCGGCCCTGATGGCGGTATTCGCCTCTCCGCTGAAGGCCGGTGTCTCGGCCTACGCGTTCGGCGACTACTACTTCGTGCTGAAGCAGCACAACCCGGCGCTGGAGGACCTCAACGGCTTCTGGCTGCGCCGCATCTACATCACCTACGACGCCGACATCTCCGACAAGCTGAAGGCGCGCGCCCGGCTCGAGATGCACAGCGACGCCAAGTTCGGCTCCTCGCAGCTGTCCATCACCCCGTTCGTCAAGGACGCCTACATCGCCTACCAGTTCGCGCCGCTGCACAAGCTGCAGCTCGGCATCCAGGAGTCCCTCACCTGGGCCAACGTCGAGAAGTTCTACGGCTACCGCCACCTCGAGAAGACGGCCTTCGACCTCTACAAGGTGCGCTCCTCCCGCGACTTCGGCGTCTCCCTGGGCGGGTCGCTGGACAAGGCCAAGACGTTCAACTACACGGTGCTGTTCGGCAACTACTCTTCCTATCGCCAGGAGACGGACAAGTACAAGCAGGTGGCCTTCCGCTTCACCGTCAACCCGAGCGCCCAACTGATGCTCGAGGCCTCGGCGGATTTCGCCACCGTGTCGGCGGTCAAGAAAACCTCGCTGTTCCAGGGCTTCGCCGGCTACCAGGGCGACTGGGGCCGCATCGGCCTCAACTACGGCCAGGAAAAGGTGCAGGAAGACGGCAAGGCCGATGTCGATTTCGGCGTCTTCTCCACCTTCGCCGTGGTCAAGCTCAACAAGAAATTCGAGGCCGTGGCCCGCTACGACCTGACCACCAAGCCGCAGCCCTACGGCCAGTCCGACTTCATCGTCATCGAGAAGGGGTACAAGACCAACCTGTTCATCCTCGGCCTGGGCTGGAACGTGCACCCCAAGTTCCAGATCATGCCCAACCTGAAAATGGTCACCTACCAGGCCAACGACCTCGGCCTCAAGCCCGACGGCGACACCTACTTCAACGTGACCTTCTACTATCAGTTCTGAAAAAGGAGGAATCCATGAAACTCATGCGCATCCTTTCGATGGTCCTGCTGGCCGGCGGCCTCCTGACCGCCGCCGCCCCGGAGAAGATCGTGGTCGACGGCTCCACCACCGTGGGCCCCATCGCCAAAGCCTTCGCCGAGCACTACATGAAGCTGAATCCGGGAGTCAACATCACCGTGTCGGAGTCCGGTTCCGGCAACGGGGCCAAATCGCTGATCAACAAGACCTGCCAGGTGGCCACCATGTCGCGGCTGCTGAAGCAGAACGAGTACGAGGCGGCCGTGCACTCCGAGATCCTCCCCGTGGTGCACACCGTGGCCCTGGACGGCATCGCCATGGTCGTCCATCCCGGCAACCCCGTCGCCAAGCTGAGCCTGGCCGAGGTGAAGGCCATCTACCTCGGCAAGATCCGCAACTGGAGCCAGCTGGGCGGCCCCAACGCGGCCATCGTCATCATTTCCCGCGACACCAACTCCGGCACCTACGAAACCTTCGAGGGCAAGGTGATGAAGGGCGAGAAGATCGCCAAGAACTGCGAGTACGTCGGTTCCAACGGCGCCATCCGCCAGCGCGTGCAGAGCACCCCGGCGGCCATCGGGTACATCGGCATCGGCTTCATTGACAACACCGTCAAGGCGCTGGCGGTCGACAACGTCGTGCCGACCGTGGACACGGTCAAGAATGGCTCCTATCCCATCGCCCGCCCCCTCTACATGGTCACCAACGACTATCCCAAGATGGGTTCCCACCTCTACCGCTTCGTCAACCTCTACCTCACCAAGAAAGGCCACGCGATGATCGAGGAGATCGGCTTCATCCCGGTCACCTCCTACTGAGCCGAAGAGCGTCCGGTGAGCGACCACGCCAGCAACCTGATCCTGAGCCGGGGGGCCAGCCGCCTGCGGCGGCTGGCCTCGCTGGCCGCCCGCGGCTTCCTGCTGGCCGTGACCGCCGCCTCCATGGTGGCGGTGCTGCTGATCATCGTCTACATCGCCCGCGACGCCATCCCCTTCTTCAAGCTGCGCGGGGTGGGCGAGTTCCTCGGCCGCAACGCCTGGTATCCCTCCGGGCACCCCGCCGAATTCGGGGCGCTGGCCATCTTCGCCGGCAGCGCCATCGTCACCCTGGGGGCCATGGCGGTGGCCGTGCCGCTGGGCATCGCCGCCGCCCTCTGCCTGAGCGACGTCCTGCCCTTCTCCGTGCGCCAGGTGGTCAAGCCGGTCGTCGAAACCCTGGCCGCCCTGCCCTCGGTGGCCTACGGCTTCTTCGCCCTGGTCGTCTTCGCCCCGTTGCTGCAGAACCACGGCGGACGGGTGTTGTCCCTGATGCTGTGGCTGGCCGGGCTCCCGCTCGGCCTGCTGCTGATCTACGTGTTGTCGGGGCTGTCGGCGCGCGGAGTGCGCGAGGACGTGGCCCCGGCGGTCAAGTGGACGATGGCCGCCGTGCTGACGGCCGCCTTGCTGCGCGGCCTGGCGGTGCTGGGCGGGCGCCTCGACAGCCTGGTCATCGCCTCGGGCGCCAACGCCTTCAACGTGTCGGTCATCCTGGGCGTCATGGCCCTGCCGACCATCGTCTCCGTATCGGAGGACGCCCTGCAGGCGGCCGGCCGCGAGCTGCGGGAGGGATCCTATGCGCTGGGCGCCACCCGGGCCGAGACCCTCTTCCGGGTCGTCATTCCGGCCGCTTCCAGCGGCATCGTCGCCGCCGTTATCCTGGGGGTCATGCGCGCCGTGGGCGAGACCATGGTGGTGTGGATGGCCTCGGGCAACGCCGCCCAGCTGCCCCAGCCCTGGTACAACCTGTTCAGCCCGGTGCGCACCCTGACCGCCACCATCGCCGGCGACATGGGAGAGGCCGACCAGGTGACCGGGTCGGCCCGCTACCACGTGCTGTTCGCCATGGCCCTGCTGCTGCTGCTGATCTCGCTGGCGGCCAACCTGGCCTCGGAATGGATCGTGCGCCGGCAGCGCCGGCGGCTCTCGGGACGGAGCTGACATGGACCTGAAGACCCGCCACTCCCTGGATCGCTCGCTGACCGGGGTCTCGGTGCTGGCCATCGTCCTGATGGCCCTGTCGCTGCTGGTGCTGCTGGGGCCGATCGTCGTCCGCGGCGCCCGCGCCTTCGTGTTCCGGGCCACGGTCGAGCACCGCCGGCTGATGGCCGAGCAGTTCGACCGCGGCGACCGCGCCGATCTGGCCGCCGAGGCGGCGATCGCGCTCCGGGCGCGCCAGCCGGTCTACGACATGCTGCAGCGGTTCGATGCCCAGTTGGACGAGATGGAGGGCTCCCGCCGCACCGCCCTGCGCCGCGAGTTCCGCGATGTGAAGGACGGGCTGCGCGCCCTGCTTGGTCCGTTGCCCGGCGACGACCCCCCGGTGCTGCTGCGCCAGCAGTACGGCCAGACCCGCTGGGACCGCGCCCGGGTGAAGCTCGGCCAGCTGCTCTTCGTCGAGCGCTGGGACTATTCCGACCGCAGCCGCATGGGCCGCAAGGTGCTGGAGCCCCGCCACCGGCTGTTCGCCGGCACCGCCCTCGAGCCGCTCTTCCCCCACCTGGAGAAGCACCTGGCGGAGATGCTCCGACCGCGGCTGACTTTCTACTGGCGCTTCATCAGCGACGTCTCTCGCGACGCCCACTTCTTCGGCGGCATCGGCCCGGAGGTGCTGGGCACCTTCTACCTGGCCCTGGGAGCGATGATCTTCGCCATCCCCTTCGGGGTCATCGCCGCCATCTACCTCAGCGAATTCGCCGGCAGCGGCCGGCTGGTCTCCCTGCTGCGCGTCTTCGTCTCCACCCTGGCCGGGGTGCCGAGCATCGTCTTCGGGCTGTTCGGGCTGGCCTTCTTCATCCACTCCCTGCGCGTTTCGCCCTCCAAGAGCGTCCTGGCCGGCTCCATCACCCTGGCCCTGCTGGTCTTGCCGACCATCATCCGCGCGGCGGAGGAGGCCATCAAGGCCGTGCCCCAGACCTATCGCGAGGCGGCACTGAGCCTGGGCGCCTCCCCGCTGCGCATGGTGCTGACGGTGCTGCTGCCGGCGGCGCTGCCGGGCATTTTGACCGGGGTGATCATCTCCCTGGGCCGGGCCGCCGGCGAGACGGCGCCGATCATCTTCACCGCCGCGGTCTCCGTGGGCAACCCGCTGCGGCTGTGGGAAACGCTTTCGCAGCCGACCCCGGCGCTGTCCTGGAACATCTACAACCTGGCCACCGAGCACGAGGCCCTCGACGAGATCCGCCACGTGCAGTTCGGAATGGTGCTGACCCTGGTGCTGCTGGTGCTGCTCCTCAACCTGGCGGCCATCCTGATCCGCGCCCGGCTATCCAGAAAAATGAGAGGCTGACGATGAATCCGAATGGCGATTCCCTGCATGTCCCGGCTCCGGTCCCCACCACGCTTGCCGCCGCAACCGACAGCGCCCACGTGTCGTGCCGGGACTTCTCCTTCTTCTACGGCGCCCACCCGGCGGTCGACGGAGTCACGCTGGACTTCCACCCCTTCGAAGTAACGGCCATCATCGGCCCCAGCGGCTGCGGCAAGAGCACCCTGCTCCGCTCCATCAACCGCATGAACGACCTGATTCCCGGCCACCGCACGTCCGGCCAGCTCCTTTTCGACGGGCAGGACATCTACGGGCCGCGCGTGGACGTGGTCACCCTGCGGCGGCGCATCGGCATGGTCTTCCAGAAGCCGAACCCCTTTCCCAAGTCGGTCTTCAACAACATCGCCTACGGCGCGCGGCTGCACGCCGAGAGCCGGCGGGGCGACCTGGACGAGATCGTGGAGCGCAGCCTGGCCCGGGCCGGGCTGTGGGAGGAGGTCAAGGACCGGCTGAACGACAACGCCCTCGGCCTCTCCGGCGGCCAGCAGCAGCGGCTGTGCATCGCCCGCGCCCTGGCCGTCGACCCCGAGGCGCTGCTGATGGACGAGCCGACCTCGGCGCTCGACCCCCGCGCCACCGCGCGCATCGAGGAGCTGATCGCCGAACTGCGCGGACAGTACACCATCATCATCGTCACCCACAACATGCAGCAGGCGGCGCGCGTGTCCGACCAGACCGCCTTCCTGTACGAGGGCCGGCTCGTCGAGTCCGGGCCGACCACGCAGCTCTTCACCACCCCGCGCGAGAAGCGGACCGAGGACTACATGACCGGCCGCTTCGGCTGAGGAGGCACCCCATGGTCCTGCACCTGCACCGGGAGATCGAGAAACTGAAGAAGCAGATCGCGCTGCTGGCCGGCATGGTCGAAAAGCGCGTGGCCGACGCCGTGCGGGCCGCCGAGACCGATGACTTTTGCCTGGCCGAACGCGTCCGGGAGGGAGACGCCGACATCGACCGAACCGAGGTGGAGGTGGAGGAGGAGTGCCTCAAGGTGCTGGCCCTGCACCAGCCGGTGGCCATCGACCTGCGCTTCATCGTCGCCGTGCTCAAGATCAACGGCGACCTGGAGCGCATCGGCGACGAGGCGGTCAACATCGCCGGCCGCGCCCTGCGCATCCACGACTTCCCGCGGCCGGAGTGCCGGCTCGAACTGGCCCCCCTGGCCGCGCGCGTTCAGCAGATGCTGAAGGACAGCCTCGACGCCCTGGTCAACATGGACGCCTCCCGCGCCCACATCGTGCGCCAGGCCGACGACGACGTCGACGAACTGGTGCGGCGACAGTTCGAGCGGGTGAAGGCCAGCATGCAGGTGCATCCCGACCAGGTCGACCCGCTGGTCGAGTATCTGCGCATCTTCCGCTACCTCGAGCGCATCGCGGACCACGCCACCAACATCGCCGAGGACGTCCTTTACATGGTCGAGGGCGAGATCGTGCGCCACAAGGAAGAGGCCTAAGGGACCGCTCCGGTTCGCGAGGCCAGCCGGCCCGCCCGGTTGAATCCAGGTTGCCGGACCGGATCAGCCCCAGCCCCTCCAGTGTTCCCTCGTTATTGGGGCAGGCTCGATGACCGTGGCCTTTCCCCCTGCCCGCGCCGTCAAGTGGTTAACCCCGTATTAACAGTCCGCACAACGAAAATTAACCGGCGCAGCCTATGATGCCGGCATGAGCCTGCATGCCATCCCCATCGCCTACGTGGCTGTCCTCAGTCTTTCGCTGCTGGTGCTGGGCGCATACACCGGGCTGACCGCGGCCTTTCGCCGCGGCCGCCGGGTACGTCTGCCGCTGAACCAGCAGTCCTACCCGCGTGTCTCCATACTCAAGCCGCTGCGCGGGGTGGACGACGACCTGGAATCCAACCTGGAGTCCCTCTTCCGCCTGGACTATCCCGATTACGAAATCCTGTTCGCCGTCGACGCCCCGGACTGCGCCGAGGCGGTCACGGCGCGAACGGTGGGCGGCCGGCACCCCGGCGTCTCCTGCCGCATCGCGGTCACCGGCCACGACTCCGACCGCAATCCGAAGATCCACAAGCTGGAGGCGCTGGAGTCACGGGCGAGCGGTGAATTCTTCTGGATCAGCGACGCCAACGTCCGGGTGGCGCCGGACACCCTGAAACGGCTGGTGGCCGAGTGCCTGAGCCACGGCGCCAAGATCGTTTTCTCGCCCATCCGCGCGACCGGCAGCCGCACCCTGGGGGCGGTCATCGAGAACGCCTACATCAATTTTTTCATGTCCGGCAACGTCCTGCTGGCATGGACCCTGCTGCGCCAGCAGATCAGCATCGGCAAGTCGATCCTGCTCGAGCGCCGGGCCCTGGAGCGGTTCGGCGGCTTTGCCTACTTCCGCGACCACCTGGCGGAGGATTTCGTCATGAGCGAGTCGTTCGAGTCCAGCCGCTTCCGCGTATCCAGCAATTTCACCTGGGTGACCACCGTCAACCGGCGCACCTCCGTGCGCGGCTTCTACCAGCGCCTGGCACGCTGGGCCGTGCTGCGCTTCCGCCTGAAGCCGGCCGTGTACCTGCTGGAGGTGCTGATCAACCCGTTGGCGCTGGCGATGCCGGCGCCGCTGCTGTGGGGCCGGACCGGCATGCATCTGCTGCTGGGCGCCTTCCTGATCCGGACGACGGTCGAGTACGTCAACTTTCTGCTTCTCAACAGCGAGGACCGGCGCCGGATCTGGATCCACCTGGCCTTCCCCGCGGCCATGGTCCTGCAGGATCTCGTGCTGCTGGCCGTCTACCTGACCCCCTTTTTCCGGCGCACGGTGAACTGGCGGGGCGGCCGAATCACCGTCGGTCGGCACACCCTGATCGCCAACGCCCAGGACAGCCTGCTCTGCGATGGCGCCTGAGAACCGCGTTCCGGCCGGCGACCGCCGCGAGCGCCCGGGCTCGGCCTGGGTGGTTTCCCTGCTGATGGGGCTCGGCCACCAGAGGGCCGCCTACCCGCTGCGCGATTCCGCCGTGGGCGGGGTGCTGGTCTACGGCTCGCGGCGCACCACCCCCCCGCAGGAGTACCGGTTGTGGCGGAGGATCCGCCGGCTCTACTACATCTCGTCGCGGGCCGGGCGCATCCCGCTGGTGGGGAAGTACCTCCTGGCGGTGCTGCTCGCGCTGGAGCACATCCGGCCCTATTACCCGCGGCGGGACCAGGCCCGCCCCAACCGGGCCGCGCGCACCCTCGACTGGATGATCCGCCGCCGCGGCCTTTGCGAGGGCCTGGTCCAGCGGGTCGCCCAACGACCGTTGCCGGTGGTGCACACCTTCTATGCCACCGCCATCGCCCTCGATCGCGCGAACCTCGCCGGGGTGGTGAACTACCTGCTGATCTGCGACGCCGATTTCAACCGCGTCTGGGTGCCCCTCCATCCCGAGCGAAGCCGCCTGCGCTACCTCGCCCCCTGCACCCAGGTGGGCCTTCGCCTGCGCTCCTACGGGGTTCCCGCCGAGAATGTCTTCATGACCGGTTTTCCGCTGCCGAAGGAGAACATCGGCGACGAGCGGCGGCTGGAGATCCTGCGCGCCGACCTCTTCGAGCGGCTGCTGCGCCTCGACCCGCGGCGCAAGTTCTTCGCCTACCACCGCCATTCCGTCCAGCACTGGCTGGGGGGCGCCAGCGTGCCCCCGTCTGGGCCTGACCGGTTCACCGTGATGTTCGCCGTCGGCGGCGCGGGCGCCCAGGCGGAGATGGTCGAAGGCATCCTGGCCAGCCTCCGGACCCGCATCCTGGCCGGCCGGGTCCGCCTGCTGCTGTCGGCCGGAATCCAGCGGCGCGTGTTCGAGCGGATGATGCGGGCGCTGCACGACCAGGGCCTCCAGGAGCAGCTGGGACAAGGCGTCGACATCCTTTTCGACACCGAGGTCGACGGCTACCTCGACAAGTTCAACCGGGCCCTGCGAAAAACCGACGTTTTGTGGACCAAGCCCAGCGAGCTCTCGTTCTACTGCGGCCTGGGCATCCCGATCCTGCTGGCACCATCCATCGGCACCCACGAGGAGCTGAACAAGCGCTGGCTGCAGGAGATCCACGCCGGGATCAAGCCGCCCGGCCCGGTGGAATGCTGCCACGAGTGGCTCTTCGACCTGCGCGACAACGGGCGCCTGGCGGAGGCGGCCTGGGACGGATTCCTCAAGGCGCGCAAGCTCGGCACCTACCGCATCGCCGCCCTGCTCCGCGGCGAGCCCCTGCCGGACAGCATGTCGCCGCTGGAGCAGTGACGGTGCGCGATCCCTCCATCCCGGCCGACGGAATGGAAGGTTCCCCGTTGACGGCGAGACCAGCGGTGCGCGGGGGGCACTGCCGGGGCCGGGGTTCGCGCAACCGGCGGTCAGGCCTCTTCCGTGTGGCGCACGATCTCGCCCTCGATCATGTAGAGAACGTCCTCGGCGATGTTGGTGGCGTGGTCGGCGATGCGCTCGAGGTAGCGGAAGACGCGCATGTATTCGATGAGGATGTCGACCTGGTCGGGATGCTCCCGGATGCCGCTTTTGACGGCCTCGAAGCGGGCGTGGGCGAGCTCGTCGATCTCGTCGTCGGCCTGGCGCACCGCGTGGGCGCGGGCGGCGTCCAGGTTGACCAGGGCGTCGAGGCTCCCCTTGAGCATGCGCTGCACGCGCTCGGCCAGGGGGGCGAGGTCGATGGGGCTGGCGGGGGGGGGATAGGAGCGGATGCGCAGGGCGCGGCCGGCGATGTTGACCGCCTCGTCGCCGATGCGCTCCAGGTCGCCGTTGATCTTGAGCACGGCGACGATGAAGCGCAGGTCGATGGCCACCGGCTGGTGCAGGGCCAGCACCTTGAGGCACTCCTCCTCCACGTCCACCTCGGCCTGGTCGATGTCGCTGTCTCCCAGGCGCACGCGCTGGGCCAGCTCGCCGTCGCGCGTCTCGATGGCCCGCACGGAGTCGGCCACGCGGTGCTCGACCATGCCGGCCAGCAGCACGATCTGCTTTTTCAACTTGTCGATTTCGCGGTGCAGGTGCAGGACCATGGGGGGCCTCCTCAGCCGAAGCGGCCGCTGATGTAGTTTTCGGTCAGTTGCTGCCGGGGGTGGGTGAAGATCTCGCCCGTCTCCCCGAACTCGACCAGCCGGCCCAGGTACATGAACCCGGTGTGGTCGGACGCGCGCGCCGCCTGCTGCATGTTGTGGGTGACGATGACGATGGTGTATTCCCTCTTGAGCTCCTGCATCAGCTCCTCGATGTGGGCCGTGGCGATCGGGTCCAGGGTGGAGCAGGGCTCGTCCAGGAGCAGGATCCGGGGCTTCAGCGGAAGCAGCCGGGCGATGCACAGCCGCTGCTGCTGCTCCAGCGACAGCTTGAGCGCCGACTCGCGCAGCCGGTCCTTCAGGTCGTCCCACAGCAGCACGCCGCGCAGCGAGCGTTCGACGATCTCGTCGTATTCCCGGCGCGCGGCCAGCTGGTGGATCTCCAGCCCGAAGATGATGTTGTCCTGCACCGACAGCGGGAAGGGGTTGGGGCGCTGGAAGACCATGCCCACCCGCTCGCGGAGCTCCAGCAGGTCGGTGTCCGGGGCCAGGATGTCCACTCCGTCCATGAGCACGCGGCCGCTCGTGCGCACCCCGTCGATCAGGTCGTTCATGCGGTTGAAGACCCGGAGCAGCGTGCTCTTGCCGCAGCCGCTGGGGCCGATCAGCGCCGTCACCCGGCGGGTGGGAATGCGCAGCTCGACGTCGATGAGGGCCTGGAAATTCCCGTAGAACAGGTTGAGCGCCTGGGTTTCGATGGCGATGTCGTCCATGTCAGCCGAACTTCCCGGTGATGTAGTCGGAGGTGCGCGGGTCGCGGGGGGCGGTGAACATTTTCCCCGTCTGGTCCACCTCCACCATTTCGCCCATCAGGAAAAACGCCGTGCGGTCGCCGGTGCGCGCGGCCTGGGCCACGTGGTTGGTCACCAGCACGATGGTGTAGCGCCGCTTCAGCTCCAGCAGCGTCTCCTCGATGCGAGCCGTCGAGATCGGGTCGAGACCGGAGGTGGGCTCGTCGAACAGCAGCACCTCGGGTTCGCCGGCCAGGATGCGCGCCATGCACAACCGCTGCTGCTGGCCGCCGGAGAGGTTCATCGCCGGCGTGTGCAGGCGGTCCTTCACCTCCTCCCACAGGAAGGCGTCGCGCAGGGAGCGCTCCACCGCCTCGTCCAGCCGGCGGCGGTCGCGGACTCCCTGCATGCGCAGCCCGTAGACGATGTTCTCGAAGATGGAGATGGGCAGCGGAAAGGGGAGGGCGAAGACGATGCCGACGCGGCGCCGCAGCGCTTCGACCTCCAGGCTGCGGATGTCGGCTCCGTCCAGCTCGATGCGTCCTTCCTGGCGAAACGCGGGGTGCAGATCGTTGAGCCGGTTGAGGGCGTTCAGGAAGGAGGACTTGCCGGAGTTGGCCGGGCCGATGACGGTGAAGACCTCGTTGGCGCGGATCTCCAGCTCCAGGCCGCGCAGGGCGATGGTGTCGCCGAAGCGCAGCGTCAGGCCGCGGACGGCGATTTTGGGGGGGGTGGGGGGGCCGGCTACCATTTTTTTCTCCGCCGGAAGCGGGAGCGCACGAGGATGGCGGCCAGGTTCAGCAGCAGCACCAGCGCCAGCAGGACCAGCGCCGTTCCGTAGCGGACGTCTTCGGCAATGCCGGGCACCTGGGTGGAGATGACGTAGAGATGGTAGGGCAGGGCCATCGTCTGGTCGAAGAGGGTTTGCGGCAGGCGCGGCAGGTAGAAGGCGGCGACGGTGAACAGGATCGGCGCGGTCTCCCCGGCGGCGCGGCCGAGGCCCAGGATGGTGCCGGTCAGGATCCCCGGCAGGGCGTGCGGCAGCACCGAGTGGCGGACGGTCTGCCAGCGGCTGGCGCCCAGCGACAGCGAGACGAGCCGGAACGACTGCGGCACGCTCTCCAGCGCCTCGCGCGTCGAGGTGATGATCACCGGCAGGATCATGATGCCCAGGGTCAGCGAGCCGGCCAGGATCGACGCCCCGAAGCCGAAGAAGGTGACGAAGATGCCCAGGCCGAAGAGGCCGTATACCACCGAGGGCACGCCGGCCAGGTTGACGATGGCCAGTTTCACCAGCCGGGACAACGCCGAGTCGCGGGAGTACTCCACCAGGTAGATGGCGGCCAGCACCCCGATCGGCACGGCGAAGAGCACCGCCCCGCTCACCAGGTAGAGCGTACCCAGGATGGCCGGAAGGATGCCGCCGGCGGTCATGCCGGCGCGGGGCATGGTGAAGAGGAAGGACAAGCTGATGGCGCTGGCGCCCTTGGCCACGATGATGCCCAGGATGACCAGCACCGGCAGCACCACCAGCAGGGTGGCCAGGAAGAGGATGGAGAAGGCGATGGCCTGGGTCGTGCGCGGGCTCATGGTCACCTGCGGGAGCGGTGCAGGTAGAGGTCGGCCACGCCGTTGACCAGGAAAGTGATGACGAACAGCACGATGCCGATGGCGAACAGGGCGGCGTAGTGGGGGCCGCCCTGCACCGACTCGCCCATCTCGGCGGCGATGGTGGCGGTCAGGGTGCGCACCGGCTGCAGGATGCTGCGCGGCATCAGGGCGGCATTGCCGGTGACCATCATCACCGCCATGGTCTCGCCGATCACCCGGCCGATGCCCAGCATCACCGCCGCCACCATGCCGGGGCGGGCGGCGCGGGCCACAATGCGCCAGGTGGTCTGCCACCGGGTGGCGCCCATGGCCACGGCGGCCTCGCGGTACTGGCGGGGGACGGCGGTGATGGCGTCCTCGGCGATGGAGACGATGGTCGGCATGGCCATGAAGGCCAGGGTGATCGAGCCGGTGAGGGCGGTGAGGCCGGTGGGCAGCTGGAAGAGTTCCCGGATCCACGGCCCCAGGGTGATCATGCCGATGAAGCCGATGACCACGGAGGGGATCGCCGCCAGCAGCTCGATGCCCGCCTTGAGCGTCTCCTTGAGCCTCGGCGGGGCGATCTCGGCGATGAACAGGGCGGCGGCGATGCCGATGGGAACCGACAGGGCGGCCGCCCCCAGGGTGACCAGCAGCGAGCCGACGATGAGCGGCAGGATGCCGAACCGGGGCGGGTGGGAAATGGGATACCAGCTGGTGCCGAAGAGGAAGTCACCCACCCCCTCGTGGCCGAAGAGGGCCAGCCCCTCGCGCAACAGGAAGAGGAAGATGAGCAGCACGAAGACGATGGAGAAGACGCCGGAGAGGAGAATGGCCTTCTCGACCAGCCACTCCCTCGGTTTGCGCGGCAGCAGCCCCATCGCTCCGCGGCCCCTACCGGCGCACGGGCACGAAATCGAGCTCGCCCACCAGCTTCTGCCCCTCGGGGGAGAGGACGAAATCGAGGAACTGCGCCGTCAGGCCGTGAGGCTGGCCCTTGGATACCATCAGCAGCGGCCGGGAGATCGGGTAGCTCTTGTTGATGACGTTTTCCAGGGTGGGGGCGACGTGGGGCGCGCCGGGCTCCAGGGAGACGTGCAGGGCTTTTTGCCGGGGGCTGATGTACCCCATTCCGTAGTAGCCGATCGCCCCGGGGTTTTGCGCCACCTCGTCGGCGATGGCCTGGGAACTGGGCAGCATCAGGGCGCCGGGAGCGAACTCCTCCTTGCCGTCGGCCCGGCCATGGCGCAGCACGTGCTCCTTGAAATAGAGGTGGGTGCCGGAGTTGACCTCGCGCGACAAGACCACGATCTGCCGGTCGGCGCCGCCGACGTCCTTCCAGTTGGTGATGGCGCCGGAGAAGATCTGCGCCAGCTGGCCCATGGTCAGCTCCGACACGGGGTTGGCGGGGTGGACCACCACGGCCAGGCCGTCGAGCGCCACCTCCAGCTGCTTCGGCTCGATGCCGTTCTTGCGGGCCATGGCGATCTCGTCGGGCTTCATGTCGCGGGACAATTCGGCGATGTCGCAGGACCCGGCGATGAGGGAGGCAATGCCGGTGCCCGAGCCGCCGCCGGTGACGGCCACCGACAGGTCGGGGTGCTTCTGCATGAAGGCCTCGGCCCACGCCTGGCCCAGGTTGACCATGGTGTCCGAGCCCTTGATCTGGATCGAGGTGGCGACGTCTCCCCGGCGGCCGCAGCCGGCGGCGGCCAGGGAGGCGGTGGCGAGAAGCACCGCCAGGGTGAACCGTCCGTTCCTTTTCATGCGCAGGCTCCTTGTTCGGGAAATTCTGGAAGTCAATCTGGAATGTTAACATGTTATTAAAAAAGGGTTAAGGGGGGGTTAAGGCCCGGTTAAGAAACGGTTAATTTCCGGGTTGACCCGGGAAGGGCTTTCTGGTAAGATCGCACTTCCACTCTTCATCCGCCTCGGGAATCCGGCCAGGAGGACTCCATGTTCAAATTCCTGTTGCCCAAAGAAGAGCAGTTCTTCGAGTTGTTCGACAGGATGGGCGCCAACCTCGTCGAAGGCGTGCAACTGCTCAACCAGATGCTCGACCCCGGCGCGCCCGCCTGCACGCCCCAGGGCCGAAGCGAGCTGGCCCTGCGGGTGAAGACGATCGAGCACCAGACCGACGGCGTGGCCCACCAGATCATCTCCCGGCTGCACAAGACCTTCGTCACCCCCATCGACCGCGAGGACATCTTCCACCTGGTCGGCCGGCTCGACGACGTGCTCGACCTGACCGAGGGCGCCGCCTCGCGCATCGAGCTCTACCAGCCCAAGGAAGTGCCGCACGAATCGGTGGAGCTGGGCAAGGTGCTGCTGGAGAGCGCCCGCCTGGTGCAGGACATGGTCCACCTGCTGAGCGACATGAAGAAATCGGCCCGCATCCTGGAACTGGCGGTGGAGATCAACCGCCTGGAGCACGAGGCCGACCTGCTTCGCCGCGGCACCCTGGCGCGGCTTTTCCGGGAGGAAAAGGACGTATTCGAGCTGATCAAGTGGAAGGACATCCAGGAATACATGGAAAAGGCCACCGACCGGTGCGAGGACGTGGCCAACATCACCGAGGGCATCGTGCTGGAAAACACCTGACGGGGCCGGCATGCTGCTCGTCATTTTCATCATCTTCGTGGCCCTGGCCTTCGACTTCACCAACGGCATGCACGACGCGGCCAATTCCATCGCCACCATCGTCTCCACCCGGGTGCTGACGCCGCGCCGGGCGGTCATCTGGGCCGCCTTCTTCAACTTCGTCGCCTTCCTGGTCTTCGGCACGGCGGTGGCCCACACCATCGGCAAGGGGCTGATCGACATCACCGTCGTCGACCCGCCGGTCATCCTGGCCGGGCTGCTGGGGGCGATCACCTGGAACCTGCTCACCTGGTGGCTGGGTCTTCCCTCCAGCTCGTCGCACGCCCTGATCGGCGGCTACCTCGGCGCGGCGGTGGCCAAGGCCGGCTTCGGGGTGATGATCGTCTCCGGCTGGGTGCGCATCCTGACGTTCATCGTGGTGGCGCCGCTGCTCGGCATGCTGCTGGCCATCCTGCTGATGACGGCCACCGTCTGGGCGGTTCGCCGCCAGCCGCTGCCGCAGATCAACAAGTGGTCGCGGCGGCTGCAGTTCTGTTCGGCCGCCCTCTACAGCCTGGGCCACGGCGGCAACGACGCCCAGAAGACGATGGGCATCATCGCCTCGCTGCTCTTCGCCGCCGGCTACATGGAGACGTTCCACATCCCGTTGTGGATCGTTCTCTCCGCCCACACCGCCATCGCGCTGGGGACGCTGTCGGGCGGCTGGCGCATCGTCAAGACCATGGGCCAGAAGATCTGCAAGTTGCGGCCGATCGACGGCTTCTGCGCGGAGACGGCCAGCGCCATGAGCATTTTCCTGTCCACCCATCTCGGCATCCCGGTCTCGACGACCCACGTCATCACCGGCGCCATCGCCGGCGTGGGCACGGTCTGGAACGCCTCGGCGGTCAAGTGGCAGGTGACGCTGCGCATCGTGTGGGCCTGGATCCTGACCATCCCCGGCGCGGCCGCCGTGGCCTGGCTGCTGTGGGAGGCGCTCCAGTTGCTGCCGTCGTAGGGAAGGGGCGGGGCTCCGGGGAAGGGAAAGGCACAGGAACAGGTTTGAAACCTGTCCCTACGGCTGTGGCGTCGCCGCCGGCTGATCGACCGGCAGGGTGACCACGAACTCGGCCCCCTCGCCCCACTCGCCGCGGACCTCGACACGGCCGCGGTGCCGCTGCACGATGTGCTTCACGATGGACAGCCCGAGCCCGGAGCCGCCCACCTGGCGGGCGCGCGACTTGTCCACCACGAAGAAGCGCTCGAAGATGCGCTCCCGGTCCCTCACCGGGATGCCCGGCCCGCTGTCGCGCACCGAGAGGACGATCTCGGAGCCGTGCGCCTCGGCGGCGACGCGGATCTCGCCCCGCTCCGTGTACTTCAGGGCGTTGTCCACCAGGTTGATCAGCAGCTGCTCGATGCGCTCCGGCTCGCCGCGGAACGGAGGCAGGTCCGGGGGAAGGTGTACCGTCAGGGCGATGCCCTTCTCCCGGGCCCGCTTTTCGAAGAGCCGCAGGACGCTGGCCGTGATCTCGCCCAACTGGACGTTCTCCCATGCCGGAGCCAGCGTCTTCTCCTCGAGCTCGGAAAGGGCGAGCATGTCGCCGACGATGGCGATCAGCCGGTCGGTGTGGCGCCGGATGGTGTCGATGTAGGCGGGATCGGCCGCCGGACCTTCCTCGGCCAGCGTGTCCGCGTAGCCCTTGATGGCCGTCAGGGGCGTGCGCAGCTCGTGCGAGAAATTGGTCAGGAAATCCCGCTTGATCTTCTCCAGGCTCCGGAAGCCGGTGACGTCGTGCAGGGTGATCACCAGGTGTCCATCGTGGGGGAGGTACCGGAAGATGGCCTGGAAATTTCGGCCGCCCAGGTCGATGTCACCCTCCAGGTCGCGCTTCTCTTCCAGGGCGCGGGCCAGCAGACGGTGGAACGGCTCCTCGCGGGTCACCTCCCAGTACGGGCGGTTGGCGGGCGCGGTGCAGTCCAGGATCCGGCACAGGGAGTCGTTGAAGAGGGTGACCCGGCCCTCGCCGTCGAGAACGAGCAGCCCCTCGCGGATGGAGTCGAGCACGGCGTGGAGCTGCTGGCGGTGCCGGGTCAGCTCGGCGATGGTGCCCTCCAGCCGGTCCACCATGAGGTTGAAGTTCTCGGCCAGCTGGGTGATCTCGCGGCTGCCGCGAAGGCGCACTCGGGCGCCGCTCTCGCCCCCCGCCAGGCGCTCGGAGGCAACGGCCAGGAGGCGGATGGGGGCGGCCAGGCTGCGCGCGGATGCCAGCGCCAGCATCAGGGCCAGCAGCAGCAGCAGGCCGACGGCCAGGGAGAGCCGGGATCGCAGCCGGTAGACGAGGTGGGAGATGGTCCGCTCCGGGAGCGCGACGCGCAGCACCCCGGTGATCCGATCCCCGTTTTGAAGCGGGATGGCGCAGTAGCGCATCGGCTGGCCGAGGGTCGAGCTGAAGCGGGTGGAGCGGCCGGTCTGGCCGCGCAGGGAGGCGATGATCTCGGGGCGGTCGCCGTGGTTCTCCATTCGCCGCGGATCGGATTCGGAGTCGGCGGCCACCCGGCCGTCGAGGTCCACCACCGTGATCCGGGCCCCGGTCTGCCGGCCGAGCTCTCCGACCAGCCGGGAGAGGGTTGCCGCGTCGCCCAGGTGGTCGGCGGCGGCGGCGCGGAACGCCAGGGCCATGTGCTGCAGGTGCTCGTCCTGACCCGCGCGGATGGAATCGCCCAGCGCCCGGCTGCTGAACAGGAAGAGCAGCAGCAGCAGGGCCAGTGCCAGCGCCATGTGGCTCAGGAGGGAGACCGAAAAAATGGAGCGTTTCATGGTTCGACCTTGTACCCGACGCCGCGCACGTTCTTGATCATGGCCCCCGCCGCCCCGAGCTTGTCGCGCAGGTTCTTGATGTGCACGTCGACGGTGCGCTCGAGCACCGACTTGTCGTCCCCCCAGAGGCGGTCGAGGATCTGCTCGCGGGAGAAGACCCAGCCGGGGCTCTGGGCGAGGATCTGCAGGATGGTGAACTCGGTGGAAGTCAGCTCGACCGGGCGGCCGGTGACGGAGACGGCGTGGCGGTGGGGGTCGATCTCCAGGATGCCGCCGATGACCTCCGGGGTCTCGGCGGCGGCGCTGCGCCGGCGCAGAACCGCCTTGACCCGGGCGACGAGCACCTTGGGCGAGAAGGGCTTGACCATGTAGTCGTCGGCCCCGAGCTCGAGGCCGAGCACGATGTCCACCTCGTCGGCGCGGGCGGTGAGCATCAGGATGGGGATGGAAGCGGTGCGCGGGTTGGCCTTCAGCAGGCGGCAGATCTCCAGGCCGTCCATGTCGGGCAGCATCAGGTCGAGGATCAGCAGGTCGGGGAGGGAGCCCTTCAGGGCGGCGAGAAGCGGCCGTCCGGAGCCGAAACCGCGCGCCTGGAAGCCGTTCTTCTCCAGGTGCAGTGAAATCAACTGGAGAATGTCCGGTTCGTCGTCTACGGCAAATATGAGCGGCTTGGCCGCCCCCTCCCGCTTCCCTCTGCTGCTCCTTGACTCCATGATTGCGTCATCCTAGCAAAGCGATGGGGGGAAGTCAACCCGGCGCGGCTGCGGAATGTCCGCACGGGAGCCGCGCCTGGCCCGCAGCATGCCAGGTGGAAT
>CAYZNT010000010.1:0-102968 GCA_964479735.1 uncultured Clostridia bacterium
GTCCAGCCGGCTCCTCCGGGGTTCTATCCCGGCAGTCCGAGCCGAATCACGGCGCCGTGCCAGCTCGCTTCCGTCTGGAACCCGGAGCGCGACCGGTTCGCGGTCCGCCTCCGGCTTCTTCGAGGAGTGGCGCAACGGGGGGGCGGGGGGGAATTAGAAGGAGAGCCCGATCCGGTAGGTGAAGCGGGTCTCGTTCAGGCGCTCGCGCACCTCGTGGAAGGCGCCGCGCCGGTCGATGGTCTCCAGGCGCAGCCCCAGCCACAGGGGGGTGCGGGGCAGGGCGGCCGTGAGCTCGGCGGCCAGAAGCAGGCGCGAGTCGACGAGCGGGGAGTCGTCCAGGATGTCGCCCTGGTAGCGGTCCAGCCCCTGCACGGAGCGGAAGCGCTGGTACTGCGCCTCGCCGGCGGCACGCAGCGGGCCGAGGCGGAGCTCCAGGGCCGCCCCCAGCGCGGGGCCGAAGGCGTAGTAGTACCCCCAGTTGTGCAGGGTGGTCTTGACTCCCCAGGGGTCGTGCAGCCCCGTATAGGTGTTGTAGGCCAGGGAGTGGACCATGCTGAAGGCGATGGCCGCCTCCAGATCGATGCGGGCCGCCAGGGGGCCGGCATAACGGGTCAGGGAGAAGGCGGGGCCGGGAAAGGCGATGGACGAGATCTTCTCGGTGTAGCGCGTCGGCCGCTCGCGCGGGAACCACTTCATGGTCATGCCCAGGTCGTTGCCGTCGTAGTCCGCGACGGCCCGCTTCTTGAAGATGTGCCAGCCGCTGGCCAGGCCCAGCCAGGCCTCGCTGCCGTGCATCCGCCGGCTGGCGTCCAGTCGCACGTTCCTCCACCACCAGCCGAGCAGCACGGCGCGGGTGCGCACGCCGTACTCCTGCACGGAGCCGTGGCCGATGACGAAGTCGGCGCGCAGGTCGCTGGCCAGGGTGTGGCCGATGTAGCCGCGGCCGGTGCCGGCCCGGCCGTAGCCGGGAAGCGTCACCAGGCGCATGTCCAGGCCGATGCTGGCGTGGTTTCGCCCGTCGGCGGTCGCCGCCACGTCGCCGTGGCGGCCGCCGAAGCCGAGGCGGAAGTCGCGCCAGTCGTCGGCGGGCACGCGCGGCGGGCGGCCCTTGCCGTCGAGCAGGTCGTTGAGGGCCAGGACGGGGTTGAACAGGATCTCGCCCAGCCGGTTGGCCAGGCCGGGGCGGTCGCGGAAATGGGAGCCGATCTGGAAGAGGGGCTCGCCGATGGCCGGCCCGCCGCCGGTGGTGAAGATGTGGTCGTTGATCGACGAGATCTCGCGCCACTCGGCGAAGTACTCCCAGTAGAGGGAGGCGCCGAAGTTGAAGAGCGCCGCACCGGCGGCGCTGAAGCCGTTGGTGCGGCCATAGTTGTAGTAGAGCGCTCCCGATAGGGCGTGGGTCCAGTTGAGGCGCATGTTGTTCGAATCGAGGCGCAGCCCCTCGGAGGTGAACCACTTGCGGGTCTGGTCCTTCCAGGTGAGCCGGAACTGCCAGTCCTCGATGAACAGGTGGTACTTCTTCCAGTAGTTGTAGGTGCCGATGGCCGATTGCAGCCCCTGCTCGATGAAGGCCCGGCCGACCTTCTTGCGCTTGGCCGGGGGGTTCTCCCGGCGCTCCTCGGGGGCGGCTCCGGCGAGGAACGCCGTCAGCAGGATGGCCGTGGCGGGCAAAAGGACTCCCCGCCGCAGGAAACGATTGTTTGTTTTGGTCACGACTCTTTCAGCGCGAACTCGAACCATACCACAGGCGCCGTTCCCTGTCAATCGGCCGTGGGGGCCGTTTCGAGGCGCCCCGTTTCCTTGCCGAATCCGGACCTCCGGTGATAGAATCGTTGTTCACCGTGAGAACCCGCCCGGTGGTGCGGATGCGGAACAAGGAAAAGGCGGCGCTGGCGGGACGCCAGAAGGCTGGGCCGGCGGCCGGAAGGCGCGGCGGAGTTCCCTTCATGAAGACGCCGCCCCGGGGCGTCCGGAGTCACGGCTTGCGGCCGGTGTGCCATCTTGGTTACAATACGGGCATCATGGTGCTCGGGATCGTGATCGGGGCGGGTCGGGGCATGCGGATATCCCGGGCGGCGGGCCGCTTCCCCCGGGCGCGGGTCAAGGAGACTTGAAATGAAGAAGATTCGCCGAGGAGACGAGATCGAGCCCGCCCGCGGGCGGCTGGGGGTCATGATCCCGGGTATGGGGGCGGTCACCACCACGCTGCTGGCCGGGGTGCTGGCCTCCCGCCGCGGCCTGGGCCAGCCCTTCGGTTCGATCACCCAGATGGGCAAGATCCGCCTGGGCAAGCGCACCTCCCCCCGCACCGTGCGGGTCCGCGAGCTGGTGCCCCTCTCCTCGCTCGACGACCTGGTCTTCACCGGCTGGGACCTCTTTCCCGACTCGGCCTACGACGCCGCCCGCAAGGCGGAGGTGCTGGAAGCCGCCGACCTCGACCGGGTCCGGGACGAGCTGGCCGCGATCGAACCCCTGCCGGCGGTGTTCGACGAGTCGTACGTCAAGAACCTGCACGGCACGCACGTCAAGACGGGCAAAACCAAGATGGACCTGGCCGAGCAGGTGATGGCCGACATCGACGCCTTCCGGGCGCGGGCCCGGGCCGACCGCCTGGTCATGTGCTGGGCCGCCTCGACCGAGAGCTACCGCCAGCCCGGCGCCGTCCACGAGACGCTGGCGGCCTTCGAGGCCGGGCTCAAGGCCGGTTCGCCCGACATCTCGCCCAGCCAGATCTACGCCTACGCCGCCCTGCAGCGGGGGGTGCCCTACATCAACGGCGCGCCCCACCACACCACGGATTGCCCCGCCCTGATGGAGCTGGCCGAGAGCCGGGGAGTGGCGGTATGCGGCAAGGACTTCAAGACCGGGCAGACCCTGATGAAGACCATCGTCGCCCCCGGGCTGCAGGCCCGCCTGCTGGGCGTCAACGGCTGGTTCTCGACCAACATCCTGGGCAACCGCGACGGCGAGGTGCTCGACGACCCGGAATCGTTCCGCTCCAAGGAAGTGAGCAAGCTGGGCGTGCTCGACACCATCCTCAAGCCCGACCAGTACCCGGAGCTCTACAGCCGGCTCTACCACAAGATCCGCATCAACTACTACCCGCCCCGCGGCGACAACAAGGAGTCGTGGGACAACATCGACATCTTCGGCTGGCTCGGCTACCCGATGCAGATCAAGATCAACTTCCTCTGCCGCGACTCCATCCTGGCCGCGCCGGTGATGCTGGATCTCATCCTGTTCACCGACCTCGCCCGCCGCGCCGGCATGAGCGGCATCCTGGAGTGGCTCTCCTTCTACTTCAAGAGCCCGCTGACCGGGCCCGGGCTCTACCCGGAAAACGATCTCTTCGTGCAGCGCAGCAAGCTGGAAAACACCCTGCGCTACCTGGTGAAGGAGGAGCTGATCACCCACACCGGGCTCGACTACTACTACGAGGTGGGGGAGTGAGCGGAGAATGGAGGCCATGACCGCCCTCGTCATCGCCGCCGGCATGGGCCGCCGGGTGGCGGGGTTGACCGACTCCAAGCCGCTGCTGCCGGTGGCCGGAAAGCCGCTCATCGAACGGGTCATGGAAGGGGCGCGCGGGGCCGGCGTGGAGGATTTCGTCGTCGTCACCGGCTGCCAGGCCGACCGGGTGCGCGCCCACCTCGAGGCCTTCGCCTCCCGGGCCGGCCTGGCCGTGCGCTTCGTGCACAACGAACGCTGGCGCGAGCCGAACGGCCTCTCGGTGCTGGCCGCCGCCTCGGTTTTCGCCGGCCCGTTCTTCCTGCTCATGAGCGACCACCTGTTCGACCCGACCATCCTGACCGCGCTGGCCGCCGCGCCGCTGGCCGACGGGGAGACGCTGCTGGCCGTCGACGCCCGGGTGCAGGACCATCCCTGGGTGGACATGGACGACGTCACCCGGGTGCTCTGCCGCCGCGACGGACGCATCGCCGCCATCGGCAAGGGGCTGGCCGAATTCAACTCCTTCGACACCGGGCTGTTCCGCTGCACGCCGCCCCTGTTCGCCGCGCTGGCCGAGAGCGCCCGGCGGGGGGAGTTTTCGCTCTCCGGCGGCATGCGGGTGCTGGCGGAGACGGGCCGGGCCCGGGTGATGGACATCGGCGGCCGCTTCTGGCTCGACGTCGACGACGAGGCCGCCCTGCGCAAGGCCGAGGCGCGCCTGTCCGGGGAGCGGGCATGAAGGAGAAAGCCGGCTTTCCCATTCCCGCCAAGCGGACGAACCCGCTGCTGAGGATCTTCCGCGACCTGCTGACCCTGGCCGGGGTGGCGGTCTTCTTCTACCTCATCCACCGCCTGGGCTGGAAGACCATCCTCGGCAACGTCACCCGCTTCGGCGGCTGGTTCGCGGTCATCGTGCTGCTGCAGCTGGGATGGCTGGTGCTGCAGGCGTGGGCCTGGAGCATCATCCAGAACAGCCTCTTCCGGCGCGCCCCGCTGCTCTTCTTCATCCGCATCAAGATCATCGCCGACACCCTCAACACGGTGCTGCCCACCGCCAACCTGGGCGGCGACGCCATGCGCGCCTACCTGATCAAGCCCCATATCCCCTTCAAGGAGGGCATCGCCGGGGTGCTGGTGGACAAGACCTTCGAGTTCGCCGCCGGCATGCTCTTCATGGCCTGCGGCGTGCTGACCGCCTTCTTCCTCTTCCACGTGCCGACGGCCCTGCTGGTGCCGGCCATCGTCTGCCTGCTGGTGCTGGTGGTCGGCATCGGCCTGCTGGTGTTCTTCCAGTTCCGGGGATTCTACCGCTCCAGCCGGCGGCTCTTCGGCTGGCTCCCGGCCGTGCGGCGGCTGCTGAAGCGCCGCGAGGACGAGCTGCGCATGCTCGACGAAAACATGCGCCTGTTCTACCTCCGCGGCGGCTGGAAGATCCTGCTGGTGGCCGGGCTGCACTTCCTGGCCCGGCTGGTCGGCGTGCTGGAGGTGCTGATCGTCCTGTGGGTGCTCTACGTGCCCATCGATTTCTTCGGCGCCCTGTTCATCTCCGCCGCGGTGGTCATCTCCAACACCATCTTCTTCATCGTCCCGGGGGAGTGGGGGGTGCAGGAGGGCGTGCACGTGCTGGCCCTGAAGATCCTGAAGGAGGGCGCCTCGGTCGGCCTCTCCCTGGGGGTCATCCGCCGCATCCGCCGCCTCTTCTTCATGAGCATCGGGATGTTCCTCTTCTACCTGGACAAGCAGTCGCGTCCCGGCCGGCGGCCGCCGCGGCGGCGGCGGAAAAAATCGGCCGCGGCCCCCCCACCCGGCAGCGTGGACCGTTAGCGGCCCGCTGCTGGACCCGTGCCGGCTGCCCGTGCCGGCGGTTGGAGGCCCCGGCTCTCGAGGACGCGGCGGGCGAATCCGGCGAACCGGAGATGGCCCTGGTTGTTGAAGTGGTTGTCGGGCGGGGTGCAGTAGTCGCTCCGTTCCAGATCCTCGGGCAGGAAATGGGGCATTCCGGCCAGCAGGTGCTGGTACTGCTTATTCTCGAAGAACGGGGACGTCCGGCGGATCGAGGGGATGAGCAGCACCACGAAATCGCTGCCGTGGAGGCGGCAGGTTTCCTGGATGCGCAGCAGTTCGCGGCGGATCCAGCTCCGGTCAGGCCGCCGGTTGGCGAAAGGCCCGGAACCGCGGAGGAGACGGTCGACGGCCCGGCCGAGTCGGGTGCGGTAGTGGAGCCATTCCCGCGGCGTCCGGCACCTGCCACACACCGCCGCCCGCAGGTAAGCGACGGCCTCGTCGGCGTCGGCGAAGTAACGCCCCTGGACATCGTAGCCCTTGATGAAACCGATCCGGGTGGAGTACTGAAGTTGGCGGTTGGGTAGGGCGGGCATCGGCTGGTTGGAGAAATCGTTGCCCTCCCAGAGGCAGACGGCGACGGCGGCCGGTCTCAGGCGCGGCACCCAGGCGGCGGCCACCCGGGCGTACTGGCCGACATCGGTGCCGGGGATGCCGCCGTTGTAAACGTGGTAGCCGCCCTCCTGCAGGAGGTCGGCGAAGCTTTTCGTGATCGGGCGGGCGGACGCGCCCCAGGTGAAGGAGTCGCCGATCAGCAGCAGGGTCGGCCGGCCGGCCGGCGCCGGTTCGAATTCGTTGCCGCGGAAGCCGGCGCGGTTGATGACGACTCCCTGTTGTCTCCACCTGGCACGGGTCGCCATGCCGGGGTGCGGATTGGCATGGAAGATGGCGGCGGCGTCGCTGACGAAGGCGTCGAAGACTTCCAGCGGCGCGTCGCCCATCGCGGCGCACAACCGTTTCATGCGCGGTTGAGCGCCGGCCAGCCGGTGCAGGGTGGGCACCCCGGCGAGCGCCAGCGCGGCCTCGGCGGCGGCCAGCAGGCCGGCCAGGACGGCCAGGTTGATCAGCAGGCAGCGGGCGGCCCGTTTCATGATGTCCTCCAGTCTCTACCACAAAGCCGGCGGCGACACAAGCGGCAGCCCGCGGGGTCCGAACCCGGTTTGTGGTACAATGCCGCCATGCGCCTGCTGGGTGTCTCCGCTTTTTACCACGACAGCGCCGTGGCCCTGGTCGAAGACGGCGACGTCCGCTATGCCGCCCAGGAGGAGCGTTTCAGCCGCCGCAAGCACGACCCGGGATTTCCCCGTCGGGCCATGGCCGATTGCCTGCACCGCTGCGGCCTGCGCAGCGCCGACCTGGACGCGGTGGTTTTCTACGAGAAGCCGTTCCTGAAGCTGGAGCGGATCTTCGCCAACCACATGCAGTTCGCGCCCTGGGGGCTGCGCGGCTACCTGGCCTCGGTGCCCGTCTGGATGCGGGAAAAGATCTTCATCAAGGAGATCCTGCGCCGCGAGCTGGGGTGCCCCGACCTGCCGGTGCTCTTCACCCGGCATCACGAGGCCCACGCCGCCTCCGCCTTCTTCCCGTCGCCCTTCGCGGAGGCGGCGGTGCTCACCGTGGACGGCGTCGGGGAGTGGGAGACCATGGCCCTGGCCCATGGCGAGGGAAACGATGTCCGCATCCTGAAATCCGTCTCCTATCCCCACTCGCTCGGGCTGCTCTATTCCGCCTTCACCTATTTCACCGGGTTCAAGGTGAATTCCGGCGAATACAAGCTGATGGGCCTGGCCCCCTATGGCGAACCGGTTTACCGGGACCTCATCCGGCGCGAGCTGGTCGACGTGAAGGCGGACGGATCGTTCCGGCTCAACCTCGACTATTTCCACTTCCACAAAGGCCTGACCATGACCCATCGGCGCTTCGCTCGCCTGTTCGGGGTTTCCCGGCGTGCCCCGGACTCCAGGCTGCGCGACGTCGACACCGACCTGGCGGCATCGGTGCAGGCCGTGACGGAGGAGATTCTGGAGCGGGTGACCGCTCACGCCCGCGACACGATTCCCAGCGACAATCTCTGCCTGGCGGGCGGGGTGGCCCTCAACTGCGTCGCCAACGGCAGGATCCGCCGCTCCGGACGTTTTCGCCGCCTCTGGATCCAGCCCGCCGCCGGGGACGCCGGCGGGGCGCTGGGAGCGGCGCTGCTGGCCTGGCATCGCCGCTCCGGCGGGGAGCGTCTTCCGCCGCGGGACGGGGATCTCCAGAAGGGGTCGTTGCTCGGCCCCGCCTACTCGGCCGATGAGATCCGGGCGTTCCTCGACGGGCTGGGCGTCTCCTATCGCGAACTGCCGCGCAACGAGATCTGCCGTCGCGTGGCGGGCCTGATCGCCGGGCAGAAGATCGTCGGCTTCTTCCAGGGGCGCATGGAGTTCGGGCCGCGGGCGCTGGGCAACCGCAGTATCCTGGGCGACGCGCGGTCGCCGGAGATGCAGTCACGGATGAATCTGCGCATCAAGTTCCGCGAGTCATTCCGACCCTTCGCCGCCTCCGTGCTGGCCGAGCACGCCGGCGCCTGGTTCGGGACCACCGTGGATTCTCCCTACATGCTGCTGGTGGAGCCGGTGCACGGGGACAGGCGTCTCGCGGTGGATGCCGCCGACGCCGGCCGGCGCGGGCTGGCGCGTCTCGGCGTAGCGCGCTCGCTCATCCCGGCCGTCACTCACGTGGACGGGTCGACGCGCCTGCAGACGGTGCACCGAGAGACCAATCCCGTCTATCACCGACTGATCTCCGAGTTCCATGCCCTGACCGGCTGCCCGGTCATCATCAACACGTCATTCAACGTCCGGGGCGAACCGATCGTCAACACGCCCCAGGACGCCTTCCGTTGCTACATGCGCACCAACCTGGACGCCTTGGTGCTGGAGACCTTCCTGCTGGAGAAGCAGCCGGCAGATTTCATTCATGTGGACGAGGAGTGGATGAAGGAGTTTCCCCCCGACTGACCATGAATCAACCGACGCTTACTTCCAGCCAGGTTCGCCTGTTCGTCCTGCTCCTCGTGACGGTGCTGCTCGGCCTGGTCCGCTTCCGCCCCGGCGCCGCGGGCGGTGCGGCCGCCGGCGTGGTGCTGCTCCTCGCCCTCGCCCGGCCGGGGCTTTTCGGGCCGCTCGTCCGCATCGCCCAGGCTGCCGGCGGGCGGCTGGGCCGGCTGCTGTTCGCCCTGCTGGCCGCGCTGGTATACTTCCTGCTCCTGACGCCCCTCGCCCTGGCCCTGCGGCTGGCCGGACGGCCGTTCCTGCCCGCCGGCCCGGAACGGGGCCGCGACAGCTACTGGGAAGAGGGACTGCCTCCAGGCAATCTCGACAAGCAATTCTGAAGGAGCGAAGATGGGCAGACTGAGCATCCTGGGCGAAGTGTGGGAGTTCCTGCGCGTGCGCAGGAAGTACTGGCTTATCCCGCTGCTGCTGGTGCTGCTGCTGGTGGGCGTGCTCCTCTTCCTGGCCGAAGGCAGCGCCATTGCCCCGTTCATCTACACCCTGTTCTGAGTCCCGGTCGGGGGAAATACCCGGCCCCCCGGGAGGGGGAGGGGGGCCGGGGTGAAGAGAAAAATTTCGTCAGATGCCGCGCGCCCGGATCTCCTGCCAGATCTCGCGGATGGAGTGGCGCACGTGGCGCTGGCGGCTGGCGTAGCGGGTGTGCAGGAGCTCGTGCGAGCGGTGGGACAGGGGCTGGCCCAGGAATTCCCGGTAGATCTTCTGGATGTGCGGGTTGTTGTGCGACTGGCGGATGGGCATGAGCCGGTCGGCCTCGTAGATGGCCGTCTGGCGGGGGTGCCAGAAGGTCTGGTAGTTCTTCTTGTTGCGCGGCTGGCCGCCGCCGCCCATGCAGCCGCCGGGGCAGCCCATGACCTCGATGAAGGCGTAGGGCGAGGTGCCGGCGCGCACCTCCTCGACCAGCGGCCGCGCCGCCCGGGTGCCGTGGGCGATGGCGATGCGCACGGTGCCGTATTTTCCCAGGGGCACTTCGGCCTGGCGCACCCCGGCGGTGCCGCGCACCTGGGTCACCTCGATGGCCTTCAGCTCCTGGCCGGTGACCAGGTAGTGCAGCGTGCGCAGGGCCGCCTCGGTGACGCCGCCGGTGGTGCCGAAGAGGGCACCGGCGCCGGTGTACTCCCCCATCCAGGGGTTGTCGAAGTCGGACTCCTCCAGGGCCGGCAGCCAAAGCCCCTCGCGCTTGAGCAGGCGCGCGAACTCGCGGGTGGTCAGCACCACGTCCACGTCGGGTTGGCCGTTGCGCCGGAACTCGGGGCGCTCGGCCTCCTCCTTCTTGGCGGTGCAGGGCATGATCGACACCACCCGCATGCGCGCCGGGTCGACCTTCATGTGCTCGGCCAGGTAGGTCTTGGCGATGGCCCCGAAGCACATCTGCGGGGACTTGACCGAGGAGATGTGGGGGATCACCTCGGGGTAGTTCTTCTCCATGAAGTTGATCCACCCCGGCGAGCAGGAGGTCATCAGCGGCAGCGGACCGCCGTTCTGGACCCGCTCCAGCAGCTCGCTGCCCTCCTCCATCACCACCAGGTCGGCGGTGAAGTTGGTGTCCAGCACGGCGTCGGCGCCCAGCTTCTTCAGGGCGGTGACGATCTTGCCGGTGACGATGGAACCGGCCGGCATGTTGAACTCCTCGCCCAGGGCGATGCGCACCGCCGGGGCGAACTGGAAAACGGTGAACAGGGCGGGGTCGTAGAGGAAATCGATGACCCGCTCGGTGTCGTCCCGCTCCGCGATGGCGCCCACCGGGCAGACCAGCGTGCACTGCCCGCAGGAAATGCAGTCCGAGCCCTGGATGTCGCCGGCGTCGCGGGCGGCGATCTCGGCGCCCAGGCCGTGCTCGGCGACGACCAGCACGTCGGTGCCCTGCACGTCGCGGCACACGGCGACGCAGCGCAGGCAGCGGATGCACTTGGTCATGTCGCGCTGGATGGCCGGCGAGGATACGTCGACGGTGCGGCCGCGGAAGTAGTCGGGGTTGCTGAAGTGCGTCTGCTGGAGGCCGACGAACTGGGCCACGTCCTGCAGCTCGCAGTTGCCGTGGCGGATGCAGGACGCGCAATCCTGGTTGTGGTCGGCCAGCAGCAGCTCCACCTGCAGGCGCTGCGTGTCGCGCACCGCCTTGGTGCGGGTGAACACCTCCATGCCCTCCTCCATCGGGGTGTTGCAGGAGGTCACCAGGACCAGGGCGGGGTCGCCGGGGCGGCGGATTTCCACCACGCACACGCGGCAGGTGCCGGGGGTGTGCTTGATCTCGCCCATCTCGCACAGGGTGGGGATGAAGTGGCCGGCCTGCTGGGCCGCCTCGAGGATGGTCTGGCCGGCGCTGAACTCGACCGTCTTGCCGTTGATGGTTCCTTTCATGGGGGGCTCCTTATTTCTCGGTGACGACCATGGAGATGCGGTAGCAGCGCATGCAGCGCTCCGCCTCGCGGTAGGCGTCCTGGTCGCAGATGGGCATCTCCACTTCCTCGAAGATGCGCTTGCGCGTCTCCGGGTCCAGCTCGGCCACCTCGACGCGGCGTTGCGGCCGCACCGGCAGTTTCAGCTCTTCCTTGTCGTGCTTCTTCAAGGCGGTCAGCAGCTGGCTCATGCGCTCGTCGGGGGCGAAGCGCACCTTGCCGTAGGTCAGGTAGTCGTTGATGCTGCGCGCGGCGCGGTGGCCCTGGGCCATGGCCTGGATCAGGGTGGCCGGGCCGAGCACGCAGTCGCCGCCGGCGAACACGGCCTTGCGGCTGGTGGCCAGGGTGGTCTCGTCGGCCTGGATCAGCCCCCACTTGTTGATGGCGATGCCGTCCTCGGTGGACAGGAAGGAGCTGTCGACCGCCTGGCCGATGGCCGGGATGACCATGTCGACCGGCAGCACGAACTCCGAGCCGGCCAGCGGGGTGACGCCGCGCCGGCCGCTCTCGTCCGGCTCGTCCAGCTCCATGCGCACCAGCTCGATGCCGGTGACCTTGCCGTCGCTGGCGATGACCTTGGTGGGGTGGGTGAGGTAGTGGAAGATCACGCCCTCCTTCTCGGCGGCCTCGATCTCCTCGTGGTCCGCCGGCATCTCGGCGCGGGTGCGGCGGTAGACGAGGTGAACCTCCCGGACGCCCATGCGCAGGGCCGAGCGCACGCAGTCCATGGCCACGTTGCCGCCGCCGACCACCACGATGCGGTCGCCCAGCTCCACCTTCACCCCGAGATTGATGAAGTAGTGGTTGATGTACAGCAGGAACTTGATGCCCGACTTGTAGCCGGCCAGCGAGCGGTTCTCGCCGGGCACGCCCAGGGTCTTGCCCTTGTGCGCGCCCAGGCCCAGGAACACCGCCTTGTAGCCCTTCTGGAAGAGGTCGTTCAGCTTGTAGTCGACGCCCAGGCGCTGGTTGTAGAAGATGCGGCCGCCGAGCGACTCGATGATGCTCACTTCCTTGCGCAGGATGTCCTTGGGCAGGCGGTAGTTGGGAATGCCGACGGCGGCCATGCCGCCGGGCTCGGTCATGGCCTCGAAGACGTCGACCGGGTAGCCCTGGAGCAGCAGGTGGTAGGCGGCCGAGATGCCGGCCGGGCCGGTGCCGACGACGGCCACGCGCAGGTCGGCCGGCTTGGGGTCGGTGATCAGGTCGCGCGAGAACCAGGAGTCGGTGACGTACTTCTCGCGGTCGGCGACGAAGCGCTTGAGCAGCTTGATGCCGACCGCCTCGTCGACCATGGTGCGCCGGCAGGCGAACTCGCAGAAGCGAACGCAGACCCGGCCGCAGGTGGCCGCCCAGGGGTACTTCTGCAGCACCACCCCGACCGAGTGGGTGAACTGGCCGTCGCGGATGTAGTCGATGTACTTGGGCACCTCGACCTTGGCCGGGCAGTCCTCGATGCAGGGCGCGGTGACGTAGGTGGTGGCGGGCTGCCGGGGGCGGGCGCCGGCGCCGGCGACCTCCTTCTCCAGCTCGTCGCGGAAGTGGCGCAGCATCTGCAGCAGGGCCACGGTGGCCGTCTGCCCCAGGCCGCACAGCGAGGTGCCGCGGACGTGCTCGGCCAGGCGGGCGATCTCGTCCAGGTCTTCGATCCGGCCCTGGCCGGCGGCCAGGCGCTCGAATTTCTCCTTCAGGATGCGGGTGCCGACGCGGCAGGGGGTGCACTTTCCGCACGACTCTCCGGCCGCCCTCTCCAGGTACTGGCGGGCGGCGTCGAGCAGGCTGACGTCGGGGGCGAAGGCGAAGAATCCCTTCCAGCCGACGAAGAGGCGGATGCCGTTGCCGTGGTCGAATTCGTCGAATTCGCCGAAATGCGGGGCTTCGTCGATCTCGAACGCGCGCTTGCCGCGGTTGTCGGTGACCTGGTCGCCCCAGACGCCGTACATGATCTTGGCCATGGCCATTCCTCCTAAAACTTCTCTACCGAGACGGTTTTTCCCTTCTCGCTGAGCAGATATTGCAGCTCCTCCACCATGTGGAACTTCAGCCCCAGGTGGACGGGAGTGTTGGGGTTCTGGTGGGCGGGGTTGATCGCCTGGCCGAGCAGGATGCGGATCTCGTCGGCCAGCAGCAGCTCGCGCAGCAGCAGCGAGGCCCCGTCGTTCTTCTGGCGGATGTCGGTGATGGAGACGTTCTTGCGAAGGTTCTCGACCACGACCGCCAGCGTCAGCACGCCCTCGGTGAGCAGGTCGACGCCGTCCAGCAGGCCGACCGGCGGGATGCCGTCTCCCGCGGTCTCCATCAGCACGCGGATGGGCCGGGCGAGGTGGGCGGCGACGATGTTGCCGGTGGTGCCGCCGCAGACGATCCGGCGCCCCGGAGCGGTGACCAGCATGTCGATCACCCGGGGGTCCAGCTGGGGGTTGCGCGGCGGGCCGATCATCATCGTGGCCTGCAGGCGCGGCCGGAAGTGCATGGCCACGACGGTCGAGTCGTCGCCCGGCTCGTCGCCGTACAGCTTGCGGCACAGCTTCATCAGCTCGTCGCACAGCTCGGTCGAGGTGGCCAGGCTGGCCAGGTAGTTCTTGACGTAGGCGGCGACCCGCTCCCAGCTCCAGCCGAGGTCCCACGACTTGCCGATGCCGGCGTGCACCACCCCGTCGGAGATGATGATCAGCCAGTCGTTCTCCTTCAGGGTGAAGGAGGACTCCATGATCTTCATCTTCTCGCCGTAGACGATCTCGCGGCGGGGCACCTGCCGGAGCCGGCCGCCGGAGATCCAGATGAGGTTGGGGTTGTCGTATTCCGCCGCCTCCACGGCGCCGTCGGGTCGCACCCGGACGGCGGTGAAGGTGGAGTAGGCCAGCTGGCGGACCTTGCACACCGGCAGCGTCTGGTTGAGGGTGTCGGCCACGTCCTGGATGGTGCAACCCTCGCGCAGCATGGTGGAAATGATCTTGGTGGTCAGGGACGACAGGATGTTGGCCTTGATGCCGGAGCCCAGGCCGTCGGACATGACCACGATCTTGGAGCCGTCGCCGAGGTGGTCGACCGAGACGCGGTCGCCGCAGATCTCCTCGCCGTGCTTGTTCAGCTGCTGGTAGTCCAGTTCAAGTGTCAGCATGGGGGGCGCTTTCGGCCAGCAGGCGGGCCAGCCGGGAGAGCAGGGCCTTGGTCTCGGCGGTCGTCTCGCCGAGCAGCGAGGCGATCTCCTGGGCGACGCGCATCTGCTTGAGGATGACTTCCTGGGTGCGCTCGGCGATCTCGCCGCGCATCTTCTCCAGGTCGTGCCGCTGCTGCTCGGTCGCGGTCAGGTCCTGGAAGATGCCGCCGACGAAGTTCTCCTCGGACATGTGGAAGGTGATCAGCCCGAACCACTTGTCCGGCTTGTCGACATGGAACTTGTGGACGCCGATCTGGCCGCTGGCGAAGACGCGGGCGAAGGGCTCGACGTCGGCCAGGAAGCGGTCCAGGTTGCGGCCGGTCAGCTCCTCTTCGGCCGGGATCTCGAAGTGGCGGCGGAAGGCCGGGTTGACGGCGACGATCTTCAGGGCCTGGTTGACGATGACCACCCCGTTGGGGGTGTTCTCGACGATCAGGTTGGCCATGCTCTCGGCCTTCTGGCGCATGTAGGGCAGGCACATCTCCGGCTCGGCCATGCCCTGGAAGACGGCGATGGCCTTCTCGCGGCAGGTGGGGTAACCGCAGGCGCCGCAGTCCAGCTCGCTCTCCTTGCTGGTCTTGCCGATGTTGGCCAGGATCTCGCGCACCTGGGACTCGCCGGGCATGGGGTAGCCCACCTTGCGGTCGCTGTAGCGGCGGTCCAGGAGCGCGTCCAGGTCGATGGCCGGCGCCGGCGGGGCGGTCACGCCGCTGGCCACCTGGTACTCGGCCACCTTGAGCCGGTTGATGGGGTTGAGCGCCTTCCAGCCGAGGGGGCCGTTGATGCAGCCGCCCTCGCACATCAGGAAGTCGATGAACTTCAGGCCGGGGTAGCGGTGGGTGCTGAAGAACTTCAGGAAGTTGATGATGTTGACCGCTCCCGAGATGGCCAGGTGCTCGGTGGACGTGTAGCCGCCGTCCAGGTCGGCGGTCTTGAGGATGCCGCCGCGCAGCGGAAAGAGGCGGGCGTATCCCGGGACGGGGCGGTCGACGTCGGCGTCGGGGATGATGGCCGGGTCGATCTCCTCGGCCGCCGCCCACTCCTCCAGCTCCCGGAACGAGAGGGCCAGGTCGACCAGGCCGTGGAACTGCTTCTCGGCCACCTCGTTCTTCTTGGCCGCGCACGGGGAGATGAATACCACCCGGGTCCGGGGCCCGTAGTGCTGCTTGATCAGGCGGGCGTGGGCGATGAGGGGCGAGACGGCCCGGGACAGGTGCGGGATGTACTCGGGGAAGTATTTCTCGATGAGGTAGACCGACGAGGGGCAGGCCGAGCCGATGCGGAACCCCGGGCCTTTCCCGAGCTCGCGGCGCGAGGCCTGGGCGACGTAGTAGGCCCCCAGCGCCGTCTCCTCGACGTGCTGGAAGCCGAGCCGGCGGAGCAGGGAGAAGATCTTGCGCTGGTCCACGGTGGTGAAGTAGGAGACGAACGACGGGGCCAGCGAGGCCACGACCGTGTCGCCGCCGGCCAGCAGCTCGCGCGCCTGGGCCAGGTGCGAGGTGTCCCGTTTCGCCCCCTGCGGGCAGGTGCGGATGCAGGAGCCGCACAGCACGCAGCGCTCCTCCACGATGCGCGAGGCGTTGTGGGTGAACTTGATGGCCTTGACGGGGCACTGCTTGAGACACATGTAGCAGTCGCGGCAGTACTTGGAGTCGGTCTCGATCACCCACATGGCCGGGCCCCGCTTACGGCTTGCGCACCCGGGACAGGATGGCGGCGTCGAAGAAGGAGGCGGCCTCCTGCGGGGTGGTCTTGAAGAACTCCTCGCCGATGCGCACGGTGACTCCGCTCTCGGAGCACTTTCCCTGGCAGAAGCTGCCCTTGAGGGTGACCTTGCGGGTCAGCTTCTCCTTCTGGATGCGCTGCTGGAACTGCTTGATGACGTCTTCCGCCCCCTTCAGGTGGCACGAGCTGCCGACGCAGACGAGGATGTCCATGGATTCCCTCCTGGTTGCCGATTTATGTTTCAGTTTGTAGATCAGCTTGTACAGGGTCTGGCCGACGTACTCGTCCTCGACGATCGTGTCGCCGGCCGGCCGGTAGATCACCGGCGCGAAGTTCCACAGGGCGCGGATGCCCTGCTTTTCCGCATAGTCGGCCACCTTCAGGGCCTGGTCCTCGGGGACCGCGATGACCGCGATCTGGACGTCGGGGTGCAGCCGCAGGTAGTCGCCCAGGGTGTCGATGTCGTACACCGGGACGCCGTCGACCGCCTGTCCGATCCGCTCCGACTGGCGGTCGAAGAAGGCCACGATGTGGATGTTGAGCCGGGAGAAGCCGCGGTAGCCGAGGATGGCCCGGCCGATCTTGCCGGCGCCGATGACCACGATACGGGTGACGTGGTCCAGGCCGATGATGCGCATCAGGTTGGCGCGCAGCGAAGCGATCTCGTAGCCGCGCTTCGAGCGCCCCTTGGTCTCCAGCAGGGTGAAGAAGTCCTGGCGGACGGTCGAGGGGGTGGCCCCGGCCAGCCAGGCCAGCTCGGAGGAGGAGATGTGGGACTTGTCACCCGGAAGCTTGTCGATGATTTCCAGGTAGCGCCCGAAACGAAGTATCTTGATCATCCGTTAACATATTAACAGAAACGAATTAGTTTGTCAATAGGATGCGGACGCCGGATCGTTTTCTGCATGCATCCCGGTTTCGGTTTCACGAGATCGGGCTGGCCTGGCCGAGCGGCCCCATCGGGGTGATCGGCCGTCTTTCCGGGAGTCCGCACTGGACGGTTGAATCCGTTCTGCGTTTGAACTATCATTCAGCAGGAGGCTACCATGAATGTCGAAGATGTGCTGAAGTCGAAAGGCAAGGCGATCTACCGGGTTCACGTCGGGGCGATCATCCACGACGCCCTGCAGGTCATGTCCGAGAAGAACATCGGCGCCCTGCTGGTGGTCGACGATTCGGATGCGGTCCAGGGCATCATCACGGAGCGCGACATCATCCGCCACTGCCACGGCAGCGCCGGCAACATCCGCGGAATGGAGGTGAAGGCGGTGATGACGCCGCGCGAGAAGCTGCTGGTGGCCCACCCCCACGCCGACATCAACGACGTCATGGCCCTGATGACCGACCGGCACATCCGTCACCTGCCCGTCGTCGACGAGGCCGAGCACAAGCCGGTGGGCATGATCTCCATCGGCGACATCGTCAAGGCGCTGCTGGTGAGCCGGGAGTCGGAGATCCGCCAATTGAAGGACTACATCGAGTTCAAGTATCCCGCCTGAAGGAGCGCGCATGCACACCATAACCGCCCTGACGGTCAACTGCCCGCTGTGCGGGGCCTCGCTGATGGACAATCGTACCCTCATCGACAACTCGCCGAGCATCAAGCTGAACGTCTCGGTGGGCGATCAGCGCGGGGTGGTGCGCCTCTCCTCCGTCTACGGGAGTCCCAACATCACCTCCAGCTTCGAGATCCCCGCCGAGACCATCGCCCACTTCTTCTGCCCGGAGTGCAACGGCGAGATCATCGGCCACGCCGCCTGCTCCACCTGCTCCGCGCCGCTGGTCACCCTGCAGATGGCCAACGGAGGCTCGATCAGCTTTTGCTCCCGGCGCGGCTGCCGCAAGCACCTGATCGAATTCGAGGACCTCGACCTGGCGATGCGCATGCTGCACGAGGAGTCCGACTCCGTGCTGGCCGGCCCGGGAGGCGGGAAAACCCACGAGCGGGTGTTCGCCTCCAGCAGCGAGGAGGCGGCCCAGTCGCTCCTGCGCGCCGGCACCTGCCTGCTCACCTACTGCCCCTATTGCCGCCGCTCGCTGCTCGCCGAGGGGGCCTGGAAATTTTCCATCACCCGCGGTGACGGCCAGGCGGGGCAGCTCTACCTCAGCCCCTACCTGAACGATTTCACCCACACGACGTCGCTGCCGCTGGAGGAGGGGGCGGTGCTGGCCGACCTGCGCTGCTTCCACTGCAACTCCACCCTGCGGCAGCCGGAGCAGCCCTGCCCGAGATGCGCGGCGCCCACCGCCACCACCATGGTGGCCTCCCCCGGGAAGCTGATCGAGTTTCGCATCTGCACGCGCAAGGGGTGCCGCTGGCACGGCGTGAGCCGCGACGACGTGGCCTCGGTGGAGCTGGACGGGGAGTGAACGGGACGGCGGCCCCGTCCCGGGCGGGAATTCTCCTGCCCCGACGATCGGAACGAGGAGCCTCTATCCGGGGCTTCGCTGACCCCCCCCGCGTCGCGCCGCTTCCTCCTGCAGCCGGTCCGCGAACCAGCGCCACAGGCGGCGGTGGAACTCGGTCGAAGGCGGCCGCGACTCGAGCATCGCCCGCAGGTTGAGGGTGGCGGGGGCGGCGGGCGTTTCCCGGTAGAAGAGGTCCTTGACGTAGAGCCGGTGGCTCTCGGGGTGGAACTGCACGCCCAGCACGTTGGCGAAGCGCTCGTGCCGCAGCCCCTCGATGATGCGACCGTCCAGCGAGCGGGCCGTCACCCGCAGGCCGGGGGCGAGACGCGCCACGCCCTGGTGGTGGGAGCTGAGCACCCAGGGCCGGTCGCCGGATTTCATGCCCATCTCCTCTGTGAACGGGGAGCCCGGCTCCAGGCGGACCGGGTGGAAGGCCGGGGGCAGTTGGTCTGCCCCGGGGTTGGCCATCTTGGCATAGACGGAGCTGTGGATCGCCGCGACCGGCAAGGCCAGCACCTCCTCGGCGGTCTTCAGGCCGTACGTCTCCCCGGGGATGTCCTGCTGCAGCGTGCCTCCGCAGGCCACGTTCAGCGACTGCATGCCCAGGCAGATGGCCAGGAGGGGGAATCGGGGGCGGTCGGCGAGCAGCGGCTTCAGGGACGCATGCTGGCGGCCTCCCAGCAGGTGGGAAAGGAGGGAGACCTCATAGGCGCTGCGCCTCGGCGTCAGGGGCGTGGTCAGCAGGCTCACCGGCGCTTCGTACAGGAAGGGGGGCATGTCCTCCCCCCCGGTCATGACCAGGCCGTCGATTTCGGCGAGCAGCTCGCGGAATTGCGGCGTCCAGGCGTTTTCGCCGTAGATGTCGGCTGCGGCCACCCGGCCGCGGATCACCCGGAACCTCACCCAGCTCAAGTCGTTCGCTTTCACGTAGTCGCGCGCCGGCTGGTAGTCGGTCTCCTCGTCCTCCAGGTAGACCCCGACCAGCTCGATGCGGGGCAGCGGGATGAGGTCGCGCTCGTACAACTCGACGATGTTGCGGATCTGCGTTTCGGTCGGCTGGCACATGGCGACCACCGGGGGACGGGGCGTTTCGGCCGGCAAACAGGCCAGCAGCAGGAACAGGGCGAGCGGCAGAATGCGTCTCATCTCCACCTCCTGCGGCCATTATAGCAACCGGCCCGATGGATGCACAAGCCGCCCGGGCTCAGAGAGGTTGCAGCGCCCTTTTCTTGATCAGTTCCCTTCCGGTGATCTGGTCAAGCACCCGGATTACGAACCGGATCGACCGGCCGGGGGGCAGGTGGAGGGTGACCGGGATATCCGCTTCGGGTTCGGGCAACCTGAATTCGCGCCTGCTCTCCAGGGTGGGCAATCCGGCGCCGCCGGCCTGGATGTGCACCTGCACCCGGCCCTGAAGGCGGCCGTTCTCGTAGAGGCGGGCGTAGCCGCGGAGGCGGAAGGTCAGGGTGGATCTGCTCATTCGCAGTTCGTCTACAACCAGCTGATTTGGGTCGCGGTATCGGTTGCGCCGTCCCGCGTAGACGGTCATCGAGGCGTCGTGGCAGGCCAGGTGGATCTCCATTTTTCTTCTGATGTCGGACGGGGCGAAGGACATGACGTAGAAGATGTCCTCTCTGGCGGCCGCCCGGTTCAGCGCCCGGACCAGGTTGTTGTCGTCGATCATGGACCCACCGGTGACCTGGCTGATTTGACGGAAAGCATCCTCGCGGTTGGAATGGATCGCCTTGAGCCGGTAGTAGGGGGATCGGCCCTGCTCCTCCCGGTTGCGGCAGTTGAGGCGGATCAAATTGAGTGTGGTTTCGGCGTTGATGAAAGCCGATCGCACCCTCTCGTCGAATTCCGAGGTTTCGTCCCCCATCGTTTTCCTCATCTCCTCCAGCGGGTTGCCGAAGGCGGCCGGTACCCGTCCGTTCTCCTCGAAGATCGGGAATTGCTCTTCCTGAAGGAAGACCAGGACCCATTTCTCTCCCCGGACCGGCTTCAGCTGATCCGCCAATCGGGTCAGCGCTCTGGCGTCTCCCTTCAGGAACCGGGCCTTGAATTCCTTCCAGGTATCGGAGAGCAGTTTCTGCAGCGGACCCCTGCGGATATCGTTATTTGCTTTTGATTGGCCGCTTCCGGAGGGGTCGGAGTCGCCTTTCGTGGATCTGCCGCCCGCGGAGGCGGGTTTCCCCAGGTATTCCTTGATGCCGTCGTCGATCTGGCTGTAAAGCTGCTGGCGAGCGATGTTGTCGGCGTCGATGCTTTTCTCCAGCGTCTCTTCGAACCGGGTCCGCTTGGCGGCGACCTGGTCCGGGGAGTCGATGGTTTCGATGCCGTGGGTGTGGGCCAGGATAACGCGGTCGGAGGGACGGTAGATTTCACCGAAGAAATGGCGCAGCGCGTCGGAATAGGCGGCGTTCCGGTCCCACAACCAGAAGCAGAGCACGAAGAGACGCTCCGTCTCCTTCGACGCGTCCCGGAGCGGCGGGAAACCGTCAGGGTGCGGAGTCCGGCCGATGCGGCGATGTTCCTCGCGGAAGCCGTTGATCGCGATCCGGCGGCCGTTCACTTCCAGGAGAAAATCCTCCTTCGTGAGGCCGCCGACCGGCCGGCCGTCTTTCTTCACCCGGGCGACCACCTCGACGTTGACCACCTCGACATGCTCGTTCAGGTCGGGGGTGGGCCTGGTGTCGGGTGCCTCCGCGCTTTGGGCCGAGGCAAAGGAACTGAAGGCAAACAACAGCCAGGCGGCAGGGCGGAGCCCCATGTGAATCCCTCCTTCATCTTCGCTCTTCGGTTTTGACCAAGCAATCTGAGTGCCAGCAACTTCAAGTCAAAACCCGCTTTTTTGTCACATAAAGAGGACGTCGGGTGAAACGAAAATGAATCAGCCTTGCAAAGGCGGAGTGCACCCGGGGAGGGGCGGCGGAGTCGGCCGAGTCAAAAAACTGACGTTTTTTCCCCGGAGGGGGAAAAATGTTCCCTGGGTCCGAGCCCGGTTCTGGCCTGTGGCTGCGGATCGCCGAGGGAAGGCTCTTTTCGGGTGGAACGTGGGCGGATGGTGGCACGCGATATGCTTGATTGGCATGGAGGAATGTCATGATCAGCAGCGTGAACGATCGCACCCTGGACATGCTGAAGAGGGAACTGGACCACCAGCTGCGCCGCTCCGAGTTGACGGCCGCCAACGTGGCCAACATCGACACGCCGGGGTACAAGGGGCGCGACGTCGAGTTCGTCCACGCCCTCCAGCAGGCCGGGGGGCTGCAGCTGAAGGTCACCGATCAACGCCACATCACCGAGGGCGGGGGCGCCGCGGCCGCTCCGGTCGCGGCCGTGCGGGAGAACCCCAACCCCGGCCGCGCCGACGGAAACAACGTGGACATCGACTCCGAGATGTTGAAACTGTCCCAGATCAACATACAATATAATATTGCCGTGCAGCTCATGACCAAGAAACTGCAGGGCATTCGCAACGCCATCAACGAGATGAAGAGGTAGGCTCATGGGAATCGACGCCCTGTTCGACATCAGCGGCTCGGGCCTCAAGGCGCAGATGATGCGCATGGAGGTGCTGAGCGCCAACCTGGCCAACGTCAATGCCACCCGTACCCCCGAGGGCGGCCCCTACCGCCGGCGCGACGTCGTTTTCCAGGCCGTGCCCACCGGCGGCTCGTTCGAGAGCGCCCTGCAGGCGAGCGGCGCGCCCCAGCGGGTCGAGGTGAGCGCGGTGGTCGAGGACCGCTCGCCCTTCCTGCGCAAGTACGAGCCGCAGCACCCGGACGCCGGCGCCGACGGCTTCGTGCTCTACCCCAACGTCAACGTGGTGACCGAGATGGTCAACCTGCAGGAGGCGTCGCGCTCCTACGAGGCCAACCTAGCCGTGGTGCTGGCCGTCAAGAACATGGTCGCCAAGACCTTCGAGATCGGGAGGTAACCCGTGGCCGACATCCGCATCGACGACATCCGCCGCCAGCTGGACGAGATCAACCTCAAGGCCCGGCTCACGCCCGAGACGGGCGGCGAGGGGCCCCGTTTCGCCGACGTGTTGCAGAATGCCATCGAGAAGGTCAACGGCGACCAGCTGCAGGCCAACCAGGCCATGCAGGACTTCGCCTCCGGCAAGGAGACCAGCCTGCACGGGACCCTGCTGGCGCTGGAGAAGGCCGACCTGTCGTTCCGCATGATGATGCAGGTGCGCAACAAGCTGCTCGACGCCTACAACGAGATCATGCGCACATCGGTGTAAGCCGCCATGGCCGACGCAGACAAGCCCTTTTTCGCCCAGGCGCGGGTCTTTTTCTCCCGGCTGACCGTCTCCCAGAGGGTCTTCCTGGCCCTGGCGGCGCTGCTGACCGCCGCCGCCGTGATGGTGGTGGTGAACCTGGCCGGCCGCGCCGGCTACGGGGTCCTCTACTCCAACCTGAGCATGAAGGACTCCGGGGTCATCGTCGAGAAGCTCAAGGAACTGAAGGTCCCCTACCGCATCGAGGGCGGCGGCACCATCGTCGAAATCCCCGAGGGGCGCATCCCCGAGATGCGCATCGCCCTGGCCACCGAGGGGCTGCCGGAGGGCGGGGGGGTCGGCTTCGAAATCTTCGACAAGACGTCGATCACCACCACCGATTTCGTGCAGAACATCAACTACACGCGCGCCCTGGAGGGCGAGCTGGCCCGTTCCATCACCCAGCTGCGCGAGGTGGGCTCGGCCAAGGTGCACATCACCATGCCCAAGTCCTCGGTGTTCATCGAGGACCAGCAGCCGGCCAAGGCCTCGGTGGTGCTGAGGCTGAAACCGGGGGCGGTGCTTTCGGCCCAGATCGTGCCGGCCATCATCCACCTGGTGGCCCAGTCGGTGGAGGGCCTGACGCCGGACAACGTCGCCGTCATCGACGTCTACGGCCGGCTGCTCTCCCGGCCGCGCGACGGGGCCGACCGCTTCGACGCCAACGCCGGGGAGCAGATGGCCTACCAGCGCCGGCTGGAGGAGAACTACGCGCGGCAGATCATCGACCTGCTCGAGCCGATCGTCGGCGCCGGCAAGGTGCGCGCCGATGTCCGCCTGAACCTCGACTTCAGCCAGGTGGAGACCAAGGAGGAGGCGGTCAACCCGGATGCGGTGGCCAAGGTGTCCGAGCAGAGCGAGACCTCCTCGTCGAGCGGCCCGTCCGCCGGAGGCGGCGGCGTGCCGGGCGTGGCCAGCAACGTGGCGGGGGCCGGCGGCGGCGCCGGCGCTGCCACGGCGGCGTCGGGGGCCAAATCCAAGAGCGAGAAGAGCGTCGTCAACTACGAGGTCTCCAAGCGGGTCACCCACACCGTGCGGCCGGTGGGGGAGGTCCGCAGCCTGTCGGCCGCGGTGGTGGTGGACAACGCCAGCGACGTCAGGCTGAGCGGCGGCACCCTGCAGCGCACGCCGCGGCCCCGCAGCGCCGCCGAGCTGGAGAAGCTGCGCAAGCTGGTGCAGGCGGCGGTCGGCTTTTCGGCCGCCCGCGGCGACACCGTCGAGGTGGCCAACCTCAGCTTCGACACCGCCGGGGAGGCCGAGAGCGACTACTTCGCCCGCCAGGCCCGCTCCTCGGAGCTGGTGAACACCCTGATCCGGGCCGGGGCCTGGCTGGTCGGCCTGCTGCTGCTGTTCCTCCTGGTGCTGCGGCCGCTGGCCCGGCGGGTGGGGAACGTCTTCCGCCACGCCCTCGCCTCCGGCCCGCGCGGATCGAGCGAAATGATCGAGATCCCCTCCTTCGATGGCGGCCGCATGGCCCAGATCCAGGAGGCCAGGGACAACATCGAGATCGAGAAGGAGCTGCTCGAAAAGTACAAGCAGCCGAAGGAAGTCAAGAAAATGGCCATTCTCAAGGATCGGGTGAAGGAGTTCGCCACCAAGGAACCCGACTCGGCCGCCTCGCTCATCCGCTCCTTCCTGATGGAAGACAAGTAAGCCATGGCCACCCCCAACCCGGACAAGGCGACCGTCAGCGGCAAGCAGAAGGCGGCCATCATGATGCTGATGCTCGGCGAGGACCTGACCGCCGAGATCTTCAAGCGCCTGGAGGAGGACGAGGTGCAGGACATCTCGCGCGAAATCTCCCTGCTGGGCGCCGTTTCCGCCGACACCTCGGACGCGGTCATCGAGGAATACTACAACATGACCATGGCCAACGAGTACATGACCATCGGCGGCATCGAGTATGCCAAGAAGGTGCTCATCAAGTCGCTCGGACCCGAGGAAGCGCGCAAGATCATCGACCGCCTGGTCAAGATGATGGAGAAGACGGCCGGTTTCTCCTCGCTGGAGAAGGTCAACCCGCAGCAGCTGTCCAAGTTCATCCAGAACGAGCACCCGCAGACCATCGCCCTCATCCTGGCCCACCTGAGCTCGTCCCAGGCCGCCGAGCTGATCTCGTCGCTGCCCGAGGAGATGCGCGCCGAGGTGCTCGTGCGCATGGCCAACCTCGAGGAGATCTCCCCGGAGATCGTCAAGAAAATCGCCGGCGTGCTCGACTCCAAGCTGGAAGCCCTCGGCTCCTACAGCCTGGAGGAATACGGCGGGGTCAAGGCCGTGGCCGAGCTCTTCAACCGCATGGACCGCCGCGCCTCGCGCAGCGTGCTGGAGCAGATCGAGGGGCGCTCGCCCGAGCTGGCCGCCTCCATCCGCGACCTGATGTTCGTGTTCGAGGACATCCTGCTCATCGACGACCAGGGCATCATGGAGATCCTGAAGCGGGTCGACAAGAAGACGCTGGCGGTCGCCCTCAAGGGCGCCACCGAGGAGCTGAAGACGAAGTTTTTCCGCAACATGTCGTCGCGGGCCGTGGAGATGCTCAAGGAGGAGATGGAGTACCTCGGGCCGGTCCGCATCAAGGACGTGGAGAAGTCGCAGCACGAGGTGGTCGAGATCGTGCGCGCGCTGGAGGAGGAGGGCGTGATCGTCATCGGCGGCGCGGGAGGCGACGAGTATGTTGTCTGAGATCGTCGCCCGCGATCGGCTGGCCTCCTCCCGGCTGCGCCCCTTCACGCCGCCGTCGCCGGACGAGCTCCGCCTGCAGGTGGAAGAGCGGCGCCTGGAGTCCGACCGGCGGCGCATCATCGACGGGAACCGCGGCGACCCGGTGGGCGCCGCCCAGGCGGAGGCGAATCGCATCCTGGCCGATGCCCAGGACAAGCTGCGCCAGGCCGAGGCCCAGACCTCGCTGCTGGCCGCGCAGAAGGAGAAGGAGCTGCGCGCCCGCCTGGAGCGGGAACTGACCGAGACCATCGGGCAGAACGTGCGCCAGCTGGAAAAGCGCCTGGCTGACACCCTGGCCGGACTCGTCGACCTGCGCGAAACCATCTACCGGGAAACCCAGGACGAGCTGCTGAACCTGACCTTCTCGGTGATCCGCAAGATCATCGGCCAGGAGGTGAAGACGGCGCCGAACATCATCCTGGACATGCTGAAGAAGGGGTTCGAAAAGATCAAGGAAGCCTCCCGCTACGAGGTGCACGTCAGCCCCCCGGACTACGACATCCTGCAGAACAACCGCGAGCACATGCGCGAGCTGCTGCAGACCGCCGGGGCGCTCAAGTTCGTCAAGGACGAGACGGTCGAACGGGGCGGCTGCCGCATCGTCACCGACAGCGGCGAGGTGTCGTCCGAGCCCGGCAAGCAGCTCGAAGTGATCATCAAGGAGCTGCAGCATGCCCCGTGACCTCTCCGGCAAGCTCCGGCGCCTCCAGGAAATCGACCCGCTGCGCATCTACGGACGGATCACCCGCATCGTCGGCCTGACCGTCGAATCGGAAGGGCCGCCGGCGTCGGTCGGCCACGTGCTCCATCTCGACGACGCCGCCGCGCGCGTGCCCCTGCAGGTGATCGGTTTCAAGGACAGCCGCCTCCTCTCCATGCCGCTGGGCGACCTGTCCGGGCTGGCCTACGGCCAGCGCCTCTACTCGACCGGGCGCATGCCCGGGTTCCGGGTCTCCGCCGAGGTGCTGGGCCGGGTGATCAACGGCCTGGGCGAGCCGCTGGACGGGGGCGCCGACTTCCCGCGCCGCGACCGCCTGGACGTCTACCATCCGGCGGTGAACGCCATGAAGCGCGAGCCCATCCGCCAGGTGCTGGCCACCGGGGTGCGCTCCATCGACGCCCTGTGCACGCTGGGCCGCGGGCAGAGGATCGGGATCTTCTCCGGCTCCGGGGTGGGCAAGAGCACGCTGATGGGCATGATCGCCCGCAACACCAGCGCCGACATCAACGTCATCGCCCTGGTGGGCGAGCGCGGCCGCGAGCTGAAGGACTTCATCGACAAGAGCCTCGGCGCGGAGGGCCTGAAGCGATCGGTGGTCGTGGCGGCCACTTCCGACGAGCCGCCGCTGCTGAAGATCCTGTGCGCATTCACCGCCACCGCCCTGGCCGAGTACTTCTGCGCCCGGGGGCAGCACGTGCTGCTGATGATGGACTCCATCACCCGGCTGGCCATGGCCCAGCGCGAGGTCGGCTTGTCGGCCGGCGAGCCGCCATCGACCAAGGGCTATACGCCATCGGTCTTCCAGATGATGCCGAAATTGCTGGAGCGGGCCGGCAATTTCAGCCGCCAGGGCAGCATCACCGGCATCTACACGGTGCTGGTGGAGGGCGACGACATCACCGAGCCGATCTCCGACCACGCCCGATCCATCCTCGACGGCCACGTCGTGCTGGCGCGCGAGCTGGCGCACCGCAACTTCTATCCCTCCGTCGACGTGCTGGGCTCCATCTCGCGTCTCATGGCCGACATCGTGGGCGAGGAGCACCGCCGGGCGGCCGGACGCATGCGCGAACTGCTGGCCGTCTATCGCGAGGCCGAGGACCTGGTCAACATCGGGGCCTACGCGCGCGGCTCCAATCCCAAGATCGACGAGGCCCTGGCGCGCATCGAGGCCATCCAGCGATTTCTCATGCAGGGGGTGTACGAGAAGGCCCCGTGGGAAAACACGGTCCGCGGCCTGCAGGGGGCCCTGGCATGAGGCGCTTCGTCTTCCATCTCGAGACCCTGCTCGGCTACCGGCAGCGGCTCGAGGGCCTGGCGGAGAACGAGTACCGGCGGGCGCTGGCCGAGCGCAACCAGGCTCGCGAGCGCCTGCGGGAGATCGAGCAGAGCCGGGCGGCCCTCCTGCGCCGCCACGAGGTCCGCCCGGGGGCCGTCGCCGACGTGCGCTGGCTGGAACTGCTGAGCCGCTGCGCGGCGCAGTTGCGCGACCTGGGCGAGCGTCAGGCATCGGTCGTCTTGGAGCGGGACGCCGAGGCGGAGCAGAGGCTGGCCGACTGGCACCGCCGCCGCCGCGACGCCGAGGTCATCCGCCGGCTGAAGCAGAAGAAGCGCGCCGCCTGGGTGCGCGAGGCGGAGCGCGAGGAACAGAAGACCCAGGACGACCTGTTCATCGCCAAGAAAGCGCGGGAGGGACGAACATGAAAAAGCGGGGCTGGCTGGTGCTGCCGATCGTGGCGGGATTGCTGGGGGCGGGCCTGATCTACCTGCTGGGCGGGCGCGGACTGCTTCGGGCCGAGAGCGATCCGCGGGCGGCGGCCCGCCTGCTCGAGGAGATCGAGAAGGAGCGCACCGCGCTGGCGGCCCGCCAGGCGAGCCTGGACGACCGCGAAGGCCAGCTGAGGGTCTACGAGGCGGAGCTGGAGAGGCGCAACGCCGACCTGCAGCAGCGGCTGACGGCGGTCCAGAAGCAGGAGCGGGATCTCACCGCCCGCATCGAGGCCCGGGTCGTCGACCGGCAGATGATCGAGACCTTCGAGAGCGTCGATCCGGATAGTGCCGCCGTACTCATGGTCAAACTCTACGGGCGCGACGCCAAGACTGCCGCCCTGATCCTGAGAAAGCTCAGCGGCAAGAAGGCAGGGAAGATCCTGGAGGCCATGGTGGGCCTGGATCCAGAGACGGCCACCAACCTGACCCGGGAGACCATCGACGCCTACAAGCCGGCCCCGGCGCCCGCCGGTTGAACCCCGCCCCCGGTTCCCCGATCCGGCATTTTCGCTTTTGTCCGGGGCGGCAGCATCCGGGCTCGGGATTCAGTCGAAGTGTTTGTACTCCCCCCAGGCCGATTCGATGGGGACCCGGCGGTGTCGGGCGATGAAAATGTTCAGGTGGTTCTCGTAGGGCATGACGTGGGGGCAGGCATGGACCCCGGCCGGGGTGACCTCGCGGTATGATTCGAAATAGTCTTCCCGGGCCCCCCCCAGGCGGATGAAGGTAGTGATCGGGGTTTTGCCGACCCCCCAATACCAGTAGGCATTGTGGTTGCAGATGACCCGGGGCAGGGGATAGCGGCGGGCATAGAGCTCCAGGGCCCCGGCTTCGCCGTAGTTGTGGACGAAGGCCACGGAGGTGCGCCGCTCCGGCTCCGGGATGGTCAGATAGACCCTGGAGACGCTCCGGGCCAGCTCCTCCCAGCCGTGCATGTCGGCGAAGAACTGGGGCAGGTCGTCCAACTGCTTGCCCTCCGCCGTGGCCGGCGCCACCCCCAGAGTCCGAGCGTAGGCGAGGTATCGGTCCACCGGCAGGAGTGGCATGGCCAGAGGGGCGAGCAGGCATCCGGAGGCGAGCAGGAGCGCCGCCAGGCCGCCGATGGCCATGGGGCGCCAGGGCCGCCGCAGCGCCGCGATGGCCACCCCGCCGCAGGCGAAGAGCAGGGGGTAGGCCGCGGCCATGTACTCCGCCTTGGTGTGAGGGTTGGCCAGCAGCATCCCCAGGACGCAAAGAAAGACGATGCCGATGGCCCGGGCGCGGCGGCCCGGTCGGGAGAAGAAGCACCAGAGCAGGCCGGGGATGGAGAGCAGGAAGGTGGACGAATTCATGGCCCGGACCTGGTCGAGCAGGAAGCGGCTTCGGGTGAGCGTCGCGTACTTGTTGGCCACCGCGTTGTGCATGAATTCGAGGTGCGGCCAGCCGTGCAGCGCGTTCCAGATGAGGAAGGGCGAGAACACGACCAGGGCCAGCGCGAAAGCGGTGTAGGGCCCCGGGGTTTTCAACTGGGGGCGCAGCGTTTCGGTCAGCAGGACCGCGGCGGCGATGCCGGCACCGAGCCACAGCACGCTGGTCTTGTTGAGGAGGCCGAGGCCCAGCGTCAGGCCGAGGCCCAGCCAGAGGCCCTTTCCGCCGCGTTCCTGGATCATCAGCAGGAGATGGATGGCCAGCAGCCAGAAAAGGATGTCGAAGCCGTTCATCGAGTAATAGGAGTGAGTGGCGAGCAGTTGCGGGCTGGCGATGAAGGCCAGGGCAGCCAGCGTTACGGCGCTTCGGCCCCCGCCCAGGCGCCGGACCAGCAACCCGAGGAGCCCGATGGAGAGGGCGGAAAGCAAGGCCGGCACGAGGCGGATGGCGAATATGGAGCTTCCCCACAGAAGCCGGGCGCCGGCCAGGGCGAAGATGGAGAAGGGGGGGTGGTCGACATAGCCCGCGGCCAGCCGGTGGCTGCAGGCGATGTAGTAGAGTTCGTCGCGAAAATAGCCGTAACCGCCGAGGGCGTTGACCGCGAGGTGCAGGGCGAACGAAAGGATCGCCAGGAGAGAAACCGTGGTCCAGAACCGGATTCGCTCCCGGCCGGCCGCTTCGAGTTCCATGGGAACCTCACTTCACTCCGGCAACGATCCGCCACCGGAAAAGGGATGCGACGAGCCGGCGGAAGGTTGGCCTCGCCGGATCTGGGGACGAATCGCCTGCCGCCCGGAGCGTCGGCGGAAGTGAACCCTGGCGCTCGCCTATTCGCTGGCGCGGCGGAAGACCAGCGTGCCGTTGGTGCCGCCGAAGCCGAAGGAGTTGCTCAGGGCGTACTCCATGACCCTGGCCACGCCGATGTTGGGCACGTAGTTCAGGTCGCATTCCGGGTCCGGGAATTCGTGGTTGATGGTCGGCGGGATGAACCCGTTCCTCAGGGCCATGACGGTGTAGGCGGCTTCGGCGCTGCCGGTGGCGCCCAGCATGTGACCGGTCATCGATTTGGTGGAGGAGATGAGCAGGCTCCGCGCGTGGTCGCCGAACAGGCGCTTGATGGCGTGCGTCTCCAGCTTGTCGTTGAGTGGCGTGGAGGTGCCGTGGGCGTTGATGTAGCTGATGTCCGCCGGCGAGATCTCGGCGTCGGCCACGGCCGCCCGCATGGAGCGGAAGGCGCCGTCGGCGTCCGGGTCGGGGGCGGTCATGTGGTAGGCGTCGGAGGTGAAGCCGTAGCCCACCACCTCGGCCAGGATCGGGGCCCCTCGCTTGACCGCGTGTTCCAGGCTTTCCAGCACCAGCAGGGCGGCGCCCTCGGCCACCACGAAGCCGTCGCGCTCCCGGTCGAAGGGCCGGGACGCCTTCTGCGGCGCATCGTTGCGCGTGGAGATCGCCTTCATGACGGAGAAGCCGGCGATGCCCAGGGGGGTGATGGGCGCCTCCGCGCCGCCGGCGATCATCAGGTCGGCGTCTCCCCGCTGGATGAGGCGGAAGGAGTCGCCCACGGCGTGCGTGCCGGTGGCGCAGGCGGTGCAGTTGGCCAGGTTGGGGCCCTTCAAACCGAAGCGGATGGAGACCTGGCCGGTGGCCAGGTTGGCGATGGTGGAGGGCAGGAAAAAGGGAGAGACCCGGTCGGGCCCCTTCTGCATCAGGACTTCCTTGTACGCCTCGATGGTGGTGATTCCGCCGATGCCCGAGCCGATGTAGACGCCGGCCCGCTCCCGATCGATGGACTCGACATGGAGGGCGGCGTTCTGGACCGCCTCCTGCGATGCGATGAGCGCGTACTGGATGAAGGGGTCGTACTTGCGCAGGTCCTTGCGGTCGAAGTGGGAGAGGGGGTCGTAGCTCTTGATCTCGGCGGCGAAACGGGTGGCGTAGGCCGAGGCGTCGAAGCGGGTGATCGGCCCGACCCCGCTGACGCCGTTGCGGATGCTCTCCCAGTTCTCGGCGGCTGTCTTGCCGACGGGAGTGAACAGCCCCAGCCCGGTCACCACGACGCGGCGCAGGGTTACGGTTTTGCGGTTGAACGAATCCATGGTCGGGCCGACAGCGCGCTTACTGGGCTTTCTTCGACACGTATTCGATGGCCGCGCCGACGGTGGTCAGCTTCTCGGCCTCTTCTTCCGGGATCTTCAGCTGGAATTCGTCTTCCAACGCCATGATCAGCTCGACCTGGTCCAGCGAGTCGGCGCCGAGGTCCTCGACGAACTTGGCTTCCTCGGTGACTTGGTCTTCGCCCACGTTGAGCTTGTCGGCGACCACGGCTTTCACTTTGGCCAGAATTTCTTCCTTCTTCATGGGGTCCTCCTTGAGGAATTTTTTACATCACGAGTCCGCCCGACACGTTGAGCACCGTGCCGGTGATATAGGCGGCGGCGGGAGAAGCCAGAAAACGGACCGCGGCGGCCACATCGGCCGGCGTTCCCGCCCGCTTGAGCGGTATTTGGGTCAGGTACCCTTCCTTGACGGAATCGGGAAGCTTCTCGGTCATCTCGGTGAGAATGAAGCCGGGAGCCACGGCGTTGACGGTGATGTTGCGGCCGCCCAGCTCACGGGCCATGGCCTTGGTCAGGGCGATGACGCCGGCCTTGGAGGCGGCATAGTTGCCCTGGCCGGCGGTGCCCAGCAGGCCGGACACCGAGGCGATGTTGACGATGCGCCCGAAGCGCTTTTTCATCATTTCCCGGGCGGCGGCCTGGGAGCACAGGAAGGTGCCCTTCAGGTTGATGTCCAGCACCAGGTCCCAGTCGGCCTCGCTCATGCGCAAGGACAGGTTGTCGCGGGTGATGCCGGCGTTGTTGACCAGCACGTCGATGGAGCCGAAGGCGGCGACGGTTTGCCGGACCAGTTCGTCGGCGTCGGCGGCCCGGGAGACGTCGCTGCGCACCGCCAGGGTGCGCACCCCCAGCGCGGCGAGTTCGGCGGCCGTGTTCTGGGCCTCCTCGATCAGGACGTCGGAGACCACCACCGAGCAGCCGGTTTCGGCCAGGAGGCGGGCGATGGCCTTGCCGATGCCGCGCGCGGCGCCGGTGACGACGGCGTTCAGGGATTGTTCAGCCATATCGCAACTCCGTTTTTTCCAGCCGCAGGGTCTCGATCTCCCGGGCGATCCGTTCCTGCACCCGGTGGCTGATGAAGCGGTAACTCAGGGCGATCGCGTTGCGGATGGCGCGGGCGCTGGAGCGGCCGTGGCCGATGACCACGATGCCGTTCACCCCCAGCAGCAGCGCGCCGCCGTACTCGGCGTAATCCATGCGGCGGCGGATGCGCCGCAGCGACTTGTTCAGGAAGAAGAAGCCGATCTTGGCGAAGAGGTTGCTCATGATCTCGCGGCGGAGCATCGACAGCATGGTCTCCACCACGCCCTCGGTCACCTTCAGGGTGACATTGCCGGTGAAGCCGTCGGTGACGATCAGGTCGGCCTCGCCGAGGTGAACGTCGCGCCCCTCGAGGTTGCCGATGAAATTGAGGCCGGAGACGTTCTTCAGCAGGGCGTGGGCGGCCTTGGTCAGCTCGTTGCCCTTGGCCTCCTCCTCGCCGATGTTCATCAGTCCGACCCGCGGGTGCTCGATGCCGTGAATGGTCTCCAGGTAGGCTTTGCCCATCAGGGCGAAGTCGACCAGGTGGTGGGGCTTGGGGTCGCTGTTGGCGCCCACGTCGAGAATCATGGCGCTGCCCTTGAGGGTCGGCACCATGATGGCCAGGGCCGGGCGGTCGATGCTGGGCAGCGGCCCGAGCACGGCCTTGGCCACGCTCATGACGGCGCCGGTGTTGCCGGCCGAGACGACCGCCTGGGCGCGATGCTCGCGCACCAGCTCGACCGCCTTGTGGATGGAGGTGTCGGTGCGGCGGCGCCAGTAGGCCAGCAGGTGCTCCTTCATGGAAATGGCTTCGCGGGCGTCGATGATCTCGATGCGGCTGAGGTCGGCGCGCGGGTGCTTGCGGAGTTCCTTCTGGATCTCCTTCTCCCGGCCCACCAGGATCACGGAGAAGCGATCGCCCCGTCCCTCGTGGGCGAGAGCCTCGGCCACGCCGGCGATGACCACCTGCGGGGCGTGGTCGCCGCCCATGGCGTCGACGGCGATCGTCACCGGTTCCATGAGGCGGATTCTATTCCTCGCCCTTGATGACCTGGCGTCCGTCGTAGTGCCCGCAGGCGCGGCAGACGCGGTGCGGCTGCTTGGGCTCCTTGCAATTGGGGCAGAGCGACAGACCTTCCACTTTCAGCGCGTGATGCGAACGGCGTTGATTCTTGCGGGCGTGGGAGTGGCGGCGTTTGGGCTGGGCCATGGATTCACCTCTTGATTTTATCGAAGTTGAACGTGATTTCGCACTTGGACGACTCGCAGCGGCAGGATCCGGTGTTCATGTTGACGCCGCAATTGGGGCAGATGCCGCGGCAGTTGGCGTGGCAGACCGGATTGAAGGGAATGAACAGGTTGACCTGCTCGGAGAGGATCTTCTCGATGTCGATCTGCTCGTTCTCGTAGAAGATGTACTCCATCTCCTCGTCCTCCAGGGCGGTCGATTTGCGCTCGACCCGCTCGATGGGGAACAGCACGATGTCGAACTTGGAGTTGATCTTCAGGTCGAAGCGCTCGAGGCAGCGCACGCAACCCAGCGAAACGACGGTGCGGATGCGCCCGGTGGCCCGGATGCGCTGATCCTCCCGGCGGAAGAGGATCTCGTAGTTGAGGGGCTCCTGGAAGAAGCTCTCGTTCTCGATCAGCCGCGAGCTTTCGAGTTCAATGGCGTCGTTGAACGCGATGCCCTTTTCCGAGATGTTGTTCACTTGTATGATCATGATGGTTGAGGCCCCGCCTCGTGGGTCCTGTGGGCCATTTTACCAGATTCTCCCCCCCGCGTCAATGCGGCGGCCCCGCCGCCGGCATCATTCCTCGAGCTCGAGGGCGGCCAGGAAGGCCTCCTGCGGGATGTCGATCTTGCCGATGCGCTTCATGCGCTTCTTGCCCTTCTTCTGCTTCTCGAGCAGCTTCATCTTGCGGGTGATGTCGCCGCCGTAGCACTTGGCCAGCACGTTCTTGCGCAGCGCCTTGACCACGGTCTTGGCGATGACCCGGCGGTGGATGGCCGCCTGGATGACCACCTCGAAGAGCTGGCGAGGGATGACGCTCTTCATCTTGATGGTCAGCTGGTTGCCCACGGAGTAGGCTTTCTCCTTGTGGACGATGACCGACAGGGCGTCGATCGGCTGGCCGTTGATGAGGACGTCCAGCTTGACCAGCGGCGACTCGCGGTAGGACTTGATCTCGTAATCGAAGGAGGCGTAGCCCTGGGAGAGCGACTTCAGCTTGTTGAAGAAGTCGTAGAGCACCTCGGCCAGGGGCAGGTCGTAGGTGAGCAGCACGCGGCCACGGCCGATGTGCTCCATCTTGCGGTGCACGCCGCGGCGGTTCTGCAGCAGCTTGAGGATGTTGCCCAGGTATTCGTCGGGGGTCAGGATGATGGCCTCGATGTAGGGCTCCTCGATCATGCGCACGTGCTGCGGCTCGGGCAGGGCCGCCGGCGACTCGATCTCGACGACCTCTCCTCGGGTGGTGGTGACGCGGTAGCGCACCGAGGGGGCGGTGGTGACCACCGAGAGGTCGTACTCGCGCTCCAGCCGCTCCTGGATGATCTCCTTGTGCAGCAAACCCAGGAAGCCGCAGCGGAAGCCGATGCCCAACGCCGGAGAGCTCTCCGGCTCGTAGGTCAGCGAGGAGTCGTTGAGGGTCAGCTTCTCGATGGCCTCGCGCAGTTCTTCGTGGGAGGTGCCCTCGGACGGGTAGAAGCCGGCGAACACCATCGGCTGCGGCTCCTTGAAGCCGGGCAGGGGCGCGATGCCGGTCTCCTTGGCCAGGGTGACGGTGTCGCCGATGCGGACTTCCGAAATCTTCTTGATGGCGCCGATGATGTAGCCCACCTCGCCGGCGGCCAGCCGGTCGAGCGGCTCCCGCTTGGGCGTGTGCACGCCCAGCTCGTTCACCTCGTATTCCGCCCCGTTGGAGAGGAACTTGACGCGGTCGCCCCGGCGCATCTCGCCGTCGAGGATCTTGACCAGGATGATGACCCCGCGGTAGGAGTCGAACCAGGAGTCGAAGATCATCGCCCGCAGGGGCTTGTCGCGGTCGCCGCGCGGGGGCGGGATGCGGGCGATGATGGCCGGAATGAGGCCGTCCACTCCCTGGCCGGTCTTGGCCGATACCAGCAGCGCTTCGGCCCGGGGGATGCCCAGGATCGTTTCCATCTGGTCGAGCGATTTTTCCAGCTCGTTGTTGGGCAGGTCGATCTTGTTCATGACCGGCACCAGCACCAGGTCGTGGCCCATGGCCAGGTAGGTGTTGGCCACCGTCTGCGCCTCCACTCCCTGGGTGGAGTCGATGACCAGCAGGGCCCCCTCGCAGGCGGCCAGGGCGCGCGACACCTCGTAGGTGAAGTCGATGTGGCCCGGCGTGTCGATCAGGTTGAGGATGTACTCCTGGCCCGCCGGGTCGCGCCAGGAGAGGCGCACGAAGTGGGACTTGATGGTGATGCCGCGCTCGCGCTCCAGGTCCATCGAGTCGAGCACCTGCTCCTGCATGTCGCGCTTGGCCACGGCGCCGGTGATCTCCAGCAGGCGGTCCGACAGGGTGGTCTTGCCGTGGTCGATGTGGGCGATGATGGAGAAGTTGCGGATGTGCTTCATGCCGGGGCCCCGCCGCTCGCCTCGGCGCGTGCCAGCCGGGCGGCGCCGATGGCCCCGGCGCGGTTGCCCAGGCGGGCGGGTTCCAGCCGGGTGGCGGCGAAGCACTCGGCCGGCACCCGGCTGCGGAACTCGTCCCGGGCCGGGGCCAGGATGGACTCGCCGGCGGCGGCCGCGCCGCCTCCGATGGTCACCACCGCCGGGTTGAGGAAGTGGACGATGGTGGCCAGCAGCACGCCCAGGGCGCGGCCGGCGCGGGAGAAGGCCTGGTCAGCGAACGGGTCGCCGGCCTGCAGCCGCGCGAAGACCTGCTCGGCGGTGACGGCGTCCGCCCGGCCGGAATACTCGCGGTAGCTCCAGGCGATGCCGCTGGCGGAGGCCTCGGTCTCGGCGCAGCCGCGGCCGCCGCAGCGGCAGGGACGGCCGGCGGCCTCCACGGTGACGTGGCCCAGTTCGGCGGCGAAACCGCGCTCGCCGCGCCACAGGCGGCCGTCCAGCACGATGCCCGAGCCGATGCCGGTGCCCAGGGTGAGGTGCACCAGAGAACCGGGCCGAGGCGCGGGCATGGCGACGTACTCGCCCAGGGCGGCGGCGTTGGCGTCGTTGTCCAGCACCAGCGGAACTCCCAGGCGCGCCCGCAGGTCGTCCCCCAGGCGGGTGTGGTCGAGCCAGGGCAGGTTGGGCGACTTGACGATCTCGCCGGCCGCGAAGTCGATGAACCCGGCCACCCCGACCCCGACGGCGGCGATGCCCCGGCCGTCCGGCCGCGCCGACGCCAGACCGGCCAGCTGCTCGACCAGGGCGGGGTAGGAGGAGGCGGTGGGATGGCGCTCCTCGATCCGAACGGCGTCGTCCTCGACCCGGGCGGTCTTGATCCAGCTGCCGCCGACGTCGATGCCCAGCGTGACCATGGGAAGGGGCCGGCGGGGGCTCAGTGCGGGGGCGGCTCGCCGTTGTCCGGCTTGTCCTTGTCCCCGTCACCGCGCAGGGCGTTCTTGAAGTTCTTGATCCCCTGGCCGATCCCCTTTCCCAGTTCGGGCAGCTTGCGGCCGCCGAACAGCAGGGCGAGAACCACTATGATCAGAATGATTTCGGGCAAACCGAGGTTCATGGGCGTCTCCTGACCCGGCCATTGTATGCCGGAACGGCGCTCCTGTCAATTGCTGCACGCCGGCAGCCGCGGGTATTGATTATGCCCCATCTTCTGGCGCATGATTCGGACATCCCGATGTGGAAGGAGGAATGCCCATGAACGTCTTTTTCGTCGAGCCCGTTATTCGCCAGCTGCCCCGCGGCCGGCTGCTGCGCGAGGTCTTCGCCGCCGTGCTGAAGGGCCTGGCGGTGCTGGCCGCGCTGACCGCCTTGTGGCAGTTCTTCAAGCTGTTCGACGCCTACCCGTACCTTTCGTTTGGCGAGAAGATCGCCTACTTCCTCTTCGCCAACCTGCTGACCCTGGCCGCCGCCGGCCTGGTGTTCGGGGTGCTGTGGGTGCGCTCCGAGGACATCCGCCGCGACGAGAGTCCGGACTACCCCGCCGTCGCCATCTTCCGCCACCTGGCGCACGCCGGCGGCGAAGCGTTCGCCGCCATGACCGTGGTCGGGGGCCTTTCCACCATGGCGCTGGTCTGGCTCAAGCTCTATCCCTGCCAGCTGGCCGCCTACCTGCCCGACCTCAACCTCGGCCTGCGCCCCGAGGAGCCCTTCTGGGCGGGACTCCTGGTCCTGGTCCAGGCGCTCATCGGCGCCTCCCTGGTCCTGTTCGTCGCCTACCTGGCGGCCGAGCTGGTCTCGGTGCTGGCCGACATCGCCCGCAACACCCGCGGCGGCCCCAGCGGGGAGAAGGGGTGAAGCGCCAGCCACGGATTGACTTTTTCTTCGGTTTGCATTACTAAGGGAAGCACAGATCCCAAGGAGGCTATCATGAACCTGGTTGACAGAGCGAAAAGCATCCTGCTGACCCCCGCCAAGGAGTGGGAGGTAATCAAGGGCGAGAACCTGACGATCGCCGAGATGTTCACCAAATACGCCATTTTCCTGGCCGCGATTCCCGCGCTGGCCGGGTTCATCGGCTACGTGGCCATCGGCCAGTCCTACGGCTTCGGCACCTTCCGCTGGCCCATCGGCTCCGCGCTCACCTGGGCCATCGTCTATTACATTCTCGGCCTGGTCGGCACCTTCGCCATGGGCTTCATCATCGACGTGCTGGCTCCCAACTTCGGCTCCACCAAGGACCTCGTCGCGTCCATGAAGGTCGCCGTGTTCGCCAACACCGCCGCCTGGATCGCCGGCATCTTCCTGATCATCCCGGCCTTGTCGATCCTGGTCGTCGTCGGCGGTCTCTATTCGCTCTACCTGCTCTACCTGGGGCTGCAGAAGATCAAGAACCCGCCCGCCGACAAGCTGGTGGTCTACCTGGTCGTCTGCATCGTCGTGGCCGCCGTGGTCTTCTGGCTCACCGGCATGATCGCCGGGCAGCTGACCTTCCGCGCCGCCTTGATCAACCCGCTGGGCTGAGCCGTCAGGCGACCGACAAACCGGATTCCCGGCAGCCGGCCGGCTGCCGGGAATCGTTCCTCCCCTTCCGTCATCGATTCCCCGCGGGAGAATTGCATCTTGATCCAAGGGGTCGGCTTCGATTTCCGGGCCTGGAAGGGGGGCTTTCCGCCGGGCGCGGGGCGGCCCGTTTCAGGCCAGCAGGTTCACCCGGCGGCCGATGTAGAGGCTGACCGGCAGGGCGGCTGCCGCGGAGTCGGCCGCGTCGGCGCCGCCTCCCTCGCCCCCCCCGCCACCCGCACCGCCGCGACGCCGACCGTCACCGTCGCCCGCCTGAGACCGGGTGAAGGGGTCGCGGAAGCCGTTGACTTCGACCGACAGGGTGTTCACCTCCAGGCCGGCGGCCTGCAGGTTGGACTTGAGCTGCTCCAGCCCGCCCAGCACCACCTCGCGCACCGCCAGGTTCTCGGTGCTGAGCTTGATTTCCATGCCCCGGTCGCCGGGCTGCACCTCCACCAGCACCTTGCCCAGCTCGGGCGGCTGCAGGCGCAGGGTCATGCGCCCCTCGCCGCGGTCGAGCAGGACCTGCACCCCGCTCTCGATGCGCGCCAGCACCTTGTCGCGAATCTCCTGCAGCTGCGCCGAGGCGGAGGAGGCCGGCGGCGCCTGCACCGGGGCGGCGGCCCGCAGCGGCGCGTCGACCACCGTCAGCGGGATCGGGTGGGGCAGCAGCTTCGCTTCGTGGGGGGGGCGGTCGGAAGCGGTGGACTCGACGCGGGGCTCGCCCTGGGGGTTGTGGGGCGCGCTGGCGGTTGACGCGTCGCGGCCCGGGGCGCCGTCCGCCTGGGGATCGGGCTTCCTGTCGCCGCCGGCGACCGGCTTGAAGAGGGGCGCCTCCCGTTCCGGGGGCTGGGGCAGGCGGATCGTCGCCGGTTCGTTCGCCGGCCTGGCCCTGTCTCCGCCCAGCTTCTCCAGGGCGATCTGCTCCGCCTGCAAGCCGATGACCGGGGCGCGGGCCTCGGTGGCGCGGGACACCAGGACCCCCTTCAGGTCCAGGGCCTCGGCCTGCAAACCGTTCTGGAAAACGGCCTGGAAGCGGGCAGAGCCCTCCGCCCGGGAATTCGCCCCCTCCTTCCCGTTGGCCGGGCCGGTTTCCGCCCCGGCGGGAGCTTTCCCGGCGGCTGCATTGCCATCCTCCGTCGTTTGGATCTCCGTCCCGTTCCCGGGCGTCTCCTCGGCCGGGGTCTGCGCCGTTCCCCGGCCGCTTCCTCCCGGCTGCGGCATGCCGTTGCGGGCCTCCTCGGCGCGCAGAGCGCCGCGGAAGGAGTCGCCCCGCTCCGGCGGCGGGGCGGGCGCGGGGGGCGAAGCGGGAGAGACGCCCGCGGCCATGGCCGATATGGCCATCAGGGCGGAGTCGAGCACCTTGTCAAGCTGAACGGCCATGGCGCTCTCCGCAGGGGCAGCGGGGAATCCTCTGCTTCATGCCAGTTCGCAAGCAAACACCATGCCAGCGGTCGAAAAGTTTGAATCTATTTGAAAAGGCCTATATCAAAGAGAAATTTATCCTAAGGTCGCTTGCGGCGAAGAGCCGCACAGGGATGATTTTTCCGCCTCCGGGGCCATCTTTCCGCCCGGTGCCGCCCGGATCCGTGCGGCCGCGACCGGTCGCCTTTCGCGCTTCGATCACCACATCTTTCCAGTCGCCGGCTGGTAGTTGAAGCCACGGCTCCACATGTAGGTGTTGAAGGTCTGCTGCTGGATGGCCATCAGGGTGTTGTGCTTGATCATGTTGTTCATGATCTGGCGGTTGACCTCGGCGTTGCGCGGGGAGGAGGAGTCCCGCGGCCGGGGAGCGGTGGTCGTGCCGGACACCAGGGAGAGCAGCCGGCGACGGGTGTTCTCTTTCTGGGCGGTGTCCCCGTGGAGGATCAGGGTGCGCATCACCAGCCACAGGCCGGGGGCGGTGGCCACCTGCTCTCGTTCCGTCGGGGAGAACTTCGACCAGGCGCGCAGCAGGTCGTAGCGCACGCTGCTGACGGTATCCGGTTCCAGCTGCCCGGGAGTCGCCGTCGCGTCCCGGTGCAGCAATTCGGCGTAGGCGTAGAGCTCGGAGAAGGCCGCGGCGGCCATCTCGGTCAGCGGCGGCTCGCCCGGGTAGAGGACGCGGCCCCGCTCCTGCAGCCGCGCGCGCACCATGGCCACGACCGGGTCGGCCGCGGGCGATTCGCGCAGCCACTGGCGGGTGGTCTCCTCCAGGCTGGAGCGCATCTCCTCCAGCTCCTCCTGCCGGGCCTGCAGGATCCATGCGACGATCTGCGGGTAACGGCCGAAGGCCTTCTTCTCCTGGTCCGTCTTCTGCGCCCACCAGGCGGGGCTGAACTGCTCCAGGATGAGATGCTCCTGGGCCGCGGTGAAGGGGGCGCCCATGGCGAATTCCAGCACGAATAGGAAGGAACGGCGCATGCGGTCGAGTTCGGCGGAGGCGGCGGCGGGCGGGGCCGGGGACGCTGCCACGCGAGGGGTCTCGGCGGCCGGCCGGGCCGGGGAGGGGGCGTTCCCGGCCGGGGCGGACAACTGAAGGCTGAGCTGGTTGATCGCCTCCGCCTCCTGCGGCTGCTTGGCGGCCAGCTCGCCGTGCACCCGGAGCCCCGGGGTGATGACCATCAGCCGACGCGACGAACCGCTGCCGGCGATGAATAGGATGTCGTTCAAGCGCGCCTGGGCGGGCTTCAGGATCTCTCCGGCGGCCAGGTCGATCAGCTGCTCGGCGGCGCCCAGCGCCAGCCGGAACTTCTTGCCCTCCTCTCCGGCCTGCAGGCTGCGCAGCAGCAGTTCGGTTCCCTTGGCGGCCGCCCGCTTGTCCAGGATGACATAGGTCCGGTCGTCGGCGCCCAGAGGGCGTGCGAAAAGCAGGGCCAGGGCGGCCAGGGCCGGCAGCATGACGGTGATGCGGGCACTTGTTTTCATGTCTCCATTGTAATGGCTCGATCACCGGTTTACAACCCGGGAGGCCGATTGACCCGCTGGCCGGTTTCTGCTACAACCCAGGAAATGGTCATCGAGCAGTATGTTCCCTCTCTCCACGACGGCGACGCCGTCGGCAACTCGGCGCTGTCTCTGCACCGCGCCATGGCGCGCAGTGGCGTGGACTGCCGCCTGGTGGCCCTGGAGATCGATGAGCCGCTTCGAGGGGAGGCGCTCACCTTTTCGGGGTATGCCCCGGTGGCGGGCGCCGTGCGGCTGCTGCACATGGCCTCGCCGTCTCCGCTCGGCGACTTCTTCCGCCAGGCGGGCGGAAAGCGGGTGCTGGTCTACCACAACATCACCCCGGCCGGATTTTTCCTGCCGTTCGCCCCGGAACTGGCGCGCTCCTGCTCGGAGGCGCGCCGCGAGCTGGCCGGGCTGGCCGGCTGCTTCGACCTCTGCCTGGCCGACTCCGGGTACAACGCCGCCGAGCTGCGCCGGCTCGGCTTCGCGGGCAGCCTGCGCGTCTTCCCCCTGCCGGTCGACCTGGACGCCTACGACGAGGCTCCCTCCGCGGCCTTCGGGAAGCTGCTCGCCGACGGACGCCCGGTCCTGCTGTTCGTCGGCCGCGTCTCGCCCAACAAGAAGGTGGACGACCTGCTGAAACTGCTGCATGTGTACCGGCAGCTGGTTTCGCCCGACCTGCGCCTGATCGTGGCCGGCTCCACCCGCTCCGTGCCGGCCTACTCCCTGGCCCTGCGCGAGCTGGCGGCCCGGCTCGGCCTGGACGCGCGCGACGTCCTGTTCACCGGCCACATCCCCTTCGCCGAGCTGCTGGCGGTCTACCGGCTGGCCCGGCTCTTCGTCTCCATGAGCGAGCACGAGGGCTTCTGCCTGCCGCTCATCGAGAGCTGCCGCTTCCATCTGCCGGTGCTGGCCTACGAAGCCGGAGCGGTCGCCGAGACCCTGGGCGGAGCGGGCATCCTGTTCCGCGAGAAGCGCCTGGAGGAGGTGGCGCTGACCGCCGAGCGGATGCTGACCGACGAGCCGTTGCGCGCCCGGCTGGCGGGGCTGGCGGCGGAGCGGCTCGGGCGCTACCGCCGGGACTCGGGCCCGGAGCGCCTGCTGGCGCTGTTGGGGGAGCTGTGACGCGGGTCGGCGTGGTGGTGCAGCGCTACGGCCGCGAAGTGGTCGGCGGCTCGGAAAGCCTGGCCCGCGACGTGGCCGAGCGGCTGGCCGAGCGCGGTTTCGACGTGACGGTGTACACCACCACGGCGCTCGACTATGTCTCCTGGGAGAACCACTACCGAGCCGGCGAGTCGCTGCTGAAGGGCGTGCGCATCCGCCGCTACCCGGTGGCCGCGCGCCGCGACATCGCCCGCTTCAATGAGCTGTCGGCCGAGTTCTTCGCCACGCCGGCGCACCTGCGCAGCGAGCCGCAATGGATCATCGAACAGGGCCCCTTCACCCCCGAACTGCTGGCGGCGCTGCAGGCCGATCCCGACGACGTCGACCTCTTTCTCTTCTTCACCTATCTCTACTACCCGACCCTGGTCGGGCTGCCGCTCGTCGGCAAGCCGGCCATCCTCTTCCCCACCGCCCACGACGAGCCGCCGCTCACCCTGCGGGCGGTGCGCGATCTCTTCCTGCGGCCTCGGGCCATCCTCTGCCTGAGCGACGCCGAGCTCGATCTGGTGCGACGGGTGTTCGCCCCCACCGCCCGGCTGGATCTGGTGCGCAGCGGGGTGACGGTGGCTCCCGCGGTGGACGAGCGCCTCTTCCGCCTGCGCCACTCCCTGCTGGCGCCCTTTCTCCTGGTTGCCGGCCGGCTGGAGCGGGGCAAGGGGCTGGAGGAGGTGTTCGCCCATTTCCCGGCCGTGCGCCGCCGCCTGTTCGTCGATCTGGTGCTGATCGGGCGCCGGCAGATGGACCTGCCCGACATCGACGGCCTGAAGTACGCCGGCTTCGTCTCCGACGAGGAAAAACGCTCGGCGTTCGGCGGCGCGCTGGCCACGCTGCAGCCGTCGCCGCTGGAGAGCCTTTCCATCACCACCCTGGAGTCGTTCGCCGCCGGCACGCCGGTGCTGGTCAACCGGCGCTGCCCGACGCTGCGTGAGCACGTCGAGCGCTCCGGCGGCGGCCTGGCCTACGGAGACGAGGGCGAGTTCGTCGCCGCGGTGGACTCGCTCTTCCGGCGGCCGGCCTGGCGCCGCCAGCTGGGGGCGAAGGGCCGTGAATACGTCCTCACCCACTTCACCTGGGAGGCGGTCATGGACAAGATCGTGGCCGCCATCCGGGCGGCGCTGGCCGGGGCCTGAGCGTCACTTCGCCGGGCGCAGCTTCCCGATCACTCCGGCGTCCACCCACCAGATGGCCGACAGGCCGTTGGGTGCGGAACCGTGCAGGCGGCGCATCCAGCCGAGGGTGAGCGGCGAGGGGATCTCCGCCGGCGGGGGCATGCGGCCGGACATGAAGAAGAGGTGCTTGCCGTCGGGGGAGACCGATGCCGAGTACTCGTCGCCGTCCGCGCTGTTCACCCCGTCGCCCAGGTTGATCGGCTCGCTCCAGGAGCCGTCGCCGAGACGGAAGCAGACGTAGTAGTCGGTCCCGCCGCGGCTGTCGGGCAGGCCGTAGACCGGCACGATCAGGTAGCTCTCGTCCGGGGCGACGAAGGCGTTGAATCGCGCCTGGCCGGCGTTGACCTGCGGCGGCAGCCTTTCCGGCGGGCCGAAGCCGCCCGCCTGCGCCCGGGCGCGCCAGATGAGTTCGCCCCCTTTCTCCGGGTCGGGGGCGGTGAAGTAGAGCGTGCCGTCGCGGGTCAGCGAGGGGAAGTACTCGCCCTTGGGTCCGTTGACCGGGGCGCCCAGGTTGCGCGGCTCGCCCCATCCCTCGCCCTGCCGCTCCATGACCCAGATGTCGTAGTCGTGCGGGTCGGCCCGCTTGCCCGGCGCCGGGCGGTTGGAGGAGAAATAGAGCCTGCGGTTGTCGGCCGACAGGCATGGCTCGATGGAGGAGCTTCCCGGCAAACCGAGTTGGGGCACGATTTCCGGCGGCTGCCAGTGCCCGTCGACGCGTCGCGCGCGGGCGATGGCCGCCAGCTTGTGGACCCCCGCGACCACGCTGAAATAGATCTCGTTGCCGTCCGGGGAGACGGCCAGGTCGCGCGTGTACATGCCGGTGGAGACGATCCCCGGGGCGAACAGCCTGGGCTCCATTCCCGGCGGGGTCTGGCCCAGGTAGGGGCCGGTGGGCGTCCCGGCGGCGGCCAGCGGGAAGGACAACAGGCACATTCCGAGCACGAATTTTAGCCAGCATTTCATGGCGCACCTCACCCAATCGTTTCTTTTCATTGCGTTCTATGGCCGGACACGGGAGCTTGCAGGATTTTCTCAGTCCATTGGCCATGACGCCGGGTTATCATGAATAATGCTACGGAGGTGCATCCATTCGGGTTTATTCCGGCTGACGTGTGTGGATAACGCGATCCCGCAATTCCGGAGGAAATTTTTTACGCCCCGGAGGCGGACTGCAGGATCCGGCTTTCTCCCTCTCACTCGTAGGAGAAACCCTTCGGCCCCTCGATTTCGATGATATGGTTGCAGGTGCAGTTGCAGCTGTTGATGTTATCGATGAAAATTCCGATGCCCGGTGTGGTGGTGTGCTCCCTCGGGGGGCAAACGGCGTAGCGGCAGCCGCAGACGGAGGTGTTTATCCCCTCGGGCTTCAGCTCGGAGCTGACCAGCCGCCAGCCGTTTTTCAGCACCAAACCTTCGAATGAGATGAAGGAGCCGGTGGCCGGTTTTCGCCTGTCATTGGGGCTATCGCATTCCTCCCCACCACGGTGCGATCCGGAATCGACAAGCACCTCGGTCTCCACGTTGGGATCGAGGAGAACCGTTTTCGGTTCGGTACTTCTCAATCCGCTGCCGGTCTCGACTTCGATCCGGAACAGGGTGTTCCATTGGAATCCTCCCAGGTCCTCGCGGAGATGGACGGCGATCAGGGTGTCGCTCCAGGCGTCGATGATGCCGTTTTGGGTGGTCCCCTGCGGCGCCCCGCTGTGGTTGACGTGGATGAGGTGCACCATCCCCGAATCGGCCGCGAAATTTTTCCCCTCGATAAAGAAGATCTGACCCGGTTTCACTTCCCTTGGGGTCGCAAGGACTTGAGGGGTCAGACGGGAGGCCATGTCGGGGCCCAGGCGGATGGGAAAGGTGCCGCCGCCTCCCCCTTCCCGGTGGACGGAGAGGGTGGCGCTTTTCTCTCTGGCGCCCACGATCTCGGCCAGGGCGGCCGGAATCGTCACCAGGATATGGGACGCCTTCCAATCGGCGATGGAGAGCGTGATCCACATCCCCTCCACCTTCAGAAACGCCTTTCCCGTCCCGGTTCCAAAGTCGTCGCCCAGGACGGTGAGGCCGTTGCCCGGGACGACCGGCTGGGGGGTTACGCCGGTGATGCGGATGGTATGGGCCGGGGTGATCCTCGGCAGAGACACCTCGGGGATGACGTCCAGTTTTCCGGACGCCAAAGGCTTCGGGGCCGGCTTGAGGCTGCGGATTCTCGACATGGCGGCCGCATTGAGCAATCTCAGCTCCTGTTGCCGTTTCCCCAATTGGAACGCCTTCCGTTGCGCGCTCAGCCGTTTGGCCAGTTCTTCGGCCTGGGCCTTGGAGACCGATGGGTTTCTTTGCTCAGCCGGCGCGGCCCCCGCGCTCATTGTGGAGAGGAGAATCGCCCCCGCCGCCAGCATGGTGAATCCGACAAAAGATTTCCTGCTTTTCATTTCTTCCCTCCCGAAAAATGGACCTCGGCCCCAAGGAACATGCTTCCCTTCTCTCTGAACATCAAAATATGAGTTTTCTTGGAAAATCTCAACGGATCCCGGCCGTCGGGGGCTTGCCAAGGGGGGGACGACCTGGGAGCGGGAATACGGGAGGCGCGCTTTCGCGCGCCCCCTTGAAGCGATGCTTGATCTATGTGAACCCGCCCGGGTGTGAAACGGGGGCGGGCCAGGAAAGCCTACTGCATGCCCTGGGACATCATCTTGATGAAGTCGGCGTTGGACTTGGTCTTGGAGAGCTTGTCCACCAGGAGCTCCATGGCCTCGACTTCGGACATCTGCGAGAGCACCTTGCGCAGGACCCAGATCTTGGTCAGCTCGTCGCGCTCGATCAGGAGCTCCTCCTTGCGCGTGCCGGAGCGGAACAGGTCGATGGCCGGGAAGACGCGCTTGTCCACCAGGCGGCGGTCCAGGTTGATCTCGCAGTTGCCGGTGCCCTTGAACTCCTCGAAGATGACCTCGTCCATGCGCGAGCCGGTGTCGACCAGGGCGGTGGCGATGATGGTCAGAGAGCCGCCGCGCTCGATGTTGCGGGCGGCGCCGAAGAACTTCTTCGGCTTGTTCAGGGCGTTGGCGTCGATGCCGCCGGAGAGCACCTTGCCGGAGGCGGGGGTGATGGCGTTGTGGGCGCGCGCCAGGCGGGTGATGGAGTCGAGCAGGATGACCACGTCCTTGCCCATCTCGACCAGGCGCTTGGCCTTCTCCAGCACGATCTCGGCCACCTTGGTGTGGCGCAGCGGGATCTCGTCGAAGGTGGAGGAGATGACCTCGCCCCGGACGTTGCGCGCCATGTCGGTGACTTCTTCCGGGCGCTCGTCGATGAGCAGCACGATCAGGTAGACTTCGGGGTGGTTGACCTCGATGGCCTTGGCGATGTTCTGCAGGATCATCGTCTTGCCGGTGCGCGGCGCGGCCACGATCAGGGCGCGCTGGCCCTTGCCGATGGGGCAGAGCAGGTTCATCACCCGGCCGGTGGTGTTCTCGCCGACCGTCTCGAGGTTGATCTTCTCGTCGGGGTAGAGCGGGGTGAGCTTCTCGAAGCGGACGTTGCGGCGCTTGGCCAGCACCTCCTCCGGATCCTCGAAGTTCACCGCCTCCACCGACAGCAGGGCGAAGTATTTCTCGCCGCTCTTGGGCGGGCGCACCGAGCCGGACACGGTGTCGCCGGAGCGCAGGTCGAACTTGTTCACCTGGGAGGGGGAGACGTAGATGTCCTCGGGGGAGGTGAGGTAGGCGTAGTCCTGGAAGCGCAGGAAGCCGTAGCCCTCGCTGTGCACTTCGATGACCCCTTCGGCGAACAGCTTGCCGCTGGTGCGCGCCTGGGCGTCCAGTATCTTGAAGAACAGCGCGTTCTTGTCGTTGACGTCGGCCTCGTTGATCTCGAACTGCTTGACCACTTTCTTGAGGTCGAGTGGCTTCATGGCCTGAAGCTCTTTCAAAGTGTACATGTTCACTCCTTCACGGCTTGCTCTATGCGGCGCCACGTCTCCTGGCTGCCGCGGTCGGATTGAATGGAGAACGGAATGGCATCAAGCCCCAGCTCGTCTTGGATGGCTCGTTTCTGGTTCGCTACTTGAGAAGAAGACAGTTTATCACTCTTGGTGAGGATTGTCAAGACGGGGAAGCCGGCGTCGCGGGCGCGGGCCAGCATCTCCCGGTCGGCCTCCAGCAGACCGCGCCGGCAGTCGACGAGCAGCAGCAGCAGGCGCACCCGGCTGGCGTGGGCGAAGAAGAAGGTCACCAGGCGCTCCACCCGGCGGCGCTCCGGCGGGGATACCCGGGCGAACCCGTAGCCGGGCAGGTCGACCAGCGTCAGCTGCTCGTTGATGCGGTAGTAGTTGACCGACAGGGTCTTGCCGGGGGTCGAGCTCGTCTTGGCCAGGCGGCGGCGATTGACCAGGCGGTTGATGAGCGACGACTTGCCGACGTTGGATCGGCCGGCGAGGACGACCTTGGCGGAGTCGTCGGCCGGCAGCTGGCGCGGCTCGAAGTAGGTGCCTTGCAGGCGTACGGAGCGAATGGTCATGGCGGAAACCAGCCGGCGCTACTGCAAGTCGGATGCCTGCGCCGGGCGGATGATGCGGCTCGTTATGTTCTTGATCTTGATCGGCGACTCCAGGGCGATGTCCAGCAGCTGGTCCATGTGCTCGACCGGGTAGACGGTGATGTCCTGCTTCACCTCGTCGGGGATCTCCTCGCGGAAGTCCTTCTCGTTCTCGGCCGGCAGCAGGATGTGACGCAGGCCGTAGCGGTGGGCGGCGATGATCTTTTCCTTGATGCCCCCGACCGGGAGGATCTTGCCGCGCAGGGTGATCTCGCCGGTCATGGCGATGTCGGAGCGCACCGGGATGCCGGTCAGCAGGGAGAGCAGCGACACGGCCAGGGTGACCCCCGCCGAGGGGCCCTCCTTGGGCACGGCGCCTTCGGGAATGTGCAGGTGGATGTCGTAGTTCTTCAGGTCCTCGGTGTTCAGCTCCAGCTCGAACAGCTTCAGCTTGGTGTAGGAGAAGGCGGCCGAGGAGGATTCCTTCATCACCTCGCCCAGTCGTCCGGTCAGGATGAGCTCGCCCTTTCCGCGCAGCATGCGGGACTCGACCACCAGGATGTCGCCTCCCGCGGCGGTGTAGGCCAGGCCGATGGCCACGCCGGTTTCGTTGCGGTCGAAGATCTTCTGGGCGGTGTACTTGGGGATGCCCAGGAAACGGGCCAGCGTCGCGTCGTCGAGGGGCGGCGGGGCCTTCTTCTCCCTCTTTCCCCCCTCGATCACGGTGCGCGCCAGCTTGCGCATGATCACGCCGATCTCGCGCTCCAGGTTGCGCACGCCGGCCTCGCGGGTGTACTCGTTGACCACCTTCAGGATGAGCGGGTCGGGGATGAGGACCTCGCCCGGCTTCAGGCCGTTCTTGGTGGCCTGCTTGCGGATGAGGAAGTTTCGGGCGATCTGGAGCTTCTCGCGCTCCGTGTAGCCGGGCAGCTCGATGATCTCCATGCGGTCCATCAGCGCCGGGGGGATGGGGTCGGTGCAGTTGGCGGTGGTGATGAAGAAGACCTGCGACAGGTCCAGCTCCAGGTCGAGGTAGTGGTCGACGAATTCGCGGTTCTGCTCGGGGTCGAGCACCTCCAGCAAGGCCGACGCCGGGTCGCCGCGGAAGTCGGAGGTGAGCTTGTCGATCTCGTCGAGCAGGAAGACGGGGTTCATCACCCCCGCCTTCTTCAGCCCCTTGACGATCTGGCCGGGGTACGAGCCGATGTAGGTGCGGCGGTGGCCGCGGATCTCGGCCTCGTCGCGCACGCCGCCCAGCGACAGGCGCACGAATTTGCGGTCGAGGGCGCGGGCGATCGACTTGGACAGCGAGCTCTTGCCCACGCCGGGCGGGCCGACGAAGCAGAGGATCTCGCCGGCCGGCTCCTTCACCAGCTGGCGCACGGCCAGGTAGTCGAGGATGCGCTCCTTGACCTTTCGCAACCCGTAGTGGTCCTCGTCGAGTATGCGCGCCGCCTTCTTGATGTCGCGGCTCTCGCGCTGCGACTTGGTCCAGGGCACGGCCAGCAGCCAGTCGAGGTAGGTGCGCGAGACGGTGCTCTCGGCCGAGTAGGGGGGCATGGCCGCCAGGCGCTCCAGCTCCTCGTTGGCGCGGCTGCGCGCGGCCTCGGGCAGGTCGGCGTCGGCGATCTTCTTGCGGTACTCCTCGAACTCGTTCTCCTGCCCCTCGGCGCGGGCCGGACCGTCGGTCGGCGGCTGGGAGTTGCGCAGCTGCAGCAGCTCCTTCTTCAGGATGTTGAACAGGCGCACCCCGCGCAGGTAGACGTTCAGCTCCTCGAGCAGGGTCTGCTTGACCTTGAGCGGCATGCCCACCAGCGACGTGATGATGTCGACGGTGTCGGCCAGCTGGTCCGGCTTCAGCCGGGTCATGATCCCGGGCAGGCGGATCTTCTTGAAGTTGATGTACTCCTCGAACAGGGTGGTCAGGTTGCGCGCCAGCCCGGCCAGGTCCTTGCCCGGGTCGACGGTGTCCTCGAGCAGGCCGGCCTTGACCAGCAGGAAGTCGCGGCCGGAGACGAAGGACTGGATGCGGGCGCGCTTCAGCCCCTGCACCACGATGCGGAACGAGCCGTTGTTCTGCTCCGCCGACTTCTCGATGCGGGCGATGGTGCCGACCTCGAAGATCTCCTCGGAGTCGGGGCTTTCGCTGACCTGGTTCTTCTGCGCCGACAGGAAGAGGTAGCCGTTGTACTGGGCGACGGCCGCCTTGAGCGCGTTGACCGAGCGGTCGCGACCGACCAGGATGGGGATGATCACCGAGGGGAAGATGACCAGCTCGCGCAGCGGGATCAGCGGCAGCGTCAGTTCCTTGGCGTTGACGTTCAGGCGATCCATTTCTTTTCGCGCACGAAATTGCCGTCGATGACCACCTTCTTGACCGTATCCTTCCGGGAGGGGATCTCGAACATCAGCTCGAGCATGATCTCCTCGAAAATGGCGCGCAGGCCCCGGGCGCCCACGCCGCGCGCGGTCGCCTGGCGGGTGATCTCGCGCAGCGCCTCGTCGGCGAACTCCAGCTCCACGCCGTCCATCTTGAACAGCGCCTTGAACTGCTTGGTGATGGCGTCCTTGGGCTCGACCAGGATCTGGAACAGCTGGTCCTGGGTCAGCTCGTTGAGCACGCCGACGACCGAGAAGCGGCCGACCAGCTCGGGGATCAGTCCGAACTTGATCAGGTCATCGGTCTGGGCGCGCTCGAAGATGTTGCCCTCGGCCACCTTGGCCCGTTCGCGGCTGGCGTGGAAGCCGATGACGTTCTTCTTCAGGCGGCGGTGGATGATCTTGTCCAGGCCCACGAAGGCGCCCCCGGCGATGAACAGGATGTTGCGGGTGTCGATCTTGAGGAACTCCTGGTAGGGGTGCTTGCGGCCGCCCGACGGCGGCACGGAGGCGACCGTGCCCTCGACGATCTTGAGCAGCGCCTGCTGCACGCCCTCGCCGGACACGTCCCGGGTGATGGACGGGTTCTCGCTCTTGCGGGAGATCTTGTCCAGTTCGTCGATGTAGACGATGCCCTTCTCGGCCAGCTCCTTGTTCTCGCCGGCCGCCTGGTAGAGCTTGAGCAGGATGTTCTCGACGTCTTCGCCCACGTAGCCCGCTTCGGTCAGGGTGGTGGCGTCGGCCATGGCGAAGGGCACGTCGAGGATGCGCGCCAGGGTTTCCGCCAGCAGCGTCTTGCCGGTGCCGGTGGGGCCGATCAGCAGCACGTTGCTCTTGCGGATCTCCACCTTGGAGAGCTGGTCGTTGTGGTGGATGCGCTTGTAGTGGTTGTAGACGGCCACGGCCAGCTTCTTCTTGGCCGTCTCCTGGGAGACGATGTACTCGTCGAGGCGGGTCTTGATCTCGGCCGGGGTCAGCAGCTTGAACTTCTTCTTGCCGGCCGGCTTGGGCGCGTCGGCGCCGCTGAAGATCAGGTTGTAGGCGGTCTTGGTGCACTGGTCGCAGATGTAGACCCCGGGGCCGGCGATCAGCTTGAAGGAGTTGGACTGGGGGATGCCGCAAAAACTGCAGCGGGCCTCGGTTTCCTCTTTCATTTCTCGCCCTTCTTTTCTTTTTTGCGCTCGGAGATGACCTGGTCGATTACCCCATACTTGAGGGCCTCGTCGGCCTCCATGATGAAGTCGCGCTCGATGTCTCCGGCCACCTTGTCCCGCTTCTGGCCGGTGTGCTGGGAGAGGATGTCGATCACCTTGTCCTTGACCCGGCGGATCTCGTCGGCCTGGATGAGGATATCGGTCGCCTGGCCCTCGACGCCGCCCAGCGGCTGGTGGATGATGACCTTGGAGTTGGGCAGGGCGAAGCGCTTGCCCTTGGTGCCGCCGGCGAGCAGGATGGCGGCCATGGACGCCGCCTGGCCGATGCAGATGGTGACGATGTCGTTCTTGATGAAGCGCATGGTGTCGTAGATGGCCATGCCCGAGGTGATCACGCCGCCCGGCGAGTTGATGTAGATCGAGACGTCTTTTTCCGGGTCTTCCGCCTCCAGGAACAGCAGCTGGGCGATGACCACGTTGGCCACGTTGTCGTCGATGGGCTGGCCGATGAAGATGACGTTGTCCTTGAGCAGGCGGGAAAAAATGTCGTAGGCCCGCTCGACGTTGCCGGTCTGTTCGATGACCATCGGAATCAGCGGCATGTCACACCTCCCGCACGCGCACGGCCTGGCGCACGAAGTCGAGAACTTTTCCGTCCAGCAGCTTGTCCTTCAGCTCGTCCAGTTTCTGGGGGTCGGTGAAGTAGCGGCGAACCTCTTTCTCGCTCACCCGGTTGTGCTCGGCCAGGTGCTGGTACTCCTTGTCCAGGTCCTCTCCCGACACGGTGATGCGCTGCGTTTCGCGCACTCGGTCGAGGATCAGCGACACCCGCACCGAGTGTTCGGCGGCGGCGCGCAGGCTGCGCATGAACCCGTCGCGCGCCGCGTCGTCGGGAAAGGCCAGCCCCTGGCGATTCTCGCTCAGGCGGCGGTTCATCTCCTGAAGCACCAGCGTGCCCGGCAGGGGGAAGTCGGTCGACTCCGCCAGCTTGCGCAGCGCGTGCTCCAGCGTCACCTCGTCGCGGCGGTGTTGCAGCTGGTGGCGGTGCTCCTCGGCCAGCCGCTTCTTGAGCTCGTCCAGGTCGCTCATGCCCAGCGTCTTCAGGAACTCCCCGTCCAGCTCCGGCCGCTTCCACTCGTAGATGGCGGTGACCTCGGCATGGTGCTCCACGGCCTTGCCGGCCCAGGCCTTCTTGCGGAAGTCGGCGGCGTACTCCCGGCGAAAGGTGACGGAGTCGCCGATGCGCTTGCCCAGCAACTCCTCATGCAGGCCGGCCACCTCGACGTCCATCTCCTTCTTCATCATCACGTAGACGTCCTTGCGCGGGGTCAGCCGGCCGGAGTCGAGGACCTTGTTCTGCAGCTTGACCAGCACCAGGTCCTCTTCCTGGACCGGTCTCTCCTTGACCGGCACCGAGCGCTTGTTGGCGTCCAGCACGCGCTCGATCTGCTGGGCCTCCTCGAAGGGTTCGCCCTTCAGCGCGTCGGCCGGGATCTCCACCTCGAGCGAGGCCAGGTCGGGCAGCCGGATGTCGGGCAGTACCTCGACCGCGATCTCGGCCTGCAAATCGCGGCCCTCCTGGTAGTCCAGCTTCTCCAGGGCGGGCTGGCCGGCGATGGTGAGCCCCTCCTGCCGGATGCGCTCGCGCACGAGCCGGTTGACGGCGGCGTGGGCCGCCTCGTCCTGCAGCGCCTCGCGGTGCAGGCGGCGCACGACGTCGACGGGGACCTTGCCCTGACGGAAGCCGGGCACCTTCACTTTCTTGCTGGCCTCCCCGGCCAGGCGCTCGATGTCCCGTTCGATCTCCGCCCCGGGGGCGGCGACGGTGAAGCGGCGCAGCAGCGGATTTTTATGGGCGGTTCCGCCGGCGTCGGGCCCGGCCGGGTCGGCGGTGACGTCGGGGGTTGGCTGGTTCGGCTTGGGTTCTTCCTGGGACATGAAATTCACTCCTGGTGGATATGGGTTGAGGCGCTCGGTGACGTTCACTGTACCAAAATCGGCTCCCATTGTCAATCGCTCGCCGGGGGGATGAAACCGCGCCGGGGGAGGGTGTGGAAAACTCCGGGTGGCGGTGGAAATCCAGCCGTGGGCGGGGGCCGCGCCCGTTTCGGGCTCCACTTGAGATCGGGGGACGATCTTTTGTATTATCTGCTTTTCCGACCAAGGAGGAAACTGAATGCGAAACATCAGAGCAATCGCGATCGCCTGGTTGACGGCGGCCTGCTGCGCGGGCCTGTTCGCCGACGCCAAGAGCATCACCCTGGTCTCGCCCAATTCGGGCCTGAACCTGAAGACGGGCCAGACCGCCTTCATCCACTGGACCTACACGGGGTACGCGGAAAACACCCAGGTGCGGATCGTCCTCTGGCAGAACGGCAACAAGCTGGGGAATGTCGGCACTTCCCAGCCCATCCAGAATCCGGCCCAGAGCAAGGGGCATGGCGGCTACTTCTGGACCGTGGGGCAGTACGAAAGCAAGCAGGCCGCCGCCGGCTGCGGTTACCAGATCAATGTCCGGGTGTCGGAACCAGACGGGAACCACAGCATGAGCTCGGTCCCCTTCTGCATCACCGGCCAGGGCGGCGCCGCCGCGCTGAAGGTGACATCGCCCAATGGCGGGGAGAAATTCTTCCTGGGCAGCCAGCAGGAGATCCGCTGGACCGCATCCGGCCTGACCGGAAACGTGAAGATCCGCCTGCGCAAAGCCGGCGTGAGCATGGACCGGGCCATCGCAGACTCGGTTCCGATCGCCGACGGAAAGTACGTTTGGAAAGCCGGGGAGCTGCTCGATCCGCACCCGGACCTGACCGGGCCCGAGAGCGGCCTGAAGGTCGTGGTCAAGACGGTTGCCGGCGACCATGAGGACGAAAGCGATGCCCCCTTCGAGATCCGCACGGTGATCATCCCGAAGATCGAGGGGCCCGGGGCGGCCGTCAAGTGGATCAAGCTGCAAAAACCGGAGGAGGGCGCCATTTTCCTCCGCACCGGCTCCGCCGACATCGCCTGGACCTTCTCCGATGCCTTGAAGGGGAAGAAGGCGAAGCTGCAGCTCCTGAAGGCCAACGGTTCGGTGCAGATGACGATCGAGCCGCAGCTGCCGCTCAATATCGACGACTATCACTGGAACATCCCGGGCCAAGACTCGCTGCCCGCCGGCAGCTACCGGATCCGCCTGCAGTCGATCGACTACCCGGACGTGAAGGCCACCAGCGGCGCTTTTCTCATCCTGCCCAAGACCGAGAAGCGGGTCGTGAAATACGACCTCAGCCCGGCGATCGTCAACAAGTGCTTCATGAAGCACTCCCGCAACGGAGACTCCTTCATCATCGATCCCGACAGCCTGGAGTATCGCGACCCGGGCAACTGCTGCTGCCGCATCGGCTGGAACCACCTCTGTGACGACAGCCAGAAGACCCGGTATGTCTACCGCAGCCACCTGGGGCTGGACCTGAAGAAGATCCAGAAGACCGCCAAAGTGCTGAGTGCCAGCCTGACCTGGCAGGAGGGCGGGGGCAACCCGACGCCGATCTTCCTCCACCGGCTGACCGCGCCCTGGAACGGAGACGCCGCGGCCCTCTTCTCGGTGCCCTGCGTGCAGGTCAACCCCAACGACGCGGCGCAGATGAAGGCGCTGGCCCAGGAGTGGGTGAACAAGCCGGAGACGTGTTACGGGTTCCTCTTCACCGGCTCCGACGAGAGCTTCAGCTGCAGCAGCGCCAAGACCAGCATCCACATCCTGTCCCAGGTGGTTTTCCACGTGGAGACCGAGGAGCTCCGAAACGTCGATTGACGGCCCGTCCCGGCGGCGGCCGGGCGCGGGTTGTCTCCGCGCCCGGCCGCTCTTTCTGCTATAATGGGGGCATGGCACCCCCGGACGCTCGCCCGTGCCGCTTCTTCGCCGATGCCGCCGCCTTCCGCGCCTGGCTGGAGGAGCACCACGCCTCCGCCGCCGAGCTGTGGGTCGGGTTCTACCGAAAGGGAAGCGGCAGGCCGAGCATCACCTGGCCGGAGTCGGTGGACGAGGCGCTCTGCGTTGGCTGGATCGACGGCCTGCGCCAGAGCGTCGACGGGATCTCCTACCGCATCCGCTTCTCGCCGCGCCGGCCCAACTCGGTCTGGAGCGCGGTCAACGTGCGCCGGGTGACGACGCTGCGTCGCCGAGGGCTCCTGCGTCCGGCCGGCGAGGCGGCCTTCGCGGCGCGGCGCGAGAATCGCTCCGGCGGCTACTCCTATGAGCAGCGCCCGGCCGGGCTGCCCCCGGAATACGCCGCCCGTCTGGCCGAAAACGAGGCGGCGCAAGCCGATTTCGATTCGCGGCCGCCATCCTATCGCCGTGCCGTGGCCTGGTGGATCCTCTCGGCCAAGCGCGAGGAGACCCGCCTGCGGCGGCTGCAGCAGCTGATCGATTGTTCGGCCCAGAAGCGCATGGTGCCGCCGATGATCGTCGGAAAGAAACCGGCCTGATCGCGGGTCCCGACCGGTCCATGGCCGGGACCGAAATCCAGGCGCGGCGGCGGGCCGCCCCGGGGTGGGGGAGCGGGATCAGTCGGATCGTCCCGGGAAGGCAACTTCGACGTCGCGGCGGATCTGCTCGGCCAGTTCGGCGGCCGAGGCGAAGCGGCGAATGCCGCGAAGCCTCTCCATCAGCTCGACGCGGGCCGGCTCGCCGTACACCTCCTGGTCGAAATCCAGGACGTGGGTCTCCACCCGCATCGTGCCGGAGGCGAAGGTGGGCAGCGGGCCGATGTGGGTGACGGAGTCGAAGCGGCGGCCGCACACGGTGGTGCGGCTGCGGAACACGCCTCCGGGCAGGATGCGGTTGCCGGTGCGCAAGTTGAGGGTCGGGAATCCCAGCGAGCGGCCGCGGCCCTCCCCGGTCACGACCGTGCCGTCGAGGGCGTAGGGCCGTCCCAGCATGCGCGCGGCGGCGACCATGTCGCCGCCGGCCAGCAGTTTGCGGATGGCCGAGCTGGAGACCACGCGGCCATCGACGGCGAAGGGCGGCTCGACCGCCATGACGAAGCCGGAGCGGGCGGCCAGCCCGGCCAGGGTGTTCTCGTCGCCCAGGCGGCCGCGGCCGAAGCGGAAGTCGTGGCCCAGCGCCAGGGCGCGCATGTGCAGGGCGCCGACCAGCGCCTCGGACACGAACTCTTCCGCCGTCATCCCGCTCACGGCCGCGAAAGGCACGGTGAACAGGGCGTCGGGACTCTCCGCCTCGAGCAGCGCCCGCTTCTGGGCGGGGGTGCTGATGAGGGCGACGTCCTGGCCGATGGCCAGGCGCGGGTGCGGCTCGAAGGTGACGATGGCCAGGGCCAGATCGCCTCCGCCGGCCATCGCCCGGGCGCGGTCGATGATGCGGCGGTGGCCGAGGTGCAGGCCGTCGAAGTTGCCGATGGCCACGGCGGTCGGAAGCGACAGCGGTTGGAAGGCGTGGTGGTGCAGCATCCCGGCTCAGGACGAGCGGGGCGACGGCCGGACGATGTCCTCGATCAGCTGCGGCTTGTGCAGCACGTTCTCGCGGCTGAGCGGCCGGAACGGGGTGAACAGGGTGAAGGCGAACAGCAGCAGCAGCACGAGCAGGAGCATCTGGAAAACGGTGCGCAGGCGGCGCACCGAATCGCGGGCCGATATCTCTTCCAGCTGGCGGGCCAGGGTGTCCCCGCCGCCGGTTTTCTCCTTCTTGCGGATCAGTCCCTTGTTGACCAGGTTGAACAGGTTCTTGTAGATGCGGTACTCGGTGAACAACCCCATCTCGACGATGTCCTTGACGGTGTTGGTGCCGTTGACGTACTTGAGCAGGTTGACCTCGGTCTCGCTCAGGTTGACGACCTGTTCGTTGCCGTGGCTGGAGGGCTCGTCGTCGTACTCGGAGATCACGTTGATCTTCTTGGTGCCGAGCAGCTCCGGCTCGAAGACCAGGTCGTCGCTGGAGATGACCCGCTTGATCAACGGCCACTCGTCCAGCATCTGCACGCCTTCCATGATCAGGTTGTCCACCGCGATGGGCTGCAGCGACCGCAGCTGGCTGTCGATGGTGTCCATGACCTTGAAGTTGTATTCGCCCTTCTTCCAGTTGAAGAGCGACAGCACGATCTGGGTGGCCTGGGTCTTGAGCGCGTCGGGAATGGTCTGCTCGCCGATCAGCCCCATGCCGGTGAGGATCTCGCCGATCTTCTGCCCGGTCCGCTTCTGGATGGCCAGGGCGCGCTGCAGCATCTCCTCGCTGATCAGGCCCTGCTTGACGAAGACGTTGCCCACGCGCATCTCCAGCTTCTTGGGGAAGGCGTCGATGCCGATGACGAATCCCTCCTCGAAGATGAGGGTGATGAACCCGTCGCTGGAGTTGAAGGTGAGTATGCCGGTCTTCTTCTGCAGCGAGATGAGCTGCAGGATGTCGGGGACCTTGAACTCCTTGAGCGTTCCCTTAAAAGCCATCTTCGTCTCCTCGCACCGAGAACAGGTTGACCAGCAGGTAGACGATCCAGGCGGCGATGCCGGCGAAGCCGATCAGCATCGGCGCGCTGCCGAAGGCGCCGCGGAAGGTGCTGGCGGCACTGAAGGCGAATGTCAGCAGCAGGGTGAACGGCCAGGCGCCGAGCACGAACCAGCGCCCGCGGTCCTTGTTGAGCAGGTTGAAGCCGGGGATGAACAGCGACAGCAGCAGGAAGGCCAGGTAGCGCCTGGCCCGGCGGCGGTGGATCTCCTTCTCCTTGATGATCTTGGCCTCCAGGAAGATGGGGTCCTTGATGAGGAAGAGCTGGAAGCACTCGTCGCACAGCGCGTGCGCCTGGTCGACGTGGGACTTGTGGATGATTTTGCGGCAGCGGGCGCAGAACACGCTCTGGCCGATGGACGGGAACAGGCGCGGCACGGCGGCGCGGTAGAGCCCGAACAGCAACAGGCCGATCACGGCCGGGAGCCGCAACAGCTCGAGCAGCAGGTGCTGCAGGAAGATCGGCCAGTGGAACGACGGGCGGGAGGCGTTCAGCAGCCGGCTCCAGAGGAACCCTTCGTTCAGCGGGATGGCCTGCAGGCCGGTCACGGTCTTGCGGTAGCCGTCGATGTCGGGGTAGCGCTCCGCGTACTTGGCGAACAGGCTGGTGTCGCCGCCCTTCAGCAGCGCCAGGGTGAAATTCTTCTGGGTGACGGGGTTGCGTTCTTCGAGGGTCAGGGATTCGCGGTAGTTCTGGATGCTTTGCGGCGCGTTGCCCATCTCGAGATGGATGTTGCCGAGGAGGTCGAACTTGAGCGGGTCCCGGTAGCCGGGACCGGTGGAGTCGAGGATGTCGAGGGTCAGGGCCGGCTTTCCCTGTTCGTAGGCGGCGAAGGCCTGGACGGTCTTGAGCCCGTTGTCGAAGCGCCGCCAGACCCGTTCGGGCATGATCTCGCCGCGGAACACGCGCTGCACGGTGTTGAACTCCGGGGTGGCGGCGGTGTTCTCCAGGGTGCGGTTGAAGGCGGTGAGCACGGAGGCGGCCAGCAGCAATCCGACCAGCAGGCGGGTGGTGCTGCGCTCTTCCGGCGACAGGTAGACGGTGAGGGTGCCCAGCAGCAGGAAGGGAAAGAACCCCCAGCCTCCGGCCAGCAGGGCCGGCCACGCCAGCAGGGCGACCAGCAGCAGCAGCCGCCGCAGGGAAAAGACTCCCCGCGGCCCTCCGGCCACGTCGGTGGCCGCCACCAGGAAGTAGTTCCAGAGCATCAGCATGGCGAAAATGAACGTCACCAGCAGGGCCGCGAAGTAGAGCGAATTCAGGAGGCCGTTGAGGAGCAGAAAGGAGGAGGCGAACCCGCTGGCCAGCACCGGCAGCTGCCGGGCGGCGATGCCCACGCTGGGGAACACCGACCCGTTGGCCTTGTTGATCTGTTCGAGGTTGTCCAGGACCTGCCAGGTGGCGGGGCGGATCGCCAGGGCTTTGTGGTAGAATTCGGCGGCCCGGTCGAATTGCTGCCGCTGCAGGTACTGGTCGCCGAGTTGCAGCAGCTGGGCGACGATCTGCTGCTGCTGGTCGCGCGGCAGCCAGGAGGGGTCGAGCTCTTGCAGGGCGAGGCGCATGGCGTCGGCCTGGTTCCAGGCGTGGAACAACTGGATCTTGTTCAGCGTGCCCCAGGGCTGGGGGGCGGCGCCCACGGCGCTGGCCAGGAGGGCCCCGAACAGGCAGGCAAGGAGCGTTTTCTTAGCCATGGTCGTTTTTCGCCTTTTGGGAAATCAGGCGGCGCAGGTTGGCCAGCAGGCCGTCGATCAGTCGTTGCTCCGCCGCCTGGAGGTTGCCGCGGGTCTTCACCTCGAGTTCCGCGAGCAGGTCGTAGAACAGCTCCGCCCCCTCGAGGTTGACGATCTTCTTCTTCCGCACCGGGTCGGCCACCTCGCCGAGGTTGATCATGCACTGGGTGGCCAGCAGCATCATGACCTGGGTGATGTCCCGTTTTCCGGTGCTCGTCTGCGCAGGCGCCATGCTCCATACTATAGCACATTGTCCCGGCAAAAAAAAACCACCGCCTCCGTTCTTGCGCGCCGTCGCCGGGACGGGTATGATGGGGCTTTCCGGGCGTTGGAATCCAGAGAGGATCGATGAAGGAATTCCGCGAACTGATCCGCATCATGGCCCGCCTGCGCGACCGCCGCGCCGGCTGCCCGTGGGATCTGAAGCAGGACGAGCGCAGCCTGCGCGAGTACGTGCTCGAGGAGGCCCACGAGGTGGTGGAGGCGATCGGCGGCGGCGACCCGGCGAAGCTGTGCGAGGAACTGGGTGACCTGCTGCTGCAGATTGTCTTCCTGGCGCGAATCGCCGAGGAGAAGGGGCAGTTCACGGCGGCCGACGTGGCGCGGGCGATCTCCCGCAAGCTGGTGGCCCGCCACCCGCACATCTTCGGCTCCCTCCACGCCGGCAGCGCCGACGAGGTGAAGCGCAACTGGGAGCGCATCAAGATGCGCGAGAAGAAGAAGCGCAGCGTCATCTCCGAGTACCCGCACGCCATGCCCGCGCTCTTGACCGCCAAGCGCATCGCGTCGCAGGCCTCCGGCGTCGGCTTCGACTGGGAGGATGCCGGTCGGGCCCTGGCCAAGGTCGACGAGGAGGTGGGAGAGCTGCGCCGGGAGCTGCGGCCGGGCCGCCGCTCCACGGTTCGCCGCGGCCGCCAGGCGGCGGCCGAGGCGGAAATCGGGGACCTGTTGTTCGCCGTGGCCAACGTGGCCCGCCTGCTGGACGTGAACCCGGAACTGGCGTTGCGGCGGGCCAACCGCACGTTCATTCAGCGGTTCCGGTTCATCGAGGAACAGCTGGGCCGGAGCGGTATCGACATCCACGACGCCGGCCTGGCCCGGATGGAGGAACAGTGGCAACTGGCCAAGAAGCGGGAGCGGCGGACGGGGCGGAGGAAAGGGACTTCGCGGTCGTGAGTCGGCTTACTGCTCGACGGTGCCGAAGTCGGCCGGGGTGAGCGAGTCGAACCAGCGGTCGATCTTCTCGTCGCTCGCCAGCATGCCGGAGAACACGTCGGCCACGACCGAGGTTTCCAGCACGGGATCGGACACGAATATCTTGGCCTGGTTCTTGAGGGCCATGGCCACGGCATCGGACGGGCGGCAGTCGATGACCCGGGTGTCGCGTCCGGTCTGCAGGTGGAGCTCGGCATAATAGGTGTTCTCGACGATCTGGGTGATGACCACCTTGCCGACGCGGGCACGCAGGTTCCCCATGACGGTCTTGAGCAGGTCGTGGGTCATCGGCCGCGGCGAAACGACGCACTCCAGCTCCAGGGCGATGGCATTGGCCTCGGCCGAGCCGATCCAGATGGGGATGATCTTGCGGTCGTCCACCGGCTTGAGAATCATCACCGGCGACTTGGAGACCGGGTCCATCATCAAACCCACGACGTTCACTTCGGTAAGGTGCTCCATGATTGCCATTGTAATAGTATCAAATCAGGGGTTTGTCAATCCGGGCGGCGCGCACCCGCTCTGAGGCGTACAGCCGGCGCGAAGGTTCCGTCGCGGCGGTGGGGAAGGCGGGTGCGTTTGCGGCGACCCGGGCGGCGCGCACCCGCTCTGAGGCGTACAGCCGGCGCGAAGGTTCCGTCGCGGCGGTGGGGAAGGCGGGTGCGTTTGCGGCGACCCGGGCGGCGCGCACCCGCTCTGAGGCGTGCAGGGAGAGCGGGGACGCGCCTCACGCCAGCCCGCGCAGGTACTCGACCAGCAGGCGGACGCCGAAGCCGGTGGCCCCCTCGCTTCCATGCCAATGGTTCGCCTTGTCGAGGAACGCCGTGCCGGCGATGTCCACATGGGCGTAGGGGACCTTGGCGGTGAATTCGGCGAGGAAGAGGCCGGCCTTGATGGAGGAGGCGCCCCCGTAGTTGGCGTTCTTCAGGTCGGCCACCCGCGAGGTGATGCTCTCGCGGTACTCCTTGAATAGCGGCAGCTCCCAGAGCGGCTCGCCGCAGGCGTCCCCCGCCCGAAGCAGGTCGCCGGCCAGCCGGCGCTGGGTGCACATCAGCCCGGCGTAGCCGTCGCCGAGGGCGGTGACGATAGCCCCGGTCAGGGTGGAGAGCTCGATGACGGCGTCGGGCTTCAGGCGGGAGGCCACGATCAGCGCATCGGCCAGCGCCAGCCGGCCCTCGGCGTCGGTGTTGACCACCTCCACCGTCTTGCCGTTGGCAAAGCCCAGGATGTCGCCCGGCTTGTAGGCGGACCCCGAAGGCATGTTCTCGGCCACCGCCGCCAGCGCCGTCACCCGCACCGGCAGCTGGAGCGAGGCGGCGGCGCAGACGGCGCCCAGCACGGCGGCCGCCCCGGCCATGTCGCTCTTCATCTCCTCCATGTGCGCCCCGGCCGTCTTGATGTTCAAACCCCCGGAGTCGAAGGTCAGCCCCTTGCCGACCAGAACCACCGTGCGCCGGAACTGGGGCGGCGCCCAGCTCAGGGTCAGCAGCGCCGGCTGGAATGCCGACCCGGCGCCGACCGCCGTCAGCCCGGCCATGCCGCGCTTGCGCAGCTCGGCGCCGCGCAGGGCGGAGAACCGCAGGCCGTGCCGCTGGGCGGCGCGGCGGAATACGGCCGTCAGGGCGTCGGGGTTGATTTTGGCCGGCGGTTCGTTCACCAGGTCGCGGGCCTCGTCGACGTGCGCCATGAGGGTGTGCCGCTCCCGTAGCTCCTCGCGGCGCAGCGGCAGGCGGCCGGCGGCGCTGAGCTCGAGTTTCAGGGGCACGACGCTCCTCTTTTTCCGGTAGCGCTCGAAGCGGTAGGCGTTGAGGTGCAGGAAGTCGGACAGGTTGAGCCACCAGTCGCGCGCCGGCGCCGCCTCGGCCACGTGCAGCTGGGCCCGCCGCGCCTGGACGGCGACGAGCTGCTGCATGGCGCGGCGGGCCAGCGAACGGGCGGCGGCGGGGTCGTCGGGCTTGCCGGCGTGGAGCAGGATGAGCGTGGTGCGGTGCGTCGCCGAGCCGACGATCATCTCGTCGCCCGGTCCCCAGCGGCGCGGCCGGCGCCGCCGCAGCGCGGCGATCTCGGGGAACTGCCGCTCGAGGAGCGACAGGCCGGCGGGCGAGAAAACCGGCAACACGACCGCGTCGGCGCGGCCGATGGCGAAGCGGTTGGTCTTGCGGATCGTCATGGAGTCTGCTCCTCCTGGCGGAAATGGTCGTATCCCAGCCGCTCCAGCCGCAGGGGCCGGCCGTGGTCGCAGACCGCCAGGCCGCCTCCGGCGGTGACGCGGCCGATGCGATGGTAACCGATGCCGCGGCGGCACAGTCGCCGCTCGGCGGCCGGCGGCACGGTGAACAGCAGCACGTAGTCCTCGCCGCCGGTCAGGGCCAGCAGGCGCCCGTCCCAGCCGTGGCGGCGGCACAGGGCGCGGAAGCGGGGCGACAGGGGAAGCCGCTCGGCGTCGATCTGCGCGCCCAGCCCGCCGGAGGCCGTCAGCACCCGGCTCAGGTCCAGCAACAAACCGTCGGAGACGTCGATCATGGCGCTGGCGTATCCCGCCAGCAGTTGCCCCTTGGCCAGCTCCGGCTCGACTCGCTGGTGGCGACGGGTGTAGGCGGGGTCGGGCTGGCCGGCGGCGATCAGTTTCCAGCCCAACGCCGACTCGCCGGTGCGGCCGGTGATGGCGATCCAGTCGCCGGCGCGGGCGCCACTGCGGTAGACCGGGCGGCGGGCGCGTCCCACCACGGTGATGGAAACCAGCAACTGGCCGGCGCGCGAGAAATCGCCGCCGGCCAGGGCCATTTCCCAGCGCCGGGTGGCGGCGCGCAGGCCGTTGAAGAAATCCCTCAGCCAGGGGGTACCCAGGCGGGCCGGGCAGCCGAGGCCGAGATAGCACGCCTCGGGGATGCCGCCCATGGCGGCGATGTCGGAGACGTTCACGGCCAGGGCCTTGCGCGCCAGGGCCGCAGGGCCGATATCGGCCAGACGGAAATGGACGTCCTCGATCAGCAGGTCGGTGGTGACCAGCTCGAAGTCGCGGCCGCGGCGAACCGCCGAACAGTCGTCGCCGATGCCCACTCCCTGCGGGAAGGGGAACCGGCGTTCCAGCCAGGCGACGAATTCGGCTTCATTCATTTCTTGAACACGTTCCGGACCAGGGCCTGGTTGACGGCTTGCCGGAAATCCGAGACGAACTGGAAGTCGATGGTCCCCGGAGCGAGCTTGACCTCGCTCAAGTCCTTGCGGTTCATGGCCGGCAGCAGGATGGTGCGGATGCCGGCGCGGCTGGCGGCCAGCACCTTCTCCTTGATGCCGCCGACCGGCAGGACCTTGCCGCGCAGCGTGATCTCGCCGGTCATGGCCACGTCGCGGCGCACCGCCTGGCCGGTGAAGGAGGAGACGAGCGCGGCCGTCAGGGTGATGCCCGCCGATGGGCCGTCCTTGGGGATGCCGCCCTCGGGGATGTGAATGTGGATGTCGAACTTCTTCAGCCGGGCGGCGGGGATCTTCAGCTCGGCGGCGTGCGCCTTGAGCAGCGACAAGGCGGCCGCGGCCGACTCCTTCATGACGTCTCCGAGCGATCCGGTGAGGATCAACTGGCCCTTGCCCGGGATCAGCTTGACCTCGATGAACAACAGGTCGCCGCCGTAGGGGGTCCAGGCCATGCCGGTGGCCACGCCGACGGAGTGCTCCTCCAGCAGCTGGTCGCGGAAGATGCGCGGCACCCCGGCGAACTTCTCCAGGTTGCGGCTGGTGAGCTTGACCATCTGCCTCTTGCCCTCGGCCACCCGGTGGGCCACCTTGCGGCAGATGGCGCCGATCTCGCGCTCCAGGTTGCGCACGCCGGCCTCGCGGGTGTACTGGGCGATCAGGTCGCGCAGGGCCCCGGAGGTGAAGCCGATCAGCTTGCGGGTGAGGCCGTTGGCCTCGATCTGGCGGGGCAGCAGGTGGCGGCGGGCGATCTCGACCTTTTCCTCCTCGGTGTAGCCGTGGATCTCGATCACCTCCATCCGGTCCCGGAAGGCCGGCTGGATGGGCTCGAGCTGGTTGGCGGTGGTGATGAACAGCACCCGCGACAGGTCGAAGGGCACCGCCAGGTAGTGGTCGGTGAAGGAGTTGTTCTGCTCGGGGTCGAGCACTTCGAGCAGCGCCGACGACGGGTCGCCGCGGAAGTCGGCGCCGATCTTGTCCACCTCGTCCATCATGAACACCGGGTTGACCGTGCCGGCGTTCTTGATCTCCTGGATGATCTTGCCCGGCAGGGCGCCGACGTAGGTGCGGCGATGGCCGCGGATTTCGGCTTCGTCGCGCACGCCCCCCAGGGAGATGCGCACGAACTTCTTGTTCAGGGCGCGGGCGATGGAACGGCCCAGCGAGGTTTTGCCCACCCCCGGGGGGCCGACGAAGCAGAGGATGGGGCCGCGCGCCGTGGAGCTCAGCTTGCGCACGCTCAGGTATTCCAGGATGCGCTCCTTCACTTTTTCCAGGCCGAAGTGGTCCTCGTCCAGGATGCGGGCCGCGCGGCGGATGTTGAGGTTGTCCTTGGAGGCCGCCCCCCAGGGCAGGTCGAAAATCCAGTCGAGGTAGGTGCGGATGACGCCGCTCTCGGCCGACTCCGGGTGCATCTTTCGCAGGCGCTCGATCTGCCGCTCGACTTCCTTCTTGGCCTCCGCCGGGATGCTGGCCTCGGCCAGCTTCTTCAGGTAGGCGCCCACTTCCTCCTGGTTCTCGTTCTCCTCGCCCAGCTCTTTACGGATGGCCTTCAGCTGCTGGCGCAGGAAGTACTCGCGCTGGTTCTTGTCCATCTCGCCCTGGGCCTTGATGTTGATCTGGTTCTGCACGTTGAGCATCTCGAGCTCGTAGTTCAGGAACTCGTACACTTTCTGCAGGCGGGGGATGGAGTGCTCCTCCTCGAGGATTTTCTGCGAGTCCTCGATTTTCAGGTCCAGGTTGGAGGCGATGATGTCGGCCAGCTTGCCGGGCTCCTCGATGTTCTCGGCGATGATGAAGATCTCGTTGGGGATCTGCTTGCCGAGCTTGCCGGCCTGCTCGAACTTCTGGCGAACGTTTTTGAGCAGCGCCTTCTCCTCGATGGACAGCGGCTCCGGTTCCTGGTCCTCGACCGGCGTCAGCGTCGCGGTCAGCAGCTTGCCGTTGTCGTCGAGGCCGTCGACGCGCACCCGCGATACGCCCTGCACCAGCACGCGCATGCGGCCATCGGGCAGCTTGAGCATGCGCACGATCAGGGCGACGGTGCCGAACTGGTAGAGCTGGGAGGCGTTGGGGTCCTCGAGGTTGGCGTCCCGCTGCGTCAGCAGCAGGATGAGACGGTCGCCGTTGAGGGCCTGGTCCACGGCCTTCTTCGACTTGGGCCGGCCGACGTACAGGGGTACGATCATGTAGGGGAAGACGACGATGTCGCGCAGCACCAGCACCGGCAGCTTGGGCGGGATCTGGACCTTCTCCGGCTTCTCCTCCGGGGCGCCTTCCACGCGTTCCTCCGACCCGTTGGGCTCCTTGGTCTCGTCGCTCATGGCGTCCTCGTTATTTGATCTCGACGGAGATCTTCTCGCTGGCCTTCTTGGGGATCTCGATGGTCAGCACCCCGTTGTCCATGTTCGATTCGATGCGGGTCGGATCGAGCGGGAAGTCGATGACGATGCGCTTGAAGAAGGTGCCGAATTCACGCTCGAACAGGTAGTAGGCCAGGCGCGGGTGGTCCGACTTTGGCTGCCGCTTGAGCCCCTTGACCACCAGCTCCTGGTTGTTGAGCAGGGTGATGGAGACGTCGGCCTTGTCCACGCCGGGGAGCTCCATCTCGATGAGCAGGGAATCGGGCGTCTCGATGATGTTGGTGGCCGGCTTCCAGTCGATGTGGGTGCTGATGCCGGAGGGGAAGTTCTTGCTTATCTCGATTTCGAAGAACGGGTAGTTCTTTTTGCCCATGAGTCATTCCTCCTTTTTCAGCAGGCTGTGCAGCTCGGTCAGGAACTCCTCCAGGCTCTTGAATTCGAGGTAGACCGAGGCGAAACGCACGTAGGCGACCTTGTCCATGCGCTTGAGCCGCTCCATGATCAGCTGCCCGATCTGCCGGGTCGGGACTTCGCCCCGCTCCGAGCGGGAGACGTACTCCTCCACCTGGCGGGCGATCTGCTCGATCTGCTTGGCCGGGACCGGGCGCTTCTCGATGGCCCGGTAGAGCCCTTTGCGCACCTTGTCGAGGTCGAAGGTCTCGCGCCGGCCGTCCTTCTTGACCACCATCAGCGGCACTTCCTCCACCTTCTCGTAGGTGGTGAAGCGCTTGCCGCAGCGCAGGCATTCGCGGCGGCGGCGGATGTACTGGCCGTCCCGGCTTTCACGCGTCTCGACGACCTTGTCGTGGCGGTGCTGGCAATCCGGACAGATCATGGCTGGCCGGGCAGCTCGCGCAGCCGGCGGAAGCGCAGCCCCTCCTGCCACATGGCCAGGAAGCCCAGCAGGACGGGCACGGCGACGATGATGACGTGAAAGGTGAGGGTGTAGGCCACGGCCGTCGCCTGCGGCACGGCGAACAGGCGCGTCAGGGCCAGGACCGAGGCCAGGTCCAGCGACCCGGCCATGCCCGGGGTGGGGATGGCGGCGGCCACGAAAATGATGCCGAAGTAGGCCGCGGCCGACAGCGGCGCCAGGTGCTCCATGCCGGGAAAGCCTCGCATCAGCAGCCAGTAGAAGGGGATGATGAAGAGCCACAGCCCGAACGACGCCGCGCACAGGCGCAGGAACGCGGCCGGGCGCAGGTCGAGGCTCAGCGAGCGGATGAAGGCCAGGGTGGCGTCGGCCAGGTAGGCCCGGCGGGCGGCCGGCAACAGCCCGGCGGCGCGGTGCACCAGGCGCTCGATCAGCGGCCGGAAACGGCTCGAGTTGACCAGGTACAGCAGCACGAAGGCCAGCAGCACCAGGGGCAGGACCAGCAACGCCGCGTTTCGCAGTTGGCCGGTCAGCCCCGTACCGGGGAGGTCGCTCAGACGCACCGCCACCAGGAAGATGGCCAGCACCGCGGTCAGGTCCAGCATCCGTTCCAGCACGATGGTGCCGATGGCCTGGCTCTTGCGGATCCCCTCGCGGTCGGCCAGCAGCACCGGGCGGACGATCTCGCCGAGGCGGCCCGGCAGCAGGTAGGTGACCATGAAGCCGATCACCGTGCAGCGGTAGAGCCGGAGCAGCGAGATGCCCGGCTTGTAGGGGCGCAGCAGGATCTCCCAGCGGTAGGCGCGGATGAAGAACTGGAACACGCAGCAGGCGGTGAAGAGGAGAGGATAGCCCGGATGGATGGCGGCCAGGGCGGAGCGGAACTCGCGCCATTCGATCTGGCGGGCGAACAGGAAGAGCAGCAGCAGGGTCAGAATTACGAGCAGCAGCGGGCGCCAGCGTTTCACCCAGACGTTATAGTATGATTAGGAAACGGTGTCAATCACCGTCTTCGGCTCCGGCGGGACGTATTCGGGCAGGAAGACGATGAGCGTCGTGCCGGTTCCCACCTCGGTCTCGATTTCGATCCAGCCGCCGTTTTCCTCCACGATCTCCTTGACGGTGGTCAGCCCCAGGCCGGTGCCCTTGTCTTTCTTCGTGGTGAAGTACGGCTCGAACACGCGGGCCAGCGTTTTCTCGTCGATGCCCGTGCCGTTGTCGCCGATGCGCAGGCGCACAAAGTGCTTCTCCTGGTGCGACAGGAAGATGCGTTCGGCGGACAGGCGGATGCGCCCGCTGTCGCGGTCGGCGGCGGTGATGGCGTCCCGGGCGTTGATCAGCAGGTTGAACAGGGCCAGCAGGAACTTCTCCCGCTGGATGAACACGCGCGGCTCGGCGCCGGTCGGGGTGCGCCAGGTGACGTCGATGCGCTTGAGCACGGTCTTGCCGAGCAGGTTGAGCACGGTGTCGATGGCTTCGGCCACGTCCACCGGCTGGCGCACGGGCTTCTCGCGGCGCGAGAAATCGAGGATGTCGCGGCCCAGCTGCTGTGCCTTGACGGCGATCTCCTCGACCAGCTGGGCGCGGGCGGCGCCGGGCTGACCGGGCCGCAGATCGCGCCGCAGCAGGGTCAGGTGGCCGAGCATGCTGGTCATCAGGTTGTTGAACTCGTGGGTGAAGCGGCTCAGCAGCTCGCCCAGGGTGCCGAGCTTCTGGGCGTGCACCAGCTTCTCCTCCAGCTGCATGGCTTCGGTCACGTCCTCGATCTGCACGACGCACACCGGCGACCGAGGCAGCTCCACCTTGTAGATGAGCAGGCGCAGGCTTCGCTCGCCGCCGTCGGAGTCGCTCACGGCGAGATGGTCGTGGGAGAACGGCCGGCCGCTGAGCATGACCTCGAAGTAGTATTCCTTCAGCGGCCGCAGGGTGGCGTTCTCGAACAGCGGCCGTCCGCGGAACTCCGCCTGCTGCAGGTTCACGAGGGCGGCGGCGGCCGGGTTGAGGCTGACCACCTCGCCCAGCTCGTTGCCGATGATGATGGCCCACGGCGAGAACTCGACCACCTTCTCGAAGAATTGCTGCAGCTCGAGGATCTCCTGGCGGTGCTGGCGGATCGACGACGCCATGCGTCCCAGGGTGCCGGCCAGGTCGCCGATCTCGTCGCGGCGGCGGACGTTCAACTCGACGTCGTACTGGCCGCGGGCGATGGCATCGGCGCCCCGGGCCAGCGTCTGGATGGGGGCGCTCAGGCGCCGGCCGAGGTAGATGCTGGTCAGCAGCATCAGCAGCGAGGTCAGCAGCGCCGCCAGAATCAGGTAGACGGTGCTCACCCGCTGCGACGCCCGCAGCTTCCCGGTGTGGATGGCCACCCACACCCATCCGGCCGGCCGCTTGCGGATGTCCTCGATCGCGAAGCGCGCCAGCCGGTACTGACCGCCGTGGGAGGGGAGGTCGAAAACCGCGCGATCGGCTTCGCCCGGCAGCGGGGGGAAAACCATCTCCCCGTTGCCGTCGATCAGCGTGGACGCCACCGGGCCCCGCGTCGAGCAGATGACCAGGTCGGCCCGGCTGCGCTCCTTCAGCAGGGCGGCGAACTCGGCGTTCAGCGGCTGCTCCAGCAGGATGAAGCCCTTGAGGGCGAAGGTGTCCGGGTGGATGATCGGCGAGATGGCGGCCATGCAGAGGCCGCCGCCGACGGCGAACACGCCGCCCTCGCGCAGCAGCGGGTCGCGCCCGGGCTGGAAGAAATCCAGGCCCCGGATGCCGGACGGATCGATCAGGCTCTGCTGGGCGTTCTGCAGCGTCAGCAGAACCCGGCTGTCGGGGGTGACGATTCGGATGTTGATGTTGGAGAAGAGGAATCCCTTGACCTCCAGGGAGAGGTAGAGCGCGTCGGGGGCGTCGGTGCTGCGGGTGACCTCCTGCAGCTCGGACATGAACAACGCCTTGCGCACGAGCTCGCCCAGGGAGTCGAAGAAGATGCCCTCGGCGGAGCGGCGCGCCGCCTGCAGGTCCTCGTCGGCCACGCGCTCGAAGTGGCGGGACAGGGAGACGAGGGAGAAGCCGACGCTGATGACGATGGTCGCGGCGGCCAGCAGCGCGAAGGCCAGGATGATCTTGGTCTTGAGTCTCATCGCGCGCTCACGTCCTCCAGGCGAAGCCGGCCCAGAGGGTCCACCGCCATCCCCTGCAGCCGCGCGTTGTAGGGGATGACGATCAGGCCGGTGCCGATCGGCACCAGCCAGGCCTCCTCGTCGATGAGCCGTTGCAGTCGCTGGTAGGCTCCCGAGCGGGCGGTCTCCGAGAGGCTGTGCCGGCCCGCAGCGAGCAGATCCGCCACGGCCGGGGTGCGCATGCCGGCCAGGTTGGCGAACCCCTGGCGCTGCAGGGAGGCGGAGAAGAGGGGGTAGAACATGCTGTCGGGGTCCGGGTAGTCGGCGATCCAGCCGGAGCGGGCCATCTGGAACCGGCCGGCGGCGATGCGGCGCGAGTACTCGGCGTCCCCCACGCGCACCAGCCGCATCTGGATGCCGATGCGCTGAAGGTTCTGGGCGAAAAGGGACATCATCTGGGCGTCCAGCGAGTCGCTTTCATGCAGCAGGTACTCCAGGGGGATCGGCGGCCTGAGCCCGTCGGCGGCCAGCCGGGCGCGGGCCTGGTCCGGGGAGGCGGAGACCGCGGCAGCGGGGGCGCCGCCGGGCATGCCCCGCGGCATGAGGGCCGTGGCGGGCTGCATGGTGTCCTGGTAGACCAGCTTCAGGGGCCGCGCGTCCCACATCAGTTTCAGGGCCTGGCGCAGCCCGCGGCGGTTGAGGGGCGGAGCCGATGCGTTGATCACCAGGAATTCGGTGGACAGGGTGGCTGCCGACAGGATGCGGACCGACCGGCTGCGCTTGAGGGCGGCGATCCGCGAGATCGAGATGGACAGCAGCATGTCCAGGCGCCCTTCGCGGAAGAGGTTGCTGAGCCGCTCCTGGTGGGGATCGAAATGCACGGAGAATCCGTCGATCGCCGGCCGCCCGCGCCAGTAGCCGGGGTTGGCCTGCAGTTCGATCCGCTTGCCGCGCAGCCAGCGGCCCAGGCGGAACGGCCCGGAACCGCATGGCCGGAAGGCGAAGTCGGGCCCGTGTCGCCGCACCGCCTGCGGCGAGACGATGGCCGCGCAGTCACTGGCCAGGGTGGCCAGGAAGGGGGCGAACGGCTCGCGCAGTTCGAAGCGGACGGTGCGCGGGTCCACCTCGCTCACGGCGCGCAGGGGGGTGAAGATCTCGGCGAACATGGGCATCTCGTAGTGGCGGTGCGGCGAGCGCGGATCGAGCTGGCGCCGGAAGGAGAAGACGACGGCGGCGGCGTCGCATGGGGTCCCGTCGTGGAAGCGCACCCCGGGCCGCAGCCGCAGGAGCCAGCTCCGCCCTCCATCCCGGGCTTCCCACGACTCGGCCAGCCAGGGCTCGATGGCCAGCGTGCGCGGATGGAGGCGCACCAGGGTCTCGAAGATGTTGCCGATGATCGGGGAGGAGGCGCTGTCCCAGGCCTGGGCCGGGTCCAGCGTGGACGGTTCGCCGGTCATGCCGGCGGTGACGACGATGGCCGGCACGGCAGCCGGGAGCGCCAGGAGCAGCAGGGCGATCGGCAGGACGCGGCGCGGGCGGGGGGCGATCCGTTGGGTCATGGGCTCTCCTTGCGGGCTTCGCGGAGGATCAGATACCCCTGGGGACTGAAATACAGCCCCCGCACGGCGCGGCGGTGGGCGACGACCCGGCTGCGGTGGGCCAGCGGCAGCAGCGGCAGGTCGCGGTCGATGACGGCCAGGGCCTGCCGGTAGATGCGGCTGCGGACCGGCGGGTCGACGGTCTGCAGGGCCTGGTCCAGCAGGCGGAGCAGGGCGGGATTGTGGTAGTGGCTGAAATTGTAGGTGCTGGGGCCCGCCGAGAGCAGCGGGCGCAGGAACGAGTCGGGGTCGACCAGGCCGTTCCAGCCGATGAGCAGCAGGTCGTGGTCGCCGCGGGTGGCGCTCCGCAGCAGCTGGCCGAGCGGCAGCTGCACCTTGTGCAGGCGGATGGAGGCGCGACGGGCGTTGCGGACGATCAGGTCGGCGATCTCGTCGCTGCTCGAGCGACCCACGCCCAGATAGAGCGAGGCGTCGAAGCCGGACCGGTAGCCCGTGCGGTGCAACAGGCGGATGGCGGCGTCGGGATCGAAAGCCGGCTCCGGCGGCGGCAGGTCCGGCGCCATCATGGCCGGCGGCAGGATGGTCCATGCCGGGGTGGCCATCCGCTGGAACACCTGGCGCACCAGTGCGGGGCGGTTGATCAGCCGGGCCAGGGCCTGGCGCACCGGCAGGCGGTCGAACGGAGCGCGCCGCGTGTTGATGTTCAGGAAATAGGAGAAGACGCCGGTTGTCTCGACCAGGGCCACGGACGGGCTGGAGGCGAGTTCGTCGTATTCCCGTGCCCCCAGCACCTGGATCACGTCGGCGACGCCGCTCTTCACCTGCAGCTGGCGCTGCAGCGGGTCGGTGGCGACGCGCACGATCACCTTCGCCAGGGGCGGGGGGACGCCCCAGTAGCCCTCGAAGCGCGTCAGCACGATCTGTCGCCCCGGCGCCCAGGCGCTGACCCGGAAGGGGCCGGTGCCCGCCGGCCCCGGCGCCAGCCTCGCCCCGGGGGCCGGGACGAGCCCGGCCGGGGTGGCCAGGCTGACCAGGAACGTGGTGCCGGGACGCTTCAGGCTGATGCGCAGGCGGCCGTCGTCGAGGACGCGCGCGTCGGCGATGCGGGAGAAGACGGACTGCCACTTCTCGGGCTCGCGCTTGCCCGCGCGGGCTTCCCCCCGGAAGTAGGCCGCGCAACCGGCGGCCGTGAGCGGCTGGCCGTCGTGGAAGAAGACGCCGCGGCGCAGCGAGAACGTCCACTGGCGGGCGTCCGTCGACGACTCCCAGCGCTCGGCGAGGCATGGCTCGATGTCGCTGCCGCCGCGGCGGAAGCGCACCAGCCCTTCGAGGACGTTCACCAGCAATTCGTTCGAGAGCGCGTCACCGGATAGCCGCGGGTCGAGCGTAACGGCGTCGTCGTTGCGCAAGTAGACCAGGGCGTCGTTTCCCGCCGCGAGCAACGAGGCCAACCCGGCCAGGGTCAGCAGCAGCCGCCGGATGCCCATTTCGCTGGGATGATACCGCCCCGGCAGGCCCAATGCAAGCCGGGCGGGCTGCGGGGGATCGGGATGGGCGGCGTGGCTAGGAACTGTACTGCAGCAGCCGGGCCGTGGTCCTGGCCAGGTCGCACTCCATCTGCAGGAGCTGTTCCCGGCTGTCGGCGATCATCTGGAGCTCCAGGATGTAGTCCAGGACGGAGATCTCGCCGTGCGCCAGCGCCTTCTCCAGCAGCGGCGCGACGTCGAGCCGGCTCAGCCTTTCCCTGAAATCCGAGACCGATCGCTGCAGGGCGCGGGCCCTGGCGTGCAGCCCCTTCATCTCCGCCAGGAACTGCCGCCTCACGCCCCGTTCCATGCTGCCGGCCGCTTCCGCGCTCTTTCGGGCGTACCCCGCCCGGCTCTTCTGTTCCGGCAGCGAGAAAGTCAACCCCGCGGTCAGGCCGGCGTATCGCTCGCCGTTTATGGTTTCGCTCATGAACCCGAACGTCAGCCTGGGCAGCCACAGGGACCGCTCCAGCTTCGCCTGGGTGCGGAGCAGGTCCGCTTCGCCGCTCAGCCAGTGCAGGTCCGGGTTGTTCCGCTCGGCTTCGGACACCCAGGACGGGAAGTCGTCCGGAATCTCGGCGGCCGGGAAGCGATCGTCGGCGAGTTCGAGGGGGATTCCTCCGTTCAGGCGGCAGAGTTCCGCCTGCAGGGCGTCCCGCTCGATCCCGTTGTCCTCCGCCTTCTTGCCGATGGTCAACAGGCCGAGTTCCGCCCGGTTCAGTTCCATCGCGCTGGCGTCGCCCCGCAGCAGCCGGGTGCGGATGGCCCCGGCCAGTTCGCGAGCGCGTTCCAATTGCCGTTCGAGCTCTTTCTGCCTGGCGTTGGCGCCAATGAGATCGAGGCAGAGCAGGCGCGCGTCGAGGAGCAGGGCGCGGCGTTCCCGCCGCCATTTCCATTCCGACTGGCCTCTTCGCGCCCGGGCCAGGCGCGCCCGGTAGAGGTAGGCGGGGGGAGGGTCGAAGGTCTGCCGAACGCCGAAATCGGTTCGCTTGCCCAGCCGGGACGGGTCGCCGGACAGCCATCCCCACCCGATCTCCGGGCCGTCGGGGAAGAGGCCGATGGCGGCCCCGGCCTTGTCGGCGTCGCGCTGCTGCGCAAGCGCTTTCAGGGTCAGGTTGTTCTGCTCGATCTGCGCCAGCACGCGGGCGATGCCCTCCTGCGCGGCCAGGACCGCCGAGCAGAGAACCAGGAGGATGAAGACGGACATGGTTTTCATGATTTCCTCGCGTCGCACGCGCCCCGGTGTTGGAACAGGCTGTAGACAACCGGGACGAAATAGAGGTTGAGCAGGGTGGAGGTGAGCAGCCCGCCCAGGATCACCTTCGCCATCGGGCTCTGGATCTCGTTCCCGGGCAGGTCACCGTTCAGGGCCAGGGGAACCAGGGCCAGCGCAGCCGTGAGCGAGGTCATCAGGATCGGGATCAGCCGTTCGATGGAGCCCCGGGTGACGATCTCTCCGGCCGGCGTTCCCTGCCGCTCCACCTGCTGGTAGCTGGAAATGAGCAGGATGCCATTGCGGGTGGCGATGCCGAAGAGGGTGATGAATCCGATGACCGCCGGGATGCTCAGGGTGCCCTGGGTGAAGAACAGGACGAGGACCCCGCCGATCAGGGCCAGGGGCAGGTTGAGCAGGATGATCGCGGCCAGTCTGGCGTTTCGAAACTCGCCCACCAGCAGCAGGAAGACGATGGCCATGGCCAGAACCGATGCCAGCCGGAGGGTTTGCGAGGCCCGCTCCTCGCTCTCGAACTGGCCGCCGTATTCCACGCGGTAGCCGGCGGGCAGCTTCACTCCCGCGCCGATCCGGGTTTGGATGTCGTGGACGACGCTGCGCAGGTCACGGCCGGCGACGTTGGCCGCCACCACGACCTTGCGCTGTACGTTTTCGCGGCTGATCGTGCTCGGTCCCGTGGCCGAGACGATGTCGGCGACTTGCTCCAGCGGCACCTTGCGGCCGTCCTCGGTGTCGATGAGGGAGGCGCGGATCCCCTCGATCGAGCCGCAGTATTCGGGGCGGAGGCGCAGCACCAGATCGAAGCGTCGCGGGCCCTCGTAGACGTCGGCCAGCTTCTCGCCGGAGAAGGCCGTGGTCACAAAGTCGTTGAAACTGCCGACGGAAATGCCGTGCGCGGCCAGCAGAATCCGGTTCGCGCGGATCTGGACCTGCGGCACTTCGGTTTGCGGATCGACGTTGACATCGACCAGGCCGGGGACATCGGCCACGGCGTGGTGGACCTGGTTGCCCAGTTGGAAGAGAGAACCCAGGTCGGGGCCGAAAATCTTGATGGCGATGTTGGCCCGGGTGCCGGAGAGCATGTGGTCGATGCGGTGGCCCAGCGGCTGGCCGACGATGGCGGCGATTCCCGGGACGGCGGCCAGCTTCTGCCGCACCCCGGCCATGAATTCGTCCCGCTTCCTCCCCTTCAAGGTGAATCGGGCGTCGATCTCGGCGCTGTTGACGGTCTGGGAATGCTCGTCCAGTTCCCCCCGGCCGGTGCGGCGTGCCGTGCTCTCGATTTCGGGCATGGTGAGCAGCTCCTGCTCCGCCAGGGCCCCCAATCGGTTGCTCTCCTCGAGCGATGTGCCCGGCTTGCAGATCACCGAGAGGGTCAGCGATCCCTCGTTGAATTCGGGCAGGAAGGAACGTCCCAGGGTGGAATAGGCGCCCAGCGAAGCGACGAACAGCAGCCCCGCGACCCCGACCGTGAGTTTCCTGTGATCGAGCACCCAGCCCAGGGTCTTCCCGTAGAGGGCGAGCAGTTTGCGGGTGAGCCAGGGGTCGCGCTGGTGACGGCGCAGGAAGGGCTCCGGCCCGAGGAACATGCGGCACAGCAGCGGGGTCAGGGTCATGGCCACCACCAGCGAGATGAAGAGCGAGACCACGAAGGCGATGCCGAGCGGTTTGAGCATGCGCCCCTCCATGCCGGAGAGGAAGAAGAGCGGCAGGAAGGCGACGATGATGATCAGGGTGGCGTTGAGGATCGAGGCCCGGATCTCGGAAGAGGCCTCGAAAACCACCTGGAAGGTGGCGCAACGCTGTTCCGGCGGTTTCTGCAGGTTCTGCCTGAGCCGTCTGTAGACGTTCTCGACGTCGATGATGGCGTCGTCGACCAGAACGCCGATGGCGATGGCCATGCCGCCCAGGCTCATGGTGTTGATGCTGAGCCCCAACCGGCTCAGAACGATGATCGAGCCGAGCAGCGAAAGGGGCATGGCGATCAGCGAGATCATGGTGGTGCGGAATCCCCCGAGGAACACGAAGAGGATGATGACGACGAGAGCCGACCCCTCGATCAGGGCGCGCCGCACATTGCCGATCGAGGCCTCGATGAAGTCGGCCTGGCGAAAGATGCGGGTGTCGAGCTTCACATCGGGAGGCAGGGACTTGGCCAAGCCGGCCAGGCCGGACTCGATGCGGCGGGTCAGCTCCAGGGTGTTGGTGTTGGGCTGCTTGGAAACCGAGACGATGACGGCCGGCCGGGCATTCCCGGCGGCGTGGCCCATCTTGACGCCGCCGGCGATGCGCACGTCCGCCACGTCCTGCACGGTGACCGGCTTGCCGCCGCGCAGCTTGACCAGGGAGGCGCCAAGGACATCCGGGTCGGCGCTGCGGGCCATGCCGCGCACCACGAATTCATTCCCGTACTGGCGCAGGACGCCGCCCGAGGAGTTCCCGCTCATGGTCCGGCAGACCGCGGCCAGCTCCTCCAGGGTGACCCCATGGAAGCGCATCCGTTGCGGATCGGCCAATACCTGGTACTGCCGGTATTCACCGCCGATGATGGTCACCTGGGAGACTCCGCGGGTGGCCAGGAGCAGGGGCTTGACGCTCCATTCGGCCAGGGTGCGCAGTTCCATCAGGCCGGTCTTTTCGGCCTGCATCCCGACGAAGAACACCTCGCCCATCACGCTCGTCTGTGGCGCCAGGACGGGAACTCCGGCGCCGACCGGCATCTGCGCCGCCGCCTGGTTGACTTTCTCGGAGACGATCTGCCGGGCCCGGAAGACGTCGGTTCCCCAGTCGAACTCGACCCACACGAATGAGTAGCCCGGGGCGGAAGCGGAGCGGACGCGGCGCACGCCGGTGGCCCCGTTCACGGCCGTCTCGATGGGGAAGGTCACCAGGCGCTCCACCTCCTCGGCGGCCATGCCGTGAGAATCGGTCATCACCGCCACCGTGGGGGCGGTCAGGTCGGGAAAAACGTCGACATCCATGCGGAGCGTCGCATGGATGCCGATCACCACCACCAGCAGGGCGGCGACCAGGATCAGGAACTTGTTCTCCAGTGAAAACGCAATGATGCGGTTGAGCATGACGACCCCCGATCAGTGGGCGTGGCCCGAGTGGGCGTCCAGGGACCCCACGGCCTGCGACAGCTTGACCATGATCGCCCCTCGCGTGACGACGCGTTCCTCGCGGCCGAGGCCGGACAGAATCTCGACGCTCATGCCGTCGTTTCCCCCCAGCTTCACCTCGCGTCTGGCGAAGAGCTCGGGATGGACCTGCACGTAGACGAAGGTCAGCCCCTGTTCTTCGACGATGGCGGTCAGGGGAAGGCTGAGCGCATCTGGCCGGGCGGTGGTTCTGAGGAAGAGCTCGACGATGAGGCCGGGCATCAAGCCGCCCGGGTTGTCCACTTGCAGGCTGACCGGCACCAGGTAGTTGTCCTCGTTCACGCTCTGCCCGAAGGGGAGAAGGCGGCCGTTCAGCTGCTCCAGGGTGTAGGTCCGGTTGTCGTGCGGAGTGCGGATCACCGCCGAGACGGCCTGCCCCAGCCGTGCGGCATGCTGGGGCCGCACGTCGGCGCGGATGAGCAACCGCCGGTTCTGCGATACGGTGAAGAGGGGCTGGCCGGCGGTCACGTGCTGGCCGTTCCGGACGAAAACCTGCTTGACGAAGCCGGAGAAGGGGCTGCTCACGATCAGGGCTCCGGCGCGGACGCTGCTCGGCAGGTTGTCGAATACCGCCTTGGCGTTGTCATGCTCGTTGCGCACCCGCGCCAGTTCCTTCTCCGAAACGATCCGATCCTTGGCCAGCGATTCGGCCCGCCTGAAGTCGGCCCGGGTCCGCTCATAATTGTTGCGGGCCTCGGCGACCCGCACGGCCAGGTTGTTCTCGGCGATCCCGCCTCCGGCGATGGAACAAAGGTTCTGCCCGGCGCTCAGGCTGCCTCCCTCGAGCACCTGGCCGCCCTCCATGCGCACCACGCCGCTCGCCTTGGCGGTCACTATCACCTCGTCGGCCAGGGCTGACTGGATCCGGGCGGAGGTATGGATCGCCTCGCGGAAAACGCCCTCTTGCGGCCGCGACGTGGCGAAATCGACCTTCCAGGACATCTCCTTCGTGAAGGGCACTCCCGGGGGCGGAGGCGATGCGGCCTGCCGGGCGCGCTGCGCCGCTTCCGGGTTCGGAAACACGGTGATCCCGTCCACGGTGCAGCCGTCGGGTCGCGACGAGATGCGGAGGGTCAGCCTTCCTTCCCCGGCCGTCCGCGGCACCAGGAAGAGTTCGAAGATGCCGGGGCGGACCGGGATCGGCCGCTCCGCCCGCACCTCGCTCCCGTTGACCGTCAGGGTGAAGGCCAGATCCGTTCGGGGGAATGGTTTGAAGTCGGACAGCTGGGTGAGATGGGCCAGCAGCCGGCACTCCTGCCCGACCACCAGCGGGTCGGCTTCGATGAACAGCTCGAAGGCGTCGGAGTAGGCCGTCCACAGGGCCTTGGACGCCTCCGGGGCGTGCTCGGAGCGGTCCGCGGCCGGATGGCCGCAGCCGGAAAGCGAGACGAAGATGGCGGTCAGAATCAGGGGGACTCGAATCAACGGGTTCGGCTCCATGGATGCCTCTCTTGGACGTTGCGTGCTGGGGCGCGATCCGGGGGGATCGATGCCCGGATGACGATGAGCGGGAACGCGTCCGGGGTCGCCGGGGGACGGGATCAACAGCGCCGGATGTCGGCGCGCGGAAAGAGGGGAATCGGAGATGAGAGGGGGGCGGGCGCGGCGGCCTGGAAGGATTCGCCGGCGCCCGCGGAGTGGGGAGAAAGGACCTGCGGTGTGAGCGGCCGGGCGCCCTCGCCCCGGGCTCCCCCCGGAGTCAGCGGGATGTCCTGGCAGCCGGGCCCGCCCGGTCCGCTCCATGCAGGGCCGGCCTCGTCATGCTGGGCCGGATCGCAGCGCCCGCTGACGTTGGCCAACTCCAGGTTCGGGCTGCCGTCGCCGTGAATGCAACAGACCAAGCCGCCCGGAGGCAGGAGCGAGACCGCCAGGAACGAGGCGAAGAGCGCCGGAGCGAAGCCACCGGCGGCGAGGCACGGCGGATGGCGCCAGAATCTGACCCAATTTGGTTTCATTGCCTGGGCCGAGTATACAGAACCGGGCGGGTGCTGTCAATCGGTTGTCAGGAATTTCGAAGGCCATCTTCGGGGTTTTCCTGATTGCGGGTGAGTTATGCCTTCGATATATGATGGAACTTACAACCATGGCGGGATACGCACAGGCCGGGGAAAACCGTCTGATGCCCAGGGCGAAATCGTTCCCGTGGCGTCCTGCCCTTCCGGCGGAGCGGCAACCGTGACCGAGAAGCGCAGTTACCCCCGGTTCAAGCTGAGCGAAGGATGCAACGGCCGCTTCGGCAATTTCCAGCGCTTCTGCGTCGAGGAGGTCGGCATGGGGGGGCTGCGCCTGCTGAGCAGCTTTCCCGCCGCCTGCGGCTCCACCAGCCACATCTACGTCGAGAGCGCCGACAACCTGCAGGATTTCACCGTCGAGGTGCTGCGTGTTTCGGTGCAGGGTTTCGTCGAAAAGGAATTGCGCGGGTTCCAGCCGGGGCCGCTCTACCAGGTGTCGGTGCGCTTCGTCGACCTCAGCGATGCGCAGCGTCTCTTCCTGATCCGGCTGCTGGAGTCCTGCTACGCCAGCGAGCCCGACACCCGCATGGCCATGCCGGAGGTGACCGGGTCCCTGCCGGCGGCGCCGCTCCCCGGTCCCGAGCGACGCGCCGTCCTGATCGCCGATGACGACGCGGCCATTCGCGAGGTGCTCGTCGAGATTCTCCAGGTGGAAGGGTTTCCCGTGCTGCAGGCCAGCGATGGCGACGAGGCCTGCGACCTGTTCGAGCTGAACCGCGAGGCCATCGGCCTGGTCACCCTGGATATCGACATGCCCCGGCTGAACGGCTACGAAGCCTACCGGCGCATCCGCGCCCTCGACCCGGGTGTCCGCGTCCTCTTCATCTCCGGTGCCATCCGCTTTCCCCGTCAGCAGATCAGCGACGCCGACTGGCTCGACAAGCCCTTCGGCACCGAGACCTTCATCCGCTATGTGACCGGGGCGGTCGGCGTGAACGGCCACGGGCAGTTCGCCCGCCTCGCCGAAGCGGCGCCGCACCCCTGAGCCCGCCGTCCGGCGGACGCTCAGGGCAGGGTGACGGTCCCGTAGTCCAGCAGCGTCTTGCCCCCGGCGAAGCGGGTGGTCTTGAACGGCTTGCCCGTGACCCGGCCGATCTCCTCGAACCGTTCGCCGCGCCAGGCGGAGACCCGGAAATAGATGTCCGGCTCCGTTTCCATGCCGAAGTCGCTGAAGACCGACTTGCCGAAGGAGAGCTCGATGCGCCCCTGCTCGTCGCTGATCACCGTGCCGATGAAGTCGTCCTCCAGGTGGTCCTGGTCGAAAACGATGACGCGGTGGAACGCCAGCGGGGAACCGGTGGCCTCCTTGAGCCGGAACGTCGCCGACACCTTGAAGTCGCTGCCGCGGTTCTCGACGTCGGCCAGGGCGACGTGGGTGATGCCGCGGCGGTCGAGGTGGGCGGCGAGCGCCTGGCGCAACGCCTGCCATCGGGGCGGCACGAGCTCCAGCAGGGCGGCATCGAGGCGGATCATGTCGGCGCCGACGCGCTCCGGGGCGATGCCCTGCATCTCGTAAATGAACTCCCAGTCCACGTCGCCGATCGGCTGGCGGCGGTTCATGTCGATCATCCGTTTCATGGCGGGGGCCTCCGCGTTCTTCCCAATTGTATGCCGACCCGGATCGAAAGGCAACCCGCCTCCCCGGTTGGCGGGCGGGCCCGGCCATGGTACGATGGCTGCGGACCGGCGGCCGGGGAGGTGACGTGACCCACCGGGAGTGGATCGAGTTTCATCGCCAGTTGCGCGGGCTGGAACGGGCGCTGTCCGGCGTCCGCCGAGCCGCCGCCCGGGCAATCCGGGTGTCTCCGATCCGCGGCCGGGCCCTGCTGGCCGTCGAGGAGTGCGGCGAGACCGGTGTGGTCGGGCTGGCCGTCCATCTGGGGGTGAACAAGGGCACGGCCAGCCGGACCGTCGACGGCCTGGTCGCCGCCGGCCTGGCGACGCGTCGGGCCGATCCCAGCAACCGCCGCCGCCGGATCGTGGTCCTCACCGCCCGCGGCCGGCGCGCGGCGGCCGGCATCAACCGCCGCCTGATCGCCTACACCCGCCTCCTGCTGGCCCGCATGCCGAGGTCCCGGCAGCGGGCGATCGCCGACGGCGTCCGGCTCCTGGCCGAAGCGGCGGCCGCCGCTCCGCCCGGAGCGGCCGACGGCCGGGTGCCCACGCCCGCCCGCTGAAGCCGCGCCCCCCTCATTCCCCGCTATTTACGGTCGCCGCGAATGATGGTATAGTGCCGCCATGTCCAATCGCCCGCTGCCGCTGGCCCTGCTTTTCCTGCTGTTGCCGTCTCTCCTCGGGGCGGGCGGCGACGAGTCCGACCCCGCCCGTTTCGTCCTGGACGAGTTCCTGCTGCAGACCCTGCCCGGAGGCGCCTACCCGTCGAATTTCATCGAAATGATGGCGCCCGACGTCACCTCGGCCATCGAGGAGAGCAACGGTTTCGCGGCGCTGGACGTTCCGCGCGCCTACCAGGACGGGTTGTCGTCCGCGCAGACGACGTGGCAGTACGATGGTTTCCGCGTCAATTCGGCTCTCGACGACGGGGCGCCCGCGTTCAGCCTGCCGCGCCTCGCCCAGTCCGAGTTCCGCCTGCAGGCGCAGACCCCCTGGGACGGGGGGGCGGCCATCGGAGTGGCCAGCGACCCTGCCGGCAACGGGTTGCGGGTGGCGCTCTCCGGCACGTTGCCGCGAATGGGCGGGCACACCGCCCTGGGGTGGCTCCTGGTGCCCAACCTCGCCTCGGAGCGGGGCCAGGTGTATGCCGCCCAGCGCCGCCGGCTGACCCGGCAGTACAGCGCCGATCTCCTGTGGCGGCGCCGGTCCGAAACCGGCTCGCTGCTGCTGGCGGCCTCCTGGCTCGACCAGGGACGGCAGTTCAACTCGCTGCAGGCGCCGGCCGACGTCTACCACGAGGGCGGGAATCTGCTGCAGCTGTTCGGGCGCTGGCGGCGCAGCCTGGATCGGGGCCGGCTGTCGGTCAGCCTCGCCTTCAACCGCCTGCAGCGCGACAACCTGGGAGCCGAGCTCGGGCGCACGGTTACCGAAACCCTGGCCCAGCACAAGGACAGCGGATTCGCCGGGGTGGCGCTCGAGGGAAGCCGAAGCCGGGTGCGCCTGTCCCTGGTGTTCGAAAAGGACCGCCGCCGCTCCCCCTACGGCAACTGGACCAAGGAGTTGCAGGACCGTGACGGGGACGGCTTCTGGCCTTTCGTGCGGCAGGGCGATTTCTCCGCCGTCAGCCTGCGCGGCCAGGCCGAGCATCACCGCCGGGTGCGCCTGTTCGGCCGGCAGTTCACGGCCAAACCGTTCGTGGAGTGGGAGTGGGACCGGGTGCGGGGGGCGGAAGAGGTGCCGGCGTTCAATGCCCTGACCGCGGGCCGGCTGCCCTACCAGGTGCTGCTCTGGACCCCCGGCACCCCCTACCGGCACCACCGCCTCGATCTCAGCGGCGGCCTGGCCGGCCGGTTGGCGCTGACCGGGCGGCTGGACGTCCAGGCCCGCCTGTTCCTGCGCGGCCAGGCCCTGTCCTTCAACGACGCCGCAACCGATCTGTCCGACTGGACGCCCGGCTACGATGCCGGCATCGTCTGGCGGCCGGGCCGGCGCTGGAACGCGCAGCTCGCGTTCGGGCGTATCCCGCTGGCATTCGGTGCCCAGACCTCCTTTTTCCTCGAGACCCAGCGCCCGACCGCGGAGGTCTGGGACTGGGAGGACGGAAACGGAAACCGTTCGTTCCAGTTCGGGGAGCAGGCCAACCTGCGCCTGCTGAGCGGCGGTTCAACCCACGCGGCGGCGGCGGGGCTGCGCGCCCCCGTGCAGCAGCGCCTGCTGGCGCTTCTCTCCGTCGACCTGGGCAAGGGGTTCCGTTTCGACCTGAAGGGAATCCTGGGAAGGCAGTTCCACCAGTTGGCGGTGCGCTACAGCGACGAGTTCGGCTTCTATTTCACCGAGAACGACCGCACCCTCTATTTCCTGAAGTACCTGGTCGACGGGTACCGCTTGACCAACGACGGGGGCGAGCCGCGCAATCCCTTTTACTCGGAGCTGCTGATGCGGGTGTCGACGCGCGTGCAGGACCGCTGGTTCTTTTCCCTGTCTTTCCTGAGCCACATGGCCATGGGCGTGACCCCGTTCGGCACCGGCGCCAGCAATGACGCCGGCCTGATCGACGAAAGCCAGGCCGACCCCAACACCTGGCGCAACGGCTTCGGCCGCCTGAACGGGGACCGGGCCTTCGTCAGCAAGGTCTTCTTCGGCTGGCAGCCGCGGCCGCGCCTGTTCGTCGCCGCTTCCGTGCGCTACCGTGACGGAACGCCGTTCGCCTTCATCGACACCGTTCGCCGTTTCGGCCAGTGGGTGCTGACCTACCGTACCATCAAGGCGGAGGACGAGAACGGGGTGAAGGGCGGTCCCAGGGCAGACTGCGTGTGGGACGCCAACGTCCAGGTGAACTGGCGGCCGGCCCTGTTCCGCGGCCGGGTGGCCCTTCAGGCGGCGTTCTTCAACCTGCTTGACTTCGGCTCCGAGCTGACCGAGTACGCGTTTTCCCCCTCGACGCGGCAGGCCAACGAACTGCAGCTGCCCCGCAGCCTGCGGTTGGGGGTCGTGGTCGACCTGTAGCCGTTTCAGCGGCCGCGGTTCTCCAGTTTCTCCTGGCAGGGGACGCAAAACCTGGCGAAAGGCAGCAGTTCCAGGCGCTTGAGGGATATCTCGGTCCCGCAATGCTGGCACTGGCCGTAGTTGTTGGCCGTGATGCGCTGCAGGGCCTCCTCGACTTCCTTCAGGTTGGCGCGGTTGTTGCTGGACATCAGCGAGCCCATCTCCTTCTCGATCAGCTCGTTGGCCTGGTCGATCTCGTCGAGGCCCTCGCCGCCTTCGCTGGCGCCGTCCTTCCAGGCTATCACTTTTACGATCTCGCGGCGCAGGGTTTCCAGCCGCTTGGCCATCTTGTCCAATTGCGGTTTTTTCATGGGCGTCTCCTATCGGTGGTAGGTCTTGCGGTGCATGATGGTCAGCGCGCGGTAAAGCTGCTCCAGGAAGACGACCCGGAACAGGTCGTGGGCGATGGTCATGTGGGAGAAGGAGATTTTCTCCTGGATGCGCGGTTCGAGCACCCGGCCCAGGCCGGCGAAGCCGCCCAGCAGGAAGACCAGGCGGCCGGCGTGGTAGGCGATCCGCTCGCCGACCCGGGCGGCGAAGCGCGGCGAGTCCATCTGCTTGCCGGCGGGGTCGAGGGCGATGACGAAATCCCTCTCCCGCAAGACCGTCAGCATCCGCTCTCCTTCCTTCTCCCGTACCTGCTCGTTTGTGGCGGCACGGACTTCACGCACCGAAGCAACGCCGCATTGTACATAATAATTGATGTGATGTAAATAATGGGCTTCCATTTCGCGCAACCCCTTGAACTTGAGGTTGCCGACGCAGACCAGCTCAATCGCCTTCATGCCGCCTCAGCTTGTTGTACAGGGATTTGCGTGAGATTCCCAGAATGGCCGCCACCCGGGATTTCCGGTTGTCGTGGCGGGCCAGCAGGTGGCGGATGTAGCGGCTCTCGAGTTCGGCCAGCGAGGGCTCATCGCCCGGCAGGGGAAAGGCGTGAACCTGGCGGGCCAGCAGTCGCTCCACCTGGGACGAATCCAGCTGGCCGCCGGCCACGGCTGCGGCGGCCGCTGCGAAATTCTCCAGCTCTCGCAGGTTGCCGGGCCAGGGGTACTCCTGCAGGAGGCGCCGGCTGGCGGCGTCCAGCTCGGCCCGCACGCCGTGGCGGCGGCAGAAATGGCCGAGCAGGGGCAGGATGTCGGCGCGGCGCTCGCGCAGGGGCGGAATCTCGATGGTCAGGGCGGCGATCCGGTAGTAGAGGTCGGCGCGGAACTCGCCGGTGGCGGCTCGCCGGGCCAGGTCCGGGCCGGCGGAGAAGAGGAACCGCGCCCGCACCTCGCACTCCTGGGCAGCTCCCAGCGGGAAGTAGCGCCGGCGTTCGATGACGCGCAGCAGTTTGGCCTGGAGCGGAGGGCTCAGCAGGTCGATGCCGTTGAGAAACAGGATGCCGCCGTCCGCCGCCTGCCAGCGCCCGGCCTGGTCCCGGTCGGCGCCGCTGAAGGCGCCGCGGCGGTAGCCGAACCATTCGCTCTCCAGCAGCGTGTCCGGGGTGTCGCCGCAGTGCAGGTTCACCATGTGCGGGTAGCGCGACACCGACTGCATGTAGGCGGCGAAGAGGTCTTTTCCGCTCCCGGTCTCGCCGAGGAGCAGGACGGGGGTGTCGAGGTCGGCGACCTGCTCGACCTGGGCGCGAGTCCGTTGCGAGCGGCCGTCGCGCAACTCAGCGATCAGCGTGGAAATCGTATCGCTTGGCATCCATCCACAGCTTTTCCAGGGCGTACTTGCGGCGGCCGGCCTCGGAAAAGACGTTGACGATGAAGTCGACGTAATCCACCAGGATCCATTCGCCGTTGCGCTCTCCCTCGACGCCCAGGGGCGGGCGGCGGCACTCGCGCTTCAGGCGCTCGGCCACCGCGTCGCTCAGCGCCTTGTTATGGCGCGCGGACTGGCCGTGGCAGACGACCATGTAGTCGGTCATCTCGTTCAGCCCCTTGAGCTTGAGCACGACGATCCGCTCGGCCTTGTGGTCGAGCAGGGCCAGGACCGCCTGCTTCAGTTCGGCCGGCAGGCGGCGCCGCTTCAGGTCATCGAGAAGACGCTGGTAGTCGCTGGCATTCATAGAGCTTTTTTCCCTCCACCATGGAGCGTACCTCCGGCGCGACCAGGCGGGACAGGTCGCCGCCGTCGCGGGCGCGGCGGCGCACGGCGGTCGACGACAGGTCGAGCAGGGGAGAATCGTAAGCGAAGAGGAAGGCGGCCGGCAGGGGGCGGCCGGGGTCTTCGGCGTCGAGCGCCGCCACCCCCTCGGCGGCCAGCAGGGAGAGAACGGCGCGGCGATGGCCGGGTCGGCGCAGCACGATGATGAAGTAGGCGCCGGCCAGCACCTGGTCGTGTTCTTTCCAGGTGCGGATCTTCAGGAACCCCTCCGAGCCGCAGATGAAGAACAGGACGTCGCCGGGCCGCTCGGCGCGCAGCTGGCGCAGGGTATCGACCGTCCACGAGGGTTCGGGGCGACGCATTTCGATGTCGCAGGGCGCCAGCCGCGGTGCGTGAGGGGCCAGGGCCGCCTGGAGCATCCGCAGCCGCAGCTCGGCGTCGGGCAGGCGCTGCAGGCCCTTGTGGGGCGGCCGGGCGGAGAGCACGAACAGCACCTGGTCGAGGGCGAAGGCCGCCTGCACGCGCATCGCCATGTCGATGTGGCCGCAGTGGACGGGGTTGAAGGTCCCGCCCAGCAGCCCGATGCGCCGGCTCATGCCTCGAACTCGAACAGCTTCTCTTTCAGCTGTTCCAGGTGCGTCTCGCGGAGCGCGGAGATCTCGAGATAGGGCAGGCGCCGGCGCCGGCACTCGCGCTTCAGGTCGTCGATGGCGGCGCGCTCGTCGCCCGCCAGGTCGAGCTTGTTGACCACGACCAGCATGCGCTTGCGCAGCAGCGCCGGCTCGTGGAGGCGCAACTCGTTTTCCAGCACCTGCAGGGTCGTCCGGGGCGGCTGCATGGCGTAGGGCGAGCCGTCGATGAGCAGGATCAGCACCCGGGTGCGCTCGATGTGGCGGAGGAACTCCAATCCCATCCCCTCCCCTCGGTGCGCCCCCTCGATGATGCCCGGGATGTCGGCCAGAACCAGGCTCCGGTCTCCGCGGTAGACCACCCCCAGGTGGGGAGCGAGGGTGGTGAACGGGTAGTCGGCGATTTTCGGCCGGGCGGCGCTGAGCCGCGACAGCAGCGTCGACTTGCCGGCGTTGGGCAGGCCGACCAGTCCGGCGAAGGCGATCAGCTTCAGTTCCAGCACCACCTTGACGCTCTCGCCCGCCATTCCCTTCTCGGCGCGGCGCGGCGCCCGGTTGGTCGACGAGCGGAAGTGGAAGTTGCCGCGTCCCCCGCGTCCGCCCCGGGCGATGGCCAATTCCATTCCGGCGGCGGCGAAGTCGAACAGCAGCTTCTCGTCGGGGAACGACTTGACCACCGTGCCCGGCGGCACGGCCAGCACCAGGGAGGCGCCGCTGGGCCCCATCTTCTTGCGGCCGGCGCCGTTTCCGCCGTGCTCGGCGCGAAGCTCGCTGACGTACTTGTAATCGATGAGGGAGTGACAGGAGGCCCGGCTGACCAGCTGCACGTCTCCGCCGCGGCCGCCGTCGCCGCCGTCGGGCCCGCCCTTGGGGATGAACTTCTCGCGCCGGAAACTGCAGCTGCCGTTGCCGCCGCGGCCGGCGGTGAGGGTGACGACGACGCGGTCGACGAACATCGTTCAGAAGCCCGGAAATGAACCGGCTGGTCCGGGTCGCCGCCGGGGGATGGGTGCGGCGGGCCGGGGACGGGCGTTAATTGGGTTCAACCTCGACGAACTTGCGGTCGCCGTGGTCGACGAATCGCACCCGCCCGGTGACCCGGGCGTAGAGCGTGTCGTCCTTGCCCACGCCGACGTTGCGGCCGGCCTTGATGCGCGTGCCGCGCTGGCGCACCAGGATCGAGCCGGCATGGACCGCCTCGCCGCCGTACGCCTTCACGCCCAGACGCTTGGAGTGGCTTTCCCTGCCGTTCTTCGCGCTACCGCCGGATTTTTTGTGGGCCATTATTCGCTCTCCTTCGCGTCGGTTTCCTTGGCCTTGGCCGGAGCCTTGATCTCGATCTTCTCCACCTGGATGCGGTGCAGCTTCTGGCGGTGGCCGGTCTTGCGCTTGTACTGCTTCTTGGCCTTCTTCTTGAAGATGATGATCTTCTCGTCCTTGACCTCATCCACCAGCTTGGCCTTGATCCGCCCGTGCTTGACGTAGGGGTCGCCGATGTGCACGCCCTTGTCGTCCTGTATCAGCAGCACCGTTTCGAGGGTGACGTGGTTCTTCTTGATCGTTTCCGGGGCCAGCCGCTCGACGTCCAGAATGTCTCCTTCGGCCACTTTGTACTGCTTGCCGCCGGTTTCGAGAATGGCAAACATCGGTGTTCTCCTTGCCGCAAATGATTATGTGGTTTCTACTTATATCACAGAATCCGGCCTGCCGTCAACGGCCGGCATGCCGACCTTTCCTTCTCCCGGCACCCCCCGGCCCCTCATCCCTCTTCCCTGCCTCCGGGCGAGGGGGGCGGCGGCGGCAACCGGGGTTCCAGGGGATAGGTCGGGCGGCTGGTCAGGGCCGGCGGGGCGCCCGTGGCGGCGCGGACCGCCAGCAGGGCGGCCGCGGTGGCGGTCTGGCGAAGGCTCTCCAGCTCCCATCCCGGATCGAACTCGTCGTCCACCGTGTGGTAGGCGCCGGAAAAAAAGTCGGCCAGCCGCTCGCGGCCCGAGGCGAACGTTTCGCCGGCGGAGATCCAGACGGCGGGGACCCCGCGCCGGGCGAAAGAGAACTGGTCGGAGCGGTAGAAGAAGCCCTTGGCGTCCAGGCTGAATTCGCGCCAGGCCAGGCCCATGCGGTCGGCCACGGCCCGCGTCGCCGCGCCCAGGGTGGAGAAGCGGGCGCCGACGGCAGTCAGCGAGAGCGCCTTCTCCCAGACGGGAGTCGATTCGAAGTTGATGCAGGCGCGGATGGCGGCGGTGTCGGCGCGGGAGGCGTAGTGCTCGCTGCCCAACAGGCCGGACTCCTCGGCCTGGCAGGCCACGAAGACGATGGTGCACGGCGGTTGCGGCAGGCACTCCTTCAGCAACCGGGCGGTCAGCAGCAGGGCGGCCACCGCCGCGGCGTTGTCGATGGCCCCGTTGAAGATCGCGTCGCCATCCAGGGCCGGATCGGTGCCGAGGTGGTCGATGTGCGCGGTCAGGATGACCTGGCCGGGGCCGGTGCCGGGGATCCTCGCGACCACGTTGGCCGTCGCCAGGCTGCGCGCGTTCGAACGTCCCCGCAGTTCCACGTCGAACCCCAGCGGTTGGGGCCGGAAGTCGCCCCGCAGCGAGCGCCGGTAGAGCCGGTCGAGGTCCAGGCCGCGGTGGGCCAGCGCCCGGCGCAGCGCCCCTTCGCGCACCCAGCCGCGGAAGAGCGGCCCCCCTTCCGCGTCTGCCGGAAGCTGAAGGCTCTCCCCCGACCACGAATTCTGCACCACCGGCCAGCCATAGCCGGCGGTGTCGTCGGTGTGGATCAGCAGCACGGCGGCGGCGCCCTGCCGCTTGGCCTCCTCGATCTTGTAACGCCAGCGCCCGTAGTAGGTGAGGAAGGCCCCGGTGAACCGCCGTTTGTCGAAATGGCCGGGATCGGAGACGCGCACCAACAGCGCCTTGCCCCGCAGGTCGGCGCCCTTGATGTCGTCCCAGCCCCAGTCGGGGGCGCGGATGCCGAAGCCGCAGAAGACGGCGGGCGCAACGACGCGGAACTCGCCGTCGACCGTCGCCTCGCCGACCAGATCCTCGCCCGGGGTGAGGTCCGAGGCGCCGAGGCGCGCCGTCACCTGCTGCAGGCGGAAGCCGCGCAGCGCGAACGGCTGCCGGTAGGAGCCGGCGCATCCCGGCGCCAGGCCGAGCGCCTGGAAGGCGCACTCGGCGTACAGCTCGGCCAGCTCCCCGCCGCGCGTGCCCGGTGCGCGTCCTTCCAGCCGGTCGTCGGCCAGGAAGCGGATCGCCGCTCCCATCTCCGCGCTCGTCCAGGCCGCGGCCCGGCGCAGGATCTCCTCCTCGACCGCGGCGCCGAGCAACCCCGGCAACAGGACTCCCAGCAACCATCCCGCCTTGCCCATCTCCACCTCCGGCGGCCATTGTACGCTGCCGCGGGGAGGGAGTCAAAACAGCATGGCGGGCGGAGATGGGGGCGGGGACAGGTTCGAAACCCGTCCCTTGATTTTTGTGACGGGAAATCATAGAAAGGGGGTAGGCGGTGAACATGGAGAACAGCGAGAACCGCAACGCCGACCGGCTGCTGGGCGATCTGCGCGAGCGGGCCAAGGAGTTGCAGTGCCTCTACCAGGTGGAGGAGATGCTGCACCGCTACGACGCCCCCCTCGACGAGGTGTTTCGCGGCGTCATCGCCGCCATTTCCTCCGGCTGGCAGTTTCCCGACGCCTGCCAGGCGCGCATCACCTGCGAAGGGCGGACCTGGCACTCTCCCGGCTTCGTCCGCACCGCCTGCCGGCAGACGGAGGCCATCGAGATCGACGGCCGCGAGGTCGGCCAGGTCGAGGTCTCCTATGCCCGCGAGGTGGCGGGGGCGGGCCAGAACCCCTTCCTGCCGGAAGAGCAGAAGCTGCTCGAATCGATCGCCGCCCGGATCTCGGGGGCGCTCACCCACCGCCACTTCGCCGAGTTCGCCCGCCAGTGGCAGACGGCCCAGCAGGCGCTGGCCGACAAGGGCGCCCAGGAGTGGATGGTCATCGTCGAGCTGATGCGGCGCACCGATCCCAAGCTGTACATCCAGACGTCGCGCAAGATGATCTACCACCTGCTGCGCGGGGGCGTGCACGAGGCCGAGACGATGCTGCAGTCCTTCGCCCCGGAGATGCGCGGCGCCTCCGTCGAGGAACTGGAATCGGGAAACCGGCCGAGCCAGAAGAAGACCCTGCAGCGCATCCTCGAGCTGAGCGCCGACACCTTCCGGCTCGCCGCCCGCCACCTCGGGGACGCGGAAATTCTCGCCTGCCTGCAGAAGTGGATCGGGGAGGACAAGTCGAGCGCACTGGTCAAGGCCATCGAGGACCCGGCGGCCACCCTGCTGCAGGTGGTGGAGGCCCTCAACCGTCACCGCAACTTGGCCGGTGAGGAGGGCGGGCTGCCGGCGCTGATCGAAAAGGGGCTGCGCGTGGCCCTGATCCGGCGCTTCTTCTCCGACAGCCTCGAGTTCATCAACGTCGCCAAGCCCTATATCGGGGTCAGCGACTTCTACGAGCTCATCGGCCGGACCATCTCGACGTCCGGCTCCTATGGTCGCCTGGGCGGGAAGAGCGCCGGCCTGTTCCTGGCGCGAAAGATCCTGCAGAAGACCGCGACCCGCGACGACCTGCTGGCCGACGTGCGCATCCCCAAGACCTGGTACGTGACGGCCGACGCCATCATCAGCTTTCTCCATTACAACAACATGGAGGAGATCACCGAGCAGAAGTACAAGGACCTGCAGCAGGTGCGCCTGGAGTATCCCAACATCGTCCACCTGCTCAAGAACTCCCAGCTTCCGCCCGAAATCGTGCGCGGTCTGCGCCTGGCCCTGGACGACATCGGCGACGTGCCGGTGATCGTGCGCTCCTCCAGCCTGCTGGAGGACCGGTTCGGCACGTCGTTCTCGGGAAAGTACAAGAGCCTCTTCCTGGCCAACCGCGGCTCGCGCGAGGAACGCCTGGCCGCCCTGCAGGACGCCATCGCCGAGGTCTACGCGTCGCTGTTCGCGCCCGACCCCATCGAGTACCGCTCCGAGCGCGGCCTGCTCGACTTTCACGAGGAGATGGGCATCATGATCCAGGAAGTGGTCGGGCGCCGCTTCGGCGACTATTTCCTGCCGGCGTTCGCCGGGGTGGCCTTCAGCCGCAACGAGTTCCGCTGGTCGCCGCGCATCCGCCGCGAGGACGGCCTGATCCGGCTGGTGCCCGGGCTGGGCACGCGCGCGGTGGACCGCACCAGCGACGACTATCCCGTCCTGGTCGCCCCCGGGCAGCCGTCGCTGCGGGTGAACGTCACCCTCGACGAGACGGTGCGCTACGCGCCCAAGCGCATGGACGTCATCAACCTGCGCCTGAACCGCTTCGAAACCGTGGACATCGCCCAGTTCCTGCGCGCCCACGCCCAGGAGATGCCCGGGGTGGAGCGGATGATCTCGGTGCTGGAGGGCGACTACCTGCGCCTGCCCTCCATCGTCGACCTCGACCTCAACCGCCTGGACATCCTGGTCACCTTCGACGGGCTCATCCGCCTGACCCCCTTCGTCCGCCAGATCGGCGCATGCCTGCAGAAGCTGGAGGAGGGCCTGCACACGCCCGTCGACATCGAGTTCGCCTCCGACGGCGAGCACCTCTACCTGCTCCAGTGCCGGCCGCAGAGCCAGTCCGCCGATCTGGCCGGGGCGCCGATCCCCGCCGACGTGGCCGCCGACCGCGTGCTGTTCACGGCCAACCGCTACATCTCCAACGGCCGGGTCCCGGACATCAGCCACGTCGTCTACGTGGACCCCGAGCGCTATACGGCGCTCGCCGACCCGGCCCAGATGGCCGCCGTCGGCCAGGCCGTGAGCCAGTTGAACAAGGTGCTTCCGAAGCGGCAGTTCATTCTGGTCGGCCCGGGGCGCTGGGGCAGCCGGGGCGACATCAAGCTGGGCGTCCCGGTCACCTATTCCGACTTCAACAACACCGCCATGCTGATCGAGGTCGCCCGCCGCAAGGGCAACTACCTCCCCGAGCTCTCCTTCGGGACCCACTTTTTCCAGGACCTGGTGGAGGCCTCGATCCGCTATCTGCCTCTCTACCCGGACGAGCGCGGAGTGGTGTTCCGCGAGGACCTGCTGACGTCGGGCCGCAACATGCTCCCGGACGTCATCCCCGATTTCGCCTGGCTGGCCGATGTCGTGCGCGTGGTCGACGTCACCCGCGACTTCCCGGGCCAGGTCCTGCGCGTGGCCCTGAACGCCGAGGAGGGGCGGGCGCTGGCCTATCTCGGCGATGCCGCCTCGCCGCCGCCGGCCCTGCTGCCGGTCTCCGGAGACCCCGGCAGCCTACCCCAGGCGGACTGCTGGCGCTGGCGGTTGCGCATGGCCGAGCGCATCGCCCGCCAATTGGACGGGAGTCGCTACGGGGTGAAAGCCGTCTACGTGTTCGGCTCGGTGAAGAACGCCACCGCCGGGCCGGCCAGCGACATCGACCTTCTGGTGCACCTGACGGGCAGCGAGGCCCAGCGGCGCGACCTGCTGCAGTGGCTGGACGGCTGGAGCCGCTGCCTGGCCGAGATGAATTACCAGCGCACCGGCCTGAGCACCGGCGGGCTGCTGGACATCCACCTGGTCACGGACGAGGACATCGCCCGCAAGACCAGCTATGCCGCCAAGATCGGGGCGGTCACCGACGCCGCCCGGCCCCTGCCGATGGCGGGCGGGGGCTGAGCCGCCCCGCTCACAGCAGCCGCCGCTCGGCGTCTTCCGGCCGGGCCGGCGAAAAGCTCACCAGGGCGAGTTCGGGCCCGTCATGGGCCGCCGAGAAGAGGTGGCTGCGGCCGATGCGGTCGCGCCACGTGCCGCTCAGCCGCGGTGCCTCGTGGACGTGGCCGTGCAGGGTGATGAGCGGTTGCCGCTCCTCGATGAAGCGCCGGATGGCGATGCTGCCCACGTTGACGTCCAGCGGGGCGTAGTCGACCATGCGGCCGTCGAGGGCGGCGCGGTCCAGGGCGGTGCGGTAGGGGGGGGCGTGGAAGAGGCAGATGGCGTCGGCCAGGGGGTCATCGCCGGCCAGCCTGGCCAGGTCGTCGGCGATGGTGCCGGGCGGGTCGGGGGGGGCCGTGGTGGTGCCCTCCTCCGGCGGAACGCAGCCGGGATCGACGTACCGGGAGACGTCGTAGCGCTCCCAGTCCTTCAGCTGGAAGGGGGTGGGCGGCGTGCAGGCGTACCCGTAGATGGGGTGGCCGTCGAGCACGAAGCGGCGCATGTGGGAGCAGAACCAGAGGCCGGCGCTCTCGCCCTGGCGCAGCAGCGGTTCCAGGCGGCGCTCGTCGTCATTGCCCGGGATGACGAAGATGAACGGATAGCGGGAGCCCAGCTCGGCGTGCAGCGACTCCAGCTCCAGGTAGAGGAAGTCCTGCAGGAGCCACTCCGGGTGGACATGCCGGCCGAACAGGTCGCCGCCCAGCAGCAGGGCGCGCGGTGGCTCGCGGCGAATTTCGGCCATGAGCGCGCGATAGCGGTCGCTGTGGCCGTGCAGGTCGGCGGCGAACAGGAAGCGATTATCCACGGGGGCCGCCCCCGGCCGGCTTGATGACCACGCCCTCGCCGCAGCGGCCGTCGATGCGCACGGTGAGCGGGGAGGCGAGCCGGACATGGCGCACGAGCGGCGTCTCGAACGCCCCCGGCTGGGCGTCGAGCCAGGGCCAGTCGACGAACGAACCGGGCCGCTCCGCGCCGACGCTGAAATACCCCACCTGCAGCTGGGTGATGTTCTGGAAGAAGTGCGACCCCTGCGAGGGATCGACGCTCATGTCGGGCATCGGGGTTTCGATGATGGCCCGGGCGGCGGAGACGTCCTCCCAGCGCACCGGGATCCCCAGCCAGGGCTCGCTGCTGCCCCAGCGGCCGGGACCGATCAGCAGGCTGGGGCGGTTCTCCTCTTCCAGGCGCCGGTTGCAGGCGGCGATGTCGGCGGCGACTGCCGGGGTCAGGTCGCGGCGGAACGCCTCCGGGCGGACGTAGAGGACGTCGCGGATGTCGCGGCGCTCGCCGTGGCCGAGAACGGCGCTGCTGTAACACAGGGCGGAGGCGCGGTCGCCGGCTTCGATGCGCACGGCCTCGAACTCCTGCTGCGGGGCCAGCGGCCGCACCTGCAGCAGGCTGAACACGGCGGGCAGGGCGCGCTCGGGATCCAGCAGCGCGGCGAACTCGATCTCCACCGGGCAGTTCATGGCGGCGCTGCAGGTCTCCATCAGCCGCCGGCTGAGGTCGGCCAGGGGGAAGGCTCGGTTCTTCAACACGTGGGCGAAGGATACCACCCGGGCGCCGGGGGAGGCGGTGCCGTCCACCAGGGTGTCGCTGTCGCGATCGTAGGTGGAGGCGGTGAAAGTCAGCGTTCCGTCCGCCTCGGCGTCCGCCAGCGACGCGCGCATCAGGTACTGGTCCTCCTGCATGAATGCCGGCGGAGCGCCGCGGCGCATGGCCACGGCGAACAAGTCCCGCTGGGTGAGCCGCAGCGATTCCCGGGCCGACGACAGCTGGGGCACCGCCCCGGGCCGCTGGGGAGAGAAGCGCAGGGCCACCCCGCCGTCGACCACGGTCTTGCCGAGGCCGACGGCCACCGATACCACCCCGTCTTCCGGCCGGCAGCCGGAAACGGGGTAGAAGTCGAACGAGCGGGCCACACCGGAGAAATCGGGGTAGTAGCGGTCCGCGTGGCGGCGGCCCACCAGCGGCTGGATGACCACCGCCATCTTTTCCTCCGTCAGCCGGTGCGGGGTCTGGCGCAGGTAGGCCCGGGCGCGGCGGAAAAACGTGGAGGCGTAGACGAACTTGATGGCGTTGACCAGATTCAGGAAGCGGGCGTCGGCCTCGGCCTGGTCGTTGGCCAGCATCTGGGTGGCGTAGATGCCGGCGAATGGCTGGTAGAGCGAATCCTCGAGCAGGCTGGAGGAGCGCACGGCCAGCGGCGCCTGGACGTGCAGCAGGAAGTCGCGCAGGTCGCCGAGCACGGTGGCCGGCAGCGAGGCGCGGAGGCACGCGGCCACCACCGCCTCGTCGCTGCGGTCGCCGCTGGCCAGCCCGGCCAGATCGTTCTGGCGCACGAACTCGTCGAACACGTCGGAGGCGATGATCAGGGACGGCGGGATGTCGATCGTCACCCCCGGGAAGTCGTCGTCGCAAAACCCCTCCGCCAGGATGCGGTCGAGGAAGGTCAGGCCGCGCGCCTTGCCGCCGATGGAGCCCGACCCGATGCGGCTGAACCGGCAGTGTCCGAACGGGAAGCGGCGGGTGTAGGGGAGCAGGGCCCCGCGGTTGGCCTCGTGCCGCTGCCGCAGCAGCAGCCGCCGCACCTCCGGCCGCGGGTCCGCGTCGCCGCGGGGCAGGGCGCAGGCCGTCCCGGCCTGGCCGCGCGCCCGCAGCCAGCGCGCCAGCGAGCCGTCGGCGATGGCCGCGGCCACGGCTTCCGGCCCGGCGTGGTCGAGGGCGGCCAGAAGCTGGGCGGTATCGCGGATCCCGGTTGGTGATGGCGCGCCGCCGCCGTCCAGCTGCAGCCCGGCGAACCCCAGCAGTTCGGGCAACCGCCGGCGCAGCTCGGCGAGGGCCCCGGGGTCGTCCTTGGCCAGGAACACCGCGCCGGCTTCCCGGGCCAGCCCGGCAGCCTCCGGTTCCGCCGACTGCACCAGCACCGGCAACCCCGGGCAGCGCGCGCGCAGGTCGCGCAGCAGGTCGACGCCGGCGGCGGCGTCCTGCCGGCCGCGGCGCGGCAGGCGCAGGTCCAGGAGCGCCCCGTGCAGGCTCGCCGGGTCCGCCGCGATGGCGGCCTGGGCCTCCTCGTAGTTGACCGCCAGCTGGATGCGCGGCCGCGCCAGCAGCCGGGCGCGGCGCTGCGGGAAGCTCAGCTCCTCATCCATCAGCGCCGAAGTCCAGGCGGCCAACTCTTCGTACAGGACCGGCAGCAACCGCGAGTAGTGGACGGGGGAGTCCTCCGCCAGCAGGATGTGGGGCACGGACGCGCTGCCGGGATCGGCGCGGATGTTTCGGGCGTCCTCGGTCAGCTGGATGATGGCCGGCAGGATGCGTCCGTCGCCTTGCCAAACGAAGATCCGCTCCAGCACCTGGTTGCCGCCGTGGGCCAGCATCCGCTGCAGCGGCGGCGTGTTGTAGGCCAGGATGGCCACCGGCAACCCCGGGCGCAGCGCGTGCGCCTCGCGGGCGAAGGTGAACGGGTCGCTTCCCTCCAGGCGCATCATGGTGACCAGGAGGTCGACCGGGTCTCGCGCCAGACGCTGCAGCGCCTCGGCGGCGGTCGCCGCGCGCACCACTTCCGGCACGTAGGGCAGCAGCCGCTGGCTGTAGGAGCGGGCCAGCATTTCGCTGAGCCGGCCGTCTTCCTCCAGCATGAAGGCGTCGTAGCGGCTGGCCACCAGCAGCAGCTGGCGGATGCGGAACGGCGCTTCCGGGGCGCGGGAGGACTCGGGCAATTCGGTTTCGGTCATGGGGAGGAAACGGGGGGCGGGGGGAGGAGAAAGCGGGCCGCCGTGTCCGGCGGCGGCCCGCCCGCGCGCCCGGGGGGTATGTCGTGGCCCAAGGAGGGATGGGAGGGCCCCGGGCGCGCGTTGGAGAGGTTCAACCGATCACACCCAGCCGCGCATGCGGCAGGCATCCGCCACCCGCGAGATGGCGATCATGTAGGCCGCGTCGCGCATGTACAGGTTCTTCTGGCGGGCCAGGTCGTAGACGCTGTGGAACGCGGAGGTCATCACCTGGTCCAGCTTGCTCAGCACCTCGTCCTTGCTCCAGAAGTAGTTCATGTTGCACTGCACCTGCTCGAAGTAGCTGCAGGTCACGCCGCCGGCGTTGGCCAGGAAGTCGGGGATGACGAATACGTTGCGCTTCTGCAGCACCTTGTCGGCTTCCGGGGTGGTCGGCCCGTTGGCGCCTTCCGCCACGACCTTCACCGACGGCGCCATGCGCTCGACGGTGTCGGCGTTCACCTGGTTTTCCAGGGCGGAGGGCACCAGGATCTCGACTTCCTGCTCGATCCAGGCATTGCCGTCGGCGACCTGGAAGCCCTTCTCCTTGGCCTTGGCCTTGTCGATGCCGCCAAACTTGTCGGTGATGGCGCGCAGTTCGTTCAGGTCGATGCCCTCGCGGCGGATGAAGCTGTACGACTTCTGGTCCTTCTGGTCCCAGCAGGAGACGCACACGGCCTTGCCGCCATATTGCTGGTAGAGCTCGATGGCGTACTGCGACACGTTGCCGAAGCCCTGGAAGGAGGCCCGCGTTTTGCGGATGTCAATGCCCAGCTCCTTCAAGGCCTCGCGCAGGGTGTAGATCACGCCGAAGCCGGTGGCCTCGGTGCGCCCCAGCGAGCCGCCCATGCCGACCGGCTTGCCGGTGATGAAGCCGGGGAATTTCCCGCCCATGATCTTCTCGTACTCGTCCATCATCCACAGCATGTGCTGGGAGTTGGTCATGACGTCGGGGGCCGGCACGTCCTGCACCGGGCCGACGTTGCGCACCACCTGGCGCACCCAGCCGCGGCACAGCTGCTCCTGCTCGCGCAGGGAGAGATTGTGCGGGTCGCAGATCACGCCGCCCTTGCCGCCGCCCAGCGGGATGTCGGCGACGGCGCATTTCCAGGTCATCCAGGTGGCCAGGGCCTTGACGGTGTCGATGGTCTCCTGGGGGTGGAAACGGATGCCGCCCTTGCTGGGGCCGCGGGCGTCGTTGTGCTGGACGCGGAAGCCCTGGAAGACCTTCATGGAGCCGTCATCCATGCGCACCGGGATCAGGAAATGGTACTCCCGCAGCGGGTTGCGCAGCAGCTCGCGGCTGGCCGGGTCGAGGCCGAGCTTGTCGGCCACCTGGTCGAACTGCTGCTGGGCCATGCGGAAGGCGTTGAAAGATTTATCGTTCACCACATACCTCCATGTGTGCGGGGGCTGGTCGCTGCCATGAGCCCCCGCCTGGAATGAATCAAAATTCGTGCCAAGTCCGCCCGCGGCCGGCGATGCCCCGACACGGGCCTCCACCGGCCGGAAGCCGCGGTGGTGAGAGGGGGGTAAGGTGGGGAGAAATTCCCCGGCGGGGTGATATTCCCCGCTTTTCTGCCTCCCGGTTGTCTTCCGCCGCTTCCCTCTGCTACAATGGCCATGATGCCCAACCCAGCTGCCGCCGACCCCCCGGCCACCGCCCGCCGTGGCGACGGGGCCGACTTCGAGGAGCTCGCCCCGCGCATCCTGCGCTGCGCCCACGCCGGATTGCCACTGCTCGATTTTCTCCGGGAGGCGGTTCCGCTGGTGCTCGATGCCTCCGGCTGGCAGGTGTTCGAGCTCTGGCTGGACGGCCCGGCGCGGAACGTTCATGCCCGCGGCCGCCGCTCTTCGGTTTCCATCCGCCAGTTCGCGTATGCCGACCGGAGCCGGGCCTCGCGGTTTTTCCGGGCCGCCGGGCGCCTGGCCGGGCTGCCCCGGGTGTGGGCGTCGGGCCGGCACCCGATCGCATCGCCGGGCGGCGCTGCGACCCCGTCTCCCCGCCTTCTGGGGCGCTACCTGCCGCGGGGCTGGCGCCTGGCGGCGCTGGTGCCCCTCGACGGCGGCGGCACCCATGGCATGTGCCTCTTCTGCGACAACCGCCGCTCCAGGCGCGCCGGCTTCGATATCGCCCGCCTGGTGCATGCCGCCCAGCTCCTGGGCGGGGCCATCACGGAGCGCGCGGCGCAGGCCTCCCTGCGCGAACGGGTGAAGGAACTCACCTGCCTGTACCAGATCGCCCGTCTCTCGCAGCAGCCGGAGATGGACCTGGGCGAGCTGCTGCAGCAGGTGACGGCCGCCTTGCCGCCCGCCTGGCTCAACCCGGAGAAGGCGCAGGCGCGCATCCAGCTGGATGGGCGCCACTACCAGACCGAGCGGTTCCGGCCCGCCGCCCAGCGGCAGGCGGCGGCCATCGTCGTGGCGGGGCGCCGGCGCGGCTCCGTGGAGGTGGCCTACTCCGGCCGCCAGCCTCCGCAGGACGAGGGGCCGTTCCTCGCCGAGGAACGGGCCCTGCTCGACACCGTGGCCCGCCAGATCTCCCTGATCATCGAGAGCCGGCAATCGCAGCAGGAACGCCATCGCCTGCAGGAGCAGCTGCGCCACGCCGACCGACTGGCCACCCTGGGCCAGCTGTCGGCCGGCATCGCCCACGAGCTGAACGAGCCGCTGGCCAGCATCCTGGGTTTCGCGCAGCTGATCCACCTGGCGAGCGACCTGTCGGACCAGACGCGCGCCGATATCGAGAAGGTTATCAAGGCCTCGCTGCACGCCCGCGAGGTGGTCAAGAAACTGCTGCTGTTCGGGCGCCAGGTGCCCACCCGCACCAGCCTGACCGACCTGAACAAGATCGTGGCCGAAGGCATCTACTTCCTCGAATCGCGATGCACCCGCGAGAACATCGTGCTGCAGAGGGAGATCGATTCCCGCCTGCCGCCCATCGTCGCCGACGCCTCGCAGATGCACCAGGTGCTGGTCAACCTGGTGGTCAACGCCATCCAGGCGATGGCCGGAGGGGGGCGCCTGACCATCCGCACCGAGTGCCGCCGCCGCGGGGTGGCCCTGGTCGTGGCCGACACCGGCCACGGCATGAGCGAAGAGGTGCAGCAGCAGATCTTCACCCCCTTCTTCACGACCAAGGGCGTCGGCCACGGCACCGGCCTCGGGTTGTCGGTGGTGCATGGCATCGTCTCCACCCACGGCGGTTCGATCGAGGTGCACAGCCAGCCCGGCCGCGGAAGCCGCTTCGAGGTCGTCCTGCCGCTGCGGCCGCGGAGGAGGAAAGGACATGCGGGATAATGCGGCGATGGGTTCGGACACCGTGCTGGTCGTGGACGACCAGGTCGACACCCGGGAACTGCTGCAGCGGAACCTGGCCGCGGCCGGCTACCGGGTGTTCACCGCGGCCGGGGTGGCGGAGGCGGTGCGGGTGCTGGCGAACATGCCGGTGGACCTGGTGGTGACCGACTTCAAGATGCCCGAGGTCGACGGCACCGAGCTGGTCCGCTACGTGCGCCAGAACCTGAAGGACACGGAAGTGATGATGATCACCGGCTACGCGACCGTGCGCGGGGCGGTGGAGGCGATCAAGGTCGGGGCCGAGGAGTACCTGGCCAAGCCCTTCACCTCGGAGGAGCTGCTGTCGGCGGTGGCCGGCATCCTGCGCAAGCTGCACGGCCGGCGGGCCGCCGCCCGCCGCGATCCGGCCGCGCGCATCACCACCCACGGCATCGTCGGCCACTCCCCGGCGATGAAGAAGATCTTCACCTTCATCGGGCGCGCCGCCGCCACCACCGCCACCATTCTCATCGGCGGCGAGAGCGGCACCGGCAAGGAGCTGGTGGCCCGCGCCATCCACTACAACAGCAACCGCGGCTCGGCGCCGTTCGTGCCCGTCAATTGCGGCGGCATTCCCGAGAACCTGCTGGAGAGCGAGTTGTTCGGCTACCTGAAGGGGGCGTTCACCGGAGCCGGCGAGACGCGTGCCGGTTTCTTCCAGACGGCCGACGGGGGCTCCATCTTCCTCGACGAAGTCAGCGAAATGACCCTGGCCATGCAGGTCAAGCTGCTGCGCGTGCTGCAGGACAAGCAGGTCTGCATGCTCGGCTCTCGCAAGCCGCAGCCGGTCAACGTGCGGGTGATCGCGGCCACCAACAAGGACCTGTCGGCGCTGGTGGCCAAGGAACTGTTCCGGGAGGACCTGTACTACCGGCTGAACGTGCTGAGCGTGCAGCTGCCGCCGCTGCGCGAGCGTGGAGACGACCTGCTGCTGCTCGCCGACCATTTCCTGGCCAAGTACGCCCGGGAGATGGGAGGCCGGAGCCCGCGCTTCTCCGAGGAGGCGCTGGCGGCCCTGCGCGCCTACGAATGGCCGGGCAACGTGCGCGAGCTGGAGAACGTGGTGCAGCGGCTGGTGGTGATGACCGACAGCGAGGCCATCGCCGTTTCCGATTTGCCCGCCCCGATGCGCCTCCAGCCCATGGGCGGGAGCGGCTATTCGCGCCCGCTGGAGGCGGTGGAGGCGGAGCACATCCGCCACGTGCTGGCCTCGGTCAAGGGAAACCGCACCCAGGCGGCCCGGGTGCTGGGCATCGACCGCAAAACCCTGCGCGACAAGATGAAGCGTTACGGCATCGATCCCGGTTCCTGATCTCCGGCCGGCCTGGCACACCTCTTGCATTCTCCTGTACGGGACCGACAGGAGGATGCCGCTTCATGCGTGACGAGCCAAGCGAAGAGAAGACGAATGGGTTTGCGGGGCATTCCTCGGCAGGGGCGGGTTTCCAGCCGGCCCCGGCGCGGCCAGGCTCTGGATCGGATCCGTGGGGAGCGGCCGCGGGAGCGGACTGGTCGTCCATGCCCGGTCTCTGCCGTCATTGCGAGAGCCGCGATTTCTGCACGCTTTCCACCCGCGAGCAGCCGGTCTGGCACTGCGAGCACTACCAGTGACCCGGGAGACCGCAGGCCGAAGGCTGGATTACTGATCCCCCCTGGCTTCGCCATCCCCCCTTGCGGAAGGGGGGGGAACTCCAGACTG
>CAYZNT010000011.1:0-27750 GCA_964479735.1 uncultured Clostridia bacterium
GTCGCTGGAATTGAACCCGGGCAACCGCTCCGGCCGGGAGGCGCTCCGGAAGCTGGGCGGGGAGGGGGACCCTCGGAAGAAGCGAGGAAAACCCGCCGATTGACAATGGCGGGCGAGTGTCTTACCTTGGTTCCGGTGTCGCGCGGGCCAAAGCGGCAGTTTGGGAGGTGCGGGGATGGGAACCAGGAAAGGGTTTTTCATCGCGTCCGCTTTGTTCCTGTGGCTGTGCGGTCAGTCGCTGCAGGCCAACGAGCTCCAGCGCCTGGTGTTCAATGCCGCCGGCAACATCGGCGTTACCGCGCTCACCATCGAATCCCAGGGGATCACCCCCGAGAATTCCCCCACCATCAACCTCTACATCAACACGGCCATCACCATGCTGAACCAGCTCGCCGACCGGTACTTCGATCCCCCCTTCGACTCGAGCCAGATCCGCAGGATCGCCGGCATGCTGCAGCGGTTTCCCCAGGCCACGGAGCGCATGGACAACCGGGGAAAGGCGTCCTACCTGGAGGGATGCTACTCCAACCTCAAGACGGCGATGTCGACCATGTTCCTGTCCAATCAGGGATTGAAGCACAACTCCACCTGCGACACCTATGTGGCCGAGCTCGGCTTCCACAGCGGCCAGGCCCTGGCCGCCGCCCAGGCGGGGGATACTTTCCGCCTGGAAATGGCCCGGAGCGGGATGAACCAGGCCCTGCGCATGGGAACGATGGTGCGCGGCACCCTCGGCTGCTCCTTTCTCACCGAGGATCAGGCGAAGAACCTGAACGTGCCGAACCTGAAAACCCCCGGCGAATTCACCGCCATGATCCGGGGCCTGGAAACCGACGTCCGCCTGGCCAGCCTGAACCTGGAGCCGGGCTTCGACTCGCCGGCGACGAAGGGAACCCTGGCCCCGGTGCAGCGCGTCGACCCGCCGCCGGCGAACCCGCCGGGCTCCCCCAATGACCTGACCGGCAGCTGGAGGAACGGGCTGACCATCATCACCAGGGAGGGGGGATACTATATTGCCCGAAAAATCGATCAAGGCGGCCCCCAGGGGGTGGTCACCCTGAAATTCGCCGACCAGCGCGACGCCTCGGGCTATTATTACGGGCAGTACTTGCTACCGCGGTGGAACGGACCGGCCGTGTGGGTCGATGCCGCCATCGAGCGCATTTTCAAGCCCGAAACCGGCCAGGAGTTGTTGAAAATTCACTATACGTACGAAAACAAGAAATCCTGGGTCGCCTTTTCGCGCTACCACAGAAGGGAAAGCTCGACGCTCGGGCGCGATTAGCAGGAGGCGCAGGGCGGAATGGCGGAGTCCGGGGACACCGGGAGCGATGATCCCTGGTTTTCCCCGGGCCGGCCGGGCTATTTCCGGCGCCGGCTGATGAACTCCATGCCCTTGTGCTCCGCGCCGCCGGGCATCACCATGAACTGCTCGTAGCGGAACTCGTCGTCGCCGATCCAGGTGGTCCTGGCCTTGACCTGCAGCGACTGCCCCGACACGGGGTCGGGCCAGGAACCGGTTTCGTTGATCACGTTGCCTTCGCGCGCGCCCCGGGTGATGAAGAAGCTGGTGGAGGTGTTGTCGATCCAGAGGGTGTTGTATTTCTGCTCCAGGTTGTCGAAGCCGACGAGCCAGATCCCCTCGAAGGGCTGCCCCATCATGAAGCCGTTGAAGTCCATCATCAGGAAGCGGCCCCCGAGCCTGGACACCGACTTGAAGGTGGCCGTGCTTTTCGTGGGCGGCGCGCCGGGCTCCGTCCAGTAGGTGACCTCTACGATCCAGTCCCCGGCGTACTTGGCCAGGAACCGGTGGTTCTCGGTCACCGCCGCGGCCTTCATGTAGGCCTCCATCGCCTTCTGCTGCTCCTCCTGCCGCTTCGACTCCTGGCCCTGGGTTGGCGACAGGAGCGTCACAACGAGCCCCGCGATCCAGATCATCTTTTTCATGTTTTGCTCCTCGATCAGGAATTATAGTATCGCGAATCGGAGGCCGTCAACGTGAACTGCGGGGTCAGGCCTGGCATCGCGGCATGCCTGGCAGGGGGAATCGGATCGCATGGCTGAGAGGCCAGCCTCCGGCCCGGCCGAATTCTCCCGAACGGTGACCTTCCGATTCCTCCCTGCGGGCATGCGGGCGTGGAGAGGCGTCTCGTCCCTATGACACCATTTGTCATGGGGGGGAGCGCATAACCTTTGCGAGGAGGATCGATCATGGGTGAAAAGCCGAAGAGAAAATGGTTCGCCCCGGGGGTTGGCGCCCGCCCGGGATATGTCCGGAACCGGAGGGATATGAACCGCTCCGGGCCCGGCTTTCCGGCTCCGCTCCGGGCGCTTCCCTGCATGGAGACCGTCTATATCGATGCCGGGGAGGTCGGAGGGATAAAGAACGCCCTGGACCGGGCCCGGGAGATTCTCCACCGGATCGGGGAGAATGGCGGGGGCGTGGAGAGAAGCCGGGACCGGGAAGCGGGGAGGCGAGCGGGTTCCATGTGCGGGGGGATATGATATAAATAGTCCAGGGGGTGTGCATGGATCAAGGCCAGGCCCGCGGACCCGCTCTCTACACCGCCTTCCTCTGGAGGGTTCTCGCCTACAAGCAGGGGGAGGGCGCGCCCCCCCAGGAGCCCCTCTCCGAGCGCCCCCCGGACCACCGGGCCCTGGTCTGGACTTCCTCCCCGCTCCAGGCGGGCGGGGTGTGCCGGCTCCTGGCCCTGGAACTCGACGTGAAGGCCGGGGTCTTCGAGGCGCCCGGGCTAGAGAGCTTCGGGTATCCCGCGGCCCTGGTTCCCTGTCACCCCGGGGAGCTCCTGGCCGTCTCCTCCTGGGCCTGGATCCGGGAAATGGATTCTGAACTGATCTCCCGGGCCGGAAAGCACTTCCCGCCCGACGCCAAGGTGGAGCAGGCCCCGGAGGGGGACCATCGGGCCCTCTCGCACGCCTTCTTCATCGATCCCCCCCTGCCCCGCCCCGCCCGGGAGGAGCTGTTCCGGGGAGTCGCGGATGGCTCCATCCCGGTGCTGGGAGAGGCGTTTGTTTGCGCTCCACCCGAAAGGGACCTGGACCCGGTGCTGCGGGGGATCGGGATCGAAAAGGGGATCCAGCGGGACCGGGACCAGATCGCCGCCCTCCACTATGGCATCACCCGCCCCCTGGTGATCTGGGGGGCGGAGTGCAGCCCGATCGTGACGGTTTGAATCGCGTGAATGCAAGGCCTGGCCACGGAGCTCAGGAGGTGCGGTCATGGGAGACTTGAAAAGAGAGGTCGAGGAGATCCGAAGCCGACTGGAAAAGCTGGAATCGCAGATGGGTTTCCTGATGCGAAACCTGGGGATCTCGGACGGGGAGGCCCCGGTCGGGAGAGCGTCCCCCCGGGTGTTGGAGCTGGCCCGGAGCGGGGAGACGGTGGCGGCCATCCGGGCCTTCCGGGAAGAGACCGGGGCGAGCCTGAAGGACGCAAAAAATTTCGTCGAATCACTCCCGGTGTGAGATACTGGGGGCAGGCCTCGATATTGGACGTTGCCCAGCCTGAATATCCAAATGAATGTCCAATGTTGAGACCTGAACCCAACCAATGCGGGTGAGACCGTGGCCTGGAGAAATGTATATTCTTGTGTTCAGGAGGAAATCATGGAAGGGAGAAGGAAGATCGTTGTCGCGATTCTGGCTTCGGGTGCGGTGCTCGTAGCCGGGGCATGGCTATGGGCCGCCCGGGGGGAGACCGACTTTTCCTTGACCCCGCCGGTGTCGCCGAAAATCACCGGGCATGTGACCTTGTCGATCCGCCCGACCCGCACGATCCTTCACATGTACGCCCATGTCCTGCTGGGCTCGAACCCGGTCACGCGGCTGGCCGTGTCGCTGCAGGGCCAGGGCGCCACCGAGTACGAGCCGGGGCGCTACCGCTGTGCGATCGAGGGGTACCGGCCCTCTCCCGGGGCGCCGGTCACGGTGAAGTTTGTGGAAATGCCTGTGTCTCCGGCAAGGCCCGAGAAACCCCGACGGGTGGCCTGCATGGCCAGCGCCTCCCTTCCCGTTCCCCCCACCTTCACCTCCCCGGCCCCGAACGCCCGGGTCTCCCTGCCCTCCATCACCCCGCTGACCGTGAGCTGGAGCGGGGGCACCCCCCCGTACAGCCTGACCATCCTGCCGTATTTCGGAGACAACAATCCGGGCAAGGAGGTGTTCATGCGGTCCGGGATCATGGGGACGAGCGTGGACGTGCCGTTGCGCGGCTTCCGGGAGAGAATCAATTACCGGATCTACCTCTCCTGCGAAGCGGGCGATTTCACCTTCGACAAACCGGTGGATCCCGCCTCCCGCCTCAGGATGGTGACCTCCGTGGCCACGTCCATCACCACGGAGTGAGGGCCCGAGGAAGGCGGGAGCCGGAGAAGCCCCTCGCGGGGGGAGATGGACCGTCTCTTCTCCGTTGAGCCGCTGCCCCGCATTTTCTGGTAAAATACCCGCCTGCCCCGGTCGCGAACCGGGGCGAACCCAACCGGATGACGATCCGTATACTCCGTGACACCATGAAAAGGAGCTGCACGCATGCGCAAGAAGACCATCCCGCTTTTTTTGTTTCTGGCCGTCCTGGTGACGGCCTCGATGCCGTCGAGTGAGGGGGAGAAGATGGAGAAGAAGATCCCGGATTACTCCATGATGGAGCGCCGCGAGGTGCCGGTGGAGCACACCTGGAAGATCGAGGACCTCTTCGCCTCCGACCGGGAGTGGAACGCGGAGAAGGAAGCCGTCCTCCAAGACGTCGCCCGGGTGGACGGCATGGCCGGGGGCTGGACCGCCTCGCCCTCCGCCATGCTGGCCCTGCTCGACCTGATCGGCGGGATCGAGATGAGGGGAAGCCGGCTCATGTCCTACGCCAGCCACCAGTACAACGCGGACATGGGGAACACCCGCTACCAGGCCATGGTGGGGGAGGTCCGGACCGCCTTCGTGGAGTTCCGGTCCAAGCTCTCCTTCCTGCAGCCCGACGTGCTGGAACTGGGGGCGGAGAAGTTCGCCGCCTACCTGCAGGCCGAGCCCAGGTTGTCGGTCTACCGTTTCAACATCGAGAGCATCCTGAGGGAAAAGGAGCACGTGCTGCCGGGGGAGCAGGGAAGGATCGTCTCCCTGACCGGGCTCTTCTCGGGCGCCCCGGAACAGGCCGCGGGGATCTTCAACGACGTGGAGATCCCCCCCGCCGAGGCCACCCTGGAAGACGGGGAGAAGGCCGTCCTCAACTATCCCGCCTACATGCGGCTGCGCGCGTCGAAAAGCGCCGGGGACCGCTCGCGGGTGATGCGGAGCTTCTGGGAGAACCAGAAGCGGTTCGAGAACACCCTGGCCGCCCTGCAGGACGGGGCCATCAAGGAGCACTGGTTCAGCGCCCAGGTGCACAAGTACCCGGACTGCCTCTCGGCCCGGCTCTTCGGCGAGGACATCTCCCCGGAGGTCTACCACCAGCTGGTGCGGCAGGTGCGCGGCGGGCTGCCTTCCCTGCACCGCTACCTGGCCCTGAAGCAGAAGCTGCTCGGGCTGCCCCGGTTCCGCTACGAGGACGTCTACGCCTCGGCGGTGCGGGCGGTGGAGAAGACCTACACCCTGGAAGAGGCCACCAAGATCATCGCCGGGTCCCTGCAGCCCCTGGGCAAAGAGTACCTCGCCGCCCTGCAGCGCGCCTTCAGCGAGCGCTGGATGGATCTGTATCCCAACAAGGGCAAGGAGAGCGGCGCCTACTCGGGCGGCGTCTACGGGGTGCACCCCTACATCAAGCTGAACTACAACGGGAACTACGACGCGGTCTCCACCATGGCCCACGAACTGGGCCACGCCATGCACTCCTACTTCTCCGACCTCACCCAGCCCTTTCCCACCTCCCAGTACACCACCTTCCTGGCCGAGATCGCCTCCACCTTCAACGAGCACCTGCTGCTCAACCACCTGCTGAAGAACGAGAAGGACGACCTCTTCAAGCTCTACCTGCTGGACTCCTACCTGGAGGGCTTCCGCGGCACCCTGTTCCGCCAGACCCTGTTCGCCGAGTTCGAGCTGGCCATGCACAACCGGGTGGAGCAGGGGGGGACGCTCACCGCCGACTGGCTGAACCAGAAGTACCTGGAACTCACCCGGCACTACTACGGACACGAGGGCGGCGTCTGCCAGGTGGACGATTACATCCAGTGCGAGTGGAACCGCATCCCCCATTTCTACCTGGACTACTACGTCTTCCAGTACAGCACCGGCATCATCGCCTCCCTGGCCCTCTCCGACATGGTGCTCCAGGGCGACCCGAAGGTGCGCGACGGCTACCTGGAGGTTCTGAAGGCGGGGGGCAGCGACTACCCGCTGGCCATCCTGAAGAAGGCGGGGGTGGACATGACCCAACCCGGCCCCTACCTCACGGCCCTGAAGCGCTTCGACTCCCTGGTCGGCGAAATGGAAAGGATCGTCGCCCGGCTGAAAAAGCAGAATAAGCTCTGAACCCGCCGCCCCGGGAGCCACCGTGCCCATCGTTTCCAGGCGGTTCCGAAACGTGGCCGCGGCGGCGTTATTCGTCTCCGCCCTGGGAGCCGCCGCCTGCTCCCGCGAGATTCCCTCCTCCCGGCTCCGCGAACGCAGGGGGCTCCGTTTCCTGGAGGGAGACGAGAAACCGTTCAGCGGAGAGGTTGCCCGCCGCGACCCTCGGGGCGGGCTCCGGTCGCGCGCCTCTTTCCGTGACGGGAAGCTGCACGGGATCTCGCGGAGCTGGCACGAAAACGGCCGGTTGGAAGGGGAGAGCCATTTCGCCGCCGGGATGCTGCACGGCCCGCAGCTCCGCTGGCACTCCTCCGGCTGCATCCGCCTGCAGGGGAGCTTCGCGAATGGCGTCATGGAGGGTGCCTGGAGGAGCTGGGACGGGAAGGGCACCCTGCGCCAGGAGCGGGAATACCTGCGCGGCGTGGCCCATGGCGCCTGGAAAGAGTGGTCGGAGACGGGCCGCCTCCGCTCGCTCCACCGTTTCCAGCGCGGGGCCTGGGCCGGGCTGCAGAGCGAATGGCACGGGAACGGGATCCTGCGATTTCAGGCCACGGCGAGGGGAGAGACGTGCGACGGGAGCTGGCGCAAGTGGCACCCCGACGGGAAACCGCGTCTCTTCGGCCTGTGGAGAAACGGGGTGAGGGAGGGGGAGTGGCGGGAGTGGGACGACCGGGGGAGCCTGGTCGAGCTCACCCGCTATGCAGGCGGCGACCTGGTCTGGTGGCGGAAGTGGCACCCCGACGGCAGCCCCCGCCTGCGGGCGCGGCGCGGTGCGCCCGGCGGGCGATGGGAGTGGCGCGCCTGGCGACGGGATGGCCGCGAAGAGATGCGGCGCGACACCCCGCTGCTGCGGGGGTTGTACCCCATGTTCTTCACCCGGCCCGAAGTGCACGCCCCCCGGACCCTGACAGCCGCACAGAGGGGATCGCTGGAGACGTTCCGACAACTCTCCCCGTACCCCCTCTACTCCATGACGACCCGGGGGGAGGGAGAATTCACCTCCTTTCTGGTCTCCGGCTGGCCCGGTTCGTGGACCGGGCTCCCGTCCAGGAACGATTTGCGGCGGAACGAGCCCGAGTTGTGCAGCACCTTCATGGCCCGCCACCGCCGGGGCGGAGCGGTTTTCGCCCACAACAACGACCATCGTCCCTACCCGGTCCTGGTCCTGCGCCATATTCCGGCGGGGGGATACGCCTCCATCTCGGTGGTCAACCTGCCGTCCATGAACGACGTGAGCCCCAACCCCCGGCTGGCCGGCCTGCAGGGCCGGGCCTCGCTCCTGCGGGCGCCCTTCTATCCCCAGGAGGGGATGAACGAGCGGGGAGTGGCCGTCTCCGGCATGAGCTCCCCCGGACAGGAACGGGTGATCGACCCCCGCCGCGCCACCCTGGACTACGAGCAGGCCATGCGCCTGGTGCTCGACCACGCGGCCGACGTGGACGAGGCGCTGCTCCTGCTGGAAAGCTGCAACCTGGCCCCCTCCCACCAGCAGCACCTGCTGGTCGCCGACGCCTCGGGGCGGTCGGTGGTGGTCGAGTACTTCGGGGACCGCCTGGTGGCCATCCCCAACGATCGGGAATGGCAGGTGGCGACCAACTTCCCGCTCCACGGGCGCTCCCTGCGGCGGCGGCGCTCCGAGTGCCGGCGCTACGACCAGGCCTGGGACCGGCTCTCCCGCAGCCCGGGCGGGATCTTCCCGGCGGAGGCCATGGATGTGCTGCGCGCCGTGAGCATGACCGACCCGCTCGAAACGGTCACCTCCACGGTCTACGACCTGACGCGGGGAGACGTGCTCCTGGCCCTGGGGCGCGACTACACGCGCACCTGGAGCTTCCACCTGCAGCCCCAGGGACGGTATCGGCTAGACTGACCCGGAAGCGGGCTCGGGCGCGGGGTTGGCCTTCTGTCCTCCCTCGCGGGCGGGAGGAGGGAGGCAGATAGCTCAGTTGCCGTTCATCCGGTCTCGATGGATCACCGGATGCCCAGGCGCTGGGCCTCCTCCGGGGCCTGCTTCTTCAGCAGGTCGAAGTTGGCGTACTGGGTGATGATGTTGAAGTCGGCGATCAGGCGGAACAGCTCCTTGTCGTCCTGGTAGCGGGCCTGGCCGGCCTGGTATTCCTTGAAGAGATCGGTCGGGACCCCGGTGATGCGCTGGCTCAGCACGCTGTCGACCAGGGCCCGGTCGGACTCGGGGAGCGCCTCGCGCTCGCGGCCCAGGCCCACCATGAGCTCGATGGTCCATTTCTTGAGGTCGGTCAGCATGGCCTTGACGTCGGCGGCCGGGGGGTTGTCGTTGAGGATGGCCACCACCTGCTTGAGGGTCTCGATGTAGGAGGAGCCGATCTTCGCCCCCAGGTCCCCCGGGGATTGGCTCTCATCAGACGCCGGCGGGGAGTTGGGGGCGGCGGCCGGGGCGCCATCCGGGGATGCGACTTCGCCCTTTCCGCAGGCTCCGCAGGCCAGGACCAGAACGGGGATGATCCAGGCGATGAACAGGCGCTTCTTCATGTTGCCTCCTTGGATGTCGGGAGGGGCCTCGAGCCGCTTCTCCCCGCGCATTTATATCCCAGGAGAAACCGGCAATCAACTTTTTCCATTTTTTTTCGTGGCGCCGGTTGACCCCGTTTTCCGTTTCAGGGAAAATGGGCAATCCGCGCGGATGCGCGGAACGAAGGTCGCAGCGGGAACAGACACCCGATGGAGGATTCGATGGCCGATGCCAAGGAACTACTGAAAACCGCCGGCGGCGATATCCGAGCCGCCGAGAGCCGCATGTTCTCCCGCCAGTTCGCCGAAGCGGGCCAGCTGGCCGCCCGGGCCGAAGAGGCCCTGGGTCAGGTGCTGCAGCTCGAGCCCCAGAATCCCACCGCCCTGGGGCACCTGGCCAAGCTGAACAAGCTGAAGAAGGACCTGGCCGCCAAGGGGGCCCCGGCCTCGGCTCCAGCCTCCGCACCGGCCCAGGCCCCGGCCACCGCCGCTCCCGCCCTGCCGGCCGGGGTGGCCAAGCGGCTGCGCGACATCCAGGCCGCCCTGAAGCGGCGGGACCTGGAGAGCGCGGGGCAGTTCATGAAGGAGATCGAATCGTCCTACGCCGGGCAGTTCGACCCCGCCCACCCGCAGTTCCGGGAGGCCGCGGCCGCGCTGCAGGCGTCGCAGGCCTCCCGCCAGGAGGCGCAGGGCCGGGAGCGGGAGGAGAAATCCAGCCGCGAGGAGGCCCGCAAGGAGCGCGAGGCGCAGTGCGGGGAATGGGAAAAGCGGTTGCGCGCGCTGCCCCCCTTCGCCTTCCAGAGCGCCGACGTCTCCGGACTGCTCGCCCAGCGCCAAGCCCACGACCGGGCCCGGACACTGCTCGACGAGCTTCGCGCCGCCTCCTTCCCGGCGGGCAAGACCGAAGGGCTGGAGAACCTGGAGCGGGAGCTGGAGCGCCAGGTAACCGGATTTCCCGGCCTGTTCGCCGCCAGCCGCGCCGCCCTGGTGAACGAGGCCCGCTCCCATCTCCAGGGCCGGCTGGAGGCGCTCTCCCGGGAGACGGAGGGAAAGCCGTCCATCCTGGGCGCGTCCAGCCTGCAGGAGTGCCGCCAGACGGTCGCCGCCGTGGCGCCGCTGCTGGAGGGAGACCCCGCTGGGGATGAGCTGAACGCCCTGGTGCGGCGGATCGAGCAGACCGACCGGTCCAACCGCCTCGCCCGGGCCCGGCTGATCATTCCCGGCCAGGACCTCTACGGCGGCCCGGAGGCCGACGGGTTGAAGGCCTGGGCCAGCGATTTGGTCAAGCGCGCCCGGCCCGCTCCCCAGGTGGTGCGCGCCGCGATCACCAAGCCGGAATGGCAGGAGATCAGCCGCTGGGAGGGGCAGGGCGACGAGCGGCGCTTCGTCACCCGCCGCGAGATCTACGCCCAGGTGGCGGCCCGGGTGGAGAAGAGCCCCCGCCTCTTTTTCGTCTACCTGACCCAGGAGCGCCGCCAGGACGGCAGCTGGTCCGGCCTGGACGGCAACGTGATGTACACCGAAGAGATGATCGAGGAAAACCTGTGACCCTTTTCCAAGGAGGACAAGACATGAAGACCCTGTTCCGCTCCGTTCTGAAAACCGCCCTGCTCGTGCTGCTGGCCCTGCCGCTGGCCGCCGCCACCCTGCACGTCTCCCAGGCCAAGGGGGACAACAACAACCCGGGCAGCGCCGCCAGCCCCCTGCGCGAGATCGACCGGGCCATCGCCATGGCCGCCGCCGGGGACGAGATCCGCATCGCCGGCGGGACCTACGCCGGCACCTTCGGCATCGGCAGCATGGAGAGCGACAAGCCGCTGCGCCTGCTGGGCTCCTTCGACGAGGGCTTCACCCGCCAGGACCCGGCGCGCACGCCGACCGTCTTCCGGCCCGACAACGCCAGCGGCGGCAAGTCGCGCAAGGCGCTGCTCAAGTTCACCCGCGAGGTGGCCGGCACGGTGGTGGACGGCATCGTGTTCGACATGGGGCTGCGCAACGCCTACAGCGACAAGGAAGGGCTGGTGACCGGGCTGGAGACCGGCCGCCTGCTGCGCTCCACCGAGCGCCCCGCGGTCGGCAACTCCACCGTGGAGGAGCCGATCCTGCAGTTCGTCTCGGCCACCGCGGGAGGCGACGTGACGGTGCAGAACTGCGTCTTCCTCAACGGGGCCTCCTTCGGTCTGCAGGCTGGTCACCGCAGCGGCACCTTCCGGGTGCTCAACAACGTATTCGTGGCCAACCGCATGGCGGCCATCGAGATCTACGGCACCTGCGCCTCCCGGGGCGGCCCCGGGGCGAAAACCGAGTGCGGCCAGGTGGAGATCGCCCACAACACCATCCTCTTCACCTGGAGCCGTCTCAAGGACTTCGCCGACATGGGCTACGGGGTGCGGGTGATGAGCAAGTGCCGATACGCCATCCACCACAACGTCATCGGCGGCAGCGTGCTGGCCGGCGTGGACCACACCCGCTTCAACCCCGACGAGTGGGTCACCCTGGACGACAACGTCTTCTTCGTCAACAAGCAGGGCGACCTGGAATTCAGCCCCGCCAGCAACACCAAGCTCAACATCCCGGTGGCCCAGTTCGGCGACCTGCGCCTGGCCTCGGCCAAGAACAACCGCAACGAGATCCCCCGGGGCATGCCGGTCAACAAGGTCTACCTGGAGGCCTTCCTGGCCGCCCGCTACAGCGAGCAGGTCGACTTCAACCCCGACTCCCCGGCCAACCAGTGGCGCGCCATCATGGGCCTGAACAAGCAGGGGAAGATCTCCTCGCAGGTGACCATGTTCATGAACCGCTACCCCCTGGCGGATGCCCTGAAGCTCTTCGGCGCGGTCAAGAACGCCGGGGCCCAGATGCCCTAGGAGGGAGATCCGGGGACGGGTGCCGGAGAGGGCCGTGTCGGTCTTCTTGGGACCCGTTCCCGGCGGGAGCCCGTGGCCGGTTTTACCCGGAATCAGCGGACTTCGCAGATCATGCCGTAGGGGCCATACACCACGCACGACTCCTGCCCGTCGAGCTGGCGGAACAGGACGATCTGCTTTTCATCCCAGAGTTTCCCGTCCCGGGTCTTGAGCCGGCTGGGCACGACCATGTAGGGGCCCAGGCGGGTGGATCCCTCCCGGAGGAGGGGTCCGAGGTCCACCACCTCGGCCAACCGCTTTCCCTCGTCCTCCGGTACGATGACGGACTTCATGAGTTCATCGCTCCAGGTGCGTGTGAGCGGGCAGAGCCTCCGGATTTCCGCCAGGTCGCCCGCCATGGATGCCCGGTACACTCGCTTCAAGATCTCCCGGGCCGCCTCCTCCCGCGCAAGGCCGGACACCGGCATCCCGTCTGCGGGATCGACGAGCAGGTCCAGGTTCGACTCCGGAAAGACAATGGGCTTCGGGGTTGTGGTCGCGTGTGGGGGGATAGTTAGGGAGAAGACGCTGTCCGGCAGGTCCCGATAGTAGATGATCTTCACGATCAGGGTGGAGGGTTCTCCCCGGCGGTGTGGGTTGTCCCACTGGGTGTAGGACACCGGCAATTTGGTCTCCCGGTCGAACTCGACCGACCAGGAAATGGGGCCGATCGTGGTGACCATGCTGCCGGTCATGACTACCCGTTCTCGGCCGGTGGCGGGATCGGTGCCGGAGACCGTCCGGGCGTCGCCTGCCCGGGCGATCATCCTGAACAGCTGCGGGCCGAGCCAGGGGCTGAAACCGGCGGTCTTGGCGTCGTCCACCTCGACCCGGTTGAGCCGGGGGTTGAAGAAATAGGTCCGACATTGTTTCACCCAGACCATCGACCCGCTGCAGCCTTTCATGACGATCTCGGCGGAAAGCTCGCCGGAAGGCTCCGCCCTGGCCCAGCAGTCGAACATTTCGCCTCCCGGGACGATCAGGGAGATGTTGCAAGCCTTGAATTTCTGCAGGGCTTCGATGGCCTGCTCCAGGGCCCAGGCCGGGCGGCTGAACTTGTGGGTCAGAACCAGCAGCAAGGCGACGGTCGCCAGCCCGGCTGCGGCCAAACGGGCAGGCAGACGCCACCGGGATGCCAACCGGAGTTCCGGACGCGGTTTTTCCCTGCGCATCGCCGCCAGCGCGTCCGCGAGCACCCGGGCATCGCGTCCCTCTTCCGGCGGCACGGGGAGATGCTCCAGGTATTGCCGCAGAAGACGTTCGCTCTCGTGAACATCAGACATGGCTCTCTTTCTCCTCCAAGGCGCTGCGAACCTTCTGCAGGCCGTAACGGTAGCGGCTCACCGCGGTGTTGACGGAAATCTCGCGCAGCTCGGCGATCTGCCGAAAGGTCATCCAGCCCTGCAGATGCAGGACCAGGACCTCTCGCTGCTCATCCGGCAGCGCCATCAGGGCGGACTCGATCGCGGCGGCCCGTTCGCGCGCCAGGGCCTCCTGCTCCGGCCCGTTCTCCGACGCCGTTCGTCCCGAAGCTTCGGCAAGATCCGCTGCCGGCCGGCGTTGCCGGGAGCGGTTCATATCCCGGGCCCGATTGGCCACGCAGACCGACAGAAAGCCCCGCAGGCTGCCACTGAGCCTGAATCGTCCCGCGCTTCGGGCGAAATCCACGAACACGTCGTGAAACACGTCCTCGACGCCACCGCGGTCAACGAGCAGGGCAGCGGCCACCCGCAGGAGGGCGTCCCGGTGCTTTTCGTATATCCGGCACAGCGCCGCTGCGTCTCCCCGGTTGAACTGCCACACGAGTATCCGGTCCTCGATCATCGACACCTGCCGCTCCTGTCCTGCTCGGTTGTCCGTCATCTTGGAAACGTCTGGAACCCTCCCTTTCGTCTGGCACCGCCATGTTTTCCGTGCATCCTTCATATGGCGGTTCCCGCCATCCGAAATGGATTCTCCCGCCGCGGGAGAACTAATTCAAGGAGTCGCGGAGCCCTTTCCCGGTTAGAAGGTGTAGTGGAAACCGGTGCCCAGAATGAACCCGGTCTCGTTGGTCTTCTCGCCCAGATCCTTCTGCCGGTGGCAGAAGAGCGAGAGGGTGACCCGCTTCGACAGAAGACACTCCAGGCCGGCGGTCAGGCGGTACTTCTCCTCCGACCGGCCGGCCGGGTTCAGCCCCAGGAAGATTTCGCCGCCCAGGTAAGGCCGGAAATCCCGGTCTCGCCGGAAGGTCAGCCGCAGCCGGTCGCGGAAGACGAGCTCGGAGGAGCGACCCAGCGTGGTTTCGACCCACTCCTGCTGCAGCCGGAAGCGGTTGGAGATGGCGATGGCGCTCCACTTCCATCCGAGCTCCAGGCTGCCGTCGAGGCGGTGGCGCTTCTCGTCGCCCATGCCGGTGAAGCGGTAGTTGGCCTGGAGGGCGAGCCAGCGGTTCGGCCGGAAGCGGACCCCGGCCTGGGTGATGTCGGACTCCACGCCGGCGAGGGTGCCGCGGTAGCGGAGCTGTTTTTCGAGCTCCAGGGTGAGCCCCCTGGCCGGTTTCCAATCGAAGTGGAAGGAGGGCCAGAACTGGAGGGGATCGCTCTGGGCGGGCAGCAGGCAGGCTGACAGGAGCAGCGCGGCGACGGGAACCAGGCGTTTTCTCATGTGCTCCTCCCGGGGCGGTAATGGACGTCGATCTCGGCCGAGTCGTTCAGAAAATCGATCCGGCGGATGTTCAGGTGGGTGATCTCCAGCCCGGTCCGGACCCGCAGGTCGGCCAGGAGCTCCGCCCGCCGCCCGGGCAGGATCAGCTCGATCTTCTCGTAGCGGACGCTCTGGCTGAGGCCGGCGCGGCCCCGCCGGCCGCCGTCCAGGGCCGTGACCAGGGCCAGGATGAGCAGGTCCACGAAGAGCAGCTCGGGGTGCCAGGTGCCGGCATTGGCCAGGCCGTGCAGCGCCCCCAGGGTGATGACCAGGAACTGGTAGGTCATCTCGCGGATGGGAATGCTCTCGGTGCGGTAGCGCAGGATGCTGAAGACGGCGAAGAGCCCGAAGGCGAAGCCGATGTCCATCAGCACGTGCTTGAGAAAAGCGCAGACGAGGAAGATCATGAGGTTGAAGATGTAGAAGGTGAACAGGTATTCGGGTTTCCGCTCTTTGGGAAAATAGACGAAGCGGATGACGACGAACACCGTGGCCAGGCTGTAGCCCAGGCGAACGAGCAGGTCAGCGTAATTCATCGGGTCCATGAACGCTCCTTGATGCGGAGGATGGAGGGGCGGCTCTTTCCGGACGGACGTTCCATTTCTTCTCCAAGGCGAGGTAGCGGCGCTTGAGCAGGTTGTGCCTCTCCTGCGGGTGGAACAGGTACACCCCATAGCAGTACTTGCTGAAGGCGGCCGGTGCGATCCGCAGTTCCTTCATCAGCCGGCGAAAGGGAGAGCGATCCGTCCGGCTCGCCTGCTTGGCCTCGGCCACCACGAAGTCGCTCCCCGCCGGATCCGCCTGCTCGGCCGGGTCCCGGTAGAGGAGCCCCAGGTCGAAGGTGACCCGCTCGCCGCCCTCGCGGGCCTGCAGGGCGAGGCGGGTGAAGCAAACCCGCACCACGGCGGCGAGGGGGGCGCCGGGGCACGGCACCATCCGTTCCACGAACCGCCGCTCCTCGTTGCCGAGCGACCCGGAGGCGAAGCGGTCGCGGGCGATCTCGCGCCGCCACTTGCGCGTGGCCCCCCGGTTGGTCTTCATCTTGACTTCCAGGCAGGCATGCTCCGCGGCCGGGTAGAGGCGCAGGCGGACCTTGCAGCGGCTGAGCTTCCCGCGCTGGTGGTCCCGGTAGAAGCGGAGCCCGGGGTCGTCGAAGTAGACCGACTCGTACTTTTGGAGCAGCCGCGGCCCGAAGCGGGAGATGCGGTAGTCGGGAGCCAGCCGGAGCAGGACCTCCTCCAGCCGTTCCGGCGAGAAGAGGTATTTGGTGTCGTAGCGGTTCCGGAAGAGCGGGCCGGTCGCTTCCGGCGCCGGGGCGGTCTCGAAGCGAACCAGCACCTCCGTGGAAAGAGCCGGGCATCCGCCCTCCGCCCTCTCCCCGGCTGCCGCGCGTTTCACCAATCCGGACGGGTCGAGCACGCGGGCGGCCTATTTCACCCGGTAGGTGTAGACGTCGTGCTCGGCCCCGGCCGGGTCGTAGGTCCGGGTGCCGGCCGAGTCGGAGCTGGTGGCCTCGATGTAGAAACGGACCCGGGTGCCCGAGGCCTGGGCGGGGATGGTGCAGCCGTAAACCCCGTCGCCGGCCGAACCGTCGCCGTGGGCGCCGTCGTCGGCCATGCGGATGGCGGAGAAGTTGCCGACCACCCCGGTGGCCCCGTGGAGGTTGACCGCCGCGATCCCGGCGCCGCCGCCGACCGAGGCGGTCACGGTGACCGCCTGGGAGGCGGTGGGGGCGGCCCAGGCCACGCCCTCCGTCGACCAGGCGGTGCCGGAGACGTTCAGCGGGGTCACGCTCACCTCGGCGTTAGCGGCCAGGGTGTTGCAGCGGTTGCGGATGACCGACTTCAGGGAAGTGAGCGCGCTCAGAAAGCCGGCATAAGTCATGATCTTCTTGGGGTCGGCCTGGATGCGGCCGTCGATGAAGTCGGCGGTGTCGTCGATGAGCGCGTCCATCCAGGCCGGGTGGAAGCGCTCGGCCAGGATGGTGCGCAGGTGGGCCAGGTATCGCTGGCGGTAGGCCGGCACCGCCAGCAGTTTGCTCAGCAGCGGGAACTTGCTGCTCCCCGCGTTGTAGAAAGGACTCCAGTTGGCGTAGTTCGACTGCAGGCAGCTGTTGCCGTCGTACTCCAGCGGGGTCATGCGCCCGGTCTCCACCTCCCAGTAGAGGTAGTAGTCGGTCCCGCCCTTGTGGATGTAGCCGTCCTCGTCGTCGAAGATATTCTCGCAGGCCAGGAACCAGAGGGCGCGGTCGACGTCGAGCGCCTCGGCCACGTCGGTGCAGGCGCTGCCGGTGGTGGCATGGAGGCGGGTGCAGGTGGTCACCAGGTCCGACCAGGGGTCGTCCTTGTGGGCCTTCTTCAGGGTGTAGTAGGGCTGGTAGGCCGAGGCGCTGGAGCCCAGGTAGTTCAGGCCCGAATACCCGGTTCCGAAGCCGCCGCCACCGCCGGTCGCGGTGGAGGGCTCGGCCCGCCAGCGGGTGCCGTCGCTGCTGAGGAACCACTCCCTGATCAGGTCGCCGTCCACCTGCTGGGAGTTGACGTAGATGCCCCAGTACTCCCCGTTGATGGTGAGGTCCACGTAGTTGTTGGCCAGGGCCGGGATGTAGTGCTGGTTGACCGCCTCGTAGATGACCTCGCGCATGAAGGAGGAGTCCCCGAAGGCGCAGTTCAGGTTCAGGTTCTGGTATCCCTCCAGGTCCTGCTCCTCGTTCTCGTAGTCGATCGATATGTTGAACGACTTCTTCTCGGTGCGGTTCTGCTGGTAGCTGGTGAAGCCCTTGAAGCGGACCCCCACCGCGTAGGCCAGCGGCGTCCCGTCGTAGCTCAGGGAGGCCGGGATCTCGGTCTCCGAGGCGTAGTTCTTCACCATCTGCGACCACCAGTCGGACTGCGGGAAGACGAGGTCGATGCGGTGGATCGAGGCCATGTCGTAGAAGGGCTTGCGGCTCCCCGCCCCGGTCACCAGGCGCAGGCCGTCGTCCGAGAGGCGGATGCGGCGGGGCAGGTCGGCGTCGGCCGCGTCGGCCCCGGTGGCGATCCCGTTTCCCTCCTGTTTCCCGCTCTCGCTCTCCCCGCCCGCATCGGTGGAGCGGATCGAGCAGCCGGCCAGGAAGACGACCAGCATCAACAGCAGCAGGAACTTCTTCATTCTCCCACCTCCCGGGGCGCGGCTGGACTCTCTCTCCCCGCAGGCATGCCCGCGCGCCCTCCTCTTTCCCAGATGACGAAAACGGGGAGGAAGTTTCAACGCGGCCGGGGCATATCTGCGGCGGCTGGTTTCGGCGGCCCGGAACGGAAGGATCCGCCGAAGTCGACCGGCCGCCCGGGCCGGCCCTTTCCCGCTCCTCGAGCCGCTTCCGGTTGACTTCCCCGTTCGCCCCGTCGATAATCGCCCCGGACACCGGGAGGAGAGGATGGACCACGTGCTGAAGTGCCACGACATCGTGAAGGGAGACTTCGTCAGGGCCGAAAACTGCTATCTCTGGGATTCCCAGGGGAGGCGCTTCACCGACTTCGAGTCCGGGATCTGGTGCACGGCGCTCGGCCACCGCCACCCCGCGGTGCAGGGCGCCATGGCCGCCCAGATGGAGCAGGTGGCCCACCTGGGGATGCGCCTGCTCCATCCCCGGACCGAGGAGGCGGCCCGGATGGTGCTCGGAATCACCGGGATGGGGGACGGGGCCTGCACCTTCCTCTCCTCCGGGAGCGAGGCCGTGGAGTTCTCCGTGCAGGCCGCGCGGCGCCTCTCCGGCCGCCCCCTCCTGCTGGCCTTCTCCGACTCCTACCTGGCGGCCTACGGATCGGCCGGGAGGAAGGACGGCTCGGAGTGGCTCCTTTTCGACCGCCACCTTCCCGACCCCCTGTCCCGCCTCGGGCGGTTACCCTGGGAGAGCATCGGGGCGTTCGTCTTCGAACCGGGCGGGAGCGGATCCGCCTTCGTGAAGTTTCCCCCCGGAGACCTGGTGGCGGAGATCGCCCACCGGGTCAAGGCATCGGGCGGCCTGCTGGTGGCCAACGAGGTGACCAGCGGGATGGGACGGACCGGGAAGTGGTTTGGCTTCCAGCACTACGATCTCCTTCCGGACATCGCCGCCCTGGGCAAGGGGCTGGGCAACGGGTACCCGGTCTCGGCATCGGCGGTGAGGCGCCCCTTCTCCGATCTCCTGGAGAAGAGCGGTTGGCGTTACGTCCAGTCCCACCAGAACGATCCCCTGGGGTGCGCGGCGGCGGTCGCGGTGATCGAGGCCATGGGCGGAGAGGGGTGGGTGGAGCGCGGGGCGGAGACCGGCGCCTTTTTCCTCCGGGAACTCCAATCCCTGGCGTCCCGCCACCCCCTGGTCAAGGAGGCGCGGGGCCGGGGCATGCTCCTGGCCCTCGAGCTGCTCGCCCAGGAGACCGTGACCGTGGAATCGCTGTTCCGCGCCCTCCTGGAGCGGGGATTCCACGTGGGGTTCTACCCCGCGGGCCGGATCCTGCGCTTCACCCCGGCCCTGACCATGCCCCGGGAGGAGATATCGGCCCTGATCGGAACCCTCGACGAGCTTCTAGCAGCGGCTAGGATTTGACGAGCTGAAGAACTTTGACCACCGGCCTGCCGTACGGGATTGACCGGCCGTGCCCCTCCATTCGCATCCAGCCCGGCGGCGGGCTTTCCACCTGCCCGCTGCTGCCTCCGGGCGAGGGGTTCGGGGACATCCATCGCGACGACCCGCGCGTCCTGCTCAACCGGATGGAGAGGTGGCCGGCCTGCAGGCTCCACGCCGACAAGCGGGTTGGCGCCTACCTTCTCTACGCCGACCTCGGCTTGTTCGGGAGCTCCTTCCGCCACCCCTGCCGCTGGCGCGTCATTCTCACCATGCTGGCCCGGCGCATCGGTCCGCTCCCCACCCGTCTCGCCCCGGCCGAACCGGCAGAGATCAACCGGGAGGTCGCGGGTCTGCTCCCGGGAACATGAAACGGGGGCTGACTCCACGTGGACAATTCGTGGGGCCGGGCCGGTCACCCGGCGGCGGATGTGGAGAAGGTTGTGTTCTTCGAATCTAGGCCTGGTGGAGTGGAGGCGATGAGCCGACAACGCTTGGCCCCGTTTCCCGCCGGGGATGCCGTCCACTCCGATTTCGGGTGCGGGGCCAAAGCCGGCATGGGGGTCGAAACCATGTGCGGGAGAAGATCCGGGACATCCGCCGGCTCAGGGACGTGCCGCCGGAGTTCATCCGCCTGGCGTAGAAAGACGGGGGCGCATTCCAGGAAAAGGAGTATTGACGCTCCCGTCCGGCAGCCGATCAGGAAACCAGGCCGCTCGGTTTGTTTTCCGGGGCTTTCCTCTCGCTGCGTTCGCTGCAAAACGCGGATCACTTCCCCCCGAAACCGGCAGAGATGGCGCCCTTCAACCCGGCGATCTCCTTCTCGAGTTCGGCGATCGCCTTTTCCTGGACGGAGAGCAGCCGCTGCTGTTCCTGCACCACCCGGGTCAGCACGGCCACGATGTCCATGGGGCTCAGGCCATGGCGGTCGTTCTGGGCGACCAGTTCCGGCACCTCCTCGGCGATGAATCCCACGCACCTCTCCGTCGAGTCCGCCATGTAGTTGTACTTCACCGGGTTCAGGGCCTGCAGGGCGGTTGCGGCCTCGTCGAGGGGAAGCGCCACGATGTTCTCCTTCAGGGAGCGTGACGAGGCATTGGTCCAGACCCCGCCGGTCGTACAGTGGGCGCCCGAGGCCATGTGCAGGGGATAGGCGGGCTGGGTGACGCCGATGCCCACGTTGCCGCTGACCGCCACGGTCAGGCGCTTCACGTTGCCGGTCACGAGGTTGACGGGATGGGAGGAGACGGTGCCCAACTGGCCCGAGGAGCCCATGGCGCTCAGCTTGAACGAGGCCCCATCGGTGCGAGTAACCGAGAGGGTGTTGTTAACGCCGCTCAGGGTCGTTTCCAGATTGCCGGAGATGCGCACCAGGTGATTGTCGAATTCTCCGTAGATGAGCGGCGCAGTCGTGTCGCTGTTGGCGATGTAGAGCCGGTTGGAACGGGTCTCCCAGCATCCGGCCCTGTATCCCAGAAAGAGGTTGTATGAACCGATGGAGTTCGAGTAACCGGCCCCATAGCCAAGGTAGGTGTTCCATTTTCCGGTGGAGTTGGAATACCCGGCCTGGTGGCCGAAAAAGGTATTGGAATCCCCGGTGGAGTTGGAATATCCGGCCGAAGCGCCAATGAAGGTGTTGGAGTCTCCCCAGTTGTGGGAATTCCCGGCCCAGGAGCCGACAAATGTGTTATAGTGCCCGGAGGTATTGGAGCTTCCCGCGCTATACCCCAGAAAGGAATTGGCGGTTCCACCCGTAGTGGCGTAACCCGAGTAGGCGCCAAAAAAACTGTTGCAGTTGGTGTCGCTGGAGTTGCTGTTTCCGGCGTAACTGCCATAGAAGGTGCTGTAGGAACCCTCCGTACCCAGGAGGGGCTCAGGCTCCGCCCCGGGTCTCTTCATTCCTCCGGCACTTTCCCCGGCCAAAGGGATGCCATGGGCATCAATCGTCCCCAGGCCCGCTCCCGTTTCGCTCCCGGTCTCCGCCCCGCTGGACATCCCGGAGTTTCCCACCACCCTGAACCGTCTCATCTCCGACCAGATCCAGTTTCCTCCAGAGTCCACAGCCCCCACGCACCAGGCGTACTCCAGCCCGGGTGCCAGGGCCCGGGAGACACCCGGTGTCCAGGAGGAGCCTCCGGCTGTGACCTCTTGGGACAGCGCCGGATTCCGGGTCTGCATCATTTCTTCGGCGGATGCTCCGTTATCCATGACAAAGACTACGATGCGGTATCTTGCAGCCCATGCCACTTCCGACCAGCTGAACGTCGGGCAGCGGTTCTCAACTCCGGCGATTCCGCCATCGCTTCCGGGCGAGATGGGCACCGGTGCTTTCTCATTGGCCGGGCATGAAATTCCGGACACCAAGAGCAACGAGACAAACAGAACGATTGAGGATTGCATCGCTTGCCTCCTGGCGGCCACTAAGATTTGGCCAGGAATGCCCCCCGAAACGGCCGCTCCCGGAATCATACGCCATTTCGACACGGATTGAAAAGCAGGGCTGGTGACACCGGAAATCCTGATGCTGCTTACTTCCTGTTTCACATGATGGGATGGATGGTCTTTGATATGGCCTTAGCGACACGACCGGGCCAACTCAAGGGAATTTCTTCATGAATCAATGGATTCCTTCATGGTTTCTGAAATTAGTTTATTTAAAAAAGATAAATAAAGATTGATAAATAATAAATATTTGTTGAAATTCAATCATTTTCGTAATATACCTTATTCTGGGTCCCGGGCACGGGAAACAGTTCGAAATCACTCGTGCCCCAAAGCCATGCCTTGCGCAAGGCGCAGGGTTGAATCCCAGAAAAATGGCGCAGGAGGGGTTGCATGAATGACACGAGACGGTTCAGAGTCACCCGGGTGCTCCGGATGGTGGTCCTTGTCTTCCTGGTCCTTTACACGGTGTCGGCCGCCCTGGAGCTGCTTGGGAACATCGTCCTGATCGCCGATCCCCACCACCAGGTGGGGCGTCTCTACTCCATCACGTCGCTGCTCGAATTTCACCCCGAGGGAGGCTCGTCCCCGTACCGGGAGGCGATCCGGAGCCGCACCTTCACGGGGCACATGGACCTGATGGCCTATTTCACCATCCGCCCAACCAGCCGGGTGGCTTTCCTCTTTCTCTTTTTCTACGGAGTGGCGTACTCCGGACTTTATTTCATGGTTTTCTACCAGTTGTACCGGATCTTCAGCTCCATCGAGGAAGGGGACCCTTTCGTACGGAACAACATCCGCCGGCTCCGCCTTCTCGGCGGAGGCCTGCTGGGAGCGGAGTTCCTGCGGCTCGGTTTGTCCCTGGCCTGGAGCCTGCGGCTCCTGGACATGGTTTCGGTTTCGGGTGGACGGCTCTCCTACCTCGGCTTCTTCTGGTACTGGGAGTGGCTCAACCCGGGCCTCCTCCTGACCGGCTTCTCCATCCTGGGGATCGCCGAGGTGTTCCGGGAGGGAGTCATCCTGCGCGAAGAGCAGCAGCTGACGATTTGAGGAGGGGAACGTGGCCATCCGCGTGAACCTGGACCTGATGATGGTCCGGCGCAAGGTCCGGCTGACCGATTTGGCCGAGCGCGTGGGTCTGACCATGGCCAACCTCTCGATCCTGAAGCAGGACAAGGCGAAGGCGATCCGATTTTCGACGCTCGAAGCCCTGTGCCGCGAACTGCAGTGCCAGCCCGGCGACCTGCTGGAGTACCGGCCGGATGAGGAGGGGGAAACGGGCGGGAAGGAACCCCCGGATTCGGGGAGTTGAGCGTCCGTCCGGCCCCGCTTCTTCAGAACCCCTTGCTGGCCCCGCCTCCGCCCGAGCGCCCGCCGCCGAAGGAGGGGGGGGAGGCGTGGTGGGATCCGGAGGAGGAGCCGGGGGAGGAGAGGCGGGGAGTGCTCTCCTCGCGGGTCCGGCGGAAGCCGCACCTCGGGTTGAGGCAGGTCTCGGTGATGCGCGTCCGGCCCCCCTGCTCCGGCGTGGCCTCGACCAGGGTGGCGCGGCTGGAGACCAGGGTGCGGCGCTTGCAGGCGGGGCACGCCGAAGCCTTGTTCAGCTTCACGGCCAGCTTCTCCCGGGCGCCGCACGCCGGGCAGTTCCAGAACTCGTAGTCCATGCCGCCCGCCTTCTCCTCGGCTGCCTCCGCCTCGTTCATGCAGGAGTCGTCCCGGGAGTCGTCGACCATCTCCATCGGCTTTGCGCAGGCCGGGCAGGGAAGGCGATAGGAGGCGAGGCGCTTCCGGAGGAAACCCCGGTTCAGGACCTGGGCGATGGTGGCCAGGCCCGGGGCGGAGAGCATGGAGGCGAAGGGCGGGAAGAATTCCTTGCCGAATCCGAAGACGAGGAAGAAGGAAGCCACCGCCCCGACCCAGGTGAGGACGGTCGGCACCCAGCCCTGGTCGATCACCTTGCGCCGCGCCGCCAGGCCCCGGGTGTTGTGGAAACGCCACCGGGTCCAGCCGAGGCCCAGCATGGCGAAGCCCAGCAGGCCGGAGGCGAAGCGGAGGGAGGAGCCCACCGGGTCCCAGGCCGCTCTCTTTTTCGGCACGGGGGCCGAGGCCAGGGGCAGGGGCGGCTTCGCCTCCTCCGGCCAGGAGGCCGGTTCGGGGATAGAAAGCTCGGCGCCTCCGGCCGCCGCGGCCGCCGCCGCGATGTCCCGGGCGGCGGTGAAGAGACCGCGGCCGAAGCGGCCGGCCCCGAGGTGGGTCAGCGCGCCCTGCTCCAGCAGGCGCGAGGCGCGGAGGTCGGGGATCTCCCCCTCCAGGCCGTAGCCCACTTCGAGGCGCACCTGGCGGTCGTCCCGGGAACATAGCAGGAGCAGGCCGTTGTCCCTGCCCGCGGCGCCGATGGCGAAGCGGCGGAAGAGCCGCACGGCGAAATCCTCGATCACCAGCCCGCCCAGGTCGCCCACCGTGACCACGGCCAGCTCGGCCCCGGTTCGGGCCTGCAGCTCGCGGCAGACGGAGTCGATCATGCGGACATACTCCGGAGCCAGCACGCGGCCCGCGTCGGAGACCCAGGAGCCCGACGCCTGGCGCGGGTTGGGCACCTCCTCGACCTTCTCCGCCCGGAGCGGCAGGAGGAGGGCTCCCAGAAGCAGCAGGGCCAATGGCAGGCGGTCTTTGTTCCCGTGCATTTCGTCTCCTTTTCCCCCGGTCGCGGGGATGCGGTACGGGAGCGATTGTATGCCGAACCGGGTTCCCTTTTCAACCCGGGCCGGCGTGCAATCCCGGACCGACTCGGGTAGAATCGGGGAAAGGAGATCCACCCATGACCGGACCTGACCGCCTCCGCCTCGCTTCGTGCCGTTCCCTGGTCTCGGCGCTGCTGCTCCTGCTGGCCGCCTTCACCGCCCCGGCCCAGGAGGCCCCCAACTGGCTGCGCTATCCCGCCATCTCGCCCGACGGGCAGAGCATCGCCTTCACCTTCAAGGGAGACGTCTGCATCGTCCCCGCCGCCGGGGGAGAGGCCCGGGCCCTCACCTCCAACCAGGCCTACGACTTCATGCCGGCCTGGAGCCGGGACGGGCAGACGGTCGCCTTCGCCTCGGACCGTCACGGGAACTTCGACGTCTTCGTGGTGGCTGCCGCCGGCGGGGAGCCCCGCCGCCTCACCTTCCACTCCGGCGACGAGTACCCCTACGCCTTCAGCGCCGACAACCAACGGGTGATCTTCGGGGGGCTGCGCCAGGACCTGGCCAGCCACCGCCAGTTTCCCACCGGCTCCCAGCCGGAGCTGTACAGCGTCCCGGTCGCTGGCGGGCGGGTCGGCATGGTCTGGACCTTCCCGGCCGAGGCCGTCCAGGTGAGCGGGGACGGGCAGAAGATGGTCTACCACGACAAGAAGGGGGGAGAGAACGAGTACCGCAAGCACCACACCTCCTCCATCGCCCGCGACATCTGGCTTTACGACCGGGGCAGCGGCGGCCACACCCGGATCACCGCCTTTGCGGGCGAGGACCGCAACCCGGTGTTCTCCGACGGCGACCGAAGCGTCTGCTACCTGAGCGAGGAGAGCGGCTGCTTCAACGTCCACGAACTCAGCCTGGCCGACCCCCACCGGAAGCGGCAGCTCACCTTCTTCAAGAACGCGCCGGTCCGCTTCCTGAGCCGCAGCGCCGGAGGCACCCTCTGCTTCGGCTGGGACGGGGAGATCTACACCCTGGCGCCGGGCGGCCAGCCCCGAAAAGTGGCGGTGGCCCTGCGCGGCGAGGAGAGCCGCAACAACACCCGGTTCCTTCCGGTCGCCGGCGACGCCCGCGAGATGGCCGTGGCGCCCGACGGGAAGGAGGTGGCCTACGTCGTCCGCGGCGAGGTGTTCGTGTCGGCGGTGGAGGGCGGGGTGACCCGGCGGATCACCTCCACCCCGGGGCAGGAGCGCTTCGTCTCCTACTCCCCGGACGGGTCGGCCCTGCTCTACGCCGGGGAGCGCGAGGGCCGCTGGCAGATCTACCAGACCCGCAGGGCGCGTCCGCAGGAGCCCCATTTCTACGCCGCGACCGTGCTGCTGGAGGAGCCGCTCTTCGTCCACCCCGGCAACTGCACCCAGCCGCGCTACTCTCCCGATGGCAAGGAGGTGGCCTTCATCGAGGACCGCGCCTCGCTCTCGGTCTACGACATCGCCGGCAAGCGGACCCGCACCCTGCTCACCCCCGACCGGCTCTACTACATGCAGGACGGCGACCAGCACTTTGACTGGAGCCCGGACGGCAAGTGGCTGCTGGTCGAGTACTCGCCGGTGATGGCCAACAGCGAAGCGCTTCTGGTTTCCGCCGACGGCCGGGGCCAGCCGCTGAACCTCACCGGGAGCGGCCACAACGACTTCCGTCCCCTCTGGGCGAACGAGGGCAGGCAGATGCTCTGGTTCAGCACCCGGGACGGCCTGCGCAGCTACGCCAACAGCGGGCGCCGCCAGGCCGACGTCTACTCCATGTTCTTCACCCGCGAGGCCTGGGATCGGTTCAACCTGAGCAAGGAGGACTATGCCCTGCTGAAGGAAACCGAGGAGAAGGAGAAGGAGAAAAAGAAGGAGGAGGAGAAGGGAAAGAAGAAGGAGGCCAAGCCGGAATTGTCCGCGGTGGTCTCTCCGCTCCGCTTCGACTGGGAGAACCTCGCCGACCGCAAGGCCCGCCTGACCGTGGCCTCCGCCGACCTCGCCGACGCGGTTCTCTCCAAGGACGGAGAGACGCTCTACTCCCTGGCCCGGTTCGAGAAGGGCTACCATCTCTGGAGCACCGCCCTGCGCACCCGCGAAACCAAGCTGCTGGTCTCCCTCGACGCGCACTCGGGCCAGCTCCGGTGGGACAAGGAGATGAAGAACCTGTTCCTGCTGGCCGACGGGCGCATCAGCAGGATCCACGCCGAGACCGGCAAGCGCGAGAGCGTCGAGATGAAGGGCGAGATGCAGGTGGACCGTGCCGCCGAGATGCGGGCCATGTTCGAGCACGTCTGGCAGCGCACCCGGACCGGGTTCTACACCTCGGGGTTCCACGGGGTCGATTGGGACCGCCTGGGCGCCGACTACCGGAAGCACCTGCCCTCCATCGGCAGCGGCCGGGAATTCGCCGACCTGCTCTCCGAGATGCTGGGCGAGCTGAACAGCTCCCATTCCGGGGCGCGCCACGTCCGGCCCGACCCGGAGGGCGACGCCACCGCCTCGCTGGGCATCTTCGCCGACCCCGACCATGCCGGAGACGGCATCCGCATCGTCGAGGTGCTGGCCGGCGGCCCGCTGGACAAGGCGGCCATCCGGGTCGGTCCCGGCATGATCGTCGAGCAGATCGACGGCGAGGCCGTCTCCGCCGGCCAGGACGTCGCCCGCTACCTGAACCGCAAGGCGGGGCGCTTCACCCTGCTGCAGGTCTTCGACCCCGCTACCGGCAGCCGCAGCTCGTTCGTGGCCAAGCCGGTCTCCCTGGACGAGGAGGAGGATCTGCTCTACCGGCGCTGGGTGCGCCGGAACGAGGAGGATGTGGAGCGCCTGAGCGGCGGCCGCCTCGGCTACGTGCACATCCCCGGCATGGGCGACGGCCCCTACCGCGACGTCTACGAGCGGATGATGGGCCGCTTCCTGGACCGCCAGGGCATGGTGGTCGACACCCGCTTCAACGGAGGCGGCGACCTGGTCTCCGACCTCGCCATGTTCTTCACCGGCACGCCGCTCCTCCAGAACGCCATCGAGCGGCGCGCCCTGGGGTGGGAGCCCGCCTTCCGCTGGACCAAACCGACCGTGGCCCTGTTCAACGAGGCCAACTACAGCGACGGCCACTGCTTCGCCTGCGGCTACCAGGGGCTGGCCATCGGCAGGACCGTCGGCATGCCCACCCCGGGCACCTGCAGCTGGGCGGGCTGGGAGCGGTTGCCCGACGGCGAGACGGTCTGGGGCATGGTGCCGGTCAGCGTGAAGGACAACCGGGGGAACTGGCTGGAGAACCGCGAGACGGTCCCCGACTACGTGGTGAAGAACGAGCCCCTGGCCATCGCCGCCGGCCGCGACCAGCAGCTGGAGAAGGCGGTCGAGGTGCTGCTGGAAGTCGTGGGAAAAGGCGGAACGGAGCCCTGACACCGGGTCTCTTCCCAGCTGTGCCCTGT
>CAYZNT010000011.1:27850-89680 GCA_964479735.1 uncultured Clostridia bacterium
CGGGTCGGCCGGGAGGGGCGGCCGGCCGGCGATCCGCTCGGCGCGGTAGGCGTAATCGCCCCGCCAGAAAGTCAGCCATTCCGGCCTGTCCGGGCCCTCCGCTGGGAACTCGATGCGGAAGCGGGCCGGAGAAAAGACGAACAGCCGATCGTTTCTGCACTCCAGCTCCAGCGGAGAGCCGGAGCCCATCTCCAAGGTCAGGCCGCTGGCGGAGGCGGCGATGGCCAGGGTCTGGTCCCCGGCCAGCCAGTAGAGCCCGGCGTAGCCATCCAGCCGCTCTTTTGCCGGAAGCGGGCGGACCGTCGGGGCTGCCGGAGCCGGGAAGGTCCCCTCCAGGCAGATATCGGCGATGGCCCGGGCCAGCTGGGTCGGGTCGGCGAAGACGTGGTTGATGAGCACGGCGACGGCCAGCCTGGGTCCCGGGAAATAGAGAGTCTCCCCTTGAAAACCGGCCCAGGTGCCGCTGTGGGACCAGATCGGCAGCCCGCGGTATTCGCCTCGGATCAGGCCGGCGGCGTAATCCCGCACGGTGCCGTCGGCCAGCCGCGAGGGCTCGAGCAGGTCGAGCCAGAGGCTTTCTCCCCCCAGAGCCCGGGTCTGCATGTTGAGCTGCCACCGGGCCAGGTCGGCGATGGAGAGATGGAGCGATCCCGGTCCGGGCAGCGCGGCGCTTTCCGGAACCCGGACGAAGGCGCCGTCGCGGCCCTGGCGGTAGGAGGAGGCCGCGCCGGCCATCACCTGGCCGACCTGTGAACCGAAGCGGGCCGTCTCCATTCCCAGCGGGCCGAAGACCTTCTCTTTCATCCACTCCGGGAAGGGGCTCCCGGAAACCCGCCTGACGATCTCCGCCAGCACGACGTACCCGGCGTTGCAGTAGGAGTATTCCGTACCCGGGCGGAAAGCGAGTTCCTTCTGGTTCAGGATCAGGCTCATCACGTACGCGGTGCTCACCGGATCCTCCATGCGGCCTCCGCTCATCTGCACCAGGCCGCCCCAGTCGCGCAGGCCGCCCTGGTGATGCAGCAGGTGGCGGACGGTGAGCGGAACGCCGAAATCCGGAAACTCCGGCAGGTGCTTCCGCACGGGATCGTCCAGGTCGAGCCTGCCCTCCTCCCGCAGCAGCAGCACGGCGAAGGCGGTGAACTGCTTGGCCAGCGAGGCGACGTCGAAGAGCGTCGAGGCCGTGATCGGGGCCCGGTGCTCCAGGCTGGCGCCCCCGAACCCTTCGGCCAAAACGATCCGCCCCTCCTGCACCACGGCCACGGCGGCTCCGGGGGTCTCCGGCCCGCTCCAGGAACTGAAAAGCCGGCGCACCCGCTCCCTCGTGCCGGCATCCGGCGTCTGCGCCATGCAGGCCATGGCTACCGCCATCAGGGTCAGAAATGTCGCTGTTTTCATGGCGTCCCTCGCGCTTCTCCAGCACACGTGTGCGGCGCGCCCCCCGATATCCTCGGCCGGCGCCCGTCCCTGGGCGGGCGCCGTTCGTGGAGCGCACCCGCAGGCCGCTCGCGCGCCCCCATCGGAGTTCCTGGGCCGGCCGCCCCTTTCTCAGGGGCCATTCTTCTTTTTCCCGGCCTCTTCGAGCTTCGCGATCGCTTTCCGGGCATTCTCGTTTTTCGGGTCGAGCTGCAGCGACTTGCGGTAGTTCTCCAGGGCCTGCAGCCGGTCCCCCTTCTTGAGCCAGGCCTCGCCCAGGCTGTCGTAGGCGTTGGCCGATTCCGGGAAGGCGCGGGTGTTGAAGGTGAACACCGCGATGGCCTCGTCGCTCTGGTTCTTGCCCTGGAGGGAGTAGCCGAGCTGGTTGATGCGGTTTTCGTCCAGGAGGCCCCCGTCGATCCCCCTCCGGAGCGCTTCGTTCACCCCCGCGGCCGATTCCCCGCTCTTTTCCCGGCCGTGCCGCTCGAGAACGGCCTCCAGCCCGGCCGAGAAACCGTTTACCCGGGCGGTGAGTGCGGCCAGCTTCTTCTGGGAAGATTCCGCCGCCGCCTTTTTCGCCGCCTCGTAGGCCACGTCGAAAGCCTTGCCGGCTTCGGTTTCGACGTGGGGCTTCACGCCGGTGCCCTCCCAGTTGGTCTTGCTGACGGGGTTGATGGCCCGGCCGGTCGGAATGAAGACGGCGAAGCGGCCGCCGACGGGGAAGCTGCCGCCGGGGTTGGCGCCGCCCCCGGTCACCTCGCCCACCAGGGTGGCGCGCTTCAGGTTGAGCAGGTTGTAGCAGAACTCCTCCCCGCCGGAGAAGGTCTGCCTGCTGGTCAGGACGTACAGGGGGACATCGGGCATCCGTTTGCCCGCCACGTTGTCCAGGGTCCAGAACTCCTGGATGCTGTCGCTCCGGCGCCAGTAGAGGGAGTTCAGGTGGACCTTGCGGTCGAAGAAATAGCTGCAGACCAGCTGCACTCCGCTGGGGGATCCGCCGCCGTTCCGGCGCATGTCGATGATGATCGCGTCGGTGTCCTCCAGGAACTTCATGACCGCCGCCACCTTGTCGGCAATGACCGGGGCGGGGTGGAAACCGCGAAACTCCAGGTAGCCCACGTTGCCATCCAGCACCTGGACCGTGGGGAAACTGAAATTCTGCTGGCGGGAGCGGAGCTGGGCCTGTTCCAGTGCCAGAAGCGGGTTCTCGTCTCGGGGCTGGTCGGGCCGGGGCGGCCGGAAGGCGACCCGCAGGTGCCGGTCCTGAAAAACGGACTGCAGGATGGCGGTGGCCCTGCTGGCGAATGCCTGCGGGTCGAGAGCGGAGGCGAAGGCGCCTCGCCGGTACTCCGCTTTCAGGGCGGCCTCCATTTTCACGGCCGCTTCCGGAAAGACGTAATTTTCGCAAAGAAGCGGGCCAATCCGGTCGATCACCGCTTTCTGCTCCGCCCGGCTCATCTTCAACTGCGCCGGTGCCGACTCCTGGGTGAACCCGGACATGCCCAGCCAACCGATCGAAGCCAGCAGAAAGAGGGCGCGGCAGCCCAATCTCGTCTTCCCCATTTCCTCCTCCATAGCGGGGAACGTCTCCCGCAAAACTTGGCCATCCTCTATACGCCTCCCCCGGGAGTTTGTTCCCGGGAACAGGGTGGGGGCGCTGCAGCACGGCGTCAGGGGACGAAAATCCAGCCGTGAAGGGGCGGCGGACCCGGTTCCTATTTCGGCGTGGCCTGCCGCAGGTTCTGGCAGAGGTTGAGCAGCTGCACCCGGTTCTTCACCCCCAGCTTCCGGTAGGAGCTGTAGAGGTGGCTCTTCACCGTCTTCACCGAGATGAAGAGGGCCGCCTCGATGTCGCGGTGGCTCTTCCCGGCGATCACCATCTCCAGCACCTCGCACTCGCGCGGGGATACCCCGAAACGGGCGCAGAGGGCTTTCAGGTCGGGGGAGGAGGCCGAAGGCGGAGGAAAGAGGCGGATCATCCGCTTCTGGTGGAGATGGGCGACCAGGAGAAGAAGGAGGGGCGAGGCGAAGAAGAGGGGGGTCAGCAGGTCGACCCGGAAGCCGCGCCACTCGAAGAGCACCCAGGAGAGGGGGAGGTAATAGATGAGGGTCATGAGGAGCAGGAAGGTGGCGATGAACGCGAAGTGGAGCCGGCGCTTCTCCCGCTCCGGCAGGAACAGGTTGGCCAGGAGGGATGCGGATGGCAGGAAAACGAAATAGAGGCAGCCCCAGGAGTCGATCGCGGTCCAGGACGATTCGAGAAGGCCGTACTCCCCCCGGGTCAGGCGGGAGAGATTCAGGACCGACTGGACCAGGACCCAGGCCGTGAGCGCCACCGCGCCGATGCGGCCCGCGGTTTTGAGGGGGCGCAGCCCCAGGAGCCGCCAGAAAATGGCCAGGGCGAGGCCGGCGGAAAGGACGATGGTCGGGAAGTAGAGGAGGCCGATCGACCAGTAGATTTTCTGGAAGACCTCCGCGTCGACCTTGAAAAAGAGGGAATAGAAATACTTGTAGCCGATCCAGTTGAGGAAATTGTTGAGGTTGTAGGCGGTGACGAAATAGAACAGGAACTTCAGGTGGGGCGCGCCGTAGTGCGTCCACAACCGGTGGGCGACCCAGATTCCCAGCGAGCCGAAACCGATGGAAATGGCGAAATAGAGGTAATTCTCGGCGCTCATCCGGCCTTTTTATAGCACATCGCCGGGAACGGGTTCAAGGCCGGGCGCTGGGGAGGTCAGCCGCCGGGAAAAAGCCCCAAGTCGCAGAATCAGACTTTTTTCCTAGGACGGGACCGTCCGGCCGTGCGTTATAGGAATATGCGGCGCATGGGCGCCACGGCCACGTGGACGATGGAAACGGCTGAACCCGAACCGGCGGGAGCATGTTCCGGGAAGGATGAGAGGGGCATATGAAAGCAGATCTGGAGGGAGCGGCGATGACCCGGACGATTTACACCCTTTTCGCGATGCTGATCTCCGCTGCCGGCATGCCGGCCCGGGCCAGGGACGCTCCGAATCCGGACGGACCCTGCCCGGGCCAGAAGCCCCCGGAAATGAGCCCCGAGTTCTTCGGGTCCGGCACCGTCGACGGGCTGCGGACCACAAAAGAATAATACAGGGAGAACCGCATGATGAAATGGGTCCTGTTGCTGCTGCTCCTGATCGCCTCGCTACTCCTGGCAGACTAGCTCCCCCGGGGACGGATTCTAAAAAGATAAAAACTTTTTCCCCGAGCCCGGTTTCGTATTCGGCACCGCCCTGGGTGATGGCATCGCTTGTCGGAAACCGGCATGGAAAGAACGATCGGATGGAGGTGAATCGTATGGAGAGAATGTGGAGACGATTTGTTTTGCTCCCCTTGGTCCTGTTTCCCGCCTTCATGTCGCTGGAACCGGCGGGAGGCTATCTGTTCGATCCTGCCTCTTCCGGCGGTCGCGGCCGAACCCAGGCGCGGCCGGTGCGGGCGCTGGTGCTGCTGGGCGAATGGTTCGGAGACGCCTATTTCCCGCTGCAAAAGGAGATGGAGTCCAGGGGCTGGAAGCAGAAACGGCTCGGCGTCGAGGCCGAGTACCGAGGCTGCTACAAGAAGAAGCGCGACGTCGTCCTGACCAGCGAGATTCTTCTACCCGACCTGAAGGATCTCTCCGCCTGGGACGTGCTGATCGTGCCCAGCGGCCCCCAGTTCCGCAAGTTCAAGGAGAACCCCGTCGTCCTCGAATTCCTGAAGAGCGTTCAGGCGTCGGGAACGCTCATCGCCTCCTTCTGCGTGGGAAACTTCCTCGTCCAGGCCGCGGGCCTGCTCCCCGAGGGGGCCGCTCTGTTCCCGGAGAAGGTGACCAAGGTGAAGGAGGGCCTGCTGCTCGGACCCCGCGGCGGCGGCCCGCCTCCGGGGAACGGTTTCGAGAGCGCGCCGATCCGGGAAATCTGCGACGCCATCGAGCGGGAACTGGGGGAACAACCAGAGGCGGACGGGCAGGCGGGGGAGAAACGATGAGACCGAAGGGCGCGAGCCTCGTTCTGCTCCTGTTCTTTTTCGCCGGCGCATTCCCCCTGTTTTCCCAGCAGGACGGGGAAGAGGTGGCCATCGGGACGTATCACGTGATCCATTCGCGGGTCCTGAAGGAGGACCGCACCCTGCTGATCCACCTTCCCCGCGGGTACGAAGACGGCAAGCGGCGCTACCCGGTCATCTACATGCTCTACGGCGACCACGTGACCACCTATTTCGCCGAGGCGGTTTCCGTCCTCGACACCCTGGGGCCGACCGGGCGCATCCCCGACTGCCTCCTGGTCGGCGTCATGAACACCGACCGCTACCGCGACCTGCTGCCGCTGGCGCCGGATGGGAAGCCCACCGGCATCGAAAACTTCACCCGTTTCCTTCGGTCCGAAGCGATTCCCTTCGTCGAGACCCACTATCGGACCCAGGATTTCCGCATACTGGTCGGCCCCCAGGCCGGGGCCAACTTCGGTTTGTTCACCCTGTTCCGGCATCCCGACCTGTTCGGGGCCCTCATCATCAACCACCCGTTCCGCTGGCAGGGAGGAAGGGACCTGATCCTGAAGACGGGGGAGGAATTCTTCAACCAGAAGAGGGATTTCAAAAAATTCGTCTTCATCACCTACGACGACACCGACGCGCTGGCCCGGGAGGGCATCGGCTTCCTGGACCGGTTCTCGAAACTCGTCGACGCCAACCGTCCGCGAGGCTTCGAACTGGCATTGGATTTTCTCCCCGGGCATGACGAGTTTCTGCAGCGGCTGGGATTGCGGGAGGGTTTGAAGAGGCTGTTCGCAGGGTATCCTTTTCCGGAGAAGCGGAAGGTGGAGGGCCTGGACGACGTGCTTTCGTTTTACCGGGAATTGTCCGCCCAGTACGGGTTTGCCGTGGATCCTCCCGAGCACGTGCTGACGGTCCAGGGGGATCGCCTGCTGGAACTCGGCCAGCTCCACGAGGTCGTGAAAATCCTGGAGTTCGCCATGGAGCGGTATCCCCGGGGGGCCAACAGCTATTTCCGCATGGCCAACCTCCTGTCCCGGAAAGGGGACCTGGAAGGGGCGCGCGATTACATGAGAAAGGCGGTCGAGCTGGTTCCGCACGACAACGGCATGCTCCGCTCCCGGCTCACCGGCCTGGAGAAGAGAATCGCGGCTTCCGCCGCCTATCAGGTGGAGAAGGCGATCCGCTCCGGCGGCGGCGAAGCCGGGATCGGCGCATTCAGGGAGTTACAGGCCCATCCCCGGCCCCCGCTCTATTTCGATGAAAAGGAGTTCAACGACCTGGGCTACCGGCTGATGCAGGCCGGAGATCCGGCGGGCGCGCTCCAGGTGTTCCGGATGAACGTGGAGCTGCATCCCGAATCGGCCAATGCCCATGACAGCCTGGGCGAGTGCTGCATGAAAACCGGGCAGAAGGAGCAAGCCATCGCCAGTTACGGGAGATCCCTGGAAATCGATCCCCGGAACCAGAACGCCCGGGAGATGTTGAGTAAGCTTCAGGAGGCAAATCCGGTATGGAAAGGCCCCTACCTGGGCCAGACCCCCCCGGGGATGACGCCGGAATTGTTCGCTCCAGGAATCGTCTCCAAAGAAGGCCATCAGGCCAGATTGTCCTTCGCCCCGAACGGTTTGGAGGCGATCTATGAGGAACGAGGTCCGGACAGCAACCGGAATCATTTCGTCTCGATGCGGAGCGACCGGGGAGTTTGGCTCGAGCGGACCATCATTCCCTTCTCCACCGAGCACATCAACAACGAGCCGTGCCTCTCGCCGGACGGGAAGAAAGTGTTTTTCGTTTCCAACCGTCCAGCATCCCCCGGAGGGGAGGCAGGGAAGACGCCCGACATCTGGGTGTCCGAGCGAGTCGAAAGCGGATGGGGAGAGCCGCAGAAGCTGGGGCCAGCGGTCAATTCCCCGGACATCGAGGTCCAGCCGTATCTCGGCCCGGACGGGACGCTCTACTTCATGCGGCAGGGCGGGGGCGGGCGGCAGCTCCTCTGTGCCTCTTTCCGGGAGGGAAAGCTCCTTGATGCGGTTCCTCTCAATGGCGAGATCGTTCCGGATCAGGTCAGCGGCCCCTGCATCTTTCCGAACCAGCGGGTCCTGATCCTCCATTCGCGCATGGAAGGGGGATTCGGGAATTGGGACCTCTACGCTTCGTTCCGGGACGCGTCCGGGTACTGGGGGAGACCGGTCAACCTGGGAGCGTCCGTGAACACGGCCGGTTCGGAAGGCAACGCCACGTTATCCCCGGACGGGCGGTTCCTGTTCTTCACAAGGGACGGGGACATCTACTGGGTCTCGGCCGGGATCATCGATACGCTTAGGCCTCGGGAATGAAACAAGAGGAGGAGTCAGAATGAAAGGAATGATCGCAATCGGTTGCCTGTTGCTGGTTGGAACGGCGGTGCTCGGAGAGGAACCGGCTCTGAATTTCCAGGTCCGGGAGCTTTCCGGCAAGGTGTCGATCGTGACCGTCGCGGATGGGGGGGAGAAGCAGCTGGTCATCAAGTCCGAAAAGGGACTGGTCGTCTTCAACACCTTCTGGTCCGGAATTACCGCGCAGAAGTTCAAGGAGGCGATCGCCAGGGGCTTGAAGAGGAGCGATTTCGCCTACACGCTCAACCTGGTCGACCGGCTCGATTTGTTCGGCGGCAACGCCGTCTACAAGGACACGACGATCATCGGCCACGAGAGTTTCCTGGACAAGTACCGGGGCAGGGGAAAAGAGGTTGCGGCGGAGATCCGGAAGCTCATCGACATGTGGCGCTGGAAGGAGGAGATCTCGCGCAAGCGCCTGGAAACCTGGGAAAAGGGCTCTGAAAAAGCCACGATTGAAGAGCAGTGGATGAAGACCTGCAGACAGCGGGCCGACGAACTGGAACAAAGCTTCTCCCTGCTGCTTCCGACCAGGTTCTACCGGGACCGCATGAAGCTGGAACTGGGTGACGTCTCCCTCAACCTGATCTGGTTCGGCAAGGCCGGAAACTACAACGGCATGACGGTGGCGGTCGTTCCCGAGGAGAAACTGGCGGTTTTCCCGGGATTCATCCTGCATTCGCATCATCTCGCTCCCTATCCCTACGGGGAGTACTCGGAACTGGACGTGCCCCGCTGGATCCAGGTGATGGAGGAGATCCTGGAGGGTGAAAACGCCGTGGAGAGGGTTTTGTGCGACATGACCGAGCTCTGGACCCGGGATCGCGCCCATGGGCACCTGGACTACATCCGCAGGCTCTGGACGAGCGTCAAGGCTGCGGAAGCGGCCGGCAAGGAGCTCGCCGAGATCCAGGAGCAGCTCTCGCTCGACCGGGATTTCGCCTTTGTCAAAGACATGCCGGTTTACAAGGAGCGCGGCGACCAGTGGGTGCGGCCGCAGCACCAGGCGCATCTCCGGGTTTTCTTTTTGCAGCATAAGAAGCTGGCCTCCGAGCTCCTTAAAAACGCCGCCCCGGACGCGCTTGATGAAACGATTGCCAGGCTCAGAAAGCTGCGTGAGAAGGAGAGCGGGTTCTATTTGGACGAGGGATCGTTCAATTTCTTCGGATACAGCCTGATGAATTCCGGGAAAATCCCCGAGGCGGTCAAGGTCTTCCGGTTCAACGTCGAGCTCTTTCCCCAATCCGCCAATGCCTACGACAGTCTGGCCGAAGCCTGCGCGAAAGCTGGGAACAAAGGCCTCGCCATTGAAAACTACAAGAAATCCCTGGCCTTGAATCCCGACAACGACAATGCCAGGAAGAAGCTGGATGAGCTTCAGGCAAAGTAGAAGTTGCGCGAGAATGCAGGAAGAGAATTCCAAAATGGGAAGAACGAATCTGCTCAAATGCCGGATCCTGTCGGTTGCCATTCTGGCTTTCCTCCTGGTCCCGGGATGCAGCCGTCCCCCCGCCAACAAAGAGGAAGCCCAAACCAAGATCAACCGGCTGATGGATGACTACCGTCGCCATGCCGACCGGGGCAAGTTTCAGGCCGGACTGGAAGAACTCGATGAGATTCTGGCGCTCTGCGACAAGTTTTCCTGCGACACGATGTTCAGAATGGACATCATGGACAGAAAGCACTTCGCCCTGCTGAGCATGGGAAAGCACGCTGAATCACTGGAGGTGGCCTTGGCCCTTGAAGAGATCGCCAGGCAATCCCCCGATCGCGGCAAGCCCTGGTTCTGCCTGAAGATTTCCGACAGCTACCTGGGGATGGGAAAGTATGACCACGCCCTGGACTGGATCGGAAGGGCGGTCCGGGAAAAGGGGTTCACGGGCTACAAGCTTTTCATGAAACCACAATACCGGGAGCTCCATAAAAATCCCGGCTTCCAAGCTTTGCTCAGGCTCATGAAGGATAAAATCGGGCTGGACCAGCCGGCGCGGGATTTCACGGTGCGCCTCACCGATGGTTCGGACTTCAGCTTGTCTTCCCGGAAGGGAAAGGTGGTGCTCGTCGATTTCTGGAATGTCCGCTGCGCTCCCTGTGTCAAGGCTTTTCCGGAGCTGAAGGCGCTCTACGCGCAGCATCATGAACGGGGCCTGGAAATCGTCGGGATCAGCCTGGATACCGAGAAGGAGCTGCTGCACGATTTTTTGAAAAAGAATGACATCCCGTGGCCGATCGCTTGTTCCTGCCGGGGGTGGAGGGATGAACTGGTCTCGCTCTACCATGTAGACGCAACCCCCTCGACCTGGCTGATCGATCGCCACGGAGTGCTCCGTTTCAACGACGTCAGGGGGGATGAGCTGAAAACCGCCATCGAAGAGCTGTTGCAGAATGGCCAGGCGCCCAGGTAGTGCCGGGCCCGTTTCTGGGCGAATGGTCCCTCCTGAGAATGGAGTCGTCTGATTTCCATGATCTGGCGCGGGGGCGGTATGGGGAGCGGGGTTACTTCATCGCCTTCAGGCATGATGACGCGGCCCGGGCGCCCGGGTGATCATGGGGGGCGACCAACCCCGGACCCCGGTTCTCCCCGGGCATTGGATGTGCATGTTTCGATACTGGACAATGGACGTTCGGTGATTTTTCATTTTCACTCCCCAACGCCCGGCTGAATCGACGCAAACGGAGGCCTCATGAAAATTCTCGGCATCGCGATCCTGCTGGCCGGGCTCGCCCTGGCCGTGGTTCCCGGTGCGCCGGACCGGGAAGCGGAGCGGCGGGAAATCGCCCGGGTCATCGACTCGGTGATCGGCTGGGTCAAGGACAAGAATCTCGAGCTCTTTTTCAACTCGATCGCCCAGGACGACGACTACGTGAGCGTGACTCCTGGCAAGCGGGTGATCAAGCGCTTCGAGGAGGTGAAACGGAACGTCCCCTTCTGGATGAGCCCCGAATTCCGGTATGTCCGGCACGAGCTGAAGGAGCTGGAGATCAGCTTCGCCCGCTGCGGCGAGGTGGCCTGGTTCTACTGCGTGCTGGACGACATCAATACCTTCCGGGGGGAGCCGGCCTCCTGGGAGAACGCCCGCTGGACGGGGGTGGTGGAGAAACGCGACGGACGGTGGGTGGTGGTTTCGCAGCACTTCTCCTTTCCCGGCGAGCGCTCGGGATGAGAAGGCAGGCCCGGGAAGTGGAACTTGCCGGCCTGGTGTCGCGGATCGGAGCCGTGGACTCGAACGGCGGACTCCTGCCCCGGCGGGAAGCACGTCGTGGTGGAGGGGATGGGGCATTTTATCCGCGTGGGCAAGCCCCGGGTCCAGGTTGACTCTGTGGTCCGCATGATCAACGAGCGGGCCGGAGCAGAGGTGCTCCGATTGCGATCGCCCATGGGGCGCGTTTCGACCCTTGCTGCGTGTGGGAAAGGGAAAAGCATGATGCATTCCCTTTCCAAGGAGGAATCTTGATGAATCGCATTCGGGCGAACCGGAGATCCGGGCTCCACGCCATGCTCTGTTTCGGCATCGCCCTGCTTTTCGCGAATGTCGCCCAGGCTGCGGAGATTCACGACGCCGCGCGCGCCGGAGACCTGAACAGGGTGAAGGAAATCCTGGCGCAACACCCGGGATGGCTCAACCTCCCGGACGAATTCGACCGGTCGCCGCTGGTCGTGGCGCTGTCTTCCCGGCAGGAAGCCGTGGTCATACATCTCCTGGAATGCGGAGCGGACGTCAATCGTCCCGACCGGGAGGGCTTTGCACCGCTTCAATTCGCCGTGCTCGCCGGGAAGGATGAATGGGCCGGCCTGCTGCTCGGCCGCGGCGCCGAGGTGGACGACCGGCGAAACGTACTGGGCAGCACCCCCCTTCACGTGGCCGCGCGTTTCGGACAGACTGGATGCGCCTCGCTTCTCCTGAAAAAAGGAGCCCGCCCGGACATGCGGGACAAGGCCGGCATGACGCCGCTGCTCCTGGCCGTGGCCAACGGCCAGGCCGAGACGGCCGGCGCCCTGCTGGCGGCCGGAGCATCGATCGCGGAACGGGACGCCATGGGCAACAACGTCCTTCACCTGGCCGCGCTGGCGGGCCAGGAACCGCTCGCAGGCCTGCTACTGGAAAAAGGGGTGCCTCTGAACGTCGCCAACCGCTACGGCGGCACGCCCTTCGACATCGCTGTGAGGGAGGGGCACGATGCGATCGCCCGGATCCTGAAGAACGCCGGAGGCGAACCGGCTCCGCACCGGCACCCCGAGCCGCAAGGCGCGTATTTGGGACAGCCGAGGCCGGGCGAGACGCCGGTCCTCTTCGCCCCCGGAGTCGTCTCCACCGAAAAGCGCGAGTTGAACTCAGTCTTCAGCCCGGATGGCCGCGAGTTCTATTTCACCATCCACATGCCGACCGGGGCCTGGCGGATCATGGTCATGAAGCGGGAAGGAATGTCCTGGACCAAGCCGCAGGTGGCCCCGTTTTCCGGCACTCACAGCGACGTGGATCTCTTCATCGCCCCTGACGGCCGAAAGCTCTACTTCTGCTCCAACCGGCCGCGCGGCGATCCGGGCGGAGTGCAGAAAAATTTCGACATCTGGGTCGTCGAGCGCCGGGGCGATGGCTGGTCGGAGGCATCCAACCCGGGCGCACCGCTCAATTCGGACCAGGACGAGTTTTATCCCTCCCTGACCCGAGATGGAACGATCTACTTCCAGTCCCGCCGGCCGGAATCGGGCCCGGGCGCGCATATCTTCCGGGCGAGGCTCGAGGACGGAGCCTACCGCCGGGTCGAAAAACTGGGCCCGGCGATCAATTGCGAGCCCTTCGTCGGCGATACCCTGGTCGCGCCGGACGAGGGCTGGGTAGTCTTTTCGGTCAACCGGCCGGGAGGATTCGGCCAGGGAGATCTTCATGTCAGTTTCCGGGGCGCCGGCGGCGACTGGAGCGGTCCGCTCAACCTGGGAGGGGAGATCAATACCCCGGCCAACGAGAACTGCGCCATCCTTTCGCCGGACGGCCAATACCTCTTCTACACCAGCGCCGGGGACATCTACTGGGTCTCGGCCTCCGTGATCAAGGGGCTCCGGCCGAAGGAATGAGCGAGCATTTCGCCGCTCCCCCCGGGGGAATGAGGACAGCACGCGGAGGAGAAGGGAGAGAATGAAACCCGCCTGCCTTCTCGTTGTCATCTGGTTTTTGCTGGCCAATTGCGGCTGCCGCGTCGATGACATGGAGGAAATCGAAATCCCCGATGCCGTCGATGACGGCTGGGAAGTCGCCTCGCTGGCATCCGTCGGCATGGATGCGGGAAGGTTCGTCCAGCTTCTGGACCATCTCGAACGGATCGGGGAGCATCGGCTGCACTCCATCCTGGTCGTCCGGAACCGGAAGCTGGTCTTCGAACGCTATTTCCCGGGCCGCAAGTTCAACCTGGGCCAGTACACCGGCGGAACCGGATACGACCGGAACGACCTGCACGTGCTCTGCTCGGCCACCAAGAGCGTGACCTCCGCCCTCCTGGGAATCGTCATCGACAAGGGATTCATCGACTCGGTCGAGCGGAAAGTCTCCGGTTTTTTCCCGGAGCACGCCGACCTGCTGGCCCGGGAATCCGGGAAGGCGCAGATGACCCTCCGGCACCTGTTGACCATGACCTCGGGGTTGACCTACGACGACGAGACGCTTCCCTACACGAGTCCAGAGAACGACATGTACCGGTTTTTCACGAGCGCCGATCCCATCCGCTTCCTGCTGGGAAAACCGCTCTTCGCCGAGCCGGGAGCCGTCTTCGACTACGACAATTGCAACACGAACATCCTGGGTGACATCATCCGCAGGGCAGCGGACCGCCGGGTGGATGCCTTCGCCAGGGAGTACCTTTTCGATCCGCTCGGAATCACCGGGGCGGAGTGGCAGATCGTGCGCGGCGACGTCATCCTCTGTTCCGGGGATCTGCACCTGAAACCGAGGGACATGGCCAAGTTCGGCCAGCTCTTCCTGGACCGGGGGGAGTGGCTAGGGCGGCGGATCGTCTCTTCCGCCTGGTGCGACGCCTCGACCGCCGCGGCCTTCGATCCCAACGACTACAACCAGGAGTTTCCCGTGGCCGACGGATACGGCTATCAGTGGTGGCGCAAAACGTACGTGGCGGCCGGGCGAAGCCATCCTTCCTTTTTTGCCTGGGGCTGGGGAGGCCAGACCATCAGCATTCTCCCGGACCTCGACCTGGTGATCGTCACCACGGCCGGGAACTGGTACGAACCCGAGGCCATTTCCCCCTTCACCATACTCGCCGAATACCTCATCCCCGCGGTGAACAATTGACAAGCTCTTTTTGCCGCCTGCTCCCCGATCCGCCACGAGAATGACCGGCGATCCGGGAGCCGGATGCGATCAAGGTGGATCGCGGGGTGAAATGGGGGGTGGAAAGTGAACGCCCTGAAAGCGATCCGGATGATCGTCCTGCAATCTGGTGGATGGCAGGCCGGTGGCGGCGGGCAGGCTCGAGGACGATCGCGGGATTCCCGCCGAGACGATGGACGAGTTGTCCGACAGGAGGAAATCGATGAGCAAACGGTTCTGCGTCATGACGTTGATCGTTCTGGTGTTCCTGGGCACGGCCGGTTGCCTGGCGGCCGCGGAGAATCCCGCCGAGCGGGCCGCGGTGCAGAAGGCCATCGAGCAATCGATCGGCTGGGCCGTCGAGAAGGACTTCGAGGCCATGTATCGCCTGTGGGCCGACGACCTGTTCCACTTCTGGCTCTTCTCCGACAGCGTGGTGGTGGGGCTGGAAGCGATGAAGAAGCACTCCGAGCAGTGGCGCGATCCCGATTTCCGGGGCACCCGGTTCGAGTTCCGCGACCTGCGCATCGTCTTCTCGCGCTCCGGCGACGTGGCCTGGTACTCGTGCCATCTCGACGACTGCTACTCCTTCAAGGGGAAAGAGAGTTGCCTGAAAAACGTCTTCCAGACCGGGGTGCTGGAGAAGCGCGACGGCCGCTGGGTGCACGTGCTGGTGCACGGATCCTACCCCGTGGACAAGGTGCCGGAGAACTACGTGCGCCACTTCTACCGCGGTTTGTTCGAGAAGACGGAGGCGAAGCCGCCGCAATCGTGAACCGGGAGGAATGGGATGAAACGCCGTTGGCCGCCGGATGGAGCGTAACGGTTCGGTGGGGCGGAGGGCAAGCGGCGCACGGGGGATTCCGGGGCACGCGTGCCCGGCGGCTTTCGCGAAAGAGGCGGACGAATTCCCGGGCGGAACTGTCCGGGGGATCGTCCGCCTGGAATGACAAAGAGTGGCCCAACGGGCGAGGTGAGCCATGCAGATCGAGATTTCGGACAGCCTGCCGGGCATGGATGAGTACCATGCCCTGTTTGAATCGACGGGATGGAACGGGGAGTATGGGGTGACGAAGCGAGAGCTCCACCTCACCCTGGAGAGAAGCTATCATTGCGTGTCCGCCCGCGATGCGGGCCGCCTGGTGGGTTTCGGGAGGATCATGTCCGACGGGATCCTGCACGCCATGATATATGAAATGATCGTCCATCCCGATTATCGGGGCCAGGGCATCGGGCGGGATATCCTGGCCCGGCTGTTGTCCCGATGCGCCGCGGGCAACATCCGGGACGTCCAGCTGTTCTGCGCCAGGGGCAAGAGATCGTTTTACGAGAAGATGGGATTCGTGGCGCGCCCCGATGACGGGCCGGGAATGGAGTACAGAAAATGCTGACGGGGGGAGGGGGCCGGACGCGTTCTGTCACGATCACGGCGGAAGGGAGCCTGGCATGAAAACAAACGATTTCCGGTTGAAAAGCCCCATGGCCCTGCTGCTGGGGCTGGCGCTCGGAACCTCGTTCCTGGCCGCCCAGCAGTCGCCGGTCTTTCCGTTGATCCGGGCCGGAGATGGGGACGCGGTGCGAACGCTCCTGGACGCCGAGCCGCAGCTGGCCAACGCCACGACGCCCAACGGCTTCACGCCGCTCATGGCCGCCGTCGCCCTGAAGAACCACGACCTGGCCAGGCTGCTGATCGAAAGGGGCGCCCTGGTGAGAGTCGGCGACGACCACTTGCGCGCCCCCATCCACTTCGCGAATTGGAACAGCGATCGGGCCATGGTCGAGCTCCTGCTCGCCCATGGAGCCCCGGTCGACACGCGGGCCATCGGCGCGGCCACGCCGCTGATCCACTCCTCGCTCAACGACAACTTCGAAATGTGCAAGTTCCTGATTGAAAAGGGAGCCGACATCCACATCCAGTGCAATTCCCTCACCACCCCCCTGTACTTCGCCGTCCTGAACGGCAACCTCGCCTATGCCGATCACCTGCTGGCGGCCGGCGCGGAGGTCGACGTGCCCGACTTTCTCGGCCGCCCCCCGCTGACCGTCGCGGTGCGCGACGGCAACCGGGCGATGGTCGAAAAGCTGGTGGACAACGGGGCGGACTTCCGGTCCAGGGACCGATTTCTCGACCGCTCGCTGCTTCACCTGGCGGCGATCGGGGGGCACGGGGAGGTGGCCGGGTTTCTCCTGGGAAAAGGGCTGGCCATCAACGGGGTCGACCGGAACGGAAGGACTCCGCTCGATTATGCCATCCGCCACGGGCACGGGGCCCTGGCCGCCCGGTTGCGGGGGCGGGGGGCAAGGAGCGGCCGGGACGAAAAGCCGGGGGCGCGGAAAGCCGGCCCCCACTCCGGGGAGGAAACGGGGGCGGTGCAGGTCATCAAGATGCAGAACGGCGGCTGGGGGGTGAGCACCCAGGGCGCGTTCCTTGTTTTCGGCTATTCCGAGATCGGGACGGCTCCGGCCGGTAGACCCCTGCGCAGCGGCTACCTGGGTCAGGAAGCGCTGGCGTCGGGAAAGAGGATCTACTGCGTGGACCACGACGTTCACCCGCCGCGGGCGCGCTACGCCCTGGAGGGCGCCTGCCCCCTGTACGGGATGCAGGACGAAGGAGCCGGGGTCACCTTTCTTCTCAATCCCGCCCACAAGGAGCGCTACGCCCCCCTGGGGCTGAAGCGTGCCTTTTACCCGAAGCCCGGCGAGGCGCTGGATCTCCCCGGGTGCCGGTTCCTCGCTCTGCCCTCGTACGGCAATCATGCCGGCTACGTCCTGACGGTAGACGGGCTGACGATGGTCTGGCTCACCGGCATCTGCGATCCCTACATGGTGAACCTGCGGGATGTCAGCGTGGTCGGGGAGCTGCAGCGGCAGGGAATCCGGCCCGACATCCTGCTGGTCGGCAGCCCGGCCGGCATCGGGCCCGAGATCGCCCACGGCATCCGGGAAACCGTGCTGGCCGCGGAACCGCTCGACGCCCGCGCCGTCTTCGTGCTCGGCCACGAGCCCCTGGAGCGGAAGGTCCGGGAGCAGCTGCGGCGCATGGGCCGGGATACCCGGCGCATCCATTGCGCGGAGAATCCCGGCGATCGCTTCGCGCATGCGTGGAGCGGGAGCAATGGAAAAGCCGACCGCTGAGGGGCGGCGAATGAAACGGATCCGCTGGCTGCTCTGCCTGGCAGCCGCCCAGGTCATGCACGTGCAGCCAAGCGGCGTTCCCAAGCTCGCCGGCCCCTATCTGGGCATGAAGCCGCCAGGACCCGTTCCCGAGATCTTTGCTCCCGGAATCATTTCTACAAAAGAGCATGAATATGCCCTGGAGACATCCTGCTCGGGGGATGAGATCGTATTCATGAGAAAAAACAGAATAATGATCGCGGCAAGAAACCATGACGGCACATGGAATATGCCTGTAACAGCCGCATTTTCCGGAACGTCGATCGATGACGAGCCCTGTTTCTCACCGGATGGAAAAAAGATTTATTTCATGTCACGACGACCTGGAAACGGCGCAAAATTCGGGAGCAATCTCTGGGCCGTGGAGAAGCGCAATGGCGAATGGGGCGCACCAAGACTGGTGAAATTCCATGACGTCATTACCCCGCTTCATGCCCCATCCCTTTCATCCAACGGCAGCATTTATGATGACGGGATTACCATCATTCCTTTTCAGAATGGCAGCTACCTTGATCAAAGAACCATACCCGGTTTGTCAGGCATGTATCCATTCGTGTCTCCCGATGAAGGGTATTTGCTCTTTTCACGAGGATATTCCGGAAGCCAAGGAGCGGACTTGTATATCTCCTTCAAAGAAAAAAGCGGGAACTGGAGCAAGGGGAAACCGTTCCCCAAGGGAATCAATTCATCCGCGCATGAAGGCAATTCTTTTATAACATCTGACGGCAAATACCTTTTCTTCAGCCGGGGTGGGGATATTTACTGGGTTTCTGCTGAAGCGATCATTCATGGAAAGTGACCGCCCGCTTTCGGAAGGATGCAGGTAATCATGCACCGATGCCTGGCATTTGTTTCTTCTCTGATTTGCGTCATGACTCTTCCGCCTGTCGTTGCTCCGGATGAAGCCGCCTCATCAGATCTTTGTTCCCGATTAAACCAGGTAAAGGGGCTTTATGTCAGGAAAATTGATCCTCTCCCCGGATTCACGGAAGGGGTTGAGATCGCCCTGGTTCAACCCGTGGACCATCATCATCCTGGCGGCTCCAAGTTTACTCAGAGAATATTCCTGTCGCACCGCGACTTCACGAGCCCGGTCGTACTGGAAACCGAGGGATACGGGGTTCCCTGGCCAAGGGAGCGGGAATTGGCGAAAATCCTGGGGGCCAACCAGGTGATCGTTGAACACCGGTACTACGATTCATCAAGGCCGCACCCCCTGAAATGGGACTACCTTACATCCTGGCAAGCCGCCTCCGATCACCACCGCATCGTCGATATCCTGAAAACGATATATCCGGGCAAATGGATTTCCTCGGGCAGGAGCAAGGGCGGCATGGCCGCGTTGTTTCATCGCGCATACTTCCCGGATGATGTGGACGCAACGCTCACATATGTCGCTCCCGTCATGATCGGACCGGCAGATGCCCGTTTCGATGCATTTCTCGATTCCGCCGCGGATCACCTGTTTCGCAACCGAGTGAAAGGCTTTCAGATAACCTGCCTCGAGAGAAAAAGCGAAATTCTGCCATTCTTGCAGAAGACAGCGACCAGGCAGAAAATGGCTTTTCCATGCAGCCTGGATGAGGTTCTCGAAAGGGCGGTATTGGAATTTCCTTACTCATTCTGTTTTGGATCCCATCAGGCCAACGAAATTCCCGGTCCGGAAGCTCCACTCGAAAAAATCATTGATATTTTAACGAAAACGGTCCCCCTTTCGCAGTTCAGCACCACCCAACTCCACTACCACGCAGGCCTGTACTACCAGCAATACACCGAACTCGGCTACTTCAGCTATTCAGCTCCCCACATCGGCCACCTCGTGCAGCATGCAAAACACCCCGTCTTCACTTTCTTCGTACCCAAGGAAGGGAGAGCGACCGGATTCAACGGGAGCGCCATGCGTACAGTCATGGAATGCCTGAGGAACAGGGGTGACCGTATCGTTTATCTCTACGGGGAGTTCGATATCTACACGGCTTGCGCCGTTGAATTGTCAGGAAAAACAGATGCAATCAAGCTGATTGCCAAAGGTTTCGGGCATCAGTTCGATATCGGCGATCTCCCAGAAACCGAAAAAGCGATCCTGTACGATGCACTTGAAAAATGGCTGAATACCGAGATCATTGCGCGATAGGATTTTGATTATGAAAACACTCCCTGTCACCTCGTGCTTGTTTTGGACGGGCGTTCTGATCCTGTCCTGTCATGCACAGATCACGGACAGGAGAGAGACAACAGTAACTCGTGCTGACATAATGGGTCACAAAGGCAATGGTCAGCAGGAACCATTCGCCCCCGGCCATTTCAATGAAACGCCTCCTGGTGAAATCCCAAAAGCATTTGCACCGGGCATTGTTTCTTCCAAAAGCAACTATGAGTTCAAGATTGCCTTGGCTCCGGACGGAAAAGAGATTGATTTCACGCGGGGCATCGGGGACGGCAGCAGGGAACGTCAGATCTTCTGTGCCAGGTTGACGAGCAATGGCTGGACCCAGCCGGAGCCCGCTCCGTTTTGTGAACGGAATCACCTGGACGAGTATCCGGCCATTTCGCCCGATGGCAAAAAGCTCTTTGTCGGATCCAACCGCCCCTTGCCGGTTTCGTGGAACCGGAAAACGGCCAGCTACATTTTCAACCTGTGGGTCGTCGAAAGAACTGGCGATGGCTGGGGCAAGCCGTATCCTGTCAACCCCGAGGCGAACCGGGGGATTTGCATCCATTACATCGATAACCCGGGCGCAATCTGTTCCAACACCCACTCTTCAAGAATCGCGAAAGCAGAGTGCAATAATGGCTTATTCACAAAGCCCGTGGAAATCCGCTCTCCGGTTCCTGCAACGGAATGTTTCTTTGCTCCGGATCATCGCCCTGTCGTTTACTCGTCATCTCATCCAGGGTTTGGCAGGCTCGACCCGCTTGTCAGTTTCATTTCGCACGACGGGGCATGGGAAAGCCGGTGAATCTTGGCAAGAAACTGAACACCTCCGCATCGGAATCCGCACCGGTTATCTCGCCGGAGGGCACGCACTTGTTTTCTAGCTCCGGCGGAGATATCTAAAGGTTTCCCGGGTCAGGTATCCATGCTGGGCATTCATGACCGGGGTGCGAACCGGGGGCTTCGGGTGTGGCCGGCGGGAATGGTGAACTGCCGGCTTGAAAATGATAGAATATTCGAGCCCGCGAGGATGCCACAAACTGCGATCTGTCCCGATCGGGTGAGCGACGTCCTCGAGGCGGCATCGGATGCCGTTACCGCAGGGACGAAGCCATGATCCCGGGGAAGTTTCGCGACCGCTCGGATCGCCCCCAAGCGGGCGCCCATGACGGTCTCTCCACCGGGACAGATGGAAATGTGGAGCGAACAAAATGAAAAAAAGGATTCTTGCCACCTGCCTTCTGGCTGGAGCGGCGATTCTCGCCGCCCCGGAAAATGATCCCTTGAAGCCCACCGCCTCCTGCCCGGGCCAGGAATCGACGACCGCAGAGGCCGAAGTTTTTGCCCCCGGCGTCATCAGTCTGCCCGGGCGCATCGAGTTCTGCCTGGCGCTGAGTCCCGACGAGAACGAGGCGTTCTTCGCCGTCCGCAAGGCCCCAGGACGGTGGGAGATCCAGCGGGCGGTTCGCAAGGACGGCGCCTGGCAGCCATCCGTCACCGCCCCCTTTTCCGGGGCTCATTCCGACCTCGAGCCCACGTTCAGCTTCGACGGCCGGCGCCTGTTCTTCAGCTCCAACCGTCCCCTGGAATCCCCGGCCGGCGCAGACGGGTTCAACCTCTGGATGGCCGAGCGGCGGGACGGCGGCTGGTCGGCACCGGTTCCCCTGCCGGCGCCGATCAACGGCCCGGGCGACCAGTGGCGGGCCAGCCAGGCGCGCAACGGCAACCTCTACTATTCCTCCAGGGGGTTGTGGACGTGCCCACTCGTCGAGGGGAAGGCGGGGGTGCCGGTGAGGCTGTTCGACCCCCAGGCTCCTTCCGGGCTGATCGGCGGCCACGCCTTCGTCTCTCCCGACGAGGACATTCTCCTGACCGCCTGGATGAACGGCCCCGGCCATCGCGGCAACTGGGACATCTACGTCAGCTTCCGCGACCGCCGTGGGAACTGGTCGCCCTCGGTCAACCTGGGCGATGCCGTCAACACCGCAGCCGGCGAGGACTTCCCGCTGCTGTCGCCCGGCGGCCGGGATCTCTATTTCTTTCGCCATCAGAGCGGGGAGAACGGCGATGAAAGAGGCGACATCCTTCGCATCGACGCCGGCTTCCTCCAGGCGTTGAAGGAAAAAGCGATCTCTCCCGCCGACGCAGGCACGACGACTGGAAAATGAACCCCGTGGCTGTTTCTCCCGACCGGAGAGTCAGCCCCGGGAGTGAAGCATGTTTCGCATGACCGGGGAAAACCCCGGGACGCGGTGTGCGCGTGCGGGTGGGAACCTTCTGGTTTGCTGAAACCACGTGAAGGGGGGCGCCTTCCATTCGCGGGAAACGGGAACGGGGCCGCCGCGTCGCTGGGATGATGAAGCCGGGTTCGACACCAGGTCAGTCCGCGTGGAACATCGTGATCGCCGTCTGGTTCATGGCCAAGATGCCCGTCCGGTCGACTTCGCGGGTGAAGGCGAATCGCCGGTCACCGTCGGTCACGGTGATCTCGTACTGGGTGCCGCCCTTGAATCGGCTGTAGGGCACGCTCGCGCGGCCGACGGCCAGGGAGGCCAGGGCCAGAAGCTGGGTGGGGCGGCCGGAAGCCAGGTAGTGGATCCACAGCTTGTAGGGCGGGGTGCCGCCGCTCCAGCTGATTTCCAGGTTTCCCGGCCGGCCCACGGCGACGTGGGAGTCGGGAAGCGGGTTGGTGAGGCGGATCAGGGCGGGGGCGGCCAGCGATGCCGTGCAGCCGGCGGCACCGGCCCAGGCGTGGCGGAAAACGACCGTGACCATGTCTCCACCCCGAAGCGAGGTCCCGTGCCGGGTGCCGGAGTAGCGGTTGTCGCTCCGACTTTCGAGGGGATGGCCCAGCACCGTCATCGTGCCGTTGCGGACGCCCACCCCTCCCTTCCAGACGAGGATCGAGCTGTGCACGTACTGTTCGTCCGGGCGGGCGGTGATGGTCACGCGGCCGTCGAACTTCATGGGGCCCACCGGCATGAGGCCGGAATCGGTGGCCGGGCGATCGGCCTGCGCCAGAGAGCCCGCCGCGCCCCCCAGTAACACGAACATCGTCAGGGTCCAGATCCGATTTCGGTTCATCATGTGTCTCTCCTTCCCGAGCCGGGCTTTCCTGATATATAGAAGAAAATGGAATTTGTCTCATTCCGGCGCCTGGCGTCCGCGACCTCCGGGATCAGATCGCAAGCGCCCGGTTCTGCAGGGAGAACAGGTCCGAGATCACCGCGTAGGCGGTGGTGTGGAGGTCCGGGCTCTCCTCGCCGATGGTGAACGTGCCGAGTATGTCCGTCGAGATCCGCAGGGCCGAGCCGGGGCCCCGGAGGCGGTAGAAGGGGTGCTCCGGGGGCACCTCCCGGAGTGAGACCGAGGCGCGGACCGTCGCCCCGTCCCGCTCCGCCCTGCAGAGCGCCTTGAGGCGCATCCCGCCGGCCAGCGCCTGGCGCGCCCGGATGGATGCCGCTTCCGTCACCTCCTCGCGAAACACCTGCTCGGGGGTGAGATCCGCGGCCATCAGGACGTTGCCCAGGGCCGCGAGTTTCACCGCCCCGTCCCAGCCCCGCAGGTCGTTGGCGGGGTCGGCCTCGGCCACCCCCTCCTCCTGGGCCAGGCGCACCGCATCCGGGAGGGAAACCCCTCTCTCCATGGCGCAGAGCACGATGTTGGTGGTGGAGTTGAGCACCCCTTCGAGGCGGGTGATGGTGTTCCCGCGCAGGCCGTGGCGGGCCAGGTTGAACACGGGCACCCCGTCCATCACCGTCCCCTCGTGGAGGAGGGAGACGCCCCGGGAGGAGGCCAGGGCCGACAGCTCCCTGTACGCCCAGGCGATGGGCCCCTTGTTGCAGGTGATCACGTGCTTCCCGCGGGAGAGGGCGGCGCGCAGGTGGGAGACGGCGGGCTCGCCCCGGTTCGAAACGGAAAGGGTGGAGAGCTCGACCAGCACGTCGTATTCCAGGGTTTGGATGGCCCGCATGGAGCCGAGTTCCGAGTAACCCGGGGTCGTGGGGAGGAAGCGGCCATGCTCTTTCATGGCGGCCAGTGCCGGGCCCAGATCGAGACCGGAGGAAGCGGAGAGGGAGCCGCGGGTGGCCGTGACGGTGCCCACCACGGAGGCATCGAGGCCTGAGAGGCCCGGGTACTTTTCCTTCTCGAGGAGGATGCGGGCCAGGGCCTGGCCCACGTTTCCGAAGCCGATGAGGAGAAGGCGCACGTGGGGCACGGGGCCCCTCCTACACCCGGGCCAGGGCCCGGATGGCGCCGACCAGGCGGTCGATCTCCCCGGCAGTGTTGTACATGGAGATCCCGGTCCGGAGCAGGCCCTGCTTCGCGAGCCCCAGGACCTCCACCGCGCGCGCGGCATAGAAGTGGCCGTCCCATAGCGCCAGGCCCTGCTCCCCGAGGCGCGAGGCCGCCTCCACCGCGGGAATGCCGCGGACGGTGATCGAGACGGTCGGGGCGCGCAGCCCGTTTTCGAACCCCGGGCCCCAGGCTTTCACCCCGGGTATGGATTCCACGGCCTCGAAGTATGTCCGGGCCAGGTCCCGCTCCCAGGCGGCGATCGCCCGCGATGCGGAGACCAGCTTCTCGCGCAGGCCCTTTCCCCGTCCCCATTTCGCCCGGAACTCCACCGCGGCGGTCACCCCGGCCAGGGCGGCATGGTTCAGGGTGCCGGTCTCGATGCGGAAGGGGGCCGCGTCGTCCTGGGTGGAGAGCTTGTCGGTTTGGAAGGAGGCGAGGAGGCCCGGTCGTGAATAGAGGACCCCCACGTGCGGGCCGTAGAACTTGTAGGCGGAACACAGGAGAAAGTCGATGCCGTATTCCCGGACGTCCACGGGAAAGTGGGGGGCGTAGTGGACCGCGTCCACCACCAGCCAGGCGCCCCGCTTCTTCGTGACCTCGCGGGCGAAAGCCACGTCGTTCACGGTGCCCAGGGCGTTCGAGGCCCAGCCCAGGGCCAGGAGCCGCGTGCGCGGCCCCACCATGGCCTTCATCTCCCCGTAGTCGAGCGTGCCGTCGGGCTTGAGCCCCACCTCGCGCACCTCGACCCCGCGTTCCCTCAGTCCGAGCCACGGCCCCCGGTTGGCCTCGTGGTCCAGGGCGGTGATCACCACCTCGTCGCCCGGCCTGAGTTCCCGGGAGACGGCCCGGGCGAGGGCGAAGTTCAACGTGGTCATGTTGGCTCCGAAGGAGACGCACTCCCCAGCCGGCGCCCCGAGCAGGGCGGCCATGGCCTCGCGGGCCCCCTGGATCACCCCGTCCGACTCCCGGGAGGTGGGGAACATCCCGTGGGTGTTGGCATTGCACCGGCGGTAGTATCCCGAGATCGCATCGATCACGCCCTGAGGGACCTGGGTCCCGCCCGGGCCATCCAGGAAGGCTTGGGGCCGGCCCTTCACCCTCCGCCTCAGGGCGGGAAACTCCTTCCGGCAGGCGCGGCACTCCTTGTCTCCATAACTCATGTTCTCCTCTCCGGGGCGCGGGGCGCTCAAGCGGGGATTATACCCCAGGGGGAATCCGGCGGCCAACTGGGACCGGTGCATCTCCGGAACCGCTACAGGCTCACGGCCGGGAAGGGGCGGCCGTGGCCGGGATGGGCCCTCTTCATTCCCAGCTCCAGGAGCCGCTTCCAGCTCCTGCGCTCCTGCTCGAGGTCCAGGCCCAGGACGTGACGCGGCCGGCGGCAGAAGAGGGAGCCGTTGAACGCCAGGTCGCCGACCAACGCCTCGCCCCCCGGCAGCAGGAGGCTGAGCGAGCCCGGCGTGTGGCCCGGGGTATGGAGGAGCGCGGCCGTGATCCCGTACGGCTCGAGGGACAGCTGCTCCCCCTCCATGACGATGTCCGCCCGCGTGGAAGGCAGAGTTGCCATTCGCTCCAGGAGCGGGGCCCAGGCTTCCAGGACCCGCCCCCAGCGGGTGAACCCGCGCGGCGCGGCGAAACGGCCCTCCTCGAGCATCGCCTCGTCCTGCCGGTGAACGAGGATCCGGGCCCCGGTGGCGTCACGGATGGCGGAGGCCGAGCCGGTGTGGTCGAAATGGCCGTGGGTGAGAATGAGCAGCCGGAGCTCCCGGCGGGATATGCCCAGCCGCTCCATCTCTTTCAGCAGGCACGCTTCTTTCCGCGGCCCCCCGACGTCGACCAGGATCCAGGCCCCATGCTCCCCGACGAAATGGCAGTTGGTCACCCCGACGCGGACGCAGTGGATGACGGTTTCGGGCATTCCATATCCCCAGGCCCCGATTGTATCCCTCCCCCGCGGGAATCGCAATCGCCGGGCGTTGGAGCCGCGGGTGTTCCCTTTTCGCTCCGGCTCGTCTACACTGTACCGGGGGGTGATATGATCCGCACGCTGATCATGCTGGCCGCCCTGGCCGCGGTCCCGGTCCCCGACGGGAACTATGTCCTGGTGAACGGAACGATCGGCCCCGGGGAGTGGGACCGGGCGCGGGCCGTGGCGCTCGACGCCGAGACGGAGCTGCGGGTGATGAAGGACCGCCGGAGCCTCTTTCTGGCCATCGTCTTCAAGGGGGCGCGCCATACCGGGGTCGACCTGTACGTCCGTTCCGGAGGCCGGGTGCGCCTGCTGCACGTCTCTTCGGCCCTGGGCGAGAAGGACCTGACCGCCGGGGAGGAAGCGGAGGTCGCCTGGCGCAACGACTGGTGGACGGCCAACGGCATCGGCTCCGTGTTCGAGGACGGGAAAATGCGTTGGCTCGAGCCCGAGGCCTTCGAGTTCCAGCTGGCGCGCATCCGTCTTCAAACCGTGATCGATCTCTTCATCCACCTGAAGCGCCCGGAAAAGCGGCTTCCAACCGGAGCGGTGTTGGAGAAGCCGGAGGGTTGGCTCCGGCTGGGGCTCTGATGGGACGCCGCGGCCGTTCCCGGACGGAAGTGGGGGGGCGGACCGGGCGGGGGCGGGAACGGATCCATGAGTGACCTGCGCATCGGAACCTGCAGCTGGAAATATGACTCCTGGCGGGGGATCGTCTACCCGGAGCGCGGGGAGTTCGACTACCTGGAGGAGTACGCGAAGAGGTACGACACGGTGGAGGTGGACCAGTGGTTCTGGTCGCTCTTTCCCGGAGGGAAGGTGGCCCTCCCGAAGGAGATCGATGCAGCGCGCTATGCCCGGGCCGTGCCCGAAGGGTTCCTCTTCACGGTCAAGGCGCCGAACTCCATCACCCTGACCCACGCCCGCTCCCCGGAGAGGGGCGGGCTGGGGGAGTCCAATGCCCATTTCCTTTCGCCCGGGCTCTACCGGGAGTTCCTGGGCCGGCTGGAGCCTCTCCGGGCGAAGATCGGGATGGTGATGCTCCAGTTCGAGTACCTGAACCGGAAGAAGATGGGCTCGCAGGGGGCGTTCCTGGAGAGGCTGGCCGATTTCCTGGAGAAGAGGCCGCCAGGGCCTGAACTCGGGGTGGAGTGCCGCAACCCGGGGTACCTCGACGAGACCTGGTTCCGTTTCCTGCGGGAGCGCGGGGTGCATCATGTCTTCTGCCAGGGGTACTACATGCCCCCGGCCTGGGAGGTCGGGGAGAAGCACGAGGATCTCCTGACCGACAGCGTGGTGGTGCGCCTCATGGGCACGGACCGGAAGGAGGTGGAGATCCGGGGCGGTGAGAGGTGGAACTCCATCCTCGAACCCAGGGACGCAGAGCTGGCCCGGATCGTCTCCCTGGTGAAGGGGTGGAGGAAAAGAGGAAAAAGGGTCTACGTGAACGTCAACAACCACTACGAGGGGTCGGCCCCGCTCACCGCCGGGAAGGTTCGCAGGCTGATCTCCGGGCCTGAATGAGATGCCGCCCGGGAGGGAAACGCGTGGCTTCGCCGGGAAGGCCGAGATCGGGCCCCGGTTCACGGCATTAATGTGACGATGCCGAAAGATCTGGCCGTCTTGCTGGGGTTGGCGCTCGGGCTGGGGGGATTGATCCATTTCGTCATCGGCCTGGTGGAATGGGCGCAAGACCGGAGGCTGGTGCGCGAGGGGTTGGAGGCAACGGGGAGGGTGGTCGAAGAGGTGAATTATCCCGACACCGAGAGCGTGCAGACCGGCTACTACAGGTACATCGCCCGCTACGTGGTGGAGGGGAGCGTCCACCACGTGACCTCGCGCTTCTCGGGCGGGAGGGGCCTGTACAAGGACCGGGAGGTCGCCATTCTGTTCGATCCGAGGAACCCCGGCCGCGCCCGCTTCAAGCTCGACCGCGGGCTGCTGGGCGGGGTGCTGGGGCCGGCCTTCTTCGTGCTGGCCATGCTCGGGCTGTTCCTGTACGGGATCGGGTGAGCCCGGAACCGGAGCCCTGCCGGTTTTCCCGAGGGGGGGTGAAGGCGCGGGGGGGAGAAACTGAGATTTGTCCCGGGGTGCCCGTATTCATTACTCCTGACTGCAGGTTTGGTGGAGGGGAAGCATGAAAAGGGCGGTGGCACTGGTTTCCGTTTCGATCGTCGTCCTGTTGGCCGCATTTTTCTTCCTGCCCGGCGAGACTCCCGGCGCGGCGCCCCAAAAAAGCGAGCTGCCGGCCCCGGTTCGGGCCTTTCTCGCCGAACTGGGGGGGATCCAGAACGCCGACCAGGCCGCCCTTCTCCTGAAGCGCACCCAGCTCACCCGGGGAGAGATGAAGCTGCTGGAGGGAGAGCTGGCGAAACCCTCGTGGGCGTCGAAGCTGGAGACGATCCGCCGGTCGGTGCGGCGCTCGTCGCACCCCCCGACCCCGGTGAAGTTCAGGGGCCAGAACATCTCCGCGGTCCTCGCCGGCCTGAGGTTGAAGCTCAGAGGAGAGAGGGAGGAGGCGGGCCGGGTGAAGATGCAGAAGTTCCTGGGGCGGCTCGCCGCGGTCCGGAACTCGGCCCGTCCGCCCCGGAAGATCACCCTGGGGGCCACGCGGATGGCCGGGGCCCAGGCGCTCCTCTCCAACCCCGGTTCTTCCGCCGCGATCACCTCGGTCAATCCCGGGAGCGTGACCGTCGGTCAGACCGTGGCCATCTCCGGCCGCGGTTTCGGGGACACCCCGGGCCGGGTGGTGCTGCGCACGGAGCACGAGATCATCCCCTGCGAGGTCGTCTCCTGGGATAGCCAGCGCATCCAGGCGCGCGTCACCCGCGAACTCTTCCCCTGGGAGGGGATGGAGGACGTGCCCGACAATGTCTGCACCTCCACCGGGATCCGTGTCTACCTGTGGGTCAAGCTGGCCGGGGGAGAGACCGGTCCCTGGACGCAGATCTCGGTCTCTCCGGACACCTCGCCGCTCGTGCCGACCATCAGTTCCGTGACGCCCGAGAACCTCGGGCCGGGCTGCGACCTGTTGATCGAGGGCGACAACTTCGGCGAGGCGGTGAGCCCGATGCCGGCCTCGTGTTCCGGCAGAACGCGGCTGGAGATCACCTTCCGGGGGCAGACCCTGCCGGTGGAGGTCTCCGAGTGGCGCAACAGCTACATCGTGGCCAGGCTCGCCGAGGACATTTCCGGTATCCAGGCCCTGAGCGGCGGGGTTCTCGAGGTGAGGAACCGGCTCCACCTGGAGGCGGTCAAGGGCGGCTTGTCGTTCACCCCGGAGATGGAGGTGGCGGACATCGAGCGCGGGCCGTTCGAGTCCCACTGCGAGTGGAGCGCGCTCCTGATATTCTGCCTCGTCGGGCAGGTCGACTACCTTGACGCGTACGACCTGGAACTGCGCAATGGCTGGAAAGTGAGCGACCGCTGGATCGAGATCGACGACGAGGATTCCGAAGGCCCCAATTTCGGGGGCTACTTCGAGCACCCCCCGGAGATTGGCGGCACCGGCGTCCACACCCGGGTGGTGGCCTGGTGCGACGCCTTCTCCTGGGTCAGCTGCCGCTCCCACGTTCTGGTGACCGGACCGAAGGGGACGAGCTACGAATAGGCGCCGGGGCGGGGCCAGGTCCCGATAGCGGGCAATCGGAAATTCCCGCTGGGTTCGCCACCGGGAGCCGATCCCGGGGGCTTGGCCGGATGTGATATAATTCCGCCTTCCCGTCGGGGAGGTGCCGCCCATGAAAGACCCCATCGAAATCCGCGGTGCCCGTGTGCACAACCTGCGCAACCTGTCGGTGGACATCCCGCGCGACCGCATCGTGGCGGTCACCGGGGTGTCGGGCTCGGGAAAATCGTCGCTGGTGTTCGACACCCTGACCGCCGAGGCCCAGCGCCAGCTGATCGAGACCTTCAGCGCCTACGCCCGCGGCCGGCTGCCCCGGATCTCGCGGCCCGACGTGGACGAGGTGCGCAACGTCTCCCCGGTGGTGGTCATCGACCAGAAGCGGCTGGGCCGCAACCCGCGCTCCACCGTGGGCACGGCCACCGAGATCTTCACCTACCTGCGCCTGCTCTTCTCGCGCTGCGGCCGTCCGGCCATCGGCTCGTCGGTGATGTTCTCCTTCAACGAGCCGCCGGGCATGTGCCCGCGCTGCCGCGGCCTGGGCCGCGAGCTGGTCTTCGACCTGGACACGCTGCTGGACCGGGAGAAGAGCCTGCGCCAGGGGGCGATCCGCCACCGCCACTACGCCGAGGGGCGCTGGCTCTGGAAGCGGGTCCACGGGGTCGGCCTGTTCGACCTCGACAAGCCGCTGAAGGCCTGGAGCCGGGAGGAGCTCGACCTGCTGCTCCACGCCGGCAAGCGGGCGCTGCCCGGCCACGAGGCCAACAAGTACTTCAACCAGACCTGGGAGGGGATCGTCACCGGCATCCGGCGCCGCTCGACGGGCCGCGAGGACCAGTCCCGCGGGGCCCCGGCCGTGGAGATGGCCTATTTCCGGTTCGCCCCCTGCCCGGAGTGCGGCGGCTCGCGGCTCAGCCCGCTGGCGCGCTCCGTCCGGGTGGCCGGCAAGGGGCTGGACGAGCTCTCGGCCATGGAGCTCGTCGATCTCGGCCGCTTCCTGAAAACGGTCAGGGGGCCGGTGGCGGCGCCGATCGTGTCCCGCGCCGGCGAACTGGTCGCCAACCTGGTGGGCATCGGCATCGGCTACCTGTCGCTGGTCCAGTCGGTGGCCACCCTCTCGGGCGGCGAGTCGCAGCGGGTCAAGATGGCCCGCCAGCTGGGCTGCGACCTGGTCAACCTGGTCTACGTCCTGGACGAGCCGAGCATCGGGCTGCACAGCCGCGACATCGCCCAGCTCACCGCCATGCTGGCCCGGCTGCGCGACAAGGGCAACAGCGTGGTGGTGGTGGAGCACGACGCGGCGGTCGTCCGCTCCGCCGACTGGGTCATCGACATCGGCCCGGGCGCCGGGCGCGACGGCGGCAACGTGACCTTCGCCGGCACGGTGGCCGGCCTGCGCCGCTCCGGCACCGCCACCGGGCGCTGCCTGCGGGCGGAACCGTGGCCGCCTCGGGAGCGGCGCCGGCCCACGGGCACGATTCCCATCCGCAACGCCCGGGTCAACAACCTGCGGGACGTCGATGTCGACATCCCCACCGGCGTCCTGGCGTGCGTCACCGGGGTGGCGGGATCGGGCAAGAGCAGCCTGGTCGAGGAGGTCTTCGTGCGCCGCCACCCCGAGGCGGTGGTGGTGGACCAGTCGCCGTTGTTTGCCACGGTGCGCTCCACCCCCGCCTCCTACGTGGGGGCCCTGACGCCCATCCGCCAGGCGTTCGCCCGGGCCACCGGCAAGCCGGCGCCGCTCTTCAGCTTCAATTCAGCCGGCGCCTGCCCCGCCTGCCGGGGCAACGGCTTCCTGAAGATCGAGATGCACTTTCTCGACGCGGTGGTGGTCACCTGCGACCGCTGCGGCGGCAAGCGCTTCCTGCCCGAGGTCCTGGAGGCGAAGCTGCGCGGCCGCAGCATCGCCGAGGTGCTGGAGATGACCGCCGCCGAGGCGCACGAATTCTTCGGCGAACCGGAGATCCGGCGGCGCCTCGGCATGCTGCTGGAGGTCGGCCTCGAGTACCTGCCCCTCGGCCAGCGGCTGGACAGCCTCTCGGGCGGGGAGGCGCAACGAATCAAGCTGGCCGCCGAGCTCTGGAAGAAGGGCCGCGTCTACGTCATGGACGAGCCCACCATCGGGCTGCACCCGGCCGACATCCACAAGCTGATGCACATCGTGGAGCGGCTGGTGGACGGCGGCAACACGGTGATCGTCATCGAGCACAACCTGGACGTCATCTGCCGCGCCGACTGGGTCATCGACCTGGGACCGGAAGGCGGCAAGGGGGGCGGCCGGGTGGTGGCCGTGGGTACGCCGGAGAAGATCGCCGCCTGCCGCGCCTCCCACACCGGGCGCTACCTCCAGGAGCGAATGAACGGTGCCGCCAGGAACCGAGGTCGAACCTCGCCATAAGGCGCTCTTTCGCCCTTTCTGCAGAGCCATTCCCACGATGGGACCGCTCTGTCCCGGTTCGTCCGGGTGAACCGGAGCTCGGATTATGAATGGCTAATATCGGGACCTGACCCCGTCGAGGCGGAGGAGGTGGGTGTCGATGAGAGCGGAGAGGACCGAAATCTCGTGGGCGTCGTCTCCGTGCTGGTGCTGTTCCGGGTCCTCGTTCACCTTGAAGCGCGCCGCCCGGTATCCCTGGGCCGCCTTCAGGAAACGCACCTCGTAGATGCAGAAGCCGGTCCAGGAGCGGTGGCAGTGGAGGTTGTTTCCCCGAAACCAGAGGAACCACCTGTCCTCCATCTGCCGCGGCAGGAAGCCGAGGCGGATGGCGTCCATCTCCTCCTCGGTGAAGGGCCGGTCCCAGGAGACCACCCGGTGCTTCCGGGGAATGGGGGTGTGCTTCCAGTCGTGGGCCTGGACGCGGGGCCTGGAACTCATGCCCCGATTATACTCCGGGAGATGGCGTTTGTGGAGATGCCGACCCGCCCCACCCCCCTGAACGGGAGGGGGTGAAACCCGTCTGGCCGATTCTGTCGTCCCCCCCCGTTCCTCCGGGATCGGAGCCTGCGGGCCTCGGCGGCGCTGGGCGAAGAGCCACTCGACCAGGGCCGGTTCGGTGTAGGCCCACATGAAGACGTCGTGGCCGATCCCGCGGTACTCCGTGCAGAGGGGACGGCCCCCGAGCCGGCGAAGCTCCTCGATGGTGCGGCGGGTGGTGGAGGCAGGAGTGATCTCGTCGGTCTCGCCGTGAAAGCACCAGACGGGGGTTTCCTTGAGTTTCGGCAGGGCGGCGGGGTCGGCCAGGCCGCAGACGGGCACGCCGGCGGCGAAGAGCCCGGGGTACCCGGAAAGAGGAGCCGCGGGTCAATCCGTCCGCGTGCCCACCTCCTCCGGGCCGGCGGTGAGCACCGCCACCTGGGACACCTGCCCCTGCGGGGCTCGCCGGAACTGGATCCTGGCGTCGATCACCCGCAGGGAGAAGAGGTCTGGACCTTCAGGAAAGAGCTCGAAGACGGGCTGGCCCGTGCCCTGGGCGTAGAGTCGGCCACCGTCGAGGGTGACCGTGATGCGGAAGCGGGGGGTGACCTGGTAACGGCCCGTGTACTCGCGGAGGGGGGCGGTCGGGGTGAAGGAGGGGCCCGGGTCGGGGAGCCGCCGGCACGACCGTTCGCTGCCGCCGCGGGTCATGGCGAGGCCGGTGACGGCGCCGTCCGAGGACGTGGTGAAGGAGACGCGGAGGTCGTCCAGTTTCGAGAAGAAGTCGCGGGGGGAGGAGGGGAACAGCTCGATTCGGGGCTGCATGCCGGGCTGGAAGAAGAGGCGCCCGCTTTCGGCGCAGACCAGGGCCCGGGAGGCGGGGTCGATCTCGTAGAGACCGGCCAGGGCGGCGAGGGCGGCGGGGTCGATCCGCGCCGCTGCGGGTTCGGGGACCCGGGGGCACGACCTGGAGATCGCCCCTTGGAGGATGCGCAGCGAGGCCGTCTTCCCGCTCCCGTCCGGGGTGAAGTCGATGCGGGCCTCCTCCGTCCCGTCGCTGATGGCGAACGAGTTCCCCCCCCGCGATTCGAGCGGGAATCGTGACTGCCATGGGGTCTGTACGAAGAGGCCGCTCTCCTCCCGGGTGACCAGGGCGTGGAAGCCGGGGGTGATCTCGTACATTCCCGGGAGATCCGATGCCGTGGGTGAAGGGAGGGGCTCCATCTCGCCGAGGGCGGACCCGGCGGCAGGGGGAGGCTCGAGGGTGCGGAGCAGGATCCCCGCCCCGATGTCGGTGACGCTCACGCTGCTGTTGGCCAAAACGATCACGCCGCGCCTGTCGAGGAGGTCGATGCCGATGAAGCAGTTGTATCCCTCCACCCCGCCGGTGTGGCTCAGCAGGAAGCGGCCCTCCGCGCGCGTCACCATCCAGCCGAGGCCGATCCCGCTCCCCGCGGTGCCGAGCGGGTGGCGCACCTGCTGCATCGCTTTCAGCGCCCGGGCAAGCGGCGAGGGCGTGAAGCCGATGGAGGCGGAGAGGAAGCGAAGCATGTCGCGGGCCGTGGAGTGGATGCCGCCGGCCCCGTGCAGGACCGGGGCCATGGGCCAGGGCACCGACGGCGAGCCGTCCCGCGAGTGGCCCACGGTGAGGCGGGCGGCGGCGATCTTCTCCATCTCCCCGCGCGTGCCGCTGGAGGTCATCTTCAGCGGCCCGAAGATGCGCTCCCGGAAGAGGGCGGCGAGGGGGCGGCCGGCATGCCGCGACAGGAGGTGGCCGAGGAGGCCCATGCCCAGGTTGGAGTAGGAGAATTCGCTCCCGGCGGGCCGCGCCGGCTTGAAGCCGGAGAGGAATTCGAGGAGGAGCGGTTCGGTGTAGGCCACGTATCCCGGCCGGTTTCCGGAAGTGGGGCCGGAATTGTTTGGGGCCGAGGGAAGGCCGGAGGTGTGGGTGGCCAGGTGCCGCAGGGTGATGCGGGAGGCGACATCGGAGGGGATGGAGGGGGAGGCCGGGAGGGATTTCCCGATCGGGTCGTCCAGGCCCACTTCGCCGCGCTCCGCCATCTCTGCCAGAAGGGCGGCGGTGAAGAGCTTGGAGACCGAGGCCAGGTCGAAGATGGAGTCGCCGTCCGCCGCCGCCCCATTTCGCGCCGGGCCGCGAAACAGGATCGAGGAACCGCGGGAGTCCACCAGGCCCACCACGATCCCGAAGCGGTTGCCGTGCTTCTCCGCCCGCTCCGTGATCCAGGCGGCGATCGTCTCCTTTTCGCCCTTCACGATCCCGCGGGGGGAAGCGGACACCTCCCCGGCAAGGAGGAGGAGCAGAACGAACAAGAGAACGAGCAACTTTTTCATGGCTCCCCCTGATTGATAAACGCGCGGGAGGGCCAATGGTTTCCGCCCGCCCGGTTGAAATTTCCCCGTTCGCGATACATAAGTGAAGCGTTGCCGCGACCACGGGTTGGCGAGGAGGATCGCATGAAGGTGCTGGTGGTTTATTATTCCATGTACGGGCACATCCACCGCATGGCCGAGGCGGTGGCGGAAGGAGTTCGAAAGGTGAAGGGCGCGGAGGCGGTGCTCCGCCGCGTGCCCGAGACGCTTCCTCCCGAGGTGCTGAAGATGATGGGCGCGGAGGAGGCGCAGCAGGCGCTGGCCCACGTGCCGGTGGCGCGGGTCGAGGATCTGGCCGATGCCGACGCCGTCATTTTCGGCACTCCGACCCGCTTCGGGAACATGACCGGCCAGATGCGGCAGTTCCTGGACGCGACCGGCCAGCTCTGGGCCAAGGGAGCCCTGGTGGGCAAGGTGGGCGGGGTGTTCACCAGTTCCGCCACCCAGCACGGCGGCCAGGAGTCGACCATCCTCTCGTTCCACGCCACCCTGCTGCACCACGGCATGGTGGTGGCCGGTCTGCCCTACACCTTCCAGGGGCAGACGCGGGTGGACGAGATCACGGGCGGGTCCCCCTACGGCGCCTCCACCATCGTGGGCGGCCGGGGGGAGAGGATGCCCTCGGAGAACGAACTGGAGGGCGCCCGCTTCCAGGGAGAGCACATCGCGCGCATCGCCGCGAAGCTGAAGGGCTGAGCGCGTTGGGGAGAACCGGGATGGAGACGAAGACCTTCATATGCGAAGTGTGCGGAAAGAGGCGGGAAGCGGGGCCCGACGACGAGATCCCCGATTGCTGCGGCCAGCCCATGTCGGCCAGCCTGGCGGAGTGCACCAAGCCCTTCGACGCGGAGCACGCGCGGCTGGACCATGGCGACGAGCCCTGTGACGACGGGATCCGGAAATAAGCCGGGTCGTTGCGGAGGGAGCCGGTGGGGGCGGGAATGATCCGGGCCGCCTCCGCTCGCCGAGCGCTTCCCGCCCATCGGTTGGATTCCGTTGCGAAACCATGTAGGATCCTTTCCGTTCGTCGTTCCTGGCCGCGGCCGCTGCTGCTCCTGGCCTGCCTCCTGGTCGCGGCCGCAACCGCGGCCCCGGCCGCGTCCGGGGAGGGAGACTTCCCCAACCTGCGCCGGGTTACGGTGGGATCGGCAGCCTGCCGGGAGATCGTGATCATCGGCAACGTCCTGGGCCCCGGCGGGCGCGACCGCCTCGCCCTGGTCGACCCGGCGGGCAACCTGCTCCCCCTGGACCTTCCCGACGAGCTGGACACGATCGACCAGGTGCTGGTCTCTCCCGGCAAGGAGAAGCTCCTGGTCGTCTCGGTCGGGGAGGGACACCAGTGGGTCAACGTCTATTCCATTCCCGGCCTGCTCGATTCCGCTGCGGGCGGGGAGGTGAATCGCCTCGCCTGGGTCGACCCGTACCCTTTTCATTGGGAGGACGTGAAATGGACCGGCCTGGACCGGGTGCAGTTCCGGTCTCCCGGAGACTACGCCAGGCTCGCCCCGGAGTCACACCGCCCCGCATCCTGCCCGGACGAAGGAGAGACGCCCCGGGGGTGGATATGGAATACGGGGAAGGACGTTTTTTCTAAGCAATAGGCGGCCCGTATCCACGTCCGAGCCGCCGGGGGCTGAGCCCGAACCTTTTTCATTTTAAGTTCAGGCGCGGGCAAGTTTCTTCAGGGCGTCGAGGATTTTCTGCACCTCACCCTCGTGGTTGCAGACGTGGAAGGAGACGCGGATGGAGTCGAGCCCGCCCTCCGACACCTGGCGCACCCGGATCTTGCGCTCGGCCAGGAAGGCGTCGATCTTCTTGGAGTCGTGCGTCTCCATGCGGAACCCGATCATGGCCGAGCGGTACCGCGCCTCGGAGGGGGAGAGGATATCGACCCCGGGGATCTCCTTCAGGCCGGAATGAAACGCTTCAGCCAGGGCGTGGTTGTAGCGCAGGATCCGTTCCAGGCCGATCGCCCGGATGAAGTCGCAGGCCGCGCCCAGGGCGTAAAAGAGGGCCTCGTTCTGGGTGCCGTACTCGAAGCGCTTGGCGCTGGCGGCCAGGGTGAGCTCGTCCTTCTCCACGTCGTACTTCTCCGCCGAGTAGCCGCCCACGCTGGCGGGGTGCAGCGCGTCGAGCCGGCCGGGGCGCACCCAGAGAAAGCCGGTGCGCTTGGGCGCCATCACCCACTTGTGGGTGGAGGTGACGTAGAAATCGGCGCCCAGCTCCGAGATGTCCATGGGCACGCAGACCGGTCCCTGGGCCCCGTCCAGGGCGAACCAGAGGCTCCTGGCCCGTGCCAGGGCGGCGATTTCGGCCACCGGGAAGAGCTGGCCGGTGGTGCAGGTGACGTGGGAGAGGAGGATGAGCCGGGTACGGCGGGTGACCAGGGCGGCGATGCGCTCCACGTTGCCCGCGCCGCGCTCGCGGTCGGGGCGGAAGCGGCGGATCACGATGCCGTCGCGCTTCCGGCGGTTGAGCAGGCCGGCGTTGACCGCCACGTGCTCGTGGGTGGAGGTGATCACCTCGTCGCCGCGCTTCAGGGGCAACCCGTTGATGACGGTGTTGACCCCCTCCGTCGCTCCGGAGATCAGCGCCAGCTCCTCGCGGCGGCAGCTGCGGCCCAGCAGGCCGGCGAGGTTGTCCTTCACCCCGTCCCACTCCGTCTCGCTTCTCCCCGCCGACGGGGCGCGCTCCTCCACCCGGCTCGCCTCCAGCAACCGGTTGAGCACCGGGAAGGGGCAGGCGCCCAGGCCCCCGAAATTGAGGTAGCTCCAGTCGGGATCGAGCAGGAACTGGCCCCGCACCAGCCGCCACAGCGCCTCGTCCCCGGAAGCGGCCGCGCTGGCCAGCTCCTCCATCGCGGCCGGCCTGGCCCCCGCCTTCCCGGGCAGCGCCAGCCCGCCCAGCAGCGCCGAGCTCCACGTGATCCAGTTCCTGCGGTTCATGGTTTCCCTCCCCGTCCCGCGACCGGTGCCCGCGGACCCCGCTCCAGTCTACCCACCCCTTCCCCATTTTACAACCCCAGCACCGGCCACGGGGATTGAAACGTTGAATCCCCAGGGGGGTATCATTTCTTCCCGGGCTCCGCCCGGGGCCAACGTGGGAGTGGCGGGAGCTCTTCCGCCAGGGCTGGAAATCGGAGCGCCCCTTCCCCGATGCTCCCCGCACCCGGGCATTCGCTTCGGGGTCCCTTCGCGGCGATCAGAGCGAGAGACTCAGAACAGCGTGAAGGCGGCGTCGCTGGAATCGCTGCTGACGCTGTCGTTCGATGCCAGGCGGACCCGGTAGCTGGCACCCGCCGGCGCCGTGCCCCCCGAATGCTGCCCCACCGTCCAGCTGAAGGAACCCGCCGTGGCGCTCAACCCGGTGGCGATCGCCCCCACCTTGGTGTTGCCGTTGTACAGCACCAGCCGCACCAGTCCGGAGTAGTCCGCCGCGCTCCAGGTGACCGTGTGGACGTTGCCCATGAGCCACCTCTCCCCCCCGTTGGGATAGAGCAGCTTCAGCGAGGGGGGCGGCACGATGGCGAAAGGGGCGTCGCTCCAGTCGCCGAGGGTTCCGTCGGATGAGACGATGCGGATGCGGTAGTTCGACCCCGCCGGAGCCGTGCCCCCCGAATGCTGACCCACCGTCCAGCTGAAGGAACCCGACGCAGCGCTCAACCCGGTGGCGATCGCCCCCACCTTGGTGTTGCCGTTGTACAGCACCAGCCGCACCAGTCCGGAGTAGTCCGCCGCGCTCCAGGTGACCGTGTGGACGTTGCCCATGAGCCACCTCTCCCCCCCGTTGGGATAGAGCAGCTTCAGCGAGGGGGGCGGCACGATGGCGAAAGGGGCGTCGCTCCAGTCGCCGAGGGTTCCGTCGGATGAGACGATGCGGATGCGGTAGTTCGACCCCGCCGGAGCCGTGCCCCCCGAATGCTGACCCACCGTCCAGCTGAAGGAACCCGACGCAGCGCTCAACCCGGTGGCGATCGCCCCCACCTTGGTGTTGCCGTTGAACAGCACCAGCCGCACCGTGCCCGTGTACCCCGCCGCCGCCCAGGTGACAGCCCTGTTCGTGCCGATCACCCAACTCTGGCCACCGGTGGGAGAGAGCAGGGAGATCCCGGGAACGCTCGAGACGAGCTCGATGCCGTCCCCCGTGCCCAGGTTGCGGGAGTACTGTCTCTCCGTGGCATCGTTCCAGTGCTCGTGCACGCCCAGGCTAGACAGCGGGGAGCCGTCTCCTTCCGGATCGTAGACGGCGCCCGATGGCGGGTCGTCGGCCCGGGCCGCCTCGTGGAGATAGTTGCAGGTGTGGATGTTCAGCGGGCCGATCTGCATGGAGGGTTCGCTGCGCAGGAAATCGAGGGCCACCGAGTCGATGGCCACCGGGTCCTGGGAAGCCATCAGGCTGGAGAAGTAGCCGCCATCGAGAGACTGCCAGCGGGTGATGGTTTTGGAACCCTGGTGGATGGCCGTATAAAGACCATCCATGAGAAAGAGGAGGGTCTTGCCACCCAGCTCTTCGTGGCCGAATAGAACGGGGTGGCAGTGGGGGTCGCCCAGCTCGTTGGCCAGGTGGGGCGCCGTGCCGAAGGGGTGCAGCAGTCGCGGCGAGAATTTGGTTCCATTGTGTACGGCGCCGAAAAAGTTCTTGCCGGCCAGGGTGGCCCCGAAGAGCTCATGGGAGCGGAGAAGGGAGAGGCTGACGACGTATGTCGCTTCGGTGAAGCAGGTGGGGGGGAAATGGTCGGGAATATCGGCGGCATCGGCGTTCGGCTTGACGAACCGGATGGGATGTCCGAAATCGGGAATGGCGGCCAGTCGGCCATTGCCGCTGAGGTCTGGGCGGACGACGAAGTGGACGGACTGAAAGCCGGCGCCCGGGTCGGAGCGGATCTTGGCGACGATCGGATCGCCGATGTAGCGGGCGGCGTCGACGATGGTGATGTCTGCGCCGTCTACGCCGGCCGCGTGGAGCAGCTGCTTCACGAGGGAATAGACCAGGTGGGGGCTCTGGAAGCCGCCGTTGTCCCAGGGTTGCCCGCTGTCCTGGTTGGAGTTGATCTTGACGACGACCTTTTCGCCAGCCTGGTAGCCGCGGTCGCCCCGCCCGGACGCGCCGTTGAAGTGGCGGAACAGGGAATCCCAGGCGGAGGCATCGCTCGTGGCCCCACTGACCAGTTGCAGGGAACGGGAGAGCATGGCGTCGACCACCTCCTGGCGGGTGTTGGCATCGCTCCACCAGTAGCCGTTCACCCCATCCCACGGCGTCGCCCGAGGATCGCGCACCCAAACGACCCGTCCCGGGTGGATGCCCCGGGCCGTGCCGAACGGTTGGTTGGGGCTGTCGGCGGGCACGAAGGCGGGCATTGCGGCATCCGGCCGCCCCAGAGAGGCCAGGAAGGGAACAGCCGCCGCCATCAGGGCGACCCCGGAGATGACCAGCAGGGGTTTGCGGAGACGGGCTGCGCGCCGGTTCAGCCGGTGCAGCATGGCGGCCGGCACGATCATGGCCAAAAGGTAGGCGAGAAACCCGCCGCCCAACCCGGCGGCCACCCGTTGGCAGGGGTAGGCGGCCCGAGCCGGCTTGGGCACGACCCGAACGATGAACCAGGCAATCGCCAGCAGGCCCACCAAGGGAAACAACGCGAATTTCACCACGCGGGCGGCGTGACGGTATACGGAACCAGGCATATTCACGACCTCTCTGTTCGTAAGTCTCCCAGGCAAAGAATAATGCATTCTTTTCGCCCGTTTTCAACCGCGGACGGCAATTTGCACAATTGGGGACGGCAATTGGATCTTTGAATCCGCGGCTCCCCCTGGAGCCGTCGCTGCTCCGGCGGGAGCCCTTCCGCCAGGGTCTGAAGGCGAAGCGCCCTTTTCATGGCTTTTCCCGGGCATGGGTGCCTGGCACGTGGCTTGCTCCTGAGTGCCGGAGGGATACGCCATGAAGAAAAGAAAGAAGATCGGGTTCGTAGCGGGGGAAGAGAAGAACGAGGATTGCGTGGAAATCGTCTGCGTGGTGGACAAGTCGGGCTCCATGGCCAGCCGGGCGGCCGACGCGATCGGAGGGTTCAACGCCTTCCTCGAGAAGCAGAAGAAGCTCCCGGGGCGGGCGAGGTTCACCCTGGCGCTGTTCGACTCGCCGGGAAATTACCACCTGGTCCACGACGGCGTCGAATTGCAGGAGGTGGCCGGGCTCACCGTGGATACCTACGTGCCGGGGGGGAACACCGCCCTGCTCGACGCCGTGGGCGAGACCCTGACCGCGATGAAGAAGCGGCTCGGAGACCGCGAGCCGAAAGATGTGATTTTCATGGTCCTGACCGACGGCGAGGAGAACTCCTCGCGCGAGTACACCCTGCGAGGCGTGCGCGCCATGATCGAAGAGCGCGCCCGGTCCGGCTGGGAATTCCACTACCTCGGGGCCGACGTGGACGGCTTCGCCGCCGCCCAGAGCCTGCAGATGCCCTACAAGGGCTTCAGGGGGCACGGCAGCGTGAGCGCCCATTTCCAGGAATACGAAAAGGCGGTGTCGCGCAAACGGGGCATTCCGGAGGACCCTCCTCCGGCGGATTGAGGCGGCGCGGGCGCGCGGGAATTGACATCCCCCCCGGCGGGGCCTACATTGGGATCGTGATTCTGGGCTTCACGGGGGGGATCATGACATTCAAGACACTGATGGTCTGCAAGGCGGCGGTGTGCCTGGGCTTCGGACCCCTGCTGCTCTTCGTCCCGGCCTGGCTCCTGGGCCTGCTCGGGCTGGAGTACAGCACCGGCGCGGCCTTCACCGCCCGCGAGTACGGGGCCGCCCTGGTTGGCAACCTGCTGCTCACCTGGCTGGCGCGAAACACGGCCCCGGGCACCGCCCGCCGGGCGATCTGCTGGAACCTCTGCATCTACGACCTGACCGGCCTGGTGGCCACGCTCGCCTTCCTGCTCTCCGGCGCGCTCCACCCGCTGGGCTGGGGCATCGCCGCGGTCTACCTCTTCTTCGCCGCCGGCTTCGGCCGGTTCCTGCTGCCCGGGAAGGGAGAACTCCAGGAATCGTGAACGGAAGCGGTTCTGGTTCCGCCTGGTCGGAGGGCTGAGCGGAACGATACTTCCTTCTCGTATTGCCAACGGCGCGCCCGCGGCTTACAATCGGGGTTCCGGATCCATCCCCGCAAAGGAGCGTGCGTGACTCCCAGCCCCGGACCGTTGCCGGACCGTGCCTCGCCCAAGAAGCCGGTGATGGTCATCACCGCCGCCGGCACCCTGGCCATGATGGGCTACGAGATGGTGCGCTCGGCCGCCGCCTCGGTTTTCCTGGCCCACCACCCGGCCGACCGCCTGCCCGAGGCGTTGATGCTGGTGCCCCTGGCCATGTTCGCCCTGACCTGGCTCTTCTCGGTGGCGCTGCGGCGCATCGGGCCCGGTCCGACCTTCATCGCCACCCTGGGCTCCTCCGGCCTGGTGCTGGCGGGGGCGGCGTGGGCGGTTCGCCGCGGGCTCCCCGGCGCCCCCTTTCTGCTCTACGTGTTCGGCCAGGCCTACATCGTGTTCATCGTCGAGCAGGTGTGGGCCTTCATCAACAGCCTCTTCGTTCCCGCAGAAGGAAAGCGCTGGAACGGCGTGATCATCGCGGTCAGCACCGCCGGCTCGGTGACCGGCGGTTTCCTCACCGGCAGGTTGTCCACGGCCATCGGCTCGGAGCGCGTCGTCTTCATCGCCGCCGCCCTCACCGCCGCCGCGGCCTTCCTCGGCCGCGAGGCCTTCCGCCTGGCCGGGACCCGGGCCCACGCCGCCGACCGCCAGCCGGCCCGGCTGGCCGACCACTTCGCCTGGGACCTGCTGAAGACCGGCCCCACCATCCGCCGCCTGGCCCTCATCGTCATCGCCGCCCAGTCGGTGGCCGTGCTGCTGGACATCGCCTTCCACCGGGCGCTGCAGGCCGCGATCCCGCAGCAGGACCCGCGCACCGCCCTGCTGGGCTACTTCTGGGCGGCGGTCAATTTCTTCTCGCTGGGGCTGCAGCTCGGCCTCTGCCCCTGGCTGCTGGCGCGCTGGCCGCTCCGCCGCATCCACGGGGCCGTCCCGCTGCTCTACGGCGCCGCCGCCCTGGCGGCGGTCGCCTTCCCGCTGCTTCCGGTGCTGGGGGCGGCCTTCTTCATCTCCAAGACGGTCGACTACTCGGTCTTCCGCGCGGCCAAGGAGGTCCTCTACATCCCCCTCTCCTTCACCGCCCGCTACCGCGCCAAGATGACGGTGGACGCCCTCATCTACCGCTCCACCAAGGGCGTGGTCTCCGCCCTCCTGTCCGTGGTCGGGCGCACCGCCGGATTCCTGCCGCTGCGCCTCTACCCGCTCCTGGTGGTGGCCCTCTGCGGCGCCTGGAACCGCATCACCCGCCGCCTCCCCGAACCGCCCGGCGCTCCCCGTCCCTGATCCCCGGGGACGGATTCTAAAAAGATAAAAAGTCCGAGGGCCCTATCCGGGGGACGTTCTGCTATTTCCCGAAGAGGGGAAGTTGCTCGCCCGGATTCTTCGAAATCGGCGCGCGCAGTCGGTCGAGGAGCGGGGCCACCCCGGCTGCCGGGTCCCAGGCGCCCAGGCCCCGGGCGATCAGTTCACGGTTGCCGGGGGGTGGGCTTGCATAGTGGGCCGGGTCGACCGTGAACGCGGGGATCCCCATCTTCACCGCCGCCAGCCCGGCATCGAACGAGCCGCTCATGCGGCCGGCGGGGTCGCGCTCCGGTCCGGATGCGACCACCACCACGGCGTCGGAGAGGGCGCAGACGAGCTTGTTGCGGGCCATGGCCTGGAAGCCGGCCCAGCGCTTGTGGGGTTCGAACGGGGAGACGAGCAGGGCGTTCTCCGCCGAGAGTCGCCCGCGGAATCGGGGCCGCTCCCGGAAGCAGCCCAGGCCCTCGGCCAGCACCAGGAGGGTGGAGCCACCCGCTTCGAGGGCGGCGAGGTGCGCCGCCTCGTCGATGCCGGGGGCGTACCCGGACACGACGGCCATCCCGGCCGCGGCGAGCGCCGAGGCGAGGTTCCCGGCCACGACGAGCTCCTCCCGGCCGGCGTCGCGGGAACCGACCACGGCGACCGCGGGCCGCGCCAGCAGCGAGAGGTCGCCGAAGACGTAGAGCAGCGCCGGCAGGGGGGACCGATCTCGCCGCGCGCGCAGCCTCTCCGGGAAGCGGGGGTGGAGCGGGTGGAGCAGGGTCACCGTGCGGCCGCCCGGCGCCGCCGGGGTCTCCGCTCCGGGCTGGGCGGGTGGAACGACGGCGCCCGGCTTCAGGCGCAGGGCGGCGCCGATCTCGGCGGGATGCCGCAGCAGCCAGGCAGCCGTCTGCCCCCGGGCGGAGAGGAAGTCGGCGAGGCGCCACAGGGCGCGGTCTCCCACCCCCTTCGTCTGCGCCAGGATGCGCCAGGCCTTTCCTTCCGCCGTGTTCACTTGTGGGTCCGGGTGTAGGTGGCGGCGATGACCGAGACCGCGCCCGCCTTGCCGTCGAAGAGCAGGGCGGCGGTCACCGCCTTCAGCGTCTCGCCGGAGCGGTAGAGGTCGTCGAAGAGCAGCAGGTGCATGCCGGCGAAGCGTTCGTCGCCGACCCCGAAGGCGCCTTCCAGCTCCTCGCGGCGGCGCTTCTTCCCGGCCATGTTTTTCAGCGCCGCGGTGCGCTTCGTCTTGACGAGGTAGTCGTCCGGGGCGGGCAGGCCGAGCTCGGCGCCGATGGCCGCGGCGAGCAGCGTCACCGGCTGGAACGAGCGGCCGGTGTCCGAGGGCGGCACCGCCAGCACGGCGGCGATCCCGGAAAGTTCAGGCTGGAGACGGACGAATCCGGCCACGGCGGAGGCGATGGGCCCCACCTGGCCCATGTCGCCCCGGTACTTCAAGGCGTAGAGGGCCGCGCCCAGCTCGCTGCGCTGCGTCTGCAGCCCGGCATAGCCCGCCTCGGCGCCTTCGCCCAGGGCGCTGCTCAGCGTATGGCAGGCGAGGGCCCAGCCCTGCGTCCAGTTTCCGGAGATGCGGACGGGGTCGATGGTCATTCCGGGCCATCATGCCACGTTCATGGCCGTGGCGCAAGCCGCCCGGCGGGGATGACGGGAGGGGCGGTTTTCGCCGTTCTTTTTCCTCCGGTTGCCGTATAATCGATGTGGACTTGCGGGGGCGATCTCCCTGCGAACCCGATCGGAGGTGGGGAATGAACGGTGAGCTGAGACGGATCGCTTCGGGTTTCTGCCTGCTGCTGGGTTTGGCCCTCCTCGTCGGCGCCCAGGCCGGCGCCGCGGCGGCCGGTGATAAAACGGAGTACTACGCCATCGAGATCAACGGTGTGCTCTGCGGCTACTCGGAGAACAGCGAGGCCCGGGTCGTGGAGGAGGGCCGGCCCCTCATCCGCAGCCAGGCCCACGTCTTCGCCATGCTCTCCCTGCTGGGCTCCACCTTCAACAGCGAGATCCGGGTAGACGCACGGCTGGACCCAGACACCCGCCGGATCCGCCGCGCCGAAACGAACATCGACCAGGGGGGCACGATCCTGCGCTTCTCCATGGACGTGGCCGGGGGCGAAGCCGTGCTCACCTCGACGCTCCGCCCGGGTACGCGACGGATCCCCCTCACCCCGGGGCTGCTGGTCGGAGACGACCAGCGGTTCGCCCGCCTGCGCCAGGCATTCCTCGAGGAGGGGGCGAGCGAGCTGACCTGCGATTCGATCGAGGTGCTGGAAGAGGAGGTGCAACCCCTGACCTTCCGGCGGGTCGGCGCGGAGGAGATCGTATTGGCCAACCGGACGTTCGCCGCCCAGGTGATCGAGATGGTCAACGGCAAGACGGGCATGAAGGCGAAGTACTGGCTGGCCCCCGGCCACGACGGGATTCTGAAGATTGAGGCGCTGAACCGCAAGATCTTCCTGGCCGACCGGCGCGTGGTCGACCGGATCAAGGTGGCCAACATGGACGCGGCCATCTTCACCCGGTCCAGCGTGGCCATCTCCGACGTGCAGGCCATCACCTACATGAAACTGAAGGTCCGCTTCGAGCCGACCGGAGTGGTGCTGAAGGAGGGTGACCTGGATGTTCCGGGGCAGACGTTCCGCGGCACCATCCGGGACAACGTGGTGGAGGGCGAGTTGGAGATCTCCCACGCCCGCTACGACGGCCGCCGCGCGCCCCCCTTTCCGCCCGCGTTTCCCGCTGGCGGCCCCCTGGCGCGCTACCTGAAGCCGGAGCCGCGCGTGGAGTCGGACGACCCCGTGCTGGCCGCCCAAGCGCGCGAGGTCACCGCCGGCTCCGCCGACTCCTGGCAGGCCGCCGTGCGCCTCGCCCGCTGGGTGGCGGACAACATCAGCTACGCCATCCCCGGTGGAGGCAGCGCCCGCCGCACCTACGACATCCGCGCCGGCGAATGCGGCGCCCATTCCATGCTGCTGGCCGCTCTTTGCCGGGCGGTGGGCATCCCGGCCCGAGTCGTTTTCGGCGCCATGTACGCCCCCAACTACGGCGGCGGCTTCGGCCAGCACGCCTGGAACGAGGTCTACATGGGCGAGGCCGGCTGGATCCCGGTCGATTCCACCGCCTTCGAGACGGACTTCCTCGATTCCGGCCACATCCGGGTGTCGGAGCTGCACTCGGCCACCTCGTCGACCTTCAACGGCAGGCGGATCGACGTGCTGGACTACCGGCTGGCCCCGGGTTCTGCCGGCACGAAAGCCGCCTCCAGCCGCGCCCGCCTGCTGGGCAAATACACCGCGGTGCACGGCGGCCGGTCGGTCGCCGTCGTGGAGAAGGAGGGCAACCTGTCGCTCGACGTCCCCGGGCGGGTGGTGCTGCCCTTCGCCGATGCCGACGCCGGGGGGCGCTGGGTCTGCAAGTACGCCCCCCACCTGTACCTGGTCTTCCGCGAGGACGGAATAGACGGGGTGAAGGAGATGGAATTGCACCAGGTCCTGCAGATGCCCCGCAAGGAGTCGCCGGAGCCGCCCGCGGCCGGGCAGCCCCCGGAGTTCGCCCCCCTCGTCGGCACCTACACCCTGGCCGCGACCCAGACCGACTACACGGTGCAGGTTCGCGACGGCAAGCTGGCCATCTACGATCCGCGGGAGAAGTCGGCCATCTTCCTGCTGCCGCCCGCGGCCGACGGCGGCCGGGCCGACGAGGAGCACCGCAACACCTACTATTTCGTCTCCGACGCCGGCGGGGCGGTCACCGCCATGAAGGTCGATGCCGTCGATCGCTTCGTGCCCGGGGAGCCCGCCGCGGAGATCGTGGAGCGTGAGATCCAGGCGCAGGGCCTGGAGGCGGGGCTGAAGAAGTACGCGGAGCTGAAGCGGGGCGGGGAGGCGATGGTGCGCTTCGACGAGGCCTCCTTCAACCGGCTCGGCTACCGCCTGCTGGCCGCCGGGAAACTGGCCGAGGCCGTGGCCGTGTTCGAGCTCAACGTGCGCGACCATCCCGACTCCTTCAACGCCCACGACAGCCTGGGCGAAGGCTACCGCAAGAGCGGGCGCCATGACCGGGCCGTGCTCCACTACCGCAAGTCGCTGGAACTGAACCCGAAAAACGAAAACGCCGCCAGGGCCCTGGCGGAGCTGGAGAAAAAATAGCTTCGCCGGGCATCGCCCGGGTGCAACCGGCTTGCATCCCGACGCCGCGCTCGGATACAATCCTTCCTTGCCAAGGAGCGCCATGAACCGGAGAACCTGCATCGCCCTTTCCGCCATCCTCTGCGGGTGCATCATCCCCCTTGCCGCCGCCCGGAAGCCGGTTTCCGGCGACGCGGTCATGAAACACGTCCGCGTGCTGGCCGACGACGCCATGGAGGGGCGGGGAACCGCCTCTGCCGGGGAGCGCCGGGCCGCGCTCTACGTGGCCGAACAATTCCGCCTGGCCGGCCTGAAGCCGGGGGCGGGCGGCCAGTACCTGCAGGAGGTGCCGCTGGTGGGCGTCACCGCCGATCCCTCCCTGGTGCTGGACTTCTCCGGGGCGACCGGGCGGATGAGCGCCGCCTTCTTCGAGGAGTGCGTGGTGGGCAGCGGGGTGGCGGCGGAACGGGTCGCCGTGGACGCCGAGGTGCTCTTCGTCGGCTATGGCATCGCCGCCCCCGGGCAGTCGTGGGACGACTTCAAGGGCGCCGACGTGCGCGGCAAGGTGCTGCTGGCGCTGGTCAACGACCCGCCGGCCGAAGACCCCGCCTTTTTCGGCGGCCGGGCCATGACCTACTACGGCCGCTGGACCTACAAGTACGAGGAGGCGGCGCGCCGCGGCGCCGCCGGGGTGCTGCTGGTGCACACGGACGAGAGCGCCGGCTACCCCTGGCAGGTGGTGCAGAAGTCGTGGGCCGGGGAGCAGTTCCAGATCGACGGGGAGCCGAGCCCGCTGCAGCTCCGCGGCTGGCTGCGCCGCGACGTCGCCGCCCGGCTGCTGAAGCTGGCGGGACGCGACCTGGACGAGGCGGTGCGGGCGGCGGGGAAGCGCGACTTCGCGCCGCTGCCCCTGGGGCTGCGGGTGAAGACCGAGATCCGAAACGGTGTGCGCCGGGTGAGCGCTCCCAACGTGGTCGGCATCCTGACCGGCACGGAGCGGCCCGGCCGCCATATCCTCCTCTCCGCCCACCACGACCACTTCGGCATCGGCCGGCCCGACGCGAAAGGCGATTGCATCTACAACGGCGCCCTGGACAACGCCACCGGGGTGGCCCTGGTCATCGAGCTGGCGCGGGTTCTGGCCTCCGCCCGACCGCCGGACTCGATCGTCTTCCTGACCGTCACCGGCGAGGAACAGGGGCTGATCGGCTCCGCCTACTACGCGCTCCATCCGGCCGCGCCGCTGGAGCAGACGACGGCGGCGCTCAACCTGGACGGCATCAACGTCTTCGGCCGCACCCGCGACGTGACCGCCCCGGGCGCGGAGATGAGCGGCCTCGGGGCGCTGGTGGCGGCGGTGGCAAGCGAGATGCGGCTTGAGGTGAAGCCCGATCCGCACCCGGAGCGGGGCGGCTTCTTCCGCAGCGACCACTTCAGCCTGGTGCGCGCCGGCGTGCCCGCCGTCAGCCTCAACGGCGGCAACGACTACGTGGACAAGCCGTCGGGCTGGGGCGAGAAGATGGACCTGGAGTACCTGGCGAAGCACTACCACCAGCCAAGCGACGAGATCCGGCCGGAGTGGGAGACGGGCGGCTTCGTCCAGGCAGGCGAGTTCACCCTGAGGCTCATCGATCGCCTCGGCCGGGAATCGGGGCTCGTCGCCTGGAAACCGGACAGCCCCTACCGGCGAAAGTAGGGCGGGGAAAGCCGGCGAACGGGTGCCGGGAGTCATGGAACCGGCATGGGCTGCCGGACCCGCCTCGAGGAGATGATCCCATGAGCGAGCCTTCCATTCCCTACCAGGTCATCGACTGGACGTCTGTTCCGCACACCGTGCACCCCGGAGAGCGGGGCACCGCACGCTGGCGGACGCTCCAGCTTCCCGGTTTGCGCATCCGTATCGTGGAGTACTCCCCGGGCTACCTGGCCGACCACTGGTGCGCCAAGGGCCACATCGTCCACTGCCTGGAGGGGGAGTTCGTGAGCGAGCTGCAGGGCGGCGGGGAGAGCCTGCTGCGCAAAGGCATGAGCTACGTCGTCTCGGACGATGCCAGCCGGCACCGGTCGCGCACCGAGACCGGTGCGACGCTGCTCATCGTCGACGGCGATTTCCTTCAGGCGTGACCGCAGCCCGAACCGCCCCGGCCGCTCATCGCTTTCCGGCCCCGGTCAGGGGGGTGCCGCTGCAGGGCGGTGCGGCGCGCAGGCGCGCCAGGGAGATTTGCGAGCCCGGGTCCTTGGGCGCCACCGGCCTGCCCCAGGAGTCCCACGAGTGGCCGGCCGCCAGGATGTCTCCGTTACCCAGGATGGCCAGGGGAGCGCCGGTGAAGGTGGTCTCCTGCATGGAGCCGTCCAGGCCGAGAAAGGCGTTCCACAGGAGCCGGCCGGTATCGGACCGCAACCGGGCCACCCAGAGGATGTCCAGGCCGCTGCGGATGGTGCGCAGGGGGCGATCCCAAGGCAGCCAGGAGGTGCCGGCGACCGCCACCCCGCCGCGCGTGTCCGGGGCGATGTTCAGTGCGTGGTCGACGTTCAGAGGAAATCCCTCGTCGTCGAGGGGGTCCGGGCCGCCCAGGAAGGTGTTCCACCTCAACCGACCCGCCGGGGAGAAGCGGGCCACGCAGGCGTCGGAGGCGCCGGAGAAGCGGCGCACCGGCCGGCCCCACGAGGCGCCGCTCTGGCCGACCAGGTAGAGCGAGGCGTCGGCGCCGAAGGCGGCGCGGCGAAGCTCGGCGGGGAAGGAGAAGAAGGAATTCCACAGCAGGAACCCCTCTCCGTCCAGGCGGGCGACGAAACGGTTGGCCTCCGGGGTGAACGGCTGCAGCTGCTGCGCCCCGCCCCAGCCGCTTCCGGATTCTCCGGCCAGCGCCAGGGCGCTTCCGCGGCGTGCCGCCGTGTACAGGCGGTCGTTGTCCAGGCCGCCCAGGAAGGTGTTCCAGAGCAGGTTCCCTTCGGCGTCGAGCCGGGCCACGCAGGCGTCCGTTGCCCCGCCGTGGGGCCGCCGGGGCGAGCCCCAGCCGGTGTCGCTCTGCAGGGTCACCCAGGCGCCTCCCGCTCCGTCGGGCAGCAGCGAGGCGCCTGATTCGTAGCCGGCGCCGCCCAGGAAGGTGTTCCAGAGCAAGCTGCCGTCGGCGGCGAGGAGGGCCACGAAGGCGTCGCGGCCGGAGGCGAAGGGGCGCAGCGGGGCGCCCCAGGAATCGGCGCTCTGCCCGGCGACCCAGGTGCGACCGACGGCGTCGATGAACCCGACCGTGCCCACGTCCAGGTTCTCGGAGCCGAGAAAGGTGGTCCAGGCCGGCCGGCCGTCGGCCTCGATCTTCGTCACCACCACGTCCAGGCCGCCCGAGTAGGGGCGCACGAACTCCCCGGTCCACGGGTTACCCGGCGACTCCTCGTAGGCGCCGCTCACCGCCAGCGCCCCGGCCGCGCCCAGGGCCATGCCCGACGGCAGCCGGCAGCAGCGGGTGGGGTTGTTTGGGCGCAGCCAGCGGCGCCACGCCACCCTCCCGGCGCTGTCCACCCTGAGGGCCAGGGTGTTGCCGCCGTCCGGGTCGACCACCAAACTGGCCTCGCCCCGGGCGTTGGCCTGCATGCAGATAAGCCCCTCGGGGCTCAACTCGCCGGGGAAGGCGTTCCAGGCCACCACCCCGCACGGGTCCTCGCCTCCGGCCGCGCTCCCGGCGGAAGCGGGAGGCGACAGCAGAGCCGCGAGAACGACGAACCATGCCCCCGGCCGGGCGGCGCCCCTCTTTTCCCCCATCGTCCCCTCCGTTCGCGACGGCGCGGCGAAAACGTCCCTGCAACTATTATAGCGTGTTCCGTGAAATCCGCGACATCCTTGCGCGCACCGCTGGTTTCAAGGTCGAGCTGTGGCAGCCTCCCGAGGGGCAGTGGGAGAAAGAAGGGGACGGTGGTTGAACCGTTGTTCCGGGAATCCTCCCTGCGGCTTTCGCCGCGGGGCGGGGGAGTCAGAGCGTGCTCTCGTACTCCGGGATGGAGCCGAAGTCGTGGACCTTCGCGATCCGGTTGGACGTGAACCCGGGGTAGGCCTTCACGCCGGGGATGGAGAGGAGGAGCTGGAGGAGGGCGCGGAACGCGGCCCCGGGGTCGGGCTGGTTTGGGAAGAGGGAGGTGGGGGAGAAGCGGTTGCCGGGGAGGCGGATGGCGCGGAGCGGTGCGGGGCGCGGGGCGGGGTCGTGCAGGAACAGGTCGAGGAGGTAGTAGGGAGTCTGGCCGGGGGACGCGATGCGGACCAGGGCCAGGGCCCGGATCCGCTCCAGGGGGAGGGTGGCGCGGCCCCTGCCCTCCGCCTCGATGAGGAGGCTCTTTTCCTGCACCGCCACCGGGATGGCCGTGGTGGCCTGAAGGCGAGGAGGTTCAGGCACGGGGGGCGGAGGGGCGGTTCGCCGCAGTTCTTCCTTTCTGGCTTCCGGGATCTCGGGGTGGGAGAGGCACGCGGAGACCCACAGGGGGAGGCAGGAAGCGCCGAGCTTCGCGTCCAGGGCCCGGGCCCGCTCCAGGAAGGAGAGGAGAATTGCCGCGGGCAGGCGGGAGACCTGGGTGCGGGCCGTCTCCTCGTAGAGGTTCCGGGCTCCCTCCTCGTCTCCCTCCCGGAGGAGGGCGTCGATGAGGGGAAGACGGGCCCCGGGATGGATCCCGCTTTCGGGCCGGTCCCGGAGGAGGCGGAACCGGGAGGCCGCCCGGGAGGGCTGGTTGGAGAGGAGGTCGCGCTCCACGAGGCGGACCAGGAGGCGGGCCGTCTCCTCCTCCCTGCCCACCTGGGCGCCCACGTGCCGGAGGAGGTCGAGGACCTCGTCGGGGCCGGAGCCCCGGCTGATCTCCGCGTGGAGGAGGCGGTAGGCCCGCTCCTTTTCGCCGCGTTCGAGCCAGTTTCTCGCCTCCTCCAGGATTCGCGGGGATCCCGCCGGGCCGGAGGGAAGGGGCTCCCGGTCGGGAGGGTGCTTCTCCTCGAAGCGGGCGCGCCTCATCGCCAGGGCGAACAGCATGCCGAAGAGGAAGCCCCAGACGTGGGCCATGTAGGCCACGCTCTCGCCTCCCCGGATCTGGACCCGGGCCATCATGGAGGCGTTGAACACCTGCCCCAGGAACCAGAGGGGGAGCATGAGCCAGGAGGGGGCCTCGAAGGTGCCGCCCCTCAGGAAGAGGAAGTAGAAGAACTTGATGTTGGTCTTCCAGCACCGGACCAGGAAGGCGCCCATCACCCCGGCGATGGCCCCGGAGGCGCCGATGAGGGGGTCGGAGGAGTGGGGCTGGCCCAGGGCGTAGAGGAGGGAAGCGGAGATGCCCGAGGAGAGGTAGAACGCGAGAAAGAGCGCTTTGCCCCAGACGCCCTCCAGGAAGGGGGCCATCACGAAGAAGATCACCAGGTTGCCGATGAGATGGAGCCAGCCCGCGTGCAGGAACATGCAGCCCAGGAGGCCCCGGAGGGTGATGCGGGAGGGGACGAAGCCCCATTGCGCGTAGGGGCTGGAGGCCAGGGCGCGCCTGAATTCAGCCACCATCCCGTCGAGCACTTGCTGTTCCGCGGCCACCGCCTCCTCGTCCCGGGCGTTTTCCCCCACCGGGGCGATCTCCGGGAGGAGCTCCTCGAGCATCTTCTCCTTGCGGGAGTAGAAGACCTTGTCGGAGATCTCCTTGTCCAGCTTCAGGTAGGGGTGGGAGACGTAGAACCCGACGGCCTCGGCCAGGGCCCGCTCCGATTCGGCGTCGGAACGGGCGGCCGGGCCCCGGACCAGGGCGTGGACCAGGACGCAGAGGGAGATGACGGCCAAGGAGACCAGGGGAAGGCGCGCCGGCCTGGACTCGTCGTGGCCGATGGGGATGATGAACATTCAGCGCGCCTCCGGGCGCGCCGGGGCATGTGTCCCGCGGCTGACCTCATGCGCCATCGGGCCTCCTTTCTTCGGGGATTGTACCACAAGGGGAGCGGGGGCGCCGGGTTGAGGCGCGAGGGATTGGCCGGGGATGGACCCGCGCTGCGATCCCGGGATCGGCCGGGGCGGGATACGCCTGCCGGGGCGAGATTTCTTCCCGGAAATTCAATATAATCATGCGCAGGGGGTCGACATGAGACAGATCGGACTGGGGGTTGTTTTGATGGCGGCGCTGGCAGGCCTGGCCGTGGGGGCGATCACCGTAACCTCCCCGAACGGCGGGGAGGTCTGGTACAGGAACGGGACGCGGACCATCACCTGGAACCATGGAGGGCATGGGGGGAACGTGGTGATCAAGCTGTACAAGAACGGGGCTGACCTGGGGAGAATCGTCGAATCGACCCCCAACAACGGCTCCTACTCCTGGAGGATCGGTACGCTCACGGACGGGACTCCGATCGAAGACGCCGCCACCTACAAGGTCCGCATCCGGGTCATCGGCCAGGATTATTACGATCTTTCGGACAACAACTTCTCCATTCAGACCCTGGTCCTTCCCAGGGAGTTCGTGCTCGTGGCCGTGCCTTTCCTGGGGAAAAAGCCCGACCTGCGGATGACCATCGCCGTCTCCCCGTTCTCCATGTCGCGGATGACCACGGTCACCTACACCGTGCACAACGACGGCGACGCCGCGGCGCCCTCCACCATCCTGCGCTCCTACCTGTATTACCGGGGGGAGAGCGGGGGGCCGCTGCCCGGTTCCTGGAACGAGTACTGGGAGTTTACGACCCCGTCGGTCCCGGCGGGCGAGTCCCGGCAGGTCACCAAGACCACCAATGCCTTTCATGCCGGAAACGGTGGCCAGTGGACCATCCGGGCCGACCTCGACTTCCAGAACCTCATCAAGGAAAAAAACGAGGAGAACAACGGGGCCGAGCACACCTTCTGGATCACCCATTGAGCGGCTCCCGGGCGCCTGCGGCCCGGCCTGCCCGCCGGTTGGGGGCAGGGCCCTTTCCAATGGGCGGTTGCGGGAATCCCCGGCATGCCGTCGATTCCCGGTTGCGGAGATGATTGCATGAAAATGAAAATCGTTGCCATCTGGGTATTGCTGGCCGGAGTGGGGGTCGCCGCGGACACGGCCGGGCCGGCCGGGAAGGTGAGGGAAACGGAGAGCGCTTTCGCCGCCACCATGGCCCGGCGGGACTGGGAGGGGTTCAGAAGCTTCATCTCGGAGGAGGCGGTCTTCTTTGGGGGGAGGGGCGTGCTGCGCGGGCGGGAGGCGGTGGCCGCGGGCTGGAAGCGCTTTTTCGAAGGGGAGAAGGCCCCCTTCTCCTGGGCCCCGGAACAGGTCGAGGTGCTGGAGTCGGGGGGCCTGGCGTTGAGCAGCGGGCCGGTGTTCGACCCGGAGGGGAAGCGCAGCGGCACCTTCATGTCGGTCTGGCGCCTGGAAGGGGACGGAAAATGGCGGATCGTCTTCGACAAGGGGTGCCCGCCGTGTAGCTGACCGGGGACGGGGCCGGAAATCCTCTCCCCGGCGATGGCGGCATACTGAGATTTTGTTCGGTTTTTGATTATATATCAGGAAACCGTCGTCCAGGAGGTCGGAGATGAAGGGAAAACTGATCGCGCTGGCGTTCCTGGTCGCCTTGGCTTCCGCCGGGCTCTGCCAGCAGGGGTTGACCGTGATCCAGCCCAACGGGGGAGAGGCGTGGCCCCTGCATGCCAAGCGCACCATCCGCTGGAGCGCGCCTGGGGCGTCCGGCACGGTCCGGATCATCCTTTTCCGGGGGGGCACCAAGCTGGGGAATATCGCCACCGGGGTCCCGGCGGGGAGCGGCGCTTACTCCTGGAACGACGTGGGCCAGATGGTCGAGGGGATGGCGACCGAGGGCGGGGACTGCAAGATCCGGATTCGGGTCGATGGGACCGAGGATTCCGATTACAGCGACGGCCCCTTCACCATCGGGCCGCCGCAATTGCCGCCGCCCCCGCCTCCGCCCCGCGCCAGGCTCGAGGTCCTGGCGCCCAACGGCGGGGAGAATTTCCTGTTGCACCACGACGCCATCGTTTCCTGGAAGAGGGTCGGGCCGACCCCGGTGGGGAAGGTGCGGCTGCAGCTGATACGCCACAACTGCTGCACCGTGGGCATCCTCGCCGAGGAGTTGCCGGATACCGGCACCTTCACCTGGAAGGCGGGCGAGTACCCGGGAAACACCGCCCCCACCGGCCAGTACCTGGTCCGGGTGAGTTCCATGTCCGACCCCGGGATCTTCGACGAGAGCGACGGGCCGTTCACCCTGAAAACCCGCATCCAGATCGTCGACAGGGCGAAGGTGAAGGTGGTGCTCGAAAAAACAGAGAGCGTCTCCGGGAGCTACAAGAACTGGCCCGGCTTCATTTCGTTCCCGAAGAGTAACTATCTCCCCAGAGAAGCCACCGAAGGGTTCTCTTGGAACAATTTCAGACCGGCCGCATGCTCCGGCGGAAGTGCCATCTCGACTGCCCAGGTCGGCATCATCTGGTACCCCTACATGAACATGCAGATCGGGGCCGTCTACCGGTCGCGCATCCATTTCCCCCTGAGCAAGTACGCGGGGCGAAGCGCCGACCTGCTCAGCGCCATGCTGAGGATGACCCGGATCGGGGCCCTGCACCAGGACCAGAACAGCGGCTGCGGCTGCTCGGAGAGCATGCGGGTGCTGAAGGCGGAATGGAACTCCTTCGCCATCCCGCCCATCGGCCAGCTGGTCAGCGTGGACATGGGGGCGGCCGAGTTCACCCGGGACGTCACCGAGATCGTCCGGCAATGGCTCGACGGCACCATGCCCAACCACGGCCTGCTGCTCCTGGCCGGCGAGCTGCCCTGCAGCGGAGGCCGGCAATGTTTCTCCTGCTACGAGGCCACCCTGGAACTGAAGATGAAATAGCGGAGGCGGACCGGCGGGTGCCCATTCGCGGCAGGAGAGACCGGTGCGCGTGATGGGGGTGCACGGGAGGGGAACCTCCCGAGGAGGTAGACATGAATGTCAGCCGGTTTCGGCTATCGGGCGTCCTGATCGCTCTCGTGACGCTGGCCGGGTCGCTTTCGGCCGCGCCGCAGGCGGGGCGGAAAGGGCCGCGCACCTCGCCGCCCTACACCGTGATGGTGGCGCTCCAGGTCACCTCCCCGTACGTGGCCGACGGCCGGATGTCCTTCGCCGACCTCGCCTTCAGCGCCACCTTCACGGGCGTGGTCTTCTATCTGGGAGAGGAGGGGCCCGGGGTGGTCGAAAACCACGGCGGCAAGCTCCACCTCACCCGCCACGCCTTCAACGACGTGTACGACGGCGACAGCCGGCACAAGCCGTGGGTGAAGAAGGAGTGGCCGATGGAGTTCGGCGCCTCGCTCCTGGACGGCTGGACGGAGAGGGACGAGGAGGAGGGGGAGGAGACCGACGGCGACGATATCCCCCTGGTGCCGCTCGTCCGGGACAAGGTGCGCATGGGCTTCCACGCCCGCTTCGGCCTGCTCGACCTCGAGTGGTTCTCGAAGCTCGGCTCGAACGTCCTCTCCTCCATGCTCTTCGAGTTCGAGGTGCCCTGGAAGCCCCTGTTCGCCGGGCAACCGGTGACCCTGAAGCTGCCCTACGAAGATGGCGACCCGGAGGACAAGGGAGAGTGGTGGATCGAGTTCATCCCGGCGAAAAAGTAGGGCCGGCTTTTCCTTTCGCCTGAGCCGTCTCGAACCCCGGCAGAGGACGTTCCGGGCGACGGGAACCGGAGCGGGTGAGGGAAGATCCGCCTGCTGAAACCTCCGCCCCGGAACGGACGTCCAGATACAGCGGAGCCATTTTCCGCCCCCCGCCCGGATGTGGGCGGAATGGAGGCCGATTTCGTAGAATGGAGTCGCACCCGGAGGAGTCATGAGACGCCTGCTGCTCGCCCTGCTGTTCGCGCCGCTGCTCGCGGCACCGGGGAGCGACCCGGTTGCCGCCGATTTGTGGCGCAAGGCCACATCCCTTTTCGCCCAGTTCGAGGGGGTCTACCCGAGCCGGATGAGCGTCCGCACCGAGATGCTGGACCGCGGCGGGAAGGCCACGGCGGTCACCGAGATGAGCTTCGTCAACACCCTGCGCGAAGACGGGGTGGTGGAGAGCGAGCTGGTCTCGGCCTTCGAGGACGGGCGCGACGTGACCGCCGGGCGGCGCGCCCGCCGCGAGGAGAGGCGGGCGGGAGACGGGAAACAGGCCCGCATCTCGCTCTCCGACTCCCCCTTCAACCCGGAACGACAGGAGCGGCTGGAACTGCGCCCGCACCCGGAGCGGGCGCTGATCTCCGGACGCTCCTGCCGGCGCTTCGACTTCTCCTACCGCCCGGAGATAGAAGGCCTGGGAAAGGGCGCCGGGGTGGTGCAGCGGGGAATGGCCTGGCTGGAGGAGGAGAGCGGCCGGCCCCTCAAGCTCGAGTACACCCTGGTGCCGCTCCCCAGGCGGGTGAAGCGGCTCTGGACCGTCTGCCTCTTCGAAACCGAGGCGGGGGGGGCCTGGGTCATGCGCGAGATGCGGGTGGAGGGCCAGGGCGGGATCCTCTTCATCCGCAAGGGGTTCCGCTTGGTCACCCGTTTCGAGGAGTACCTCCCGGTCGGGGGCGGCTGAGGATGCGTTCCCGGATCGAGCGGCTCAGTTCCTGAGGCTCACCGCCTCCTGCAGCATCTCCGCCTGGAAGCCGGGCGGGGCCTGCCGGTCGCGCGCGTAGAGGTAGACGGCGGTGCGGAAGATGACGCCCAGGGTGCCCTGCACGATCCCCAGCAGCAGCAGGTACAGGGCGAAGAGGGCGAGCCCGGCCCAGAGGGGGGCGGGACGGTCCAGGAGCATGCCGGGCACCAGGAAGGCGACCCCGGGGAGGGCCAGGAGGAAGAAGAGCAGGGCGAAGGAGAAGGAGCCGACCACCTGGTCGCCCCAGGTCCGGCGCAGCATGCCCGCCGATCGTTTCAGGGCCGTGACCGGCCCGACCCGCTCCACGGCGATCACCGGGACGACCAGGAACCCGGCCACCGAGAAGGCCACCCCGAGCAGGCCGGCGGCCAGCCGGCCGATCCACCGCGACTTCTCCTCGATCATGCGCAGCACCAGGCCGACGGAGGCGGCGAAAAGCGCCCAGCCCAGGATGAAGAGCAGGCACTCGGTGGCGGCGCGGAAACCGTCCCCCAGGGTGGGGTTGCGGCCGCGCAGCCGGATCACCGCGCAGGCGGCGATGGCGGTGTTGAAGTAGGTGGTGACCAGGTAGAGGGAGAAGTAGAGCAGGAAGATCCAGAGATAGCCGGGGCCGCTTCCCTCCTGGAACGGGTTGGGCCGGCCCGCCATCCCGGCGCGGACGACGGGGCGAAGGAACGAGGCCAGCAGCGCCGCTTCGCCCAGCAGGGAGAGGAGCGAGATGAGCAGGAGCTCCTTGTCCCGCTTCAGCACGTCCCAGGAGACCCCCATCACCCGCCACGCCTGCTGCACCTTTGCCCACATGGCTCCACCTCGCCAACCCCATTGTAGGCGGCCGGATCGGCGGGGTCAACCCGGAGGACGCGAAGCGCGGTCGACTACCCCAGGGACTGCAGCCGGGCGATGCGCTCCTCGATGGCCGGGTGGGTGGCCCAGAGCGACACGCGCTGGTGCGAGCTGATCTTGGCGATGGCGAAGGAGTCCTTGGGCGCCGGCTGCCTGCCGGCCGCGGCCAGCGCCTTCAGCGCCTGGATCATGGCGTGGGGCGAGACGAGCCGCGCCGCCCCGGCGTCGGCCCGGTACTCGCGCATCCGGGAGAAGGCGGCCAGCGGGATCGAGGCCAGCAGCATCAGCACGGTCTCGAGCGCCATGGTGAGCAGGATGCGGCTGAGCACGCCCAGGCCGCGCCGCTCGTCGTCGCCGCCGAGGTAGCTCTCGATGGCGAACAGGATGATGCGGGCCAGGAACATGACCAGGGCGTTGGCGATCCCGGTCAGCAGGGTCATGGTCACCATGTCGCCGTTGGTGATGTGCGAAATCTCGTGGGCCGCCACCGCCTCGATCTCCTCCCGGTCCATGGAGTCCAGCAGCCCGGTCGAGAAGGCGACCAGCGCCTTGTTGCGGGAGGGGCCGGTGGCGAAGGCGTTCGCGTCCCGCGACTCGTAGACGCCGACTTCGGGCAGCTTCTCCAGGCCGGCCTGGCGCGATACGCGCACCACCGACTCGTAGAGCTGGCGCAGCCCGGGGTGCTGCACCGAGCCGTCGATCAGCTTGATGCCGTAGGCGTGCTTGGCCATCCAGCGGGAGATGGCCAGGGAGATGAACGCCCCGGCCATGCCGAACACGCCGCAGAACACGGCCAGGCCCGTGATGCCGGCCAGGCGGATGCCGAGGGCCGGCATGACCACGCCCAGCAGCAGGGAGATGCTCAGCACCACCAGCAGGTTGGTCAGCAGGAACAGGCCGATGCGCTTGAAGGAGCTTCCCCAGCCCCCTTTCAGGACGGATGCGGCGCCGGCGGCCGGGAGCGCTTGGTTGCAGCGCGGGCAGCGGCCCGATCCGTCGGCGGTCTCTGTATGGCAATTCGGGCAGACCATTCTTTCCTCCATGGGGCGGATTTTCATATATATATTATATCAAAACCGGTTTCGTTCAACTCCCGGGGTGCGCCGGGACCCGCTTGATCCGGGCCGCGGAGCTCCATCCGGTAGTCGCGCAGGATTCAGTCCGAAAAGGAGATCGGCCCGGGTTCGGCCAGCTCCCCGCGGTTGACGAGGTTGCGCCGCACCATCTCGTCCAGGAAGCCTTCCAGGGCCTCCTGCTTCTCTCTCCCCTCCAGGATGCCCACCACCCGGGCGATGGCCTCGAAGGTGGAGACCAGCCCGGCGGCGGGCTGGGTGCGCAGCGCGTAGCGCGACTCCGGCCCCGGCGGCAGCCGGAGGCGGGGCAGGGCCCGCAGCCCCTCCTCGCGCCGCACCGCCCGGGCGGTCTGGCGCCAGCTCCCGTCGGGCACGACGATCACGAAGGGCCGTGACCGGCCGCTCCGGAACTCCCCGCCGATTTCCCGCGCCTCCGGGGAGGGGTAGAGCAGGAAGAAATCGGTTCCCTCCCGCTCGAACTCTCCGGCCGGGATCGGCTCCCCCTTCACCCCGCGCAGCAGGATCCGCGTCCCCGGCATGGCCAGCCGGGCGAGCCGCGCCGTGTTGCTGGTGCGAACGATCTCCTTGGCGTGGGAGACGATCAGGAACTCGGTGCCGATCTCCAGCCTCGGCGCCAGGGAGCAGACGCAGCGCCCGTGGGGCAGCCCGCAGGCCCCGCAATGGGTCTCCCGGTTGCGCAACCTCCGGCTATGGGGCATGGCGGGGATCCCGGGCGGTTCTCATCGCTGCATTCTACCCCCGGATGCGCCCGGGAGCAACCCGGCCCCGGGGGCGGTACTTGAACCTTTGAATCCGCGGCTTCCCCCCCATCCCTCGTTGCAACACTCCGGGCAGGGGAGAGCAAGGTCGGGTCCGGGCGATCGGTGCCGTCCCGACTCGGTTTCCCGAATCCTGTTCAGCGTCCCGACCCGGCCGCGGGTTCCAGCGCGTCGGCCGCCAGGCGCAGCCCGATCATGTAGGAGCGGTAAGCGGGCCCGCTCCCATCGCGCTTGGCCGGGCGCGCGCAGTCCGGGTTGTGCGCCCAGGAGCCTCCCCGGTCCACCCGGTGGATGCCGGAAACCGGGCCGGGAGGATCGTCCGGGGGCGATATCCGGTAGTACTCCCCGCCGTACCAGTCCTGGCACCACTCCCAGACGTTTCCCAGCATGTCGTGGAGTCCGAAGGCGTTGGCCGCCTTGCCCCCGACCTTGTGGGTCGTCCCCCCCGAGTTGCGCTCGGTCCAGGCGACCTCGTCCAACCGGGGGGGGGATTCGGCCCGGGTCCCGGCCCGGCATGCATATTCCCACTCCGCCTCGCTGGGCAATCGGAACGGGATGCCCGTGCCCCGCTTCAGGGCCAGGAGGAACGCCTGGCAGTCGTCCCAGCTCACCCGTTCCACCGGGTGATCACCGCCCCTGGGAAAGGCCGATGGGTTCGCGCCGGTCACCGCCTTCCACAGCGCCTGGCTCACCTCGGTCTTTCCCATCCAGAACGGCCTGCGGATGCGCACGGGGTGCACCGGGCGCTCGTCCGGCCAGCCCTCCCGGCTCCCCATCCGCGCCTCCCCGGCCGGGATCCGCACCATGAGGAACGAGACCCCTCCCACCCGCACCAGGCGGACCTTCCCGGTCCCGTCCCGGAGGCGTTTCTCCTCCCCGGATCCGGTCCCGGACCACGCCACCGCCAGCAACGCCAAAACGATCGGTATCGCGCGCGCGCCCATCGACCCATCCTCCCGGGCACCCATCACAGGGCCCCTTTACACGATACGCCTCCAGAACCGGATCCGTTCATCTCCGTTCCGGGGCCGTCCCGATTTCTGAAGGTGCGAAGTGTTCTTCCGTTTCCGGTCCGTCGCCTGCTTCTTTCTTCCGATCTCCTCGATCCGGCGCCGGCAGGCGTTCAGGGAGGCGTTCCAGGCCCGACTCCGAATACGCTTCCGAATCCCGCCTTTTCTTCATCCCGGCTTTTTCAGGCGATAGCGCCCGGTTTTCTTGCCCCCCACCTTTTCGACCAGTCCCGACTCGAGCAGGAGTAAGGGGACGGTGCGTATATTCGTATATTCTTCTGGACAATGAAGAACGCCCCGGGGATGAGCTAAATAATAGAAGATCAAAAAAGCAAGAATAT